>NZ_JAEPVT010000001.1:296189-877345 GCF_027109195.1 Rhizobium sp. AG207R
ACATCACCAAGGCGACGATCTCCGACATCACCGGCATCACGGCAATCAATAGAACCTATGACGGCACGACCAATGCGGCGTTGAACACGTCGGGCGCCGTCTTTAACGGTATGATCGCCGGAGATAGTCTGACGGTCAGCGGCGGCACCGGCGCCTTCGCCGACAAGAATGTCGGCACCGGCAAGACGGTCAGCATCTCCTCGCTTTCGCTCGGCGGCACAGACGCCGGCAACTATACGCTTACCTCCAATACGGCGACGGCCACGGCCAACATCACCAAGGCGACGATCTCTGCGATCACCGGCATCACCGCCGGCAACAAGACCTATGACGGCACGACCAATGTGGCGCTGAACACCGCGGGTGCGGGTTTCACCGGCATGGTCGCCGGCGACGCGCTGACGGTTGCAACCTTCAACGGCGCCTTCGCCAACAAGAATGCCGGCACCGGCAGGACGGTCAATATCTCCGGCCTGACGCTCGGCGGCACGGATGTCGGCAACTATACGCTTGCCTCCGATACGGCGACGACCACGGCCGATATCGCCAAGGCGACAATCTCTGCGATCACTGGCATCACGGCGAACAACAAGACCTATAATGGCAACACGACTGCCGTCCTGAACACGGCGGGTGCCGTCTTTAACGGCATGATCGCCGGAGATAGTCTGACGGTCAGCGGCGGCACCGGCGCCTTCGCCGACAAGAACGTCGGCACCGGCAAGACGGTCAGCATCTCCTCGCTTTTGCTCGGCGGCACAGACGCCGGCAACTATACGCTTACCTCCAATACGGCGACGGCGACGGCCAACATCACCAAGGCGACGATCTCCGACATCACCGGCATCACGGCAATCAATAGAACCTATGACGGCACGACCAATGCGGCGTTGAACACGTCGGGCGCCGTCTTTAACGGTATGATCGCCGGAGATAGTCTGACGGTCAGCGGCGGCACCGGCGCCTTCGCCGACAAGAATGTCGGCACCGGCAAGACGGTCAGCATCTCCTCGCTTTCGCTCGGCGGCACAGACGCCGGCAACTATACGCTTACCTCCAATACGGCGACGGCCACGGCCAACATCACCAAGGCGACGATCTCTGCGATCACCGGCATCACCGCCGGCAACAAGACCTATGACGGCACGACCAATGTGGCGCTGAACACCGCGGGTGCGGGTTTCACCGGCATGGTCGCCGGCGACGCGCTGACGGTTGCAACCTTCAACGGCGCCTTCGCCAACAAGAATGCCGGCACCGGCAGGACGGTCAATATCTCCGGCCTGACGCTCGGCGGCACGGATGTCGGCAACTATACGCTTGCCTCCGATACGGCGACGACCACGGCCGATATCGGCCAGCGTGTCGTCAACCTCTCGGGCAGCCGCACCTATAACGGTTCGACGGATCTCGATGCCTCGATCTTCACGCTGTCGAACCTGGTCGGCGGCGAAACGCTGACGCTGTCCGGCACCGGCACCATGTCCGACAAGAATGCCGCCTCGGGCAAGGGCGTGACGCTTGCGTCACTGACTCTGGCCGATGGCACGAATGGCGGCCTTGCCTCGAACTACACGCTGGCGGGCGGCACGGACACGGTCGATATCGCCAGGGCTATGATCTCATCGATCGGCGGGATCACCGCCAACGGCAAGATCTATGACGGTACGACGGACGCGACTTTGAACACAGCGGGCGCTGTCTTCAACGGCATGGTGTCCGGCGACACGCTTACGCTGGGCAATGGCTTCAGCGGCGCCTTTTCCGACAAGAATGCCGGCACTGGCAAGACGGTCACTATCTCCGGACTGTCGTTCGGCGGCGCGGATGCCGGCAACTATACGCTGGCTTCCAACACGGCCACGACACTTGCCGATATTGCCAAGCGCGCTATCACGGTCACGGCCGACGGCGCACACCGTACCTATGGCGATGCCAATCCGGGCTTCACCTATACCGTCGGTGGGAGCGGCCTCGTCGCGGGCGATACGCTCTCAGGGGCGTTGGTCACCTCCGCGACGACGGCGTCGGGGATCGGCAACTATGGCATCACGCTCGGGACGCTTGCTAACTCGAACTACGACATCAGCTTTACTGGGGCCGACCTGACGGTCACTCCGCGTGCGATAACGGTGACGGCGGATGGCAAGTCGAAGATCTATGGCGACGCAAACCCGGCGCTGACCTACACGACCTCGGGCCTCGTGAATAACGACACGCTCTCCGGTTCGCTATCGACTTCGGCGGGGCAGTATTCGAATGTGGGCGGCTACGGGATCACTCTCGGCAGCCTTGGCAATGCCAATTACGCGATCACCTATAATGCGGCTAATCTGACGGTCACTCCGCGGGTGATGACGGTAACGGCGGATGCGAAGTCGAAGATCTATGGCGATGCAAACCCGGCGCTGACCTACACGACCTCGGGCCTGGTCAACAACGACACGCTCTCCGGCTCGCTTTCGACATCAGCAGGGCAATATTCCGACGTCGGCGCCTATGCGATTGCCCAGGGTACACTGGCCAATGCAAACTACGCCATAAGCTATACGGGTGCCAATCTGACAGTCACCCCGCGTGCGCTGACAGTGACGGCGGACGCGCTGTCGAAGATCTATGGCGATGCCAATCCGATGCTGACCTATACCGCGACGGGTCTGCTCAATGGTGACACGCTGTCCGGATCACTCGCGACCACGGCGGGGCAATATGCCGATGTCGGCAGCTACGCCATCACCGGCTCCTTCTCGGCGTCAAGCAATTACGCGCTGACCTATGTTGGAGCCAATCTGAGCGTGAACCGACGCGCGCTCACGGTCACGGCGGATACGCTGTCGAAGACCTATGGCGATGCCAACCCGGCGCTGACCTACACCGTCGGAGGAGCGGGCCTGGTCAATGGCGACATGCTGTCCGGATCACTTTCGACCACAGCGGGGCAGTATTCCAACGTCGGCAGCTACGCCATCACCGGCTCGTTCTCGGCATCAAGCAATTACGCTCTGACCTATGTCGGAGCCAACCTGAACGTGAACCGACGCGCGATCACGGTGACGGCGGAGGCGAAATCGAAGACCTATGGTGATGCCAATCCGACGCTGACCTATGCTGCGGCAGGCCTGCTGAATGGCGACACGCTCTCCGGTTCGCTTTCGACCACGGCGGGGCAATATTCCGATGTCGGCGCCTACGCGATCACGCAAGGGTCGCTGGCCAACGTCAATTACGCGATCAGCTACATGGGCGCAGACCTCACGGTGAACCAGCGTGCCATTACGGTTGCGGCCGACTCTCTCAGCCGACGCTATGGCCTCGCCAATCCAGCACTGACCTATACCGTCATGGGGGCGGGCCTGGTCAACGGCGACAGGCTTTCGGGAGGGCTTGCCACGCCTGCAACCCGTCTCAGTGAGCCGGGTGCCTATGCGATCACCCAGGGCACGCTTCTGGCGTCCGCCAATTATCGCATGGACTTCGTTCCAGGCGTGCTGACCGTGGAAAAGGCCGCTAACCCCGAACCGGGCACACAGGCAAGCTCCATGATGCCGAGCTTCGATGCCGGCCGCTTTGCGCCGATCCCGCCGGTCTCCGACGGCACGGAAACCGCGGATGGTGGCCACGATGTGATCACCGATCCACGCTTCGAGGGCACGTTCGTCTGCCTCAACAATGGCAACGGCTGCGTTTCGCTTCCGGGCCAGGCGACGCCGTAGCTACGACATACAATCCGCCGGACGTTGGCCGTCCGGCGGACTGAACCGTCACGCACGGCCGGACCCCAACCATATGAAAGGAACCTGTTCTAATGACGTCATCCCGCTATTTGCCGAAGGCTTCAGTGCTGGCGGCAATGCTCGCTCTCGTCGGCGGTATCGCCACCGCCGCTCCGCTGCCGGGCGGGGCCAGCTCGCTGGTCGAGACCTACGACGATTGGGGCGTCGTATGCCAGATGCAGGCCAATACTCCATCCTGCCTCGCCCGTCAGATCCAAACCAGCAATCAGACGAAGCAGACCGTCCTGGCAGTCGAGATCGGCAAGGCAACGGACGGTAAGTTCCGGGGTACGCTGGTGCTGCCGCTCGGACTGGCACTGCCCCAGGGTGCTCAATTGAAGGTCGACGATGCCCCTCTCGGCAATACTCTGCCGTTCTCGACCTGCCTGCCGCAAGGCTGCCTCGTGCCGCTGACCTTCGAAGCAGACACGATTGCAAAGCTCAGGACCGGCAAAGCCCTCAACGTTACCGTTTCCGCCGCCAGCCCCGCCCAACCGCTGACCCTGGCCGTCTCCCTGAAGGGCCTTGCCGGCGCGCTCAATCGTATTGCCGACCTTACCAAATAGCGCTCTCTCCTCCGATGGCTGCAAGCATCTCGAGGTTCAGGGTCATGGGAAATCTGCTACTGGTGCCGGCGATAATCTCTAAAACGCCATGGACGTCGATGCATGGGCGCTGGTATCAGGCAACATTGTAATGTTTTTCAACTGCCTGACTGAGGATCAGTGAAGCGAAAAATGTAGTGCCTTGCCTACGCACAATCGATGGTCGACAGCTCCGCCAAAGACCTCGCTGCCGGAAAAGCGTTGGCTATGACCGGGAGCACGAGACGGCTCGGATAGTCATGGACGACACCGCCTCAGCATCAGAGCGACATCGGCAAAATTAGTTGGACAACGGTGAAATCATCCTCTCGCTGAAAAAGCAGTGAGCCGTGGTGCGCTTTCGCGACCTCTGATGCAATTGTCAAGCCCAGTCCCGAACCACGGGACCTAGGCCCTTTTTCGAACGGAGCAAGCAGCGATTGTGGATCGGTATCGAAACCATCTCCGTCGTCACGGATGATGATGCTGACTCCCGTTGGAAGAGGTTTCACTTCCACTTCCAACTTGGAGCTTGCTCCGTGAGCCAAGGCATTGTTGATGAGGTTGGAGATTGCCTCCCGAAGGCTGATTGGATCAACGGAAAGAACGATATCTTGGGTGGCAGGTTTGAAGCTGATGTCGATCTCCCTCGACATCGAAAGTGGCACCGCTTTCGACATTACGAGCTTGACAAACTCGTTGATATTCACCGGTTCGAGTCGGGCTGAATCGATGCGGTGGAGGACCATGGCATGGTCGAGCAATTGCCCCGTGAGACGCCCCAGCTCGTTGTTCCTGTCTCTGATCCGTGAGATTGAATCCTTAATTGCAGCACCGGATTTCGCATGTGAAAGCATCTCGACCTGAGCGTCGAGTGCAGCGAGCGGCGTGCGCATCTGATGTGCGGCATCGCCGATGAACCTCTGGAACATCGCGATGCGCTCGGACAGTCGGCGCATGAATCCGTCGATGGACTGGACGAGGTTGCGTATCTCGACCGGAGGCTCGGCATGAATTGGCGACAGATCGTCAGGATCGCGCGACTGGATTTCGTGCTCGATCTGTATGAGCGGCTTCAGGGCAAATCGCAGCGAGAGCGTAGTCGCCGCCACGGCAAGCAAGAACATCACGCCGATCACACCGAGCGCTTGGTATGTCAGGCTACGGGCGAGGGCGATACGCGCATGTATCGTCTGTGCGACCGTGATCTCCGCCCAGCCGGTAACGGCGGGATTTTCGATTTTTCTCGAAATAGTGGCCATGCGCACGGGCTGATCCGCATAGACGCCATTCTCGAAAACCAACTCCTTCTGCGTCTGCCGAGGCGGCGCCGTCGGGGAAAGATCCTCACTTCCGGCAACGACGATACCGCGTGGGTCGACGACGCGATAGAAGACAAGATCGTAGGCGGCGAGGCCTGAGATGGTCGAGGCTGGAGGGTCCAACGTTACGACGCCGCCTTGCACGAAGACGTTTTCAGCAAATTGGACCGCACCGCTTCCAAGGAGCCGGTCATAGGCCTCTCGTGCCGCGGTATTGGCAGCGTAGGACGCCATGCAGCCTAAAATGATAGCACCACCGGCAAGAACACCCGCAACAAGCCCAAGTATCCTGACCCTGATCGATCGACTGAATTCACGTAGAAGCAATTTGATACCCGAGGCCCCGCAACGTTCGGATCTCCACGGAAGAGCCAACGAGCTTTCGCCTTATCCTGGCGACGAATTGCTCGACGGCGTTGGAGCTTGGATCCTGATCGAAATTGAAAAGCTGATCGACCAATTCTTCCTTGGAAAAAATTCTCTCCGGTCTTGACGCGAGTATTTCAAGAACGGTCAACTCCCTTCGCGTGAGACTGAGCGGCTGGCCATCGACTGCTGCCACTCGTGCCTTGCGGTCCACCACAAGAGCGCCGAAAGAAATGCGATTATCCGGCAGCCCGTCGTTGCGTCTCATCAAGGCTCTCGCTCTTGCTTCCAGTTCCCCATAGTCGAACGGTTTGGTCAAATAGTCATCGGCACCCAGATCGAGAGCGCTGATCTTCTCGTTGACTTCCGAGCGCGCCGTCAACACGAGAACCGGCGTTTTCACGCGGCGGGCGCGAATGCTGCGCAGAACCTCGAGCCCGTCGCGGCCAGGTAATGTTAGGTCGAGAATAACCAGATCGTAGGCCTGAACATTCAGCAGATCGATGGCATTGGCTCCATCTGCTTCCAGATCCACTGCATGGCCCGCATTTTCCAAACGGATAGATATCGCTTTCGCAATGTCTTCCGTATCCTCCACGATTAAAACCCGCACGCTCCCACGCCTCCCGGCTGCTTGAGTCAGATAAGAGTCAGAATAGCTTGCTAACGTCCAAATCGCACTAGAGGAGTTGCAAACCATATTTCGGGAGGATTGATGGACACGCTATCCATTGGCGGGGCGCCGGCACCTTTGCTGCGCGTTGAAGGCGTCACGATACAATATAAAACACCTGATGCATTGATCACCGCGACCCGCCGTGTGAGCTTCGATGTGCATAATTCCGACCGTTTCATTCTTCTTGGCCCGTCGGGTTGCGGAAAATCCACTCTGTTGAAGGCGATCGGTGGCTATCTCCCCGTGGCGGAAGGTAAAATCACGATCAAGGACCGCTTGGTTGCCGAGCCTGGTCCAGATCGCATGATGGTTTTTCAGGAGTTCGATCAACTGCTTCCGTGGAAGACCGTTATCGAGAACGTCATGTTCGCGCTCACCGCATCGGGTCGCCTTTCGGGTGCGCAAGCGCGTGAGCGGGCCGAATCCTACATCGAAAAGGTGGGGCTGGCGAAGTTCATGAACAGCTACCCGCATATGCTTTCAGGCGGCATGAAGCAGCGCGTGGCAATTGCGCGCGGAATGGCCATGGAGCCCGATGTCCTTCTCATGGACGAGCCTTTCGCGGCTCTCGATGCGCTGACGCGCCGCAAGATGCAGGACGAGCTACTGCGTCTGTGGGACGATACCAAATTCACCGTTCTATTTGTCACTCACTCGATTGAAGAAGCAATCCGCGTCGGCACACGCATTCTGTTGCTGTCGCCCCATCCTGGCCAAGTCAAGGCCGAGCTCAATAGCATCGCGCCGGATCAACTCGGGACTGCCAGACAGGCGGAGCTCGAGAGCCGCATCAATGACATGCTGTTCGCATCACACTGACGGGGTGAGCAAAATGACCGATCTTTTTACCTTCAGACCCGAAGCAATAAACGACGTGAATTCCGGCAACGCTCCGATTGTAGCAAAATCTGTGAGTGCGTTCGAACGCGTCTATCGCGTCGGTTTTCTGCGGAAAGCCTTCATTCTCTTGGTTCTGGCCCTCATATGGGAGATTTATGGCCGTTGGCTAGCCAACCCTCTGCTCTTCCCGACATTCGGGCAGACGGTTGAAGCCTTTGTTGCCAATATCGTCAATGGCGTTATTCCCGATCGTATGATCGTATCGCTCAGGACGCTGGTCATCGGTTACGGGATCGGTATCGTTCTCGCCTCGCTGCTGACCACGCTTGCGATTGGATCACGGCTGGGTGCGGACCTGCTCGAGACATTGACCTCGATGTTCAATCCGCTTCCGGCGATTGCACTTCTACCACTGGCACTTATCTGGTTCGGCCTTGGTTCTGGCAGTGTCATCTTCGTTCTGGTTCACTCAGTTCTGTGGGCAATCGCACTCAACACCCATGCCGGCTTCCGCTCGGTCTCTCCCACACTCAAGATGGTTGGTCAGAACTACCACCTCAAGCGCCTCAAGCTTGTAAGACTCATCCTTATTCCCGCGGCCTTTCCCGCCATTTTGACGGGCTTGAAGGTCGGTTGGGCGTTTGCCTGGCGCACCTTGATCGCAGCAGAACTGGTTTTTGGTGTGTCGTCCGGCTCGGGTGGGCTTGGCTGGTTCATTTATGAAAACCGCAATCAGCTTGAAACGGCGAATGTGTTCGCTGGCTTGTTCACCGTCATCCTGATCGGCCTTTTCGTGGAAAACATCATTTTTGCAGCCATCGAGCGCAAGACGGTTCGCCGCTGGGGCATGCAACACTAACCTTCAAGCAAAGAGTTCATGTTCACAAGGAGGAGGAATACGTGAAACTGAAACAGGCATTCTTAGGTCTTTTTGCAGCTGGCATGCTTGGGACCGCCGCGCATGCGGAGGTCAACGAAGTCAGGATTTCCAAGGGCTTCGGCATTCTCTATCTGCCCTTGATCGTCATGGAAGATCAGAAGCTTCTTGAGAAGCATGCAAGGGAAGCCGGTCTTGGCGACGTCAAGGTTTCCTGGCTGTCGCTTGATGGCGGCAACGTCATCAACGACGCAATGATGGCCGGTACCTTGGATTTTGCCGGAACGGGTGCTCCGGGCTTCGTGACTCTGTGGTCCAAGGCAAAGGGAATCCCCAACGTTGAAGTCGTTGGCGTCTCGGGCATGAGCTCCACTTCGCTGTGGCTCAACACGAACAATCCCGAGATCAAGTCGCTCAAAGACTTCAAGAGCAGCGACAAGATTGCACTTCCCGGCATCAAAACATCGCTTTCCGCCGTCGTGCTGCAGATGATTGTCGCGAAGGAGTTCGGCGAAGAGAACTACGCGAAACTTGACCCCCTCACGGTCAGCCTTCCTCATCCCGAAGCTTTGGCGGCGCTCGTGAGCGGAAAAACCGAAATCAACGCCCATTTCACGTCCCCGCCGTTCCAGTACGTCGAAGCCAAATCGCCCAATGTTCACCGGGTGCTGAGTTCGACCGATTATCTCGGCAACATCACTCTTGACGTCACCTTCGCACCGAAGAAGTTCGTCGATGCCAACCCCAAGATGACGCAGGCCTTCATCGATGCACTCGATGAAGCCAACGGACTGATCGCCAAGGACAAGAAGCGGGCAGCGGAAATCTTCGCCAAGAGCTCCAAGGTTAAGGTGGAGCCCGCGGATGCGCAGGAGATGATCGAGGACAAGGACGCGAAGTTCGATACGACCCCAAACGGGATCATGAATTTCGCCGATTTTATGCACCGTGCCGGCTTGATCAAGACCATGCCTACCAAGTGGAGTGATATGTTCGTTCCGCAGCTTGCGGATCGCAAGGGCAGCTAAGCGTCTCCCAGCGAGGGTCGAGACATTCCGATGTCATGACCCTCGTAACCTTTTCCGACGCAAGATAGCGACGCCTTGACACCTGCATACCGCGCGAAGTCTTCAAGATATCGGCCGCTAACTCCTGCATGCACGCGTAATGCCAATAAGATCAATGGCGTGAGAACGGAGCGATAAAGGGTCTTTGGTTCGGATCCTTTCCAGCGACGCGGTCCAGAACGGACATCTCATCGTGCTCGTCATGGCCGAAGCACCGAGACCGGGATCCGTGATGTTATTGAGGCAGCTGTTCGTCCCCTTGAACGCTTTACGCTTGCCTCTTTACCAGCGGCTATCGGCCGCGACGCCGCGCTCTCCAACCGAGACGTTGACACATCGCGGAAAGGTCGCGAGAAGGCACCTGCGGAACCGATGATCTACTCGCGATGCAAACCCATTCGAAGCGGCTGGATTGAAAGTGAATAATCTCCAGCTTCGATAGTGGCGGGTAGATCTAGGTGTGTCACGCCGTTTTCTCTTCCAATATTGTCACGGGCCGATCCCACTGGATCAGGACGACGCAGCCTGTATCGCTCCACACCGAATGCTCGGTCCCGGCGGCATTGACAATGTAGGAGCCCTTGGCATAGTCGCCGGCCTCATCCGATTGCACGCCTTCGAGCACGAGAATGGTCTCCAGCCCCTCATGCCGGTGGCGGGGCACGAACGCGCCGACCTCGTATTTCAGTAGGGCGACGCCTGGCTGGTCGCCCTCGAAATGCTGAATCCAATGGATCGTGACGCCATCCCGAAACGGACCGAAAGTCAGTTCCTTCCAGCCACCCGTCGTCAGCAGTTCGCGTGTCGTTTCAGGCATTGTTGATGGTCTCCAGAATGTCGTCGACATGCGCCGTCCAGCCAACGATGGCGCCCTGCGCCTGGATCATCGCGATCGCGGCAGACTTGAATTCGGGGAAATAGCTTTCGGTTGCTTCTTCGGCTAGCAGGCATTCATAGCCGCGGTCGTTGGCCTCGCGCATGGTGGTCTGGACACAGACCTCCGTGGTGACACCGGCGAAGACGAGCTGCTTGATACCCTTACGCTTCAGGATGTCGCCGAGTCCGGTGGCGTAAAAGGCGCCCTTGCCAGGTTTTTCGATGACGATCTCGCCGTCGATGGGGGCGAGTTCGGGAAGAATTGCCGTGCCAGGCTCGCCGGCAATCAGGATGCGGCCCATCGGTCCTAGATCGCCGATCCTGAGCGAGGGATTGCCGCGGTCGCGTTTGGCGGGTGGCAGGTCGGAAAGGTCAGGTCTGTGGCACTCCATCGTGTGGATGACGGGCAGGCCCGCTGAGCGGAAGCCCGCAATCAGCCGCTTCACGTCGGGGATGATCTTCGTGATGCGGCTGACATCGTTGCCGAGACTGGCGCCGAAGCCGCCGGGCTCGGCAAAATCGCGCTGCATGTCGATGACGATCAATGCCACGGCCTCGCGTCGCAGCGCGAAGGGAAACGGTTGAGCCCTGATGTCGGTCATCCGTGATGTCCCGCCATATGAGCGCCAATCACCGAGATATCGGCGGTCGGCGCCGGTGTTTCGTAGACGAGCCTGCCTTCGGAGATCACCATGATGCGATCCGACATTTCCAGAAGTTCGTCGAGATCCTCCGACAAAAGCAGCACAGCCGCCCCGGCGTTGCGGGCACGCATGATACGGGCACGGATTTCGGCGACGGCAGAAAAATCGAGGCCGAAGCAGGGATTGGAGACGATCAACAGATCGACGTCGCCCGTCAGCTCCCGTGCCAGCACGGCACGCTGAACATTGCCGCCGGAAAGGGCCGCGATCGGCGAGGCCGATGATGCCGTCTTCACCTTGAAGTCGGAAATCAGCGATGTCGCACGCTTCTTCATTCGGCTTCTGTTTAGCCAGATCGCCTCGGTGCCGGTCTCCGTCAGGTCGAAGGTGCGGAAAGCGAGATTCTCGCTGACGGTCATGCGCGGCGCACAGGCATTCTGCAGCGGCTCTTCCGGAATGAAGCGGACGTTGTTCTTTCGTGTCTCCGGCCGCGTCGCACCATAGATCTCGCCGTTGACGCTGATCGCTCCGGTCTCGGTTGGCCGCTGCCCGGCGAGAATTTCCGTGAGTTCTTTCTGGCCATTGCCGGAAATGCCAGCGATGCCGACAATCTCGCCGGAACGCACCGTCAGCTTGTCGATCTCGATCGTCTTCAGGCCGGAGCGGTCGGGCGCCCTGACCTGGTCCACCTGCAATACCGGCTTGGCCGTATCAGTGACAGGAACGCGCGTGTCGAGTTCGGCAAGCTTGATGTCGCCGATCATCATCGCCGCCATGTCCGCCGTTGAGAGTTCGCCGACCTTGCCGCCACCGACAAGCTTGCCACGCCGCAGGATCGAGACCGCATCGGCGAATTTCGTCACCTCATGGAATTTGTGGCTGATCATCAAAACGGTCAGCTCGCCGCGTTCGGTCATGCCCCTCACCAGGCCGAGCATCTCATCTGCCTCCGCCGGCGTCAGCACGGAGGTTGGTTCGTCAAGCACGAGGAAGCTGCGGCCGAGATAAAGCTGCTTGACGATTTCGAGCTTCTGCTTTTCGCCGGCGGCAAGCTCGCTGACCCGCCGGTCGAGCGGGATCCTGAAGGGCATCCGTTCCATGAAGGCGGCAAGCGCCTTACGCTCTCTTGCCCAGTTGATGATAGCGGGTACTTCGGCGCGGCTGATGACGAGGTTTTCGGCACCGGTCAGCGACGGCACCAGCGTAAAATGCTGGTAAACCATGCCGAGGCCGTAGGTGGCGGCATCCTTGGGCGAGGCGACCGCCACCTCGTGGCCGTCCACGGACAGGGAACCTGAGGTCTGGTGATAGAAACCCATGATGCATTTGACGAGCGTCGATTTCCCCGCGCCGTTTTCACCGAGCAGCGCGTGGAAGCTACCTGCGGGAATACTCACGGATACCTGGTCCAGTGCTGTGAAGCTACCGAAACGCATGGTCATGTCGTGCGTCTCGATGCCGACCGCCTTGCCGGCTTGGGGAAGAGGGGTATCGCGAATTATGCTCACCTCAGTGCTCCTTCTCGACAATGATGGCGACGGGACCGCCGCCGGGAGGCCCTTGATGTTCGGCGCCGCGGGAGACGTAGAGATCCGTGATGCCGAAGAGGCCGGCGAGCACGCCGCCAACGAAGGCGCGCGCATGGCGCGTGCCTGAGATATCGGAATCGTCCAGCATCGTATGACGCTTGCCACGAATCTTTCCGATGGGATCCGGTTCGGCCTTGGCGAGAACGGCAGCGAGGCGGCTTTTGGCCGGCAGGCGCTCGTATGCCTCGCGCACTGGGGCTACATCGACGGCATCACGCATCACCGCGTGGTCGATCGCCAGTGGCCCCGACCATCGATCGCTCATGCCGAGCACGATGATTTCGTGATCCGTCAATTCAACGCCGGCCGAGGCGGAGGCGCGGCGCGAGAAGAGTTCATGGTTGTGACAGATGTCGGTGTCTCGGAGCGCTCCTTCGTCGACCTCGCCGAGCGCGACCGCCACGCCGAGCGCCGATGCGCCGCGCGACAGGCCCATCGATTTCAATGTGTCTCGGGTGGCGAGTGTCTTTCCCTCGGCCTCAGCCGCGCTGATGCGGCTGAGCGTGAGGAGCGGGCATTTGATCTGGACGAAATGGACGTCGCTTGGGTCGTCGATGCCGGCGTCACGCATCGCTACACGCACAGCTTCGGCCACAAGCAGAACCTGTTCGCGCCGCCCGAGATGTTGGGATGGCAGCGAAGGCGTGCGCGCGACCCCGATCGCCAGCGCGCGTTCGGCCGGCGCATCGACCACGTCTCGGGCGAACACCGTCCAGTGCGGCGAGAGCGCCCCCTCCGTCCCCCCGGACATGACGAACAAGACGCCATCGGCGCCGTGATGTCGAAAGAGTGTTTCGAAGCTGCGGGTAGCAAAGCCGCGGCTGAAGTCGTTAACGCAGCCATTGCCCTCGGTCTTACCGAGTATAGCCACGACATTCTTGGCCGCCAGGCCGTCAGCAAGAAGCGATTCGACGCCGGAGGTATCGTCCGGCCCTTGGGCGGCGACGCGATAGACATGGGCGCGTAGTGAAGGCATCAGGGCAATGCCTCGATCAAGGCCTGGGAATTGGAGACCGAACCGAAAACGCCGCCCTGCATCTTCACCATCTTGATGGCGGCAAGGTGATTTCCGTAATCGGTCGCGCCGCAGCAATCCTCGAGCAACAGGCATTCGAAGCCCCGGTCATTCGCCTCGCGCATGGTGGTTGAGACGCAGACGTCGGTCGTAATCCCGGTCAGGATGATGTTTTCGATGCGCTTCTGGTTGAGAATCAGCTCAAGGTCGGTCGCGCAGAAGGAGCCTTTGCCCGGCTTGTCGATGATTGCCTCGCCTTCGATCGGATAAAGCTCGGGAATGATGTCCCAACCGGCTTCTCCACGCACGAGGATACGGCCGCAGGGGCCGCTGTCGCCGATGCCGGCGCCGATGCGTTGCGAGCGCCATCGCTTGTTAGCCGGCAAGTCGGCGAGGTCAGGCCGATGACCCTCCCGCGTGTGGATTATGTGATAGCCCTTTGTACGCATGGCAGCCAGGACGGCCTTGATCGGCTCGATCGGCGCCTGAACCAGCGAAAGGTCGTAGCCCATGTGATCGACATAGCCGCCCCTACCGCAGAAATCCGTCTGCATGTCGATAATGATGAGCGCTGTGTTGTCCGGTCCGAGGGCGCCGTTATAGGGCCAAGGATAGGGATCGGCGTCGATATAAGTCAGTTTCTGCCCGTTGGCCGCGGCTGCGAGACTATTCATGGCTGATCTTCCTATTTGGTGAGCGAAAGCGCGCCGGGAGCGCCGCTAAGCGCACGGGTGGGCGAGGAGGTGATGATCATGATGACGAGCGTCAGCACGTACGGAGCGGCATAGAAAAGATAATATCCCTGCGTCACGCCGACGGACTGCAGAGCTGGGCCAAGCGCGCCGGCGCCGCCGAAGAGAAGCGCGGCGACGAAGCAGCCGATCGGGTTCCAGCGGGCGAAGATCACCAGCGCCACGGCCATCAGGCCCTGTCCGGAGGAGATGCGCTCGTTCCAGGAGCCTGGATAGTAGAGCGATAGATAGGCGCCGCCGATCGCAGCCAGCGAACCGCCGACAGCGGTTGCCAGCAGCCGGACACGATCGGGGTCTATGCCCATGGCGCGCGCCGCGTCCGTGCTGTCGCCCACGACGCGCAGCATGAGCCCGATCCTGGTGTTCCTGAATGCCCACCAGAGGACGAGGGCGAGGACTGCACCGAGAATGAAAAGGGTATTGATGTTCAAGGCTGCCCGTACAGGCTGCAGGTTTGACCAGAAACCGAAGGGGATCGCCGGTAGGCGCGGCGCGACAGGCTGTATGAAGGACTTGCCGAGAAAGAAGGCAAGGCCGAGACCGAACTGCATCATGGCGATGCCGATGGCGACGTCGTTGACCTTCGGCCATTTGCAGATCCAGCCGTGCACAGCGCCGAAGATCGCCCCGCTCGCCATCGCGGCGAGCACGCCGAGCCAGGGGGAGCCGCTCATGACGGCGAAGGCATAGGCGGTCATGGCGCCGAAAACGAGCGTGCCTTCAAGGCCGAGATTGATGCGGCCTGAGCGTTCGGTGATCGTCTCGCCAAGGCTGACGAATATGAAGGGCGTCGAGACGCGGATCGCGCCGGCCAGAATGGCAAGGGGCACGCCCCAGAGACCGATTGCGGCATCGTCCATCATGCGCTCCTTTTCCAGAGATCGGGATTGAAGATCTTGAAGCGGCCATAGAAGGTTTCGCCAAAGAGGATGACGATGAAGAGCGTGCCCTGCAGAACGAGCACGGTCGCGTCGGGCAGGCCCATGCGGCGCTGGATCAGGCCGCCGGACGCATCGATGCCGCCGAGAAAGATGGCGACCGGGATGATCGCAAGCGGATTGTGACGCGCCAGGAAAGCGACGAGGATGCCGGTATAACCATACCCGGCGGCAAGCGAGGCATTGGCGCTGCCCTGGACCGCGGCGACCTCGATCATGCCGGCAAGGCCGGCGAAGCTGCCGGCAATCGCCGTGAAACCGGCAATCAGCCGTCCCACGGGCAAACCCTGGATCTGCGCGGCGCGAACATTGCCGCCGGCGATGCGGGCGGCGAAGCCATAACTGGTCATCTCGAGCAATATCCACGAGCCTACACAGGCGACAACGCCGATGACGAGGCCCCAATGCACCTCCATGGCTGGAATATTGCCGAGCATATAGTCGTGAGGCAGCGGCTTGGTGGAGGGCTTGTTGAGGCTTGCCGGATCGCGCAGCGCGCCTTCAACGAACTGGTTCATCAATGCGATGGCTATATAGGCGAGCAGCAGTGAGGAGATGGTTTCGTTGACGCCGCGATAGTGGCGAAGGAAGCCGGCAAGACCGATCCAGATGCCGCCGATTGTCATGGCGGCAAGCGCCATGAGGACAAGAACGATAATCGGCGGCAACAGGCCTATGATCGGCAGTGCGATCGCCGCGGCCGCCACGCCGCCGAGAACGACGGCGCCTTCGCCGCCAATGATGACGAGGCCAAGCCTTGCTGGCAGCGCGACGCAAAGCGCGGTGAGTAACAGCGGGGAGGCGCGGCTCAAGCTGTTCTGGATGGAAAACCAGCTGCCGAAGCCGCCGGCGTACATGAAGCGAAAGAGGTCGGCCGGCGATTTGCCGACCGACAGGATGAATAGGGAGAACAGCGCGAGGCCTGCCAGGATCGCGCCAAGCGTGATCACCACAGGCTCGGCCCGCCGCGCGAGCCATTCGATGGCCGGGCGCAGCTGCGTCCGCCGCTGCTGAACGATGGACAATGCGGGCTCATTGATTTCAACCGTCATGACGGTGCTCCCTCGGTAATCAAGCCGTGGAGCCAACGACGCCTTCGACGAGATAATTCATGCTTTCGAGTTCGATCGCGTCCTCGGCGAAGCTCTTGTCCGCAGTGATGACGGCATTGCCCTTGTTGTCCTTGATGGGCCCTTTGAAGACCGAGAATTTTCCGGCCATCATCTCGGCAAGTGTCGCCTCGAATTTCTTGCGGGATTCATCCGAAACGCCAGGGCCGAGCGGGCTCATCTTGACGAAGCCATCCTTCAGTCCACCGCGAACGAAATTGCCGAGCGTTCCGCCAGCTTGTGCCTTCTTGACGAAGTCGGAGTACACATTCCCCCAGGCCCACTCCGCGCCAGTCAGATACTTCGCGGGAGCAAGGGGGCTCTGATTGGCGTGATAGCCACAGACGAAGGCACCGCGGCCGGCGGCGGTTTCGACGACGACCTTCGGGCTGTCGACATGGCAGGTGATGACGTCCGCCCCTTGGTCGATCAGCGCGTTGGTCGCTTCGGCTTCCTTTACGGCCAGTGACCATTCACCCGTGAAGATCACCTGGCAGGTGATGGCCGGATCGACGGAGCGCGCACCGAGCAGAAAGGCGTTGATGTTTTGCAAAACCTGCGGGATCGGCTTGGCAGCAACAAAGCCGATCTTCTTGCTCTTCGTGGCATAGCCGGCGGTCACGCCGTTCAGATATTGACCCTGGAAGATATAACCGAAATAGGAGCCCGTATTGACCGGGTTCTTGCCGGCCTGCCAGAGGCCGCCGCAATGGCGGAACTGGATGTTGGGATATTTGGCGGCCATGGCCAGCATATGCGGATCGAAATAACCGAATGACGTCGGGAAGATCAGCGTTGCGCCGTCAAGATTGATCATCGATTCCATCGTCTTTTGAACATCGACGGTTTCAGGGACGTTTTCTTCCTCGACCACGGTGACGCCGGGGAGCGCCTTGACGACGGCAGCGCCTTCGGCATGGGCCTGGTTATAGCCATAATCATCTTTTGGGCCGACATAGATGAAGCCGACGGTGAGGGCGGTCTGGGCATGGGCGCGAGATGACAGAAGGCCCGGCGCGACACTGGCAAGCGCACCTGCGGCCGAAGCCCGGAGAAAGTTGCGGCGATTCATGTGAAGGAGTGTCGTCATGGAATGCTCCTTGGGGCGGGAGCCCGGTTCGTAAAAAAGATCACATCAAAGTGTATGCAATCGCTATGCCAGATATTAAGTTAATGATATTACTGTAATAAAATTCCATCGAAGTTCTGATCGCCGAAAGTGGATGCAGATTTTCTTGGAATAATGCCCTTAAATAAGCAATGCACTTTTTTTGATCTTTATTTTGAAAGCTGCGCCGCGATAATCAATAGGATCGAGTTCTTCTTTTGAAAAAATATCATTTAAAAACAATAGATTAAATTGATGATTGACTTTGGTTTGTTCGTGCGTACATCTGTATGCACGAGCTGAGGGATTCGCCTATTTCTGTGAAGCAGATCAAGCGTAAGGACGTTGTGAGGCCAGGAACGACCGTCGAGCAGATGGTGCGGGCTGTGGCTGATATGATCGTAACCGGGGCGCTCCTGCCGGGCGAGAAGCTTGACGAAATCACACTCGCGGCTCGTTTCGAGGTATCACGAACCCCGGTTCGCGAAGCGCTGCGCGAACTTGGCGCGATGGGTCTCGTTGGTCGTGAACCGAACCGCAGCGCCGTCGTGACGAATGTTAGTGGTGCCTATCTGCATTCGATGTTTGAGGCAATGGCGGAGCTCGAAGCTATTTGCGCGCGCTTATCGGCGGAGCGAATGACCATCGACGAACGTCGCGCCCTCGAGCGTCAACATCGCGCTTCCGCCCGGCTGGTGCGCGCCGGGGCCGAGGAGGATTATGCCACATACAATGTCGAGTTTCACAACCAGCTCTATCGCGGCGCTCATAACGACCATATCCTTGAGCTGGTGACGCAAACGCGCGCCCGGCTCGCTCCGTTCCGTCGCGCGCAATTCCGCCTTCCCGGACGTCTCGCCAAGTCCTTCGATGAGCACGACATCATCGTCACCGCGATCATGCGCGCAGACGCTCAGGCGGCTAGACAGGCGGCTTATTCACATGTCGCCATCGTCAGCGATGCCAGCGTTGTTTTCGCCGAGCAGCGGTAGTGCCTTGAAGCTGCGGCGACGTAAATGCTGTTGCCCGATTTTACCCAATTGATCGGCCAGGTCGGGATCGATGACAAGACCGCTCGACGGTATAACCGGCTATTTGAACAATTGCTCATCATTCAGCTGCAAATTATCCCCGCATCGTGATCAGCGGCCGCAATACGCCAGCGACAATGATCTGGATTTCATCGCCGATACGGGCAGAATGAACGGGAGAGGCTGTCCAATTGGGAGGTTTGCGCGTTCAGCATGGCTAGGCTAGCGTAGGATAGGGCGATTGGACACCTTAGTGGAGATGAAACGATGTTCACTCACGTCATGATTGGAAGCAACGATTTGGAGCGAGCGAGAAGCTTCTACGACGCCACATTCGCTGCACTGGGAGGCAATGCCGGCGAGATGGACGCGAGAGGCAGGCTGATCTATACCCATGAGGGCGGCCGGCTCATGATCACGAAGCCCATCGATGGCAAGCCGGCGACCGCGGCCAATGGCGGGACTATCGGCATAGCCGCCGCGACCCCCGAACATGTCCTTGCGTGGCATGCCGCCGGTACGGCACATGGGGGCATGGCGATCGAGAGCCCGCCCACGGAGCGTCCAAACGGGTCATTCGTCGCATATCTTCGCGACCCGGACGGAAATAAATTGACCGCGCGGACTGCGCCGACGAAGTGAAGCAGGTGTCAAGCAACGCCTAGCAAACGCCGTGATCGATGCTCAAGAGGCGAATAGGCGTGGGAACGTCGCCTTCCGGCGGACCTCCGTCATGGCAGTATCGCGCCTTCCCTTTAGCCATTCCAGTCACCTTGGCGATTTCCTGAAAGCCGTCGATCGGGTGAGCGCCGGCTCTCAACTTCCCGATCGTTCCTAAACACGACGGCACATAGATAGAGTCGATGGTCGGACGTTACGGCGCGTCTGATATGCTCTCTGGTCCGACCAAGTGAGCTCGCGATAGCGCGAGCTCACTTTCGTGTTCCGATGTACCGGTCTACGAAAACATCCTTCCGAAGCCGGACACACGGCTCAGATCATACCCCACCGCCGATAGTCCGCCGTAAATTGCCGTCGCGACGCTGTCGTGTACGGGTATCCCATGTGCCGCTTCCAGTTGATCAACGAGCGAGGCGCCGGCGAGATTGGTACAAAATACAGCAATTGAATCAGGTTTTGACGGTGCGAGCTCGTCGACCATCTTGGAAATCTTTTCGCCTGTCACCTGACTGAAGCTAAAATTGTCTCGAATGCCTAAATGCCGTTCGCAGATGATATCGACCCCTTCATTGGCGAAGGACTTCACGATCGCGACCTGGACGTCGTCGGTATACGGGGAAACCAAGCCGATCCTTTTCTCATTTCGCTTACGCATCACGTCAAAGAGGGCAAGCACCGATGTAGACGCCTTCACGCCCGTTGCCTTGGTGATGCGCTCGCATAGATGACGATCGCTGTCGAGGCCGAGCCAGCCGGCACTGGTGCCGTTCCAGACGATGACATCGACCTTGGCGTCGGCCAGCAATTCGGCAGCCGTCATCATCGGACGGTCGTTGAACTGGCTCAGTAGTGCGGAGCGCCGACCACCAACTCCAGTCCGCAGGCCTCGACAACCAGCGCGACTGCCTTGTTCGTCGTGTCCTTCAGTGCCTGTTCGATCGCCTGGTCATGCCAGGTCGGCCAGTAGAGCACCTTCGTGCCGGGGGCAGCGGGGCGATGCTGGTCCATCGAGATCGGCACAGGGTATGGACCAGCGGTCGCGAGGATCGGGGCCGGCGATAACGGAGAGCATGAGCGCTGCGTCTGCAACGTCACGGGCGATGGGTCCGATATGCTCGATCGATTCCCAGCCTGAGACGCCTGGAAGCGAAATGTCGCGGCATCCCGGCCAAAGCGGGTCACTCCGCGGCTTTCGAGACAAAGCCGTCCCAGCCCGCCATGGCGATCTCGGCGACGCTTTGGAGCTCGGCTCTTTCCGCTCCGTCGCGGGCGCGGATCGCCATCCCGCTCTGAACGGTCTGGAGAAACCTGCAGACCATGGCGATATCAAGCGCCGATGGAAGTTCTCCTTTATCGACCGCCCTTTCCAGACGCGACGCGAGCACGTCGAAAGCTAGCGCTCGTGTTGACCGCATCAACTCGGCAAGCTCCGCGTGGCCATCGCTGCCCACCGTGCCAAGCGTCGCCAGGCAGCCGCGCGGCAAGTCGCAGTCCGAACCGGTCATGGCGGCGGCCGAGTCGTAGAGATAAGCTTCCACCGCTTCCCGCACGGTTGTGGCTTCATGGAAACGCCGCCAAACCAGATGTTCGTAGTATGAAGCGTAGTGTCGCAGCGCTTCGGCATAGAGTTCGTCCTTCGAGCCGAACGCCGCGTAGAGGCTTGTCGTGGCGATGCCCATGGCTTCGGTCAGATCCGAGATCGACGTCGCTTCGTAACCTTTGATCCAAAACATTCGCATGGCGCAGCTCAGCGCTGCGTCACGGTCGAACGCGCGGGGCCGGCCACGTCCGGAACCTGTTGCCGGGGGTTGCAATGATGTGCTGTTTTGATCTTTTTGCATCGATCGCTACATAAACTCATTGACTTTCATTTTCAACGTCCATATTCGTTATGTATCGATCACTACATAAATGGAGTCGAGATGATTGATCTAAAGGGAAAGAGAGCGCTTGTGACCGGCGGCTCGCGCGGTATAGGGGCGGCTATCGCCCTGACGCTTGCCGAACATGGCGCTGACGTCGCGCTGACGTTTCAGAATTCGGCCGAGCGGGCGAGGGCGGTCGTCGCCTCAATTGAGGATCTCGGCCGGCGCGGCATGGCGATCCAGGCCGATAGCGCGGATCCGATCGCGATCCGGCGGGCAGTCGATGAAGCTGTAAAGGAGCTTGGCGGCCTCGACATTTTGGTGAACAACGCCGCGGTCGCACTCTACGGATCGATCGCCGACATCAATGTCGAGGACATCGATGCGCTCCTTGCGGTAAATGTCCGCGGCACGATCCTTTCGACGCAGGCCGCCCTTCCGCATCTCGGCCCGGGGGGGCGAGTGATCACGATCGGCTCAGCCGGTGCGGATCGGATCGTCGGCGCGACGGGCACGGTCTACTTCATGACGAAATCGGCGCTGCAGTCTTTCACCCGGGGCTTAGCGCAGGAACTGGGACCGCGCGATATCACGGCCAATCTGATCCAGCCAGGTTCGACGGATACCGAGATGAACCCGGCGAATGGAGACTATTCTGAATTCCAGCGTAACCTCATCCCATTGGGCCGATATGGGGCGCCTTCGGACATCGCGGCGGCCGTCGCGTTCCTGGCTAGTCCCGCGGCAAGACAGGTCACGGGTGTGATCCTTAACGTCGATGGCGGTTTGAACACCTGACCGCGGCGATTCCTTCATGATGGCTGGCGACGCTTGCCTCGGAGCGACAAATCTTCCCGCTTGGTCGTCGCCAGGCATCTCATCAAACGTTGCTTGGGACTCGGCGGGACATCGTCTCGCTCCCCGCGATAGCACTCCCGCTGATGGTCTAGGCAGCCGCGAGACCGCCAGGTAGTCATGCACTGAAACATGCTTAGGGCGTGATTTGGCTGATCCTCCGATGTGGTTAAGCGGCTGGCGTTTGGCGATTAGGCCGTTATTGCCGATTCTATCTGAAAAGGACCAATCGCGCATTTGTGTCAACTCACAGAGATACTTTCAACTTTTCGGAATACTTTGTCTTTCTTTCCTAACGCAGGAAAGATGAAGCAAAACGCGTTAAATCGAGACCATGGACGACATTAACAGGGCTGATCAAAAACCCCCTGTGTTTTTAGGGGAAAGCGTTAATCCTGTTTCAACAAAGCCGGGCTAACTTTTCTCCTGATTGGGCAGGGCATGATGCGCCTGTGATCGAGCGGCGTCTCGATGGCTCACGGACTGCTTTTCTTTTAGAAATTTCACCTCGAGAGCTCCAGAAATACGGGTTTCGGCGAAGCGGGTTAGCGTTACGGCACCCCGAACGTAGGTGAGCAATTATGATTTTTTCTCTTCGCAATATACTTGTTGGAATTTTCCTTTTTCTCAGCGTCGCTCTGTGCGTGCTAACGGGATCTTCGACGCTTGATGCCTATCGCGATGCAGGTAAGTATGCCGACATCTCGAAGTTAACCATGCTAGATCGGGCTCTCTTCCAAACGCTTGCGAACTTCCGCAACGAGCGAGGCGATGGGTCGTCGCTCGCCAAACTTGAGCTTGGCGGGCAAGATGCAACGCTTGCCCTGTTAAGAACGGATAGGGGCATCGTCGACAAATATATGGCTGACGCGAAATCAGTCTTTGCGAACATTGACGACCAGACGCTCAAAGCCCCGATTGCCGATGTCATGAATGCCTATGATCGGGTTGTCGAATTCCGCTCAAAGCTCGACAGCGAAGTCGCCAAGAAGCTCGCTGATCGCGACCCGACGCTGCAGGCTACGACACTGGACATCGGTCAGCAGTTCTTGACCGCGTTGGAGACGGGTTCAACCGTCATTGAGAGCCGGATTCGCACGAGTGATCCCTCAATGACGGCGCTGATTCAGATCCGTGCGCTGACATGGTACACTCGCGCGACGGCCGGTGCCGCAAATCTGTTGTTCGTCAACACGCTGGCCTCTGGAGAGGCAATGAAGCCCGAGGACGTCAGCAAGATCCAGCAATTCGATTACGCTGCGAGTTTCACCTGGGGACAAATCGGCACTCTGGTCAATCATCCGTCGACACCACAGGTCGTCAAGGACGCCTATAAAGTCAGCAGCGCGACCTATTTCAGCGGCGACTTCGCAGCAAAACATAATGCATTGCTTGCAAGATTCGCGGCCGGTGAGAAGAAGGCCATGCCCCTCGACGACTGGCGTCCGCTTGGCAACGCCACCCTTCTGACCATCACGAACACCGCGGCGGCGGCCGCGGACGGCATGGTCGCCAAGGCATCCGCCAGCCAGAATGATGCATTCGTCAGCTTGATCGCCTATGGACTCACCTTCCTTGTTGCCGTGGTGCTGAGCGCCACGGGCATATGCGTCATCCTCCTTCGCGTCACCAGGCCCGTCGGCGCGCTGACTCATTCCATGACCGAACTTGCCCAAGGCAACCTCTCGGTCTCGATCAGTGGCGTTGAACGGCGTGATGAGATTGGCGCCATGGCGCGTTCCGTACAGGTTTTCCAGCAGGCAGCCCTGCGCAACAAGGCGCTCGAGGCCGAAGCCGCCGAAGCACGCATTACATCGGAGAATGAACGCCTCGAAGTGCAGCGCCGAGCCGAAGAAGAAGCCGAAGAGAGGCTGTTGCAGGCTACGGGTTCGCTTGCGACGGGACTTCGTCATCTGGCATCTGGCGACCTGCGGTGCGAGATCGAAACGCCGCTGGCTGCGCAGTTCGAAGCTCTGCGTCACGACTTCAATTCGTCGGTCAGCCAGTTGCGCGCTGCGATGTCCCAAGTCGGCCACGCCGCGTCACTGGTAAACAGCGGCAGTTACGAGATCTCGCAGGCTTCCGACAATCTTTCCAAGCGCACGGAGCAGCAGGCCGCCTCGCTGGAAGAGACGGCAGCAGCGCTGGAAGAGGTTACTGCCAATGTTCAATCGACCTCCAAGCGGGCTGGCGACGCACGCGACTTGGTGCGCGGTGCTCGATCGCGAGCGGAAAACTCCAGCCAGGTCGTCAGCAATGCCGTCAGCGCCATGGGCAGAATTGAGCATTCGTCCAAGCAGATCAGCCAGATCATCAGCGTGATCGACGAGATCGCTTTCCAGACCAACCTGCTTGCGCTCAACGCCGGTGTCGAGGCCGCGCGCGCGGGCGAAGCCGGAAAGGGCTTCGCTGTTGTAGCCCAGGAAGTTCGCGAACTGGCCCAGCGTTCTGCCAATGCCGCCAAAGAGATCAAGGCCCTGATCGGCAATTCCGAAGCTGCCGTCGGCGAGGGCGTGAAACTCGTCAACGATACTGGCGAGGGCCTCGCAGCTATCGCCGACTTGGTCCTGCAGATCAATCAGCACATGGATGCCATTGCCACCGCCGCTCAGGAACAGTCCATGGGCCTGTCGGAGATCAACAGCGCCGTCAATCATATGGACCAGGCGACGCAGCAGAATGCCGCCATGGTCGAAGAGATGAATGCAGCCGGCGCAGGCTTGGCCGAAGAGAGCAAGCGTCTTGGCGAGCTTCTGAGCGCATTCCGCACAGGCGAAACCGAGCGCATGGAGCCGCGGGCGAGGCCCCTGGCCCGGCCTGCCTCAGCCCCGACAGCAGGCCGGCTTGCTGCACGCCCCGCTCCTGTCACGCAAGGCAATGCTGCGCTTAAACATCTTCAGCAGGAATGGTCGGAGTTCTGATCGGTTTGATGTGAGGAGAGGCATCGCGGCTCTAGCGCGGTTCAAGAAGCAAGGATTGCCCCGGACGTTTTGTACGGGGCATTTTCGTTTGGCCAATTCAGTGTTCATGTGTGCCGAGATTCACCCATCTCTGCATTGCACCGTGACCTTTGCGAATGCCGATATCTCTAACTCATCAATGGGTTCTCAGCCACTTATTGGATCAGCTTAACGCAAATCTCGGTCAACGCGCCGTGAAGCTTAATGCCAAGGTGAATAGCGGAGCAGTCGACTACTCGCGCCACGCGGTGCAGGAAAAGGAAGCAGGGATGATCGAATGGTTTGACATCATCCACCGTCTTGACGTCCGAGCAAGACCTTGCTCTTCAGCGGTGCGAATGACATCGGTCTCTTGAGGCGCCATGCTGACCGAATCCCGCAATGGACGCTTGTCAGGTTCCTTTCAAGAGCGAGACGTTCAGGGTTTGAGCAACAATTAGCTGCCTGCTCATCGGGCCGGAGAGCATTCACACTTCATCACCAGCCGATATGAGGAACCTTGCCGCGAAAATCCACGCGGCAACGGACCAGCCACTTCATTCAATCTTTGGTTTCCGGAATCTGACGACGATCCTTTTTGTCGATAAGGCTCCTTTCGACCGGCTCATCGCTTCCTTGCCGCCATATTATCAGGAGTAGGAAGGCCCTATCCAGCGGTCCGCTCCATTGCGAACTTCTCAAAAGGTTACTTTAATAGATCCGCTGGGCGATATAGCAGTACTTATCAGGACTAGCTTGATGTATACTTTCTCACTGACGTTGAAGATCAACGCCTAGCGGTATGTATCAAGGCATACAATATAATAGTAGTTGTATTTTTTGATAATTTGGAAATACATTTCCATGGATCGACATATTTTGACGGATAATTAAGCACAATCCCACATCCTTCTCTTGAGGAAATCTTGGGATATGTTCCATGGCATCGATCCAGCAGAAAATCATCCTTGCAAGCGTGGCGATCTTTGTAATTGCGGGCGGCGCGACTGGTGTTGGCATATGGTCCGCCTCGACCCTGACGCAGAATGCCGAGAAAATAGCAGGGTCGGCTCAGGTGCTGCGTAATCACATGCAGGCAGATATGATGCATGACGCTTTGAGAGCGGATGTGCTGGCTGCGTTGCTCGCATCCGATCCCGCATCCGGCATTGGCTTTGAAACGGTCAACTCGGATCTTTCGGAACATGTCACGTCGTTTCGCGAGATGATCAAGGCCAACAAGGCGCTCGCGACGGATCCGGACACTCAAAGGGTGCTCGCCGGTGTGGAATCTCCGTTACTGAGCTATATCGACAACGCAACCAAAATGGTCGCGACGGCTGAGAAGGATCCGGCGGGCGCGTTAAAGGCATTGCCCGATTTCATGAAGCAATTCTCCGCTTTGGAAACCGCGATGGAGAAGGCGGGCGATCAGATACAAAACGTATCGGAGTCGATCTCGACAGAAAGTGCGCGCACAGCAGGTTCCATACGCAGCATCATGCAGGGGCTCCTAGGGCTGACGGTGCTGTTCTCCATCATGCTCTTCGTGTTGTTCCGCAGGACCGTGTCCAAACCCATCCTGGCGCTTTGCGCCGATATGGCCAAGCTCGCGGGCGGTGGCACCAATATCGTTTGTACCGGCATCGGTAGAAGCGACGAAGTAGGGACGATGGCGCAGGCTGTTGAAGTATTCCGAAAAGCAGCGATCGCCAAGGGCCAGCTCGAAGCGGACGCGGCAAAGGACCGTCAGCAGGCGGAAGCCGACAGGATCGCCACTCAGCGGCAGGCGGAAACCGATGCCGCGGACCGTTTGCGAGTCGCGACATCCGGTCTTGCCATGGGACTTAAGAGGTTGGCTTCCGGGGATCTTTCCTTCCAGCTCGATGAGCCATTCGCTCCGGATTTCGAAGCTCTTCGACACGATTTCAATACGTCATTGCAGCAATTGAGCAGCACATTGCACGCGATTGCCGAGAGTATTGTATCGATTGACAGCGGCACGCAGGAGATCTCTTCCGGAGCCAACGATCTTTCCCGCCGCACCGAGCAGCAGGCGGCATCGCTTGAAGAGACGGCCGCCGCTCTCGATCAGATTACGGTCAATGTAAGCAACTCGAGCAATCGGACGGAAGAAGCGCGAGCGGCAGCGACTGCCGCCGATCATAGCGCAACCCGGTCGGCTGATGTCGTCAGCAGGGCCGAGGAAGCCATGCAGCGCATAGAGAGCTCCTCCCAGCAGATTTCCAATATCATCGGCGTGATCGATGACATTGCCTTCCAGACTAATCTATTGGCGCTCAATGCCGGTGTGGAAGCGGCGCGCGCCGGCGAAGCCGGTAAAGGATTTGCCGTCGTGGCGCAGGAAGTGCGGGAATTGGCGCAGCGCTCCGCGGCCGCGGCAAAAGAGATCAAGGCGCTGATCAATGCTTCTTCGTCCGAGGTCGATGGTGGAGTGAAGCTGGTGCGTGAGACGGGTGTCGCATTGAAGGAAATCGGTGAGCGCATCTCGGGCATAAACCAGCACATGAACGCCATCGCCGCATCCGCCAAGGAGCAGTCGACAGGCCTTGCCGAGGTCAATGCGGCAGTCAATACGATGGATCAGACGACGCAGCAGAATGCGGCGATGGTCGAGCAGTCGACGGCAGCCTCCGCCGCACTTGCCGCCGAGGCCAGCAAGCTGCGTGAACTCGTATCTCAATTCCGCCTCGACGCCGCGGCCTCCGCCAGCTCGGCAGTCTTGCGACAAACCGCGCGCGCCATGGCTGAGCCATCGCGTCGCGCTTCCGCCGAGCCGGTCGCGCAAACGGCCCGTAGATCGGCTGCCGTTAGCGGTCGAGTCGTTTCCGATTGGAAAGAGTTTTAAGCAAGCCATGGGGCGTAATGGCCAAGGGGCTGTCTGGGATCTTTTCACATTCCCAGTTGGGTTAGAAGCGGAAAGCAGACAACTAGCTCTAGATGGACCATCTCCGGCAGCCTAGCTTCCTGCTTCACCAAACGAGAGCATTGCGCGGGCAATAGGCAACGATAGGGTCTCTATTGCCATTCAAGTGCTGACGACCTGTACTGTCCATACGGCCGCCGCTGATCGGAACGGTCGCCTGGCTATGGAAGACCCCTGAGATGGACCGAATCGCAGCATCGGAAGCAACTAAGCTGCCTACTTAAATAAAGGTTTTCTGATTTGCGGATCAAACAGTGCCGGCCGTATGCTTGCGTCTCTATTTCCGCGCGAGCGAAGAAAATCAAAATATCCCGACAATTAAAAGTATCCGTATGAATCATTGCGAAAGGCGCAATCGGTCCCTTTCAAATATTTCAACACAGCAGCGACCCGCACTGCGCTGCTTCAGCGAATTGTAGACATGCGGAACTGACCTGTAGCGGTGACTAATCGATGACCGACCATGGCCAACGAGCCATCGGTTCTTCAATGGACTGCAATCGTGTGATGAATGTTGCGTCGAGAAGGAGTCTGACGCAAATCCTTCGATCTCGGCAACCTTGAATAGACTCACCTCTTTTTTTAATGCTATGGAAGAATTGATTCGGATAATGTTATTGAAATTATTCTATGAATTTCCGATTAGAAGATATGCATGCAATATTATCGAAATTATACATCAGTTTATCCATGATTAAATTCCAGAATTGAAAAATATGCAAGGATATAACCATAGGTCGTGATTTGTAATAAGAAATATATTATGATAAAATATAAATAAGCTTGGGAGGGGAGGGTGTTTTATCTTCGTCACGCCGTGGCCGTTGTGTTGAGTGCCACGCTGCTCGCGCCGCTGTCTTTGAAAGCCGCCGAGAAGGTCGGTCAGGCGGTGTTGATCAAAACCGAGGTCACGGGTGCTGGCGGCCCGATCGCGGTCGATGATCCCGTTCATCGGGACGAGCAAATTCGCACCTCGATTTCGGGTCTCGGACAGTTCACATTTCGGGACGGCACCAGACTGGCCGTCGGAGCCGGATCGTCCGTTACCATCGACAAATTCGTGTTCGATGACTCGGGCGAGGTGAAAAAGCTGACCGTGAATGCGGCAAAGGGCAGCTTTCGCTGGATGAGCGGAAATTCGAACCACTCAGCCTATCAGATCGTGACGCCGGCGGGAACGATCGGCGTGCGCGGAACAGCGTTTGATTTTTATGTCGGAGCCAACGGCACGACGGCAGTCGTCCTGTTGAACGGCGCTGCGCAATTCTGCGGCGCTGGCGGCTGCAGGCAGCTGAAGCAGCAATGTGATTGCGTCGTTGCGAAGCGCAACGGTCAGATCAGCGAACCTCGCCGGGTCAATCGCGACGTTCTCAAAACGCTAGGCAACCAGCGGGCTCTGCCGTTTCTGTCCGGGGATCAGCAGCTTTCAGGGCGAATGGGTTTTGTCAGTGGCGGTGGCTGCGGTCTGTCGACGGCGATGAAGAGCCAGCCAAACGGGATCTCTCCACGCAGCGCTCCGGCGAACAATCCCGGCCCGACACAGCCTGATACGCCGAGCGTACCTAACACGCGGGAGCCGACACATACGGAGTCGCCGACTGCACCGACCGAAACTCCCACCACACCGAATGTCCCAAATACACCAAATACACCAAGTACACCCGACAAACCGCATAACCATGACGATGATGATGGCAAGCATCACGACGGTCATCATGGCAGGGGCGAGCACGGATGGGGCGATCATCATCGCGGCGACGAGGACAATGAAGGCGATGACGGCGATCATAATGATCAAGGTGATCACGATGGCGGGCATCACCATCGCTGAGGTCCTGAATTGCGAGAGAATAGCGAGTTAGGGCGTCTCCGAGCCTGAAAAGGCTGAATCGCAAAATCAGCTAGATATCGGCTGCCTTGTGCGCGGTCTCGTCGACGAAGTGTCCGCCTCGTCGAGAAATCTGGGCGTAAAAATCCTGCAGTAGTCCTGTTGCCGCCGCTCGCGCCTTAAATTTGGCGGCGCTGATAAGTTTGCGGCTGCCTGTCGAGCGTACCCGAAGGGCATCGACAAGCTGCCTGTGAGCAGCCTGTAGTTCCACAAATCCGGCGGATCTCGCCACGCGTTCGTCGCCGACCACCGCAAAGAGTTTGGTTCGCATGCTCTTACCCTTCAGCGTCAGCGCTCCCGCTTCGAGCAGAGCGCAATCGGGCAGCAATCCTGCCGTCGATTCGGATACCAGAATATCGAAATTGACGTCCTTGCAGGCGGATTCGATACGCGCGGCAATGTTTACGGCATCGCCGACCGCCGTGTAATTGAAACGGGTCTCGGCCCCCATATTGCCGACGCATGCAAGCCCTGTGTGGATGCCGATGCCTATTCCGACCCGCCGCGCGTCTCCGAAACCGAAGGCATCGTCGCCATTGAGGTGGGCGAGTGTTTCCCGCATGCCGAGAGCCGCGCGCACGGCCTTGCCGGCATGATCGTAGACATCGACAGGGGCATTCCAGAAGGCCATGATCGAGTCTCCGATGAACTTGTCGAGCGTGCCGTCATTGGCGATGACATGGTGGCTCAGCGCATCGAGCAGCGTGTTCAGAAACGCAACGACGGCGCTTGGGCTCATCTCCTCGCTGATCTGGGTAAAGTTTCGCACGTCGACGAACATGACCGTCAGTTCGCGTTCATCTCCCCCGAGGCGTAGTGCGTCGCGCGTATGCTCGATGCGATGGAGCAGCGATGGCGAGAGGTAGTGGCCGAAAGCCCGCCGCACGTCGCGCCGCTCCCGATCCGTCACGAGAAAGCGGAATGCCGTCGCAGCGAAGTGCGTGATCGATCCAGAGACGATCGGTGCCAGCGGGTCGAAGAGAAGCCCTCCATAAAGAAAGGCGGCCCAGGAGGCCACAAGGGCAAAAAAGGTAATTAGCAGGCCGCAGGCGAGGGCCGCGGCCGGATTGACGAAGGTGGTGACGATCACCAGAAGGCTGCCCAAGAGGGCGATGGATAGGATTTCCAGCCCATCCGCCCAGTCCGGCCGGGAAAGGAAGCGGCCTGAAAGGATCTGCTCGACGATCTGCGCGTGGATGGAGACACCCGGCACATTCTCGTCAAGGGCCGTCGTGCGGACATCTTGGAGGCCGGAAGCGGAGGTTCCGACGAAAACGATACTGCCTTCAATAGCGGTTCTGATATCGGCGGAGGCGCCTTCGGTCGCGAGTATCTTGCTTGCCGAAATATATCGCTTCGCGGTGTCGCGGCTGACATAGAGCCAAAGCTCGCCGGCTGCCGTTACCGGCGCGACGAAATTGCCGATCTTGACCCGGGTGAGGGTATTGGGTGTGCGCGGCGCGGCGTCAAGCACGTAGGTGGAGGCTCCCTGTGCCACGCGAAGCGCCTCAAGCGCGAGATTGGGATAAAGCTGCTTGCCGTCGCTGAGAAAAAGCGGAACCGCGCGCACCACTGCCGATGAAGCGCCCGGATTGAGGCTGATATGACCGAGCCCCGCGGCATTGGTTTCCAATTGCGGCAGCACAGGCGTGGCGGCCTTGATCGCCGGCGGCGCACCGGAGGGATCTTCGCCGGTATAGGCAAACCCTGCCTTGACCGGCGGCAGATAATTTCCCTCGTTGGAGAGGCCGAAACCCAGAACCACCGGCCTTCCCGACAGCGATTGGGAAAAAATCTCATCATTATCCGGTAGTTTGCCAAGCAGTGACGGATCGATGCCAATGACATCGCGAACGACGTTGCGCGGCGACAGACGGTCCGGCTCGGCGAAGAGGATATCGAAAGCGATAGCGGCCGCGCCCAGATCGGAAAGCCTGTCGACAAGGGCGGCAATCCGGTTTCTTGGCCAGGGCCATTGACCGAACTCCCGCAGCGACGCCTCGTCTATGTCGACGACCCGGACGGGCTGGTTCTCGAACGTCCGGGGCACCAGGCGCTGATACTGGTCGAATGTCAAATCGCGCGCGAGCCTTAGCAAGGGAGGATCACTTGCCCGTAGGGTCGTCAATGCCGTGACGAAGGCCAGGCCGATCACGACGCCAATTTGCTGCGCACGCGTCACCATTATGGTGTCAGCCCTTTTGCCGTGCATCCCCGGCAATAAGTAACGGTTCGAGGAACTACAAAAATCTATCGGTCTGCTGCGCCACGAAAGAATATGCTGCCTTGTTCCCGAGCATGATGCAATGATCAAAATATCGAAGAGATAGAGAACAGAATCTTGCACCGCGATTGTCGAGGCAATGCCGCGGGCGCGCGCCTCAACGGAATGACGTTCGGTCTCCCGACGCGATGCCGTTAGCGCTTGCCGAATGCGCGCAGAAAGGTCTTTGTCGCCTCTCTTGCCATACGATGGATTTCTTCCTCTGCAGTTGGACGGCCGATCTGTTGGTTAATCCGTAGATCTGTCGCGAGTAGCGCCATGTACTGCCGCGCGGCAAGTGCCGGATCCTCTATGTCGAGATGGCCAGCCAGCGCGAGCTGCGCAAGCCGGGCAGCGATGGCGGGGTATTTCTTGCCCGGTCCGTATTCCTTCCAGGTCTCGAACAGTTCGGGAAATCTGCTACCTTCGGTCTCCAGGAGCTTGCGTAGCCAGCGACCATTCGGATCACAGACCGCCTTGCGTAGGAGAAGCGATGAAAATTCGGTCAGTTCCTTTTCGAGATCGACAGGCGCCACGGGAAATGTGTCCAACACTCGAAAGAAGTCGGCGCTCGACTTCTCGGTGATCTCCGCGACTACAACCTTGAACAGATTATCCTTGTCGCCGAGTTGATTGTACACCGTCTGACGCGACACGCCGGCCCTTGCCGCGATGGCATCGATGCTCGCCGCCGCGAACCCCTCCTCGGCAAAAACGTCTGCGGCCGCCTTCAGGATTGCCTGACGTTTGCTGGTGGCGGGCGGACTCTCTATCTCGGAAGAAACCGCTGCGGGCGAAGTTTTCATGACACCACCATATAGGACTTGACTAATTGGACAATACTGTCCAAAATATTTTACAGGAATGACGGGCTCCGCATTGAACCATTTCCGTCGTTCCACCGTCCTATCTATAATCGCCCACTCAATCCCCGTCACATGCTTTTTGTATGAGGCCTTGCTTCGTCGGGGAATGTCGTGTGCGGGAAAGGTCTTTCCGTGCAGAGCAAGGATTACGTTTCATCCCCCAGGGCTAGCGGCTCCCACCATGCGATCGTCCTGGGCCTTCTTTCAGCCGTCGGTCTCTTCGCCCTCGACATGTATCTACCCGCGTTGCCGACGATCAGTCTGGATCTTCACGCCGACAGCCATGCAGTCCAGGCAAGCCTGATCTCCTTCTTCGCCGCCATGGCCGTGTCGCAGATTATCTACGGTCCGCTGTCGGACATGTTTGGCCGTAAACAGCCTCTCTATGTCGGTCTGGCGCTCTACATCCTCGGCGCGATCGGCTGCGCGCTCTCCACCGATATTGGCTGGCTGGTCGCCTTCCGTTTCATTCAGGGCACCGGCGCCTGTGCCGGCGTCGTGATTGCCCGCGCCATCGTGCGCGACCTGCATACGGGAGCGGCCGCCGCGCAACTGATGTCGCGGCTTATGCTGGTCTTCAGTATCTCACCCATCCTGGCGCCGCTCGCGGGCAGCATCGTGACGGTGTTCGGGAACTGGCGGCTGATCTTTTGGGTCATGGTCTTCGCCGGCGCTGTCGGCTTCGTCGCGGGCCGCTTTTTCCTCGAGGAGACCCGTCCGGTTGCGGCGCGCAGTGAGAGCAGCCTCGGCGGGGCGTTGAAGGCCTATGGAACACTCGTTAGGGACCCGTATTATCTCGGTCTGGTGCTGATGGCTTCCTTTGGCATGTCCAGCTACATGATTTATGTCGCCAACTCCTCCTTCGTGCTCATCGGCCATTACGGGCTCTCTCCGAGCTTTTACAGCGTGGTCTTTTCCGTGAACGCCATTGGCTTCATTGGCATGTCGCAGATGAACGGCTGGCTTGCCCGCCGGATTGGTTTGCGTAAGGTGATTCGCGGTGCGGTATCTGGTTATGCGCTGACGATGGTGGCGCTGGCCGTCCTGATGGCCGGCGGAGTCGATCGCCTAGACATCATGGCTGCCTTCCTGTTTGCGGGCTATGCTTTTCTTGGAATGATCGTGCCGAATGCGGCGGTACTGGCGCTTGAACATCATGGTCGTATCGCCGGCACGGCCTCGGCGATGATGGGAACGGTCCAGTTCATGACGTCGGCGCTGGTGGTTGGCGTCAGCGGTATGTTCATGGATGGCACGGCGAGACCGATGGTAGCCGTCGTTGCCATCTGCTCGGCCATCGTGCTCCTCCTTTCGATCGCGGTGCTAAAGAGCAGGCATGTGGTGGCCGCCGAATAGATCCTGCTGGGCCTATTGCAGCGCCTGGTGCATGCCACTTCACCGAGCCCTCTTCGGCGAGCGAACTGTGCCGCCTAAGGGGTGGTATGCTTGGAAGAAAGGGACACACTGCTTGTGTTGGCGCGCGATTGGTACGAACGCGATGGCTGGCTCGGTCTGATGAGGCCGGTCATGGCGCGGCAGTACCTATCTAAGCGAGGCGTCACCGGTTCGAATCCGATCAACGGCACGGTATCCGTCGCTGTGGTGAGCTGATGCTCACCTTCTGTCGAAAGTCTGCGAACCGATGTCCAGGCAGGGGTGATGCCAACGCCCGCGGGCAACAACAATTTTTCGCGCCCCTCCCGAAACTCGGCGACGTTGTTGCTCTCGTCTCAGGAACTGGACCTGCGGCATGTAGGCGGCGACTTCACATTTCAAACACGATGCCGTCGATAATCTTTCGGCGTCCTGGCGTTTCGCAACACAGTCTGCCAGACTGCGCCGTCTTCTCTCTCGCGCATGGCCAAGACGCTTGGTTGCAGATCCTTCCCGCGACTTCAGGCGAGTCTGCCGCAGTCTTGTTTTGACGTTATCGCGCTGATCACATAGCCTCGAATGATCGGAGAAATTTCCAGCAACCCGTTCTGCCTTCGCGCGGGTTGCTATCCCTTTATTCCGGCCGAAAGCATGATCGCGCGCGTGATCTGCTTCTGAAAGACAAGGTAGAGAATGGCGACGGGAAGGCCGGCCAGAACAGCGGCGGCCATGTCCTTGGCAAAACGCACGCCGAAGACATCCTTCACCTGGGTAATCCCAACGGGAATGGTGATCGTGCCGTCCGATGTCGCGACCAGGAAGGGCCACAGGAAATTATTCCATGCCGCGATGAAGGTTGTGATGCCGAGCGCGGTGATCACGCCCCAGTTCATCGGCACATAGATCTTCCAGAGCGTTCTCAAGTGCCCGGCATTGTCGAGCATCGCCGCCTCGCGGAATTCCTTTGGAATCTGGTCGAAGAATTGCTTGAGGATGATGATGACCGATGGCACCACCAACTGCGGCAGCACGATGCCGCCCCAGCTGTTGATGAGTCCGAACATGTTCATCAGCACGAAATGGTTGATGATGAGCGCCTCCGCCGGCACCATCACCGAGGCGATCAACGCCCCATAAATCACGCGGCGGCCGGGAAACTGGATTTGGCTGAGCGCGTAGGCGCAGCCGACGCTCATCACAAGCACGAGAACCGCGATGATCGCCGAGGTGCCGACCGAGTTCATATACCATTGCACGATGCTGGAGTGCTCGACCACGTAACGGTAGGGTTGGAGCGTCGGCGCCTTCGGGAAAAGCCCGGGTGTCCGACTGACCACCTCCGTGTCGGATTTGAGCGATGTCATGACCGCCCAGTAGAGCGGAAAGAACCAGATAAGGGCACCGAATGCCGTCAGCGCGGTCAGTGCGCGCCCGCTCCAACCTCTCGAAGCGACACGACTGTTCGCCGTGGCCAGCTCTGTCCGCGCACTTGTCGTGAGAACGCTCATTTTTCCCCTCGCGCACGCAGGAACTGATATTGCAGGACCGAGGCAATGAGAATGATGGCGAACAGGATGGTGGCGACGGCGGCACCTTCGCCACCCTTGTTCTGCTTGAAGGCGAGATCGTAGATGACTGTCATGACAACGGCCTGCGCGTCCGCCGGCGTGTGGGCGAAATAGCCGAGCAGATAAGGTTGCGCGAAGATCTTGAACTGCGCAATCAGCTGCAGTGTCAGAACCAGCGCCGTGACCGGCCAGATCAATGGCCATGTTATTCGCGAAAACACCCGCCAGCGGTTGGCATTGTCGAGGGCGGCCGCCTCGTAGACCTCGGGCGAGATGCTGCGCAGCGCCGCAAGAAACAGAAGGATGTTGAAGCCGATCGTCCACCAGATGGTGACCACGGCAACCGACGGCATGAAATAGGTTGGCGAACGCAACACCGGAAGCGGCCGCCCTCCGGTGAACAGACCGATGATATTCTGGATGACGCCGTATTGCATGTTTGCAATCCAGGTCCAGATCTGCGTCACCACTGATACCGGCAGGATCGAGGGCAGGAAAAAACAGGCGAGAACCAGCATCTGTATGCGGCCGCTCAGGCGATTGATGCCCATGGCAATGAACAGCGCCAGAAACGTGCCGGGGACGACGGTCAGGACGATGAAGTAGAGCGTGTTCACAAGCGCCTTTTGAAATTGGGGTGAGGAGAGCTGGCGCGCATAATTGTCGAGGCCAACCCATTCGCCGGGGCCGATCAGCGGTGCATTGGTCAGGCTCATCGCCACCATCCGCCATGTCGGGTAGGCAAATATCACTAGAAACGCGACGACCGCCGGTGCGACAAGCAGCGCGGCAACCACATGATCCTGTTTCCTGTTGCTGACCGCGGCCATCCGCCACCTCTCTCGCTAATGCAGCCCCGGGGCAGGGAGGCGTCCCGGGGCCGTGGAAGAAAACGTCACTGAGAGTTCATGTGATCGCGAAACTTCTCGAGCGTTTCCTTCACATCGCCCTCGCCATTGAGCGGTCCCGACGCCATGTTTTGCCAATCGTCGTCGAATTTCGAAGCCGCGCCCGTCAGCGGCGTCTTTGGCATGTAGAAGGCGTTGAGCGCCATGGCGGCATAATCCGCCTGCGGCTTGAGCGCCTTGTAGGCGGCCGAGGTGCTAACCGGCAGATAGGCCGGTATATGGCCGGCGGCAGCCCATTCCAGCGAGTTGACATTCATCCATCGGATGACCTCGAGAACCGCGGCGCGTTTTTCCGGCGTCATGGTGACGCCGACATTGTTGGGGATCACGAAGGAGTGCGAGTCCGACCAATTGGCGGGTTTGCCCATCCAGGCCGGGATGTTGACCATGCCGTATTCGAAACCGTTGCCCTTGGCGACTTCGGTTTCCATGGTCGGCAGTTCCCAGTTGCCGTTCAGGAAGAAGGCGGATTGTCCGGCGATGAAGGTGGGAGTGATGGTTTCGGTGTCGATATAGGGCTGCGCCCAGCCCTGTTTCACCCAATCGGCGACTTCATTGTAGGCTTTTTCCATCTTGTCGAAATTGTCGCCCTGCAGGAACTTGCCGTCCGCGGTCAGTTGGCCGCCTTGCTGGCCAAATAGGGTGTAGATATCGCGCAGATCGCCGTTGGACGAAGAAATGACGACGCCGTTCTTGCCGGCGTCCTTTGCCTTGGCCAGCACTGCGCGCCAGCCTTCCAGCGTGTCGATGCCGGTAGGCTTGCCGTCGTTGCCCAATGCGCCCAGCTCTTTCAGTATGGTCTTGTTATAGTAGAGCACTTCCCCATGCACGTCGAAGGGGACGGCGTAGCGCAGATTGTCGACCGTCGAGGCGGCGATCGCGTTCGGTGGATAGTCGCTGTCCTTCAGGCCGACGGCCTCGAGCTCTTTCGGATCGATCGGCGAGATGGTCTTGGCCGCAACCGCGGCCGCCAGGCGTGACAGGTGGTATGTGGCGATGTCGGGCCCCTGGCCGACGGCGGCGGATGTCTGCAGCTTGGTATAGTAGGGAATACCCCATTCGAGCGTCGTGCCCGTGATCTGGATCTTGTCCTTGTGCTCCTGGTTGAAACGCTGGATCAGCGCCTTCATCCGTACGCCGTCGCCTCCGGACAGAAAGTCCCACCAGACGACGTTTTCGACCGCGAATGCCGGAAAGGCAGTCATGAGGGCTAACGCCGCGATCGATGTTCTCAACAGGTTACGCATTCTCTCTCCTCCAGGCTGCTTCTGTTTTCCTCCCGGGCCGCTCTTCACTAAGCGGCCCTTATGCCTCGCGCGGCGGCCAACGAGCCGCGTTATATCCCCTTGCAACTATCTGGACCGCCTCGACCTCCTCCCGGTCATATGCGGCGGTTCAATCTTTTGGCCACCTATCCGGCTGCCGTCTCGATAATGCAATCAAGCAAGGTTGCCGCCACCGGATCGACACCGGCCGCTTCGCGCATCAGGCCGAAGGTCGTGGCGACGATACGGCCGGCACCAACCTTCCTCTCGGCGATGGTTGCACATGGCTTGTGGATCCAGCCCACCATCGTGCCCGCGTGCACCAAGCCGTCGAAATGGATCGGCCGAAAGCCGGTGATGACGCGGTTCGGGTTGACGCCGACGAAGGAGAGATCGGTCAACGGGCCGCCCGGCAGGCGCTCGAATTTTCCCGAACGCTTCACCCAGCTGAAGCCGGTGACCCAATTGCCCTTCCAGATGGTGCCGTTGCGTTCGGTGACGCGCATCTGCGGCATGGATTGCCCGCGATCGCCCCCGGCCGGGTAATTCCAGTTGGGCTGGTCGTTGCGCAAATTGCCGAACGGCAGCGGCGGCACATCGGCAAGCGACACAAAATGGGCGCCGTGCTCCATGGCGTCGATATCGGCCTGACTGAGAGAAGACGCAACCCGCACGTCCGCCTTGCCGGCCTCGACAACCGCATAGCCAAGCGCTGCTAGATAGTGCGCGATCTCGGGTTCGGCCGAGAAGACGGAAAGAGCCGGCTCGGAGCGGCTGCCATAGACGCTGACGTCCAAGCTGTTGCGCGCAATCTCCTTGCCGCTGGCGGTGATCGTAAACTGGACGCTGACCTGACCGCCGGCCATGGTGGCGGTGAAGGGCAGAGAAATTGCCGGTAGATGATGCACCGAGGTCGCGCTAATAGCCGGGATCGCCATTTTTCCAGCGTCCGTCCCATCGATGCTCCAGCTCAGTTCGGCCGCGTGGATTGCCTTGCCACCGGTCGAGATTTCGAGCTCCACGCTCGCCGTATCGCCTGCCCACACGGCATAATGCTGCATGCGCGGGATGATGACGACATCGGTGTTAATCTCGTGGAAGCGATTGTGGTAGGCGCGCGTATTGCGCTGCATGTCCATCAGGCCATTGGCTTCCCAGTGCAAATCGGTCAGCTCGGTGATGACATAGCCCTGAATGGAGGCATGGCGGCGCATCTCCTCGATTTCGAATTTGAGCGCATTGAACTGATGCCACTGCGTGTCTTCGATGAAGGAGCTGAAGGACGGAAAGACCTTGTCGAACTGATAGGTGCGGAAGCGCTGTTCGACGCCATGCGGATAGGTCGCGCCGTCGCTGTCCCACTCCAGGCCATTGATGAACCAGAAAGGTTCCTTGCCGTCCTGCTTGAGCTTGTCGGGATGCGGCAGACCCCACACGCCGAACTCGGAGACGACGAGCGGCTCGTCGCCGCGCCGTCTCGCATCGCCGTTCGGCGAATAGGACCACGCGGGCCGCGCGGCGAAAGCCGATACCCAGTCGGTCCATTCGCGTGCCATTTCCGGAACCGAGGCGTAATAGTGATAGTCGTCTATGTCGGAGACGACATGGAAGTTCGGAATGCAGGCGGAATTGTCAACGACCAGCCGTGTCGGGTCCATCCTCTTCAGCCAGTGATAGGCGCCTTCCAACCAGGCTCGCTGATCGGCGCTTTCGACGAGGCGTGTTCCCCAATCCTCGTTGATGATGGTCCAGATCACGATGGAAGGGTGATTGCCGTCGCGTCGCAGGATTCCTTCCATCGTATCGAGCAGGCGCTTCGCTGATTTCTCGGTGAAGGTCTGAATGTTTGGAATTTCCGTCCAGACCAGCAGGCCAAACCGGTCCGCCACATCGTAGTAGCGTGGATCGGGAGCCTTGATATGACAGCGCAGGAGGTTGAGGCCGAGTTCCTTCGACTTGCGTGCCTGATCCTCCAGAAATTCCAGCGACGGCGGCGTATAGATGCCCTCGGGATAATAATCCTGATCCAGCGCGCCGCGCATGTAGAAGGGGTGCCCGTTCAGAAAGAACTTTCCATCCCTTGCCTCGAAGGTGCGAAAACCGAAATTCTCCTCGGCGGCATCGATAACGTTGCCCCCCTCGGATAGCTCGGCAACGGCCCGATAAAGAGCGGGATCGTCGAGCGACCACGCTTCGACATCGGCGACCTTGAGCGCAGCCGAAATCCGGGCCTTGTCGTTGAGCGCAAATTCGCTCGAAGCTGCGACCGCTCCCTTGCGATCCAGAATGGTGATCTTCAAGGCGCCGGTAAAAGCCGCTGCCAGCTCGACATCGATAGCGACATCGCCCGTTGCGAGATCGGCGCGAATGGCCTGGTGGGTGATATGCGCCTCGCTGCGGCATTCCAGCCAGACCGATTGCCAGATGCCACCCAGCATTCCGTACCAGCTTTGCTTGCCGTGCGGGATCTCGTCGAACGGGAAATCCGGGAAGGCTCGGGCATCGGCGCTTGGCAGCGTAACCTTCACATCCAGACGCAACTCGCCGGTCAACAGATCGAAAGGGATGACGAATTCGAAGGGCAGATAGCCTCCTTCGTGAGAACCGAGCGCGCGGCCGTTGACCGATACTTCGGCGAAATAGTTCACGGCGCCGAAATGCACGATGACCTGACGGCCAAGCCATTCCTGCGGCACGGTGAAGGCGCGGGAATAGGTTGCCACGCCGGCCGCGGCACGCAGAACCGGAAAATGAGCCTGCCAGGGCGCGGGCACGGCGATCGTAGTCGGCGTCCGCCCTTCCAGCTGAAAGTCCCAGGTTCCGTCGAGAGACAGGCGCGCACGCGGCCCGGAACGGGTATCGGCGAAACGGCGGGAGGCGATGGTCATGGCCACGAGCTTTTCGGTTGGATTAAGTCACAAAATAAGTTACACGAAAGTTTCGTAACTTATAAACTTAACTTCCGCAAGGGCCGTAGCTTCACATTGTCCGTCAGATTTCCTAACGTGCGCGCAGACTGCCCTTGAGTCCGAGAAAGAAACCGAGTGAACGACAAGACGACGAAACGACCGACCATGTCCGATATCGCCTCGCAGGTCGGCGTTTCGCATGCGACGGTTTCACTGGTGCTGAACGAGGCTCCCGGCAAGAGGGTCTCGGAGAAAGTGCGCGAACGCGTGCTGGCTGTCGCCGCGGAACTTGGCTACCAGAAGACAGCGCCGGCCAATGACCCGATCGGCGGCATCATCGTTTTGCTGATAGACGATCTCATGGCCTCGCAGCATGCTGCGCCGCTGATAGAAGGTGTTCGGAGCGCGGCGGAAGAGCAGGGCTTGGCGGCGTTCACCGTCGTGACGGGCGGACAGGTCGAATTCGCCGAATCCATTCTCGACTATCTCGGACGGCGCCAGATCGTCGGCGTAATCTACGCCACGCTCATCACCCAGCTAGCGCCGATCCTGCCTTCCAACCTTGGCAACTATCCAGCCGTCCTTTTGAATTGCCACCAGCAGCGGGCCGAGTTCTCTTCGATCATTCCAGGCGATCATGCCGGCGGTTATGCGGCGACGGAAGTCTTGATCAAGGCCGGCCATCGCCGCATCGCCATGATCGATGCCGGCAGGCAGCGGCTTGAAGCGGCGCGCGATCGCCTGAGCGGCTATCGCCAGGCGCTGACCACCTACGATATCGCCGTCGATCCGGAACTGATCCTTTCAGAAGCCTGGTCCCTCGATCTCGGGCGGGAAAAGATGCTGCAGCTCCTCGATCTGCCATTGCCGCCGACGGCGGTTTTCTGCTTTTCCGACCGGGTCGCGATGGGCGCTTATGATGCGATCAGGATGCGTGGGTTGAGGATTCCCGACGACATTTCGGTCGTCGGTTTCGACGATGAAAGTCTTGCCCGAAAAATCCTGCCGCCGCTTACAACATTGAAGCTGCCGCACGAGGATATGGGTCGTTGGGCGGTCTCCGAGCTTTTGGAAAAAGTAATGCAGCCGAAGAAGCCACCAGTGAGGCTGAAGATGGAGTGCCAGTTGATCCTTCGCGCTTCAGTCGCGCCGCCGCCTTGAGTGCGATGAAGGGACAGCTCCTTGGGCATGGTCGGCCCCAGATGCGCCTGAGCGACGACATATGAGTGAGATGCTGCCCTGGCTGAAGTCCGTAAAGAAGAGCGGAGCGGTAATGGCCCGTTTGCGCACCGCGATCGTCTGCGGGATTCGCTCAGTTTAGCTGGGGCGTCGTATTCTTGATTGGCGAGAAAGTGGAGCACCGCCACGGGGCTGTCGAATACAGCACCGTTGCTCTCTTGAGTCTTCGTTCAAGCTGCTTCGTATACCGCCATTAAAGTTTTTTGCTCTGGAGCCAGTGTCGGATGGCCTGAATGAGTTCTTCCTTGCGCTCCAACGGCAGCCAATGCCCGCAGGGCATACTCGCCACGGTAAGGTCTCGGCAGGCTGCACGCATCGGGTCGCCCTGACGATTTCCGTTGATGCTGCAGATCTGATCGAAGTCGCCGTTAACGAACAGCACCGGCTGCGACAGTCGGCCCCCATTGGGCGCCTCGCGCGCGTAGACGGTGTTGGCATCACCGTTCAGATACAACGCGCAGGTAGGGAGGAAGCCGCGAAGCTTGAACGCGTGCACCAGCTCTTCGAAGTCCGCCGGCGGCCACAGTGCCAGGTCGGGCCGGGTGGGCGGGGCTCGGTGTGCGGCGCCGAAGCGCCCACCGTTGCGCGTGACTTTCGCGGATGGCGAAACCTCGCCGACGGCGGCAGGGCTGCCCGATCGAAAGATCGATGCCAACGATGCTTCCGCATCCGCGTCGAGGTCAGCCACCGCCGTATCGAAATGCGTCGTGTAGTACCGATAGTAATCCCATTGGCCGTCCGGATATTGGTCGGCGGGGTAAATCGTTCGATCGACCAGCGCAACGAGCGTAGGCAGGGCGTTCCCGTCGGGAAAATACGCCCACGAGATCAGTACGACGCCACGGCAGCGTTTCGGCTCATGCGCGGCCAAGGCACCGGCTACGATGCTGCCCCAGTCGTGGCCAACCCAGATTGCAGCCTCGCGGCCAAGGTGGTCATGGAGCTCCGCCATGTCCGCCACGATTTCCTCGATGGTATAGGCATCGTTGGCTGCAGGTGCGAAAGAGCTGCCAAAGCCGCGAAGATCAGGAGCGATGCAGCGCCACCCGTCGGCGGCGAAGGCGTTCATCTGGGCGCACCACATCAGACCTATGCTCGGCCAGCCGTGGAGGAAGATCATCAGCGGTCCGTCGGCCGGCCCGCATTCGATGTAATGCGTTGTCTGACGGGGCGTGCTGAAGGTGCGGGAAACCAGCGTTGATGAGAGCATTCCCCCCGCTGCGCCCGCCAGGACGGCCGCGTCGGTCACGAGGGGGATGGACCGTTGGTCGGGATGCCCGATCAGGATCGGACCTTCGACGGGATGGTGTTGGATCATAGGCATGCGCAACCGTACGCCGAGCAGATGCTTGCGATTAGGCCTGAAATCACACATGAAGTATGAAGCAAAACTTCAAGGTGGATCACTTGCGACAGAAAAATATCCTCGAAGGCGTGGCTGTGTTTGTCGCCGTGGCCGAAGCTGGTAGCTTTTCCGAAGCAGCGCGGCGTCTCGGTATCTCTCCATCCGCGGCCAGCCAGGCGATCCGAAGCCTCGAGGAGCGTCTCGGCACGCCGCTTTTGCGCCGCTCGACCCGCAGTTTGAGTTTGACGGAAGTCGGTACCGACTATCTCCTGGCGGCGGCTCCTGCCCTGTCGCAATTGAGGCGAGCGGCGGAGGAGGCCGCACGGCGGGGTGGTCGGCCAGCTGGCCCCTTGCGCCTCACCATGCCGCGCGCGCCCTTCGACCTGCTCATCGCCGCAGCACTGGCGGCTTTTCAGGACACCTATCCCGAGGTGGAGCTTGAGATCGCGGTCGAGGCGCGCATGATCGACATCGTCAAGCAAGGCTACGACGCAGGATTACGCTATGGTAATTGCCTCGAGAAGGACATGGTGGCAGTGCCAGTCGCGCCCAAGTCAGAAGCCGTTCTCGTCGCTTCACCTGCCTATCTTCATGCTCGAGGGATGCCAAATCTCCCAAGCGATCTGCTCAGTCACCGCGCCGTGGTGTGCCGCAGTCAGACAACCGGCTTGATCATACCATGGATCCTGCAATCCGCAGGCGAGACCGTACAGATCGCGCCGCCCGCGGCCACGATCGTTCACGATCTCGCCTCACAGATCGAGCTGACTGTAAGGGGCTTAGGAATTGTCAGCGCTCCGGCTGCGAGCGTGTCCGACCTCCTGGCCGCTGGAAAGTTGTCACGGGTCCTGCCCGAATGGTCTTCGCCGCTGGAGGCGCTTTATCTCTACTTTCCGAGCAGGCGCCATCAATCAGCGGCATTGCGCGCGTTCGTCGCGTTTCTGAAGGGACGCTCCTATCTTCCCTCCAACTGAGTAATGGTCAGGTCAAAAACGTAGATGGGCGAGATGAAGCCTCATCCCGCCCGGGATCAAATTCGCGCTCGGCCTTAAGACTGATCAGCCTGAAGGTTAGCAAGCAGTGTGGAGCACACCGAATTCTACGAACCGGCCACCTTCGCTATCCGATCAAGCAAACGATAATCCAGCGCTGAAACTTGCCATTAACGCAAGAGCCGACGCTTAACTTCGTTTCGAGATCTTGCGGTCAAGCTGCGGCATCGCGCAATTAACGCAATCGGTCCCATCCTTTGGGCAGAGCAGGCGGTCAAGCGGGTGCCGCATCGTCAGATTGGAGGGGGCGGCGTCCTTCAACGCCGGCGCGTTCCCTGATGTCACCGGCTGCAAGTGAGCATCCGCCGTCAACGGCGCTAGGGGGTAGAATCACGCAACAGCAGGCGCGTGCCGACCTCTACGATGGATCTGATCGCGGGGAGGAGTTCCTTCCCCAACTCGGTCAACTCGTATTCCACCGTGGGCGGTGATGTCGGTAAAACCTTGCGCGTGAGGACGCCGCGCTGTTCGAGATCCCGCAGCCTGCTCGTCATCACCTTCGCCGAGATGAAAGGATTGTCCCGGCGCAATTCCGAGAACCGGCGTGGGCCTTCGCTCAAGGACCAGAGCACCTCCGGCGTCCAGCAGCCGCCAAGGAGATCCATGCATTTCGACATGGGGCAGCCCGGGGGCGTCTCCACCTTCTTTCGTACCTTGAGTACCATTACCCTTCCTTCAACGGCAGTTTCCAGTTGGTTACCGGAAAATGAAGGTAACCGCGAGATACGTGGTTTCCCGTGGTAACGATGGCCGTTATGTACAGGCCATCGAATTCATTGCAACCACGAAATGGACTGAACGATGTACGCAGTAACTGGAGCAACAGGACAACTTGGCCGCCTCGTGATCGAGGCGCTGCTGAAAACCATTCCCGCCAACCGGATCGTCGCGGCGGTTCGCAATCCGGCAAAGGCCAGGGATCTGGCCGAACGCGGGGTGATCGTGCGCGAGGCGGATTATAGCCGGCCCGACACGCTTGGTCCGGCGCTGACCGGCGTGGAGAAATTGCTGCTGATTTCCTCGACCGAGGTCAGCGGCCGTCTTCCGCGGCATAGCGCTGTGATCGAGGCAGCCAAAGCGAACGGAGTTTCGCTGATCGCCTATACCAGCATGCTGCACGCCGACACGTCGCCGGCAAGGCTCGCAATCGAGCATCGCCAGACAGAAGAGGTCATCGCGGCCTCGGAACTGCCCGCGGTGATCCTACGCAACGGCTGGTACACCGAGAATCACCTCATGGCGCTCCCCGCAGCACTAGAGCACGGCGCCTTCGTCGGTGCCGCAAAGGATGGGCGCTTCTCGTCAGCGGCCCGGCAGGACTATGCCGAGGCTGCAGCCGTGGTGCTGGCGACCGATGGGCATGCCGGGAAGACCTATGAGCTTGCAGCCGACCAAGCCTTTACCCTTGCCGAGCTTGCCGCAGAGGTCTCGCGCCAGTCGGGCAAGGCCGTCGTCTACAACGACCTGTCCGAGATTGCCTATCGTGATGTCCTGACGGGCGCCGGCCTGCCAGGCGACCTCGCCGCTCTTCTGGCCGATGCCGACGCCGCTGCCTCGCGCGGTGCGCTGTTCGACGGCGGTGGTGCGCTCGGGCGGTTGATCGGTCGTCCGACCACTTCGATGCAGAGCCTGGTCGCCGCCGCGTTGCGCGCCTGAGCCAGGTCTTCAGGCGATGTCACGTCGACAGAACGGCCGTGGTTTCCTGTTGGGCGGAGCCGCCTGACCTCCATCCCACCTCGCAAGCTCGCGTGACACCAACGCGTCCGCGAGGTGAGGAAGTTCCACTCATCAACGCGATCAAGTTCAATTCGTCTCGTAAGATTAATCCAGAGAGCTGCCCCATGCCCATGAAATATCAAACAAACGACAAGGCGACGTCTTCAACAACGCGTCTGGAGCACAATTTGTCCCGCGCCGTCTCAGTCGGTTTCAGCGCTGGACTGACTGCCGGCGTGATCGTTCTCGTGCCCGTTCTGATCCTGCAACTGTCCCGGGGCGTTGGGATCGTACCTGAGATGCAACTGGCAGCCAGCAGCCTGATGGGCATGGCTGCCTATGCGGGCGCGACCGGCTTCGTCTTCGGGACGTTGCTCCACTTTTTCGTGTCGGTCGTTCCAGCCGTCGTCTACGCGCTGGTCGTCTGGCAAGTGCCGGTGGTGAACCGCTGGACGTGGATCGGTGGTCCTGTGCTCGGCATCATCCTGTTCTTCTTCATGGGCTTTGTCGTATTGCCGCTCAGCGCCTTCACGACACCCGCATCGGTGACCCCGATGCCCTTCGTGCCGGCCCTGCTGATCCATATGTTCGGTCTTGGGTTGCCGATCGCATGGGTTGTCAGGCGCGGATGGGCTCGGTCGAACAGTGTCGCTTGATCTGCTATGCGCGGTGATCAGCCTCGCTGGTAAGACAAGGTGAGGAAGAGCCCGATTTAGCGCGAAACGACAGCGGGTTGAACGCGGTTGATCGCCTCTCATCGGCGAGTGGATATGTGTGGTAACAGCAGATAGGATGCATGCTCTCCGCCCGTCGCCAGCGTATCCGTCCCGCCATAGAGGGTGGCGTCGCGGTTAGGATGCGCGGCGAAGAACAGCCCGGAGTTGCTGGAGTTCGGAAGATCGTAGTCCTTGGCGCGAACGATGTTTGCGCCCGGGCCGTAGCCGAAATCCTTGCCCTGGATGGTCAGAGCCAGACGATAGCCCTTCGGAATGACGATGCTCGTCGGTTCGGTGAATTCCACATCCACTGGGTAAAGCTGCTCGGGCGTCATCGGCTCCGACGTCAGATGCGGATGGAACGGAGCATACTCGGTCGAGCGTGCCGGATCGACCGCTCGGTGCGACACGCGCAGATAGCCGAGGCCGAGCGGTACATTCGGGTCGCTGTTGCCCATGAAGGCGACGTCGCGGCCTTGCGGATCGATCAGCCGCGCGGCCGCGAAGATGTCCATGTCCGCTGTGGAGGAGCCGACCCAGAGCCTGACACCGATCGGGCCGGTGAACTCCGTCTCCTCAGTGAACGGCGCGGAGGTGAACGTCAGCCCTTCGCCCAGGCCGGGATAGGATTTCTCCGCGGGTGCGGCGGTTCCGAGCGCGGGGTCCATCGATCCGTTTGCCGCGTCGAGATAATAACGCTGCCACTGCGTTCCAGGCAGCGGCCACGCCGCGGCACCGCGCCACGCCGTTCCGTCGGGACGACGGATCTGCAACGCCACCCGCGGTTCCTTCTCCCATCCGTTGTTCACGCCCTTGAGGAAGTGATCGAAGAAGCGCTTCTGCAGCGCCAGCGCTTCGTCTGAATAGAAGGGCGTCAGATGATCGCCGGTCTGGATGCGCAGCCATTTCTGCTTGCTGGCGGCAGAGCGAAACCCCTGCGTGCTCCAGTCCGTCCAGTTGGCGACATCGAGCAGTGGCACCGTGATGCGGCTTCCGTCGGGGATTCGCTCGCGATAATAGGCATCATCGAACGGATGCTTGGCGAAGGCCTCGACCGGATCGACGCGGTTCTGCTTCAAGACATCAGGAGGGAGAGGCGCCCCCGTATCCTTGCCGCCATCGATGGAGTCGATGAGCGGCGTTTCTGCGTTGCCATTCTGGTTGGGCACCACCTGATGGGTCCACCAATATTCCCAGGCGACGTTGAGGATCCCGCCATAGTAGGCGATCTCACGATACTGATCGAAGGCTCCCTCCCACGGCAGGATCGCCGCAAGACCCTGAGGGTGTAAGGCGGCAACCTGATACTGATTTATCGCCTGGAATGACGTGCCCAGCAGGCCGACCTTTCCCGAGCTCCAGGGCTGCCGCGCTGCCCAGGTGATCAGCGTCGCATAATCTTGCGTTTCGCGCGGCGAGAAGGGATCGAGCACGCCTGGTGAGGCGCCGGCGCCGCGGACATCGGCATGGATGACGATGTAGCCGTTCGCGACCCAGCGTTCTGGATCGGGCGCCTCGAAGCGGATGTAGCGGCAGGAGGATTTTTTGCAGAGATCAGGGTATTTTGCGATCAGCTTCGCCCACGACGTCTTGTAGGCGGGCGCATCCGCGAGGCTCGTATCCTTGCCATAGGGGCCCATCAGAATCAGGATCGGGTACCGGCCCGGCTTTTCCGGGCGATAGATGTTGGCGCGCAGCTGCAGGCCATCGGTCATGGTGACCGGCACATCATGGTCGAAGAGCATCCCGGGAACGCCGGAGGCGACAGGCGTCGCCAGGCTCGGCTTGGCAAAAGCGAGCGCGAGAGTGAAGGCAAGGGGCAGTAGTTTGGTCAATCGCATCGGAGGTTTTCCTTTGTTGTCCGCAGGCCGAGCAGCGGCGTTCTTCAGCGCGCGCGATGTTCCGCGACCGAAGTCATGCAGGAATGTGAGTGTGCTTGTACCTTTGGGTTCGCTTCATGGGAGGGCCGATGATGCCCGCGCGTCGGCGTTGCGGAGAGCCGCGCCGATATCGTCCATGAGCCGCGGATGGGTCGGTTGCCAGCTCAGGCGCCGCTGCGTGAGTTCACTGGACACCGGATTGTCGGCGCCGACGAAGGGCGCGAGCCAGCCGAAATGCTTGTGTGCGTCTTTCGGAAACAAACCTTCGACGCGGATTCCGAGGTGGCTGCCGATCGCCTCCGCGATGGCGCGCACCGGGATTCCTTCTTCGGCGACCGCATGATAGCAGGTGGCGGCTTCGCCTTGTTCGAGGACGAGGCGGAAGAGGCGCGATGCGTCGAGCCGATGGACAGCGCCCCACCTGTTTTCGCTATCGCCGATGACATAGGCGGAGACCCGCTTCTTGCGCGCGATAGCGATCAACTGGGTGACGAGGCCCTGCCGGGTTTCGTCGTGTACCGAAGGCGGTAGCCGAACGATCGTGGCCCTCACGCCGCGGGCTGCGAGCGCCAGGGCTGCCCCCTCGGATCGAGCCCTGAGACCGCCCACAGCATTCGGATCGGCGGGATCCGTTTCAACGGCCAGCCATCCCTGAACCATCGCCATTGTCGGAAAGGCAATGACCAGCGATCGCTGATCTCCGCGCAGCGCGTTGCCGAGCGTCTCGATCGCGCGCCGGTCCGCCTCGACGGCGGCGGTCATAAACCGCTTGACGATATTGGTCGGGCTGCCGCCGAGCATGACCCGCAGGCGCGTCGCGAGACTGGCGTGCGAGAAGGCATGGAAGAAGGCGGTGTGAATCACGCCGTCCGCCCGGGCCGCGCCGCGTGCGAGGCTTTCGAGCTCCTCGATGCCACCGCGCTGCGGTTTCGCGCCGGCCGCTTCAAGGCGTGCGGCGGCTTCCGCCGAACGCACGAGCCCGGTGACTTCGTGCCCGGCCTCGATGAGCTCGCGGACGATGGCGGCCCCGATGAAGCCGGTGGCACCGGTCACGAATATGCGCATGGCGCTTCTCCTCTATTGACTTCAAACCCAATTTAGGCGGTTGCTCAGGAACGATCCATGCCGCATAGTTCGAATATGGTTTTCGATCGTTCAGGAAGTCACGAATGGATGCACTCTCGGATGTGCTCTCGCTTCTGAAGCTGCGTAGCTACGTGTCGGGCGGCTTCGATGCGGGCGGTGATTGGGCGATCAGCTTCGGGCCGCATGAGGGGATCAAGTTCCACGCCGTCGTGACCGGCTCGTGCTGGATATCGGTGGAAGGCGAGTCTCCTGTTCAGGTCAGCGCCGGCGAATGTTTCCTGCTGCCGCGTGGCCGGCCGTTCCAGATCGCCAGCGACCTGTCGGTCGCGCCGGTCCCTGTCAGCCAGGTCCTGCCGCCACGGCCGGAAGGGCGCATCCTCACCTACAATGGCGGTGGAGACTATCTCAGCATCGGCGGCTACTTCACGCTGTCGGAGGGCCAGTCGGAGCTGCTCTTGAACGTCCTTCCGCCACTCCTGCACATCCGTGATCGTCCTGGCAGCGCGACCCTGAATTGGTGCGTCGAGCGCATGCGGCAGGAGCTGTCGGAGGGACAGCCCGGCGATTTCATCGTCGCGCAGCAATTGGCGACGATCGTGCTGGTGCAGGCGCTGCGGCTTTACCTGTCCGACCGGACGGCCGAGGAAGCAGGCTGGCTCTCCGCGCTCGCGGATAAGCGTTTGCGCGCGGCCATCGCCGCAATGCACGGAGCACCTGGCCAGCGATGGACGCTGCAGACCCTCGCCAAGGAGGCTGGGATGTCGCGCACCGCCTTCGCGGTGACCTTCAAGGAAAGGGTTGGCCTTTCGCCGATGGACTATCTGACGCGCTGGCGCATGATGCAGGCGGCGGACAGGCTGACCTCGACGCGTCAGTCGCTTGCCGAGATCGGGTTGGCGCTTGGCTACGAATCCGAAAAGTCCTTCAGTACCGCTTTCAAGCGGGTGATGAACTGCTCGCCCCGGCAATATGGCCGCCGGCAGGTCGAGGCGGGTGAAGCTGGACGTCGCCTAGCGTCTGGTAGTGAGCAGTCCTTCTCGTCACTCCCTTAACGGTGGAGCGGACACGTTCAACATGGTTCCCGTTTTGGTCGCCGGCCGGCAGGAGGATCCCCGCGGTTGGCCGCGAGGATCTGTCCGACAACGGCATGTCCGCGATCCTGTCCGACATGCCCGGCCGAGAGATCTGCCATCAGGAAATTTCGTCCGAGCAATTGAAGCAGCGATTCCTCCGTTACGGCGCGAAAGCCAGGCATGCCGTGCATTCGCGTCTGTGCTCTCAAGCTCCGAGTGGAGCCGGAGCTTTGGGGTTTGGGGAGACCTTGCGCACCTCTTCAAGTGCGCCCGCGATCGAGGCCCGACGCACCTCCTCGCTGCGCCCGAGCCCCTCGGCGATAATAAACTCGATATCCGTGACACCCATGAATGCGAATGCGGAGCGGAGCAGCGTCTCGGCATGTTCGAACGAGTGATACGGCGAGCCATCGCTGTAGACGTTGCCGCGCGCCAGCGCGACGATCACGCGCTTTCCCTGGGCGAGACCGATCGGCCCGTTTTCGCCGCGCGCGAAGGTCTTTCCCCGCACGACGATATGATCGATCCAGGCCTTGAGCTGGGTGGGAACAGAGAAATTGTAGAAGCCGGCCCCGATCACCACAACGTCCGCGTCGAGGAATTGCTGCACGTCAGTGCCGGCGTCGAGCACCTTGAACGCGTCGAGGGTGAGATGCGGGAGCGGTTCGCTGGCAAGGTCGCGATAGGTGACTTCAACCGCGTCATGTGTTTCGACGATCCGCTCGACGATAGCGGCAGAGAGCACCCGGCTTGCCGAGTTTTCGCCCATGATACTGGAGTCGAGATGAAGAAGTTTCACTGGATATCTCCGGTCTTGATTTGTGACCAGGACTATCTATGTGACCACAGGTGCTCCGCCAAGAACGCATAATTTTAGGACCTGGTCACATGGATATGCCTGCCTCGCCGGCCGTCAGCGCCCAATGCCACAAGGTCGGCAAAGTGCTCGCCATCGTCGGCGACAAATGGACAGTGATGATCGTCAGGATACTGGTCGAGCGGCCGCATCGCTTCAACGAGATCAAACGGACGGTCGGGGGCATCTCGCAGCAGATGCTGACACGCACCCTGAAGGCGCTCGAGCGCGACGGGATGGTGAGCCGGACGGTCTATCCGACGGTCCCACCGCAAGTCGAATATGCCCTGACGGAACTTGGACAATCCCTGGCTGTGCCGGTCCGCGCACTGGGTGCGTGGGCGGGAGAGCATATCGACGAGATCGAGAACAACCGGGCGCGTTATGATCAAGACAAGCATGCTCCTACCGGTCGCGGTGGATCAGAGTAGGCCCGCCGTCTGGCGGACGGGCAGCTCGACATGGCGGCTGAACCCGCCCATCGTTGCGCCGGTGACAAATACGTTCATGACAGAAGTCTCCTAAATTCGAAGTGGGGACAGAAGCCGTCAGCCGGGCCTACGCCGGCCTGATTGCCTCAATTCTGGAGACGTTGATGGCGGGTTTCGCCCGGGGTGCCGCCTCTACCATCCTGTCGATCAGCGCCTTGCATTCCTCTTTCCCGGTCGCGAGCAATTCGCGCATCGACTTCACGCGCGAGAACATCCACAGCATGAAAGTCAAAATGAAGATTGGAAGGCCGCTGAGGCGCACTTTCGACTTCGGATAGACTGGGTAGCCAAGCCCTTTGATCAGCGCGAAGCTTTCCTTCACCCCGCGTGCGACGAGCTTTGCTTCGCCCCAGGAGGCACCGCCGCCGCGCCGCTCGCCCGCCACCGCGACGCTTTCGAACCCGATGCATAGCGGAACGTGGCAACGCAGCCAGAGGGGCATATCGGGTTCGTGGGCCGCGGGTAGTCCGGCGGCGCTGAACACGTCCACCCAGCGCTGCTCACTCATGATCGTCTTTTGAGATTTCGAAATAGTGGGCTTGAGCTTGCCGTCTTTGTCAATCACCGCCTGCACGAAAGGCATGCCGAACGAGCATCGCTCGGCGCCGACCGCATCGCGCAGCCGCTCCGGTTCGAAACTGACAAACATGAACTGGATGCTCTTGGCGGCGCTGCGCTGCAAAGCCGGCAGCACGGCATCGGCCTGATAGTCGATGACCGTCACGATGATGAGGTCGTAAGGTGTCTCCTCGTCGAGCACGTCCGCGATTTGTACGTCGGCGCGCTCACCCGTGACGGTGACGATGCCGTTGTCGCGCCGCAACTGCTGAAGCCGGGCCGACATCGGCCGAGCGATGACAGTGACGTGGTTGCCGGCGCGAGCCAATTGGAACGCGAATGTGCTGCCGATTTTGCCGCAACCAAGGACGGCAATGCGTAAGGACTTCGACGAGAGTGGAGGTGAAGGCATGAACAAGTCCCCGATTTCGGTCGAGAACAAATCAACCGCAACGGCGTATGCTGGTAAAGTAGTGACCTTATGGTAGTATAAAGACTAACAGGATGAGCGAATATCTGCCTATCGAAAACATGCTTGGGCGCTATCTCCGCGATCGCCGTGCCAAGCTCGATCCCGCAGCTCTGGGGTTCTCCTCGGAACGTCGCCGGACTCGCGGTCTGCGCCGCGAGGAAGTCGCGCAACGGGCCAACATCAGCCCGACCTGGTACACCTGCCTCGAACAGGGGCGCGGCGGCGCGCCATCAGCCGAGGTGCTCGATCGCCTCTCGCGGGCCTTCATGCTCACAGATGCCGAACGTGAGCACCTTTTTCTGCTCGGCCTCGGCCGCCCGCCCGAGGCCCGCTACCAGAAGAACAATGGCGTGACGCCGCGACTGCAGCGCGTGCTGGACGCGCTGGACCCGAGCCCGGCCCTGATCAGAACCGCCATTTGGGACGTCGTCGCCTGGAATCGAGCAGCAACCGTGCTGCTGACCGATTATGGAGCGTTGCCACCGGATGAGCGCAATCTGTTGCGCATGATATTCCTCAATCCGCACGCCCGCACGATGCAACATGATTGGGAGAGCGTGGCGCACTTTGTGGTGGGCGCGTTCAAGCTGGACGCCGCGCGTGCGGGGGCGGCGGCTGAGGTGGAGCCTCTTATCGACGAGCTCTGCCGGCTGAGCCCCGATTTCAGAAGGATGTGGCGCGACAACGAAGTTCATGGCGCCCATGGCGAGGCGGTCAAACATATACACCATCCGGTTCTCGGCCCGCTCGCCTTCGAATATTCGGCGTTTTCTGTCGATGGTAGGACTGATCTCAGCATGGTGGTCTACAATCCGGCGACGCCAGAGGATGCTGAACGGATCAGGTCCTTGATTGCCTAGCCGTTTTGGCCTCGCCTGCGGCGTTTGTCGACCGACTTGCTTCCTGAGGCCCGCCGAATTTCAGATAGTGTCCTTCAACGCCGCTAACATGAACACCCGCGAGTGGTGGGAAAAGAGATGCAGGTTTAAAGCTCTGTCGCCCTAAAACTTCGGACCGCCGTTCCGAGCGATACGGCAGGCGATATCTCCTCCGGGGGATGACCGTCCGCCTCCACCTGCTTGTGTGAACGCTTGGGAACGTTCGGCTTCCCCCGCAATGTCCAGATCATGGCGCAAGACTCTTTGAGGCGGGTTCAGGCATAACGCGTCGTGGCTCCGGCAGATTAGGCGAGCAAGTCCCGAGAACTCCAATACGCACGCCGGTTCTCTGTGGCCTTTTCTCTGGAGCACCGCGGTTATGACGCGGCGTTGAGAAAGTCGATGAGGCTGAAGGGCGCATGCTCACCCAGGCAAAGGTCCAGGACTCGGCGCGCGTCAATGGCAGCGGCCTTGCTGCGCGCGAACATCGCCGCCTCATAGACGGTCAGCGCATTCTCGATGTTTCCAGGCTGAGCGGCTATGGCCTCGCCGAGTTCGGCCCCGTCGAGCATCGCCAGGTTTGCGCCGTCGCCGGCCGGAGGCGACAGATGCGCGGCGTCGCCGAGCAGCGTCACTCCTGGCGCACGATCCCATCGATGACCAACCGGGAGCGCGTTGACCGCTCGCAGGACCGGCGCCGTGTCGCTGCCGGTGATCAATGAGGTGAGAGTGGGTGTCCACCCGTCGAATTCGGCTGCTATCCGTGTTTTCACAGTCTCGGCGTCGTTGAAGTCGATGTCCGCAAACCAAGCCGCAGGTCGCATCAGTTGAACATAGGTGTGGAGAGCGCCTGTCGGCTCCCGGTGCGCGGTGATCCCCTTGCCCGGTTCGAGCGTGAACATTCCGCCGGCCCCGACCGCCGCGGCCGTTGCGGGAAACCGCCGATCAGCGTCATGCAGGTAGGTCTCGACGAAGGAAACGCCGACATAGCCGGGTTTCGCGTCTGACAACAGCGGGCGTACCTTTGACCAGGCGCCATCGGCTCCCACGAGCAACGCGGTCTCTACAGCCGAGCCATCGGTGAACGTCAGTTCGTGACGACCGGCGCCAAGCGGCCTGGCTCCGGCGAGCTTCCGCCCCCACCGGATCGTCCCGGCAGGCAAGGAGTCGATGAGGATCCGCCGCAGGTCGCCCCGGAGCACCTCGGGACGTCGGCCGTCTCCGGGTTGGTCGAGCAGCACATTGCCGTTTCGGTCGAGGGCGCGCGTCGCGTCGCCACCGTCGTGAACGATTGCGCGGAATGCGTCGGTCAGGCCGGCGGCAGCGAGCGCGCGCTGACCGTCATGTTCGTGAACGTCAAGCTGGCCGCCTTGAGTGCGGGCGTGCGGGGAGGGCTCCGCTTCGAAGATCGTGGCGGTGATGCCGTGAAGGTGGAGCACGCGGGCGAGGGTCAGGCCGCCCAGGCCTGCGCCAACAATGGTAACGGGAGTGGTTATGATGGCACCTCGAGATGATTGGAACATTGTTCCATATAGCAGGAATTGGAACGGCGTTCCAGATATGTCATCATAGGCGCATGTCTAAACGAGCTCATCAGACCACGCGGCGCGCGGACGCCCTTTCCAAGGCGCGGATTGTCAAGGCGGCGGTCGAGATTCTCGATGCGCGCGGGGAGGCCGCTCTGACATTTCGAGCGTTGGCGACACAGCTGGCGACGGGCAGCGGGGCGATCTACTGGCATATCGCCGACAGGAACGACCTGCTCGCCGCCGCGACGGGAGACGTTCTCGTCCGCGCCCTGGCGAAAGTGGCCAAGGAAGAGGAGCCAAGAGCAGCGATCCGCGCCATCGCGCTTGCGGTATTCGATGCGATTGACGCTCACCCCTGGGCCGGCGCTCACCTTTCCCGCGAACCATGGCATTCCGCGGTTGGAGAGATCTTCGAACGCATCGGCGGATGGCTCCAGCCGCTTGGTGTTCCTGCGGATGCACAATTCGACTGCGCCTCCGCGCTGACGAACTACATCCTCGGTGTGGCCGGCCAGAACGCGGCCAACGCCCGCACGCTTCCGGACGGAACGGATCGTAAGGCGTGGCTGGAAACCATAGCCACGGGCTGGATTCAGGATGATCCCGAAGCGCGTCCATTTCTTCGGCGGGTGGCGGCGCAGCTGAGCGAACATGACGATCGCCAACAGTTCATTGCCGGCGTCGACTTCATCCTGGCGGGCGCCTGCGTCGAGCGAAACGCTTGAGGCGGGACGGTGCTCATGCGCCGACAGCCATCTGGAGCGTAGCGCCGAGCTTCTTGGCCCTTAGGACGCAGGGAGGTCCTGCTGCCGCGCATAGCGCGCGGGCGGCAGCCCGACATGGCGGGTGAAGGCGACACTGAACGCGCTTGCCGAGCCGTAGCCGACGCGTTCCGCGATCTCGGCGATGCCAGCTTCGCTGCGCCGGAGCATGTTCTTAGCCAGAGCCATGCGCCAGTTCAGAAGATAGGCCATCGGCGCAAGACCGACGGCGCGACTGAAACGTTCGAAAAAGGCCGAGCGGGAAAGAGCCGCCTCCTTCGCCAGTTGTGCGACCGTCCAGACCTTGGTCGGGCTCTCGTGCATCCGGCGTAACGTCACGGCAAGACGTTCGTCAGCGAGCCCGTGCACGAGGCCGGGTGATGCAGGTGTCGCCGCCGTCGAGCGAAGTGCTTCTATCAGCAGGACTTCGAGCAAGTGGGTGAGGATGACGTCGCGTGCCGGCCGCCGGTCGCGGAATTCGTCTCTGACGAGCTCGACGAGGGTGGTAAGCCGAGGCTGGCCGCGGACATGCACGACCTGGGGAAGCAGCGACACCAGCAGGCCCGCATCGGCAGAATCGAAGCTGCAATGGCCCGCCAACATCGTCAGATCGGGCGGTTCGCTCTGATCGCCGATCCTGAATTCGCCCGAGCCAAGCGCAATGGCCACCGCTTCAGGGAAGTCGGTCGGGGGTGGCACGAGGCTGGACATTGCGACGCCGTAGGACTCGGGGACCAGGATGAAGTCGCCTGAGCGCACTTCGATCGGCTCGCGCCCGTCAATCGCGAGGCGGCAGGAGCCCTCAAGAACGACGCAATAGAAGGGCTGCCCGGTATCCGAACGGCGGATGTGCCAACTCCCGGCGCCGACGACGCGCTTCGCATGTCGGGCGCTCGGATTGAGCAGCGCAACGACCTCCGCCAGTGGATCGATCATATGTCGGACTTTCACTAATCAAACTTGGACTATTGATTATAGATGGTCCAGGCAAGTGGGTCTATCGTCTTCGTGTAGACAATCAAACCTGCGAGACCTGCATGAAGACCATATTGATTACCGGCTGCTCTTCCGGCTTCGGACTTGAGACCGTCAGATATTTCGTCGACCGCGACTGGACGGTCATCGCGACAATGCGCACGCCGCGCGAGGATGTGCTGCCCTCTTCAAAGAATGTGCGCGTGCTCGCGCTCGATGTGACCGATCCGGACAGCATCCATCAGGCCATCGAGGCTGCCGGGCCAATCGACGCCCTGGTCAACAATGCAGGCGTGGGCGCCGCGGCGCCGTTCGAGGTCATGCCCATGTCGACGATCCACGACGTCTTCGAGACGAACCTCTACGGTACGATGGCCGTCACGCAGGCGGTGCTGCCGCAGCTCAGGGAACGTAGGGGAGGGGTCGTCGTGAACGTTACGTCGTCCGTGACGCTGCGGGCGCTCCCGCTAGTCGCAGCCTACACGGCGAGCAAGGCGGCGGTGAACGCCTTTACCGAGTCCATGGCGCTGGAAGTCGCACAGTTCGGCATACGCGCGCACATCGTGCTACCCGGGCGCGCGCCCGAGACCCGCTTCGCCGAGAATGGCAGCTCCCGAATGCGGGGTCTCGACCACGAGGCCTATGCCGATCTCGTCAAAGGCTTCATGGCCCGCTTCAGCCTGCCGGGCCCGGTCACCCATTCGCGGGATGTCGCCGAAGCCGTGTGGCGCGCGGTGAACGATCCCTCGAGCCCCGTGCGGATCCCCGCAGGCGCCGACGCGGTGGCCTGGGCCGAGGCGAGCTGACCTGAAGGTCGCCACGCGATCACGCCCAATGGCAATGTCCTGCCCTTGGCACGGATTGATGTTCCTGCTTCCTGTTATTGATCGGTGACTCGCGTATGCTCGTCACATCGCATTGGGTGCGGAGGCCGGATGGGAGGAAGAGGCGCGTCGCGCCCACTCCCTCTCCGGAGCGGTTTGGCTGTCGGGCCTCAGGCCGCGGTAGCGATCTCACTGGCAAAGGCCCGGTAGGAATGCAGAGGGCGACCCAGGATCGTGATCAGCCGCTCCACGTCGCCGAGCTCGGGGATCATGCCATCGGTGACGTAGCGTTCGGCCATCAGACGCATCTCATAGGCCGTCCACTTCGGCATGAAGCTTGCCATGTTCTGCTCGAATCCGCTGGGATCGTCGCCGCCGTAGACAACCGGGCGGTCGAGCAGGTCCGACCAGATCTTGGCCACATCCGGGCCGGTCAGCGTGTCGGGGCCGACAAGGTTGATCGTCTCGATAGGTAGCTTGCGGGCAGCCTGGTCGCGGCGGATCAGTTCGATGGCGGCGACCTCGGCGATATCGCGGGCGTCGACCATGGCGACACCCTTATCGCCGATCGGCATCGGGTAGACGCCGTGATTGAGGATTACGTCCTTGATCATCAGCTCATTGTCGATGAAGTATGTCGGGCGCAGGATGGTGGCGCTGAAGCCCATCTGGACGAGCATGCGCTCAGCACCGAACTTGACGGCGAAATGCGGCACATTCACTGCACGATCGGCATCGAACACGGAAAGATAGACGACCCGTTCGACGCCCGCCTCGCGGGCGATGTTGAGCGTGATGATCGCCTGGGTGAATTCATCGCCGGTAACGGCATTCAACAAAAAGAGCGTGCTTACGCCGTGGAAGGCGTTGCGCAGCGCATCGATGTCGAGCAGGTCGCCTTGAGTAACTTCGACGCCGGCCGAGACATTGGCCCTTGAGGGATCGCGGGTCAGCACGCGAACCTTCGCGCCACGCTTGATGAGTTGATCCACGACGTGGTGGCCGACACGACCGGTGGCGCCTGTAACGAGAATGGTCATTGGGATTGCTCCGTTGAGGTGTTCAGTTGACAGTTATCAATTTAATGATCCAAATTGCGCCCGATAGACGTCATATTTGGACAGACTGTCTCGTTGGTGAAACACATGGATCTGCTCGCTCTCGCCGATTTCAATCTGGTCGCTCGCCACGGCGGGTTCGGCAAGGCTGCTCGCGCCACTGGCCGACCGAAGGCAACCTTGTCGCGGCGTGTGGCCGACCTTGAGGCGAGTCTCGACCTGCGTCTGTTCGAGCGCGGTGCACGGACGCTAAAGCTCACGGAGGAAGGGCGCGCACTCTTCGAGCGAACAGGCGCACTCCTGACCGAGCTTGACGAAACGGCGAAGGCTATCGCGTCGGGCGGACATAGCCCCCGAGGGCGGTTGCGGATCAGCGCACCCTTGCTGTTCTCCCAGACGGCAATGGGGAAGCTTGCGGCGGGATTCGTCCTGAAACACGCCGAAGTTCAGCTCGAGATCACGACGGAAGACCGGGCAGTCGATATGATCGAGGAGGCTTATGATCTGGTCATTCGCGTCAATCCGGAGCCGGACGAAAGCCTCGTTGGTCGCGTGTTCCTGCATGATCGGCTGGTGGTCGTGGCAAGCCCCGATCTACCGCGCCCGATGGGCCGCGACCCCGTTGCCGCCGTCACTCGTGGATCGATGGCCCAAGCTGAATTGTGGGAGGTCATGACCTCAGCGGGAAAATTGAGCATCGCGGCAAGGCCAGTTCTGAGCGTCTCCTCGTTCATTATGGTTCGTGATGCCGTTCGAGCGGGGGCGGGAGCGGCGCGTCTACCCCTATCGCTCGCCATTCCGGATTTGGCTACCGGCAGGCTGGTGAGCTGGGGTGAGCTAGAGGGGCTTCAAACCGCTCTTTGGGCACTATATCCAACGCGTCGGCTCCTCAGCGCGCGTGTTTCGGCATTCCTAGATTATCTGAAGGAGGCCTTTCCTCAAGGGACGCCCGACGAGCTTGCCGCCTTCGTTGAAGGATGAATGCAATCGCAATGGTTTATCGCGTAGAGATGGACCGAACGCGGCCGCACTCCATGATTGGGGATTAGTTTCGCCCATTCGATGTCTTCGCCAGCATCTCACTCAGCGTTGCCGCCGAGAGCATGGCTTCGGCTAAAAGTTTCTTGAGCTTCTGGTTTTCTTCCATCAGTGCTCTCATTCTTTTGGAATCGAGACCGGCATTTCCGAAATGAAGGGATTGCCACCGATAGAAGGTCGGCTCGCTGATACCGTGCTTGTGGCAAACATCAGCAACCGTCACCCCAGCCTGGTGCTCTTTCAGTATGCCGGTAATCTGATCGTCGTCGAATTTTCTCTTGCCCATCACCGCTTCAGTCCTCACGAAATGCTCTGTGGAAACTGTCGATAAGTGGTCTGATGGCATAGAATGCCACGCTGCTTTTGCCCGTTTCGATCAGTGTCTGCACAGGCATGCCTGCGACCAATTCGACATCGTTCATTTTCGCCAACCGCTCGTCCGTCACTCGGATCGTCGCGGCAAAGTATGGCTGGCCGCTCTGCGCATCGGTGAGGCGGTCCGCCGATACATACTCGACCCGGCCTTTCAGCAACGGAACGCGCCGCTGATTGTATGGAAGGAGGTGAACCTGCGCCTCAAGCCCCGCACGGACGAGATTGATGTCTTCCGGTCTGACGTGGGCGGACACGATGAGGCGATCGCTGCGCGGCACAAGATCGACGAGCGGCTCGCCCGCGCCGACCACTCCGCCGGCGGTGTGGATGCGCAGGTTCATGATTGTTCCGTCTTCGGGCGCCCGGATATCGGTCCTTGAAAGCTGATCGTCGATCGCCCACAAGCGCTCGCGCAACTGCATGATCTGACTTTCCGTGTCGCGCATACCCTGCGCGACTTCGCTCAGCCGGTCGCTCTCGAGCTTTGCGAGATCGGCCTGTGCCTCGCTGATCACCTGGTAGGCGCGCGAAATCTGGGCCTCCACCTGACCCCGCTGGCCGGCGAGGTCCGCTTTTTCCCGCTGGAGGTTGAGGACAGTATTTTTTCGTTCCAATCCCTTGGCGTTGAGGGCCGTAACCTGATCCAGTTCCTGCTGCGAGATTGCCGCCCTGTCGGTCAGTGCTGTCTTCTGCGCGCCAAGCCCTACGATTTCCTGCCGCACCTGTGCGATCTTCTCGCTGGTTATGCCAACTTCCGCCTGCATGACCTGACGACGCGCTTCGAAGATTTTCCGCTGTCCAGTCAGAATCGCGCCGACTGAGAGATCTCTGTCCATTGCCGACCTGAGGTCCTGCGGAAAAGCGATATGATCGGCGCCCGTCTGCTCGGCAAGCAGGCGGGCGCGGCTTGCTTCGGCGTCCCAAAGTTGCCCTTGAATATTGTCGCGCTCCGAGCGGGACTTGGTGTCGTCGAGTTCTATCACGACTTGCCCTGCCGTCACGGCATCGCCGTTCTTGACGAGTATCCGTCGCACGATACCGCCTTCCAGGTGCTGAATGGTCTTGCGGCTGGACTCCGGCTCGATGACGCCGGATGCAACTGCGGCGCTTTTCAGCGGCGCCAGCACCGACCAGATTCCCAATCCGACTATAAAGACTCCGATCAACAGGTTCCCCGTCCATATAACGCCCCTGAGCCGCGGCATGGGCGAAGGGGGAGCGGGTCCGCGCTGTTTCGTGCCGAGCACCGGCGCGTAAGCTGTCTGTTGCTTGTCTGTCGCCGTCGATCGTTCGGCAAAGCGCTGGCTCACTTTTGACGAACTTGAAAATCTCGCCAGCGTTGCATCCAGTTGCACAAGGGTCATGTCCCAGTCCCCTCTATGGTCCCGTTCGCGACGGCGGTTGAAGATAGGTTTCATAAATCTGCTCGCTGTCGCCGAAGGCAGCCACCGTCCCGTTGCGCATAATGGCGATCTTGTTGGTAACTGGTAGGATACCCATGCGGTGAGTTATGATAACAACGGTCATGCCCCTGGATTTCATGCGTTCAATTGCCTTGTGCAGCATGCGCTCGCCATCATAGTCCAGGCTAGAGTTCGGATCATCGAGAACGATGAGGGATGGATTTCCATAGGCGGCCCGTGCCAGCCCCAGCTGTTGGCGCTGAGCGCGAAGGAGCAGGCTACCACCTTCTCCAATATCGGTCTCGTACCCCTTTGGCAGCCGCATGATCGCCTCGTGCAATCCAACCAGCTTGGCTGCATCGATTACCCTGGCGGGATCTCCTCCATCCAGCCGGCCGATCACATCCTTGATTGCCCCGCCGAAAAGCTCGATGTCCTGCGGCAGATATCCGACGTGGTAGGCGCCTCCGCAAAGACGCAGAGCCGAAACATCTACCCCACCAAGAAGGGCGCACCCGCTTGTTGCTTGCACGACGCCCGCAATAACACGACCTAACGTCGATTTTCCCGATCCGGAAGGGCCGATGAGGGCAACGCAATCGCCAGGCGCCAGGCGCAACGTGATTCCGGTTAGTATCTGCCTGTTGGCGAATGGTTGAATATAGCCGACGTCTTCGAGAACCAGGCCATTGGGTTCCGGCTGAAGCACCGTTCGGGCATCGCGTTCCGACGCAACGGCGATCAGCATGCGGTTGAGGCGATTGAAGGCGTTGCGAGCAAACATTAGGGAGCGCCATGCGCCTATCGCGCCCTCGATCGGCGCAAGTCCGCGCCCGAGCAGCAGGCTGGCGACGAAGATGATACCGGGACTGCTGTTGCTCGAGAGCACCAGCCAGGTCGCGGATCCCATCAACAGGATCTGCGCCAGTGTTCGGATCGATTTGGAAAAACCAAGAATGATCTCCGTCCGATGCATCGCGATGTCTTGTGCTCGTCTTGCCATTTCCGCATCGCGATAGACCACTAGCGCGGCACCATATTCCATGCCCATCGCCCGGATCACCTCGATGTTTTTTAGGGCGTTCGCGAACCGCAGATAGCTTCTGGAGAGGGCAAGATTGGCGCTGGCAAGCGGTTCTTGCGTCGCTAGCTCCGTGAGGCAGGCAAACAGCAGAAGTGCTAATGCGCTCAGAAGACCGAGCGCCCCAAGCAGCGGATGAACAAGAAAGAGCAGGAGCAGGAAGATCGGTGCCCATGGGAGGTCAAAAAACAGGGAACTTGCCGGGGAATCGAGGAATTGGCGTAAGGTGGTCAGATCCCTGAAGCACTCCGTGGCGGCTCCTGCATCGGCGCGTGCGGCATATTCGAATGATGCGGTAAGCACCATGGGCCGTAGCCTGTGATCCAGCCAGCTGCCGATGCGCGAGAGGGCTGCCCGGCGCACAATGTCCAGCGTTGCGCCAACCACCACGGCGACGGCGATGACTATTGTCAACATCAGAAGCGTGTCGGCGCTGCGGCTCGACAGAACTCTGTCATAGATCTGCAGGAGATAAACGGAAGGCGCCAGAAGGAAGAGATTGTAGCCACAGCTATAGAGGAAAACCAGCCCAAGTGCTCCGGCGCAAGCCCGGAGCGCGATGACGAGCTGTGTCTGTTGGCGCGATGGCGTTACAGAAAGCGTTGCCATTATCCGATCTCGCTCCGCGTGAGACTGACAAGACGAGGCTGCCGATGGGTTCCGCAACCTATGAGGGTCGCCGAGTGAAGCCGGCGACCCTCTGGGTTTGGGGTTCATGAGCCAAGATGGCTGAGATCGATATGGCCGAAGTCGTTCGAGAAATGATCGAGAGCATTGTTCACTGTCGTCGTTGAGGGGTCCGTGTGAACGAGCGCTGCCGAGATGTCGCCGCCGCGAGCCAAGTTGCCGTTGCCGCCGTTGCCGCCGACGCCAGCAAGAATGGTGGCATGCTGATCTGCAAGAAGCTGAGTATATTGTGTCGCCGTGGTATCCGCGCTGACCGCCGCCGTGTCGCCGCCGCTCACGCTTCCCTGGCTGCCGTTGGAGTGAGAATCTCCTCCGGCGCCTCCCGCGCCGCTATTCGTGACCGCCGCTAGGAAGCCATTCTGGGCTTGCGCAAAGCCGCCAGGTCCGCCGCTGCCGGCGGTCCAATCTGCCATCTGCCCCACGTGATCGCCGTTGTGCAGATCGATGGATGCCCCGTCGACCGTTTGCGTATTGGCGACATACGCAACCGGATTGTAGTCAATATTGCCATGGCTGTTGCCATCGCCGCCGTTGCCGGCGCTCGCGTCGCCGGCAACCGGGTCACTGAAATGGATCGTGTCAGATATTTGTGGGATAGGCATTGATGTTCCTCCTTCGATTTCGTTTCGTCCGTGTGGTTCTACGGCATGGGTCTCCAGCGTCTCACCGCCCGCAATACAACCGCGGGTGAATATTACCCGCGGTCAAATCTGGGAGCTATCTAGATATTCGGTGACGCTCCTTCAGGCGTATGCTTGGAGATGAGCGCAATTTGACCTCGGCGCGTCGTGGTCGGCACCAGATGAGATGGTCATGATCGGGCCTGCGGCCCGATCGACACGCCTGATCTTTCGAAGCAAAGGAGGTTCAAGCAAACAGGCGGCATTCGGGTCTCTGCTGCAAGGCCGGTTTGGCGCCCTCGAATTCTCATCGCGGGGCGCTCGATCCATGATAGCCAAATGGCTAGGACGCTAGCCGGCAGGATGTAGACGAATTACAGGCTCTGCTTTTCTCACGTTCAGGTGCACAATGTCCGAAAAATCCTGTCTGCATAAGTTGCTCGCCTTGTGGGATGTTCGGTTGATTTGCAATGGAGATGGTTATGACGGACACCCGTCCCTTATTGGAAGACTTACCCAAAACAGGCACCGATCAAAACCTCACCTCCAATTCGGCAGCGGGGCACCTGGCTCTGGTGCCAACCTGGCTTCCACTGGATGTCGCGTCGGGTCCGAACTACAACTCAGCTGGTAGCGGCGGCGACGGGATAAGCGAAGGCGTGATCGACAGCAACGCGCTGGCCGTCTTCGTGCCTTCCAATGCTGCCATTGCGGGACCTCATTCGAGCGCGGACGCCTTCCAGGGTAACGATGCGCTGGTCAACCAGCATCCCACCGAAACGGCTGGGATCGGCGGGAATGGCGGAAGTGGCAATATTGCGATTGGCGGCGGCGACGTCAGTCATGCCGGCACCGGTGGCAACGGCCTCTTTTTTGGCGGTCTCGTGAGCACTGATGTTGCGGTGTTTGCTCCCGTGAACACGGCTGTGGCGGTTGGCCATGGCGCTGAGGCTCACGCCGATCAATCGAACAACGCTTTGTTCCTGCAGGGGGCAACCCAGATGGGCGGCATCGGTGGCTCCGGCGGCGATCATAATGTCGCGATCCACGACTCGACGATGAACCCGGGAACCGCGGTTACGTTTACCGGTGACAATTATGCGGGGCATGGCGGCAACGGAGTTTTCGTCGGCAGCATGGTCGATGTGAACGTGGCCATTTTCTCCCCGATCAACATCGCGGTAGGCGCCGCAGGCGGTTCGGCCGAAGCCCATCAGACAAACAATGCGGTTTTTGATCAGGGCACGATGCAGATTGCCGGCATCGGCGGCAACGGTGGTGGCTTCAACATGTCATCGGGGACGATTTTTACCGGCAGCCATGAAGCTGGCGGTGGTGGCGTTGGATCATCGACCGGCAGCATGGTCGACATTAATCTCGCCTATTTCCATCCCATCAATATCGCAGTTCCTGCCGGTGGGACGGCGGACGCCCAGCAGATCGACCATGTTCTCTACGATCAGCATGCACTTCAATTGGCCGGCGTCGGCGGCCACGGTGGCGGCGGCAATCTTACGGACGCCCATTCGGCTCTCGTAGACGACATTCTGGGCTTCGTACATACCTGACAGATAGTCTCCTTGCGGGCATTGTGAAGGCTCAACTTCATGAAGCCATTCTCCGCGCCTTTAAGAACCATATGCTGGATTGCTTCATCCGTTTGGCCTTGCCTCTCGGAGAGGCATGGCGCGGAATGCCCGGTCACCGAGACGCCGAGTATTCCCCTCCTAACCCAATTTATGTTGTTATAAATCTCGATCGTTCTAGGCTGTTGTGTCTGATCGGAACCTATAGGTGCCAATACAGTATTGAGGCTGCTTTAAGTTGAAGGACGTGCTTGAACTGAATCTCATTGACAGATAATGATATTCTGTCTGTTTTTCCTGTGATGTATTTCTCGAATATCATATGTATTTTTAATGTCACCGATAGCTTTGTTGACACGCTTTCTGCATATGAATTCAACGAAGTGAATCGATGCAACATATATTAGTGAATAATGATTTCAGTGCGATATACATGCAAAGGTTGACTGTCCTTGAGCCATTGCACTCTATAACAACTCTCGTGATAGATAAGACTATTGATATCGATAGTACCTCTTTTTCATGTCATGACATGAAACGAGAGCGGAAATAATCTGGGTTGCGGTTGGGCTGCAGATATTCCGGGGAGCGGTCAAGTGTCCAACAGTGCCAAATCCAAGCGTCATATGGGGCGCAATATACCAACTATTGTCGTTATTCAGCATTCCACATTGGCGCGTACGACTGTGGTGAAGCTTCTTGAGCGTGAATTCGCCGGCTGGAATTTTGTCGACATGATCTCGACGGAAAGTCTCGATAGAGCCCTTGGTGCCGAGGTACGTTTGATTGCGCTGGATCTGGCCGGCAGAGGTGTCGAGAGTGCAAGCCTGCGTAATGATCTCGCCGCGATTGCCGCGCGCTTTCCCCAGGCTCCCATCACCCTGCTCTTAGGTACGGATGATGTCGACATAGTCCGTCAGGCGCTCAAAATGGGCATCCGCGGTTTCTTTTCGACTTCACTTCCCATTGATATCGCCCTTGCCGGCCTTCGTCTCGTTCTGGCGGGAGGAACATTCTGCCCGCAGCTGTTAGGCGTTGTTGCAGATGAATCAAGCGAGCATGTTCCGGCCAGAAACGAGGTGGAGAAAAACCTGGATGAAAGGACGCAATATTGGACGATCGCCGATTTCACTCCCAGGGAGGCGGAGGTCCTCGCGGAGTTGCAATGTGGCTGCTCGAACAAGGTTATTGCAGGAAAACTCAATTTGTCGGGGCATACGGTGAAGATGCATCTGCAACACATAATGCGTAAGTTGCAGGCGCAGAACCGGACTGAGGTGGTCGCTCGCCTGGTTCGACGAGCCGAGAGCGGGCATGACGCTTCCGCGAATTAGGGTGGTATCGCACGTGCCAAGATGGTCGATGCGGGGCTGCGCGACAGACCATTCCTTATCCTTGACCTTTCCTATGGACGTCCATTGCGGAACATGAGTGCCGGCAAAGAACATCCACAGCTTGTCTTCGCTGCATGCGAATCAGGCAGTTGGGAGTTGCCGCCTCCCCGCCCGCTTTGCGAATCCGGCTCGGCGAAGCTGGTGACCGCCCTTAAGAAAGGCGCCCCACGATAAACGCTCTTTCACGATGACCAGACACCCCTCCAAGCGGCTCCTTCAAAGCCTCGATCTCCTGGCGCCAAGCCAATACCAATCTAGCCGGCTTGCGACCGACATGCAAAGCCATCCGGCTGGATGCGGAGAGTGACGCATGTTTTCATTTGAAACCTAATTCCAGTACTAAGGCGGAAGACCGGCTTACGGATCTGATCATCCTTTTGGAGTAGCGCCGTCAGCAGAAGGTGGAAATCTGGGGGGAATCCGCGCCGACGCTGCGTTTCATCTACTTCTTTATGATGGGTTTCGAAGCTGTAGATCATACGATGGTGGTATTTAGCAAGATAATTAATCGTATAAGTTGCGAATGGTCGGTTTCGCCAAGCTCCCAGGAGCCAAGGATGCACAAATAATGCCACGTGTTTCACTTGCGCGCGCTGGACTTCGCTTCTCACCGTAGCGGATATAACGGCTGCTATTGTAGCGGGATGGACTGAAAGGCTGATCCCAATTCGTAAGATGGCCCCTTCAGATTGCTGGTCAAATATTGGGCATCTGCGGACCATGCCGTTAGCACAATCTTAACGATATTGCGGCGCACAAAAAACCGTGCAACGATCGCTGCATTCTTTCGGGAGGAATAATATAGCGCATTCATCAAAGGATCTATGGCTATGTTTTTCTTTAGAAAAAGCAAAGATGGCAGAAATAATGATGCATCGGTGAGATTGGCATCTTACGCTGTACTTGGTGTAATGGGTACAGTATTTGCCTCATCCGCATTCCCTCCATTCTTCACATCGACTTCTACTCGCGCTGTGATCAACGCACCGCTCGTGCCGCTGACAACGCCGATCAGCGGCAAGGTGACGTCGCTCGGCGCAGCGGGCGAAATAACGGTCGAGAACGATCGCGTCGACAATTCGACCTTGATCGGCTTGAAGGTTCAGCTTGCCGCGCTGCGCAACGAGATGGAACAGAAGAATTCGATCGTCGGCGACTACGCCCAGCGTATCGGCGACCTTGAAAACGATCTTTCCGGCCAGCAGGCGGCACTCCTCGTCAGGATCACCGCGGATCTCAAGGCCGCCGAGGCGGCTCTGGAGATGGTGACCTACTCGTCCCGCATCGCGAAAGCCGAGGCGGCGCGCAAACTCAGGCTCATGGCTCGGGGTATCGCCGCCGGCAGCGAAGGCGAGGTCGCCGATACGGTTCGTCTGGAGGACACCAAGCTTGAAGCCGCCAAGCTCGCCGTGGCCAAGCTCGCCTCGGAACTCGATTTTGCCCGACAGGGTGTTTATGTTGGCGCCGACCTGCAGTCGCTGCAAAATCTCCAGCAGGAAATCCGCACGCGCAAGGCCGACCTCCTGCAGATCAAGTTGCAGATCGCGACGATGCGCACGAAAGAGACCGAGCTCGGCTCGCTCGTGATGACGGAGGCATCGCGGGTCGACAGGCTGGCGCGGGCCGATTTGCACGTTCCCTCGACGAGCCAGCTTTACAAGCCGGTGGCTGCATCCGGACGCGAGGTCACGGCTGGCGACACGCTCGCTGAAACGCTCGACTGCCGCGACGCCTTTGTCGTCGCAATCTTTTCCGAGCGGCAGGCGCAAGCGCTCGTCGTGGGGTCGAAGGTTGATGTCAATGCCGAAGGTTGGCCTCAAGCGGCAAGCGGCGTCGTCGAGCGGCTGGTTCCGCGTACGACCGACAGGGTGGATCTCGATTACGCCGTTCCTTTCCCGCCGACGGAGCGTCGCGAGCTCTATGCGTACATCCGCCTGACCGAGCCTGGCACGGCAGACTTGCGAGGCAGCCCGTTCTGCTCTGTCGGCACGTGGGTCGACGTGACGATGCCCCAGGAATGGCTTCAGAAAACGCAGCATTATATACGCGAGGCATCGACATCGCTCATTGGCGTAGCCCAGGCATCCGCCGCGCAATGGCCCGCGGCTGAGACAAAACTGACCGGTCTCGTCCGGCGGTCGGCCGAACAGTTCGGCGTGCTCAATTTGGAGGAGCGCCTTGCAAAGGGCCCTCGGGACATCCGCGCCAGCTGGAGGATCCTCTATCCCCAGCCTCGGCGTGCCGAGGCGCATGCCGTCGAGCTCCTTAACGAGCGAATGAGAGCTGCGCCGGTGAAAAGCTGACGCAAGTCGCTGCGGCATCCGGCGGCCCGTGACCGATCGCATCCAGGCTGAAGTCAGGGAGAAACAGACCGTGTTCTTTAGTTCCGACGACGACTTATTCAGTGTTCTGACCTTCGATCTTGTCATCGCCGCTTGCGCGATGTTGTTCGCGATGCTCGCAAACCCGAAGAAACCGTTCGAGCGGGCGGCATTCAGTCTGCTCATGCTCTTGTCGCTCGGGCTCTATCTTTCGTGGCGCGCCCTCGACACGCTTCCGCCCTTCGAGTTTTCCGCCGAAGTGCTCTGGAATTATGTTTACTTCCTCTTCGAGGCGGTGTCGGTGCTTTACGCCATCGGTTCGATCCTGATCCTTCTGAGAACGACTGACTGGAAGAGGGAGGCCGATCTCGGTGAAAAGGAACTGGCGGCCAAGGCCGACATTCCTTCCGTCGACGTTTTCATCTGCACCTATAACGAGCCACTGAATGTCCTGGAAAAATCGGTCATATCCGCCCAGGCGATGAACTATCGCAGGCTTCGTGTTTTCGTCTGCGACGACACTCGTCGCCAGGAAGTGCGCGACTATTGCGCACGCGTCGGTGTGAACTACCTGACGCGTCCGGATAACAAGCATGCCAAGGCCGGCAATCTGAACAATGCCTTGAATCATACGAACGCGCTCGCCGAGACTTCCGATTTCATCATGGTTCTCGATGCGGATTTCGCCCCTCAGGCAAATTTCCTGAACCGAGTCATCGGTCTCTTCAAGGACGGGAAGGTGGCCGTCGTGCAGACGCCGCAATTTTATTTCAACAGTGATCCGATCCAACACAATCTCGGCATCCGACGTTCCTTCGTCGATGACCAGCGGGTCTTCTTCGACACGTTCCAGCCCGCCAAGGATGCCGTCGGATGCGCGTTCTGCGTGGGCACCAGCTTCGTGGTGCGTCGCGCCGCCGTCAACGAGATCGGCGGCTTTCCGTATGATGCGCTGTCCGAGGACATGCTGCTTACCTACCGTCTGATGGAGCGGGGCTATGTAACCCGCTGGCTGAACGAGAAGCTGAGTGTCGGCCTGTCAGCCGAAGGGATTCCCGAATATATCACGCAGAGAACTCGCTGGTGCCTCGGCACGATCCAGATCGGCCTGCTGCGCAACGGGCCGCTCTGGCGCGGCAACTTCACCCTCATCCAGCGTCTGCATTATCTGCACGGGCTATTCTGTTGGCTGTCGAAGCCTTTCATCCTCTGCCTTTTGCTGGCGCCGTCCGTCTATTGGCTGACCGGAGTTTCGGCGCTGCAGGCTGACGAACTGCTTTTCATGAAATACGGCCTCAGCTCGCTCTTCCTGTTCTGGACCTATTCGACATGGATATCCGAAAGGCGCACGCTGCCGCTCTTCACCGAGGTTACACATGCGTTGACCGCCGTGCCGATCACCATCACTCTCTTCCAGGCGATCCGTAAGCCGTTTGGCCGCCCTTTCAAGGTGACGGAGAAGGGAGGGGACAGGTCCGCGATCCGCGTTCACCGCCCGACCGCGCTGTTTTTCGGCTTCGTAGCGGCCATGTCGGGGCTGTCCGTCGTCCGGGTGGTCTATGGGTGGGATGCGCCCGTTGAATTTTCCGCACGCGAATGCCTCAATCTCGTCTGGTCGTCGGTGGCGATGATCATTGCGTTCACGAGCCTGCTTTGTTGCATAGAGCTGCCGCGTTTCGGCCAGGAAGAACCGATCGAAGTCCGGCTTCGCGGACGGCACCGGGCCAATGGGCACATCGCCGACGTGACGATAACGGCCGTGTCCACTGAAGGCGTGACGCTGGCGGAGCACGGCCCGGCCGGTGCGAAGGACGAGGCCGTGTTCATCCCGGAAGTCGGCTGGATTTCCTCCTCGGCCAGAGTGGCGCCATCGTCGACGGCTTTCTGCCTGATGCCGACGCCGGAGCAGCACAATGCCATCCTGCGACTACTTTTCAGGAGCGCGCCCGACAACGTCGCGGAACGGGGAGACTTGCGCAAATCGATGCAGATGCTCTTGTGGCGCGCCTTTTCCTGATGGGCGGGCAGGACCATTCGACAGACCCAGGGTGACATATGCGAAGCTTTTTCAGGGCCTTTCTGGCCGGCGCCGTCGTCGCATGTTGGGTAAACGGGGCATGGGCAGGCGAGGAGCGGCATGTTCAACTCGCCGCAAGGCTTTGCGCCGGCCTTGTTGCGCATATGAGCGGCGAGCCGGCGCAGCCTTTCGTCTTCCGCAGCTACGAGCCTCCGGCCGATGCTTCGCCGCTCCATCCCGCGCTCGAGAATGCGGGCTTCACCTATGACAACGCACTGGCGGTCATGGCGCTATATGCCTGTGGCCGAAAGTCGGAAGCGGGCCGGGTCGCCGATGCATTGGTGCTCGCGCTGAAGACGGATCGATTTTATCACGATGGGCGGCTGCGAAACGCCTATCGCGCCGGCCCGGTTGAGGATAACGGCAGCATGCTGCTTCCGGGCTATTGGAGCCCCGTTAGCAAGTCTTGGATTGAAGACGACTATCAGGTCGGCAGCGCGACGGGCAGCACGGCCTGGGGGGCGCTGGCATTGCTGACCGCCTACGAACAGACCGGCCGAAGGCCCTATCTGGATGCCGCTCGGACAATCATGGACTGGATCCATCGCAGCACCGCAGATCCGCAAAATCCCGGTTATTTCGGAGGCTTTTTTGGTCAGGAGCCCTCACCGGAACGCATAGGCTGGAAATCCACGGAACATAACCTCGATGTCTATGCGGCGGATCGCTGGCTTGCCGGGCTCGATCCCATGGGCGACTGGATGCATCACGCCGAGAAAGCGCGCGCGTTTCTGGAGGCCATGTGGGATTTCGAGGACGGTCGTTTCTTTGTCGGCAGCCTGCCGGACAGCGCCGTGCCGAATACAAGGATGTCGGGTCTCGACGCCGAATTGTGGCCGCTCATCGCCGTGCCGGCCTATGCATTCAGGCGCGCGCGCGTCCTGGAATGGACGAAACGCAATCATGGCGTTGATGGTGGTTTCGACTTCAACAATGACCGCGACGGCACCTGGCTTGAGGGCACTGCCCAGGCCGCCCTCGTGTTTCGTCTGAGCGGCAGAGGGAAAGAGGCTGAGCCGTTGTTCGAGACGATTTCCAGGCAAGTTGCCCCCGATGGCCTGCTCTATGCCACGGTCAACGCTGAGCTATCGACCGGCCTGAAGGTTGGGCCCGACTCCACCTCCGTTGACTTCAAGTACTTCCGCCTTCCCCATATAGGAGCGACGGCATGGGCCGTGCTTGCCGCGCTGAAGCGCAATCCTTTCATAGGCACGGCCGGTCAGTCGGCGAGCCGTTAGAGTTCCCGGAAAAGTACGAAGCGGTGTTCGTCCGGAATTGCGAAAAAACAAAGGGCGATTTCCTGATTGGATGAAGCGCCGAACCGCCCTGGAATAGACCACGCCACCGGGCGGCGATTGGGAAAGGTTTCAGTGGTCTGAGATGAATTGCCGTGCCCGGTGGGCCCAGGCAGGGCGGCTGCGTAGCACTATCGCGCGTGTCGGCTGTGAACTTGAGTTCAGCAACTTGCACGATTCAATCTATCATTGTGCCGCGGTTTTGTGAATGCCGCCAGGGGTATCCGAAGACGGGCACGCGGAATCACAACTGGGTCTTTCGCGCCAACTAATCGCAGACGGTTTCGCGCACCACTACCCGATGATGATGGCGGTAGCTGTAGCGTCTCTCGGTCCAGCACCGGCGATGATATCTGTAGCGTGGGCCGTCATAGTACCCATCATCCGCGTAGGCCGGCGGAGCACGATAATAACGCGGCGGCGGCGCATCATAGTCGTAGCGAGGCCCAACTCCGTATTCAAAGTAGACCTGAGAGAATGCCGGGGACGCGGCCAAGGTCGTGGCGAGCGCCAACGCTGCGATTACGATTCTTTTCATGTCTTTCCATTCCGATTCATGTACAGCTGCGGCGCGCTAACCCGCGCCCTAAATGTAGTATGCCATGAGCACTGCTCGTGAATACGGACGAAAGTCCCGATCAAGTAGGGACTTAGGCCTAAGAGCTCCCGAAAGCTTTGTTCGCTAGCGTTCATAGAAGTTGGTGGACTCGTCTTTCTCGAAGCGTAAGATGAAGTATCGGCACCAACCGAATACGTAGGCGGTGGCGACGGAGGGCTTAGACTTGCTCCCGCCTGCAAGACCGAGGGAGCGGTATTATGCCCTTTCGGAAATACGCATCTATTCCAGATGATCCCAATTTTCGCGAAGCGTTATTGGTTTGGGCTCGCAAGTTTACCAGATCCGAAGCGGTCGCGAGACGTGTCACTCAACGGACGATTGATGTGTTGTGCGACAATCCAAGCCTCCTCGACGGACGCGACATAAACGAAGCGATTTTCATGCTGTTGCGGCGGCACGCGTTCGATGAAATCGAGTGGTCGTCGGAGCAAGGCCATCAAGGTGATGGGGCCGTGTCCGAGAAGCAGCCGATGTGGTGAGAGAGCGCTGCATCGTAAAGCCGCGTCTTCCCGAAACGGAAAAGCCGCGGGATCACTCGGTAGCCCGCCCGATCAGCAGGTCGGAACCTGCATTTCATTGCGTATACTCTGATTCTCCCATGGAAGCCCGCCAGCGAATAGTGTCGTGATCCACTGTATAAACGCTTCAGTTCGTGCCGGCGTGAATTTCGCGGACGGACGGACAAGATGGATCCCGCCATCGATCTCGAACTGCCACTCAGGTAGGAGCCGGACGAGCGTCCCGGCAGCGAAGTCACGGGCCATGGACCACTCGCCGAAGCCGACGATGCCGATTCCCTGCCGTGCCGCTTCGAGCAGCGTATCGATGTCGTTCGATCGATAGCTTCCGGAAGGCAGGATTGTCTCGCGAAGGGGGCCTTTCCGCATGCGCCACTCCGGCACCAGCACTGGCCCGGTATATCGAAGGAGGTTGTGGTCCACGAGCGCGCGGGGAGAGGCGGGAATCCCATGGCGATCGAGATAATCCGGTGATGCGCCGAGAACGATCCGGTGGTCGCCCAGCTTGCGTGAAACAAGACGGCTGTCACCGAGCGTTCCAAGGCGCACTGCTGCGTCAAATCCTTCGCCGATGAGATCGACATGCCGCTCGGCGTAGTCGACCTCGATATCAAGGCCTGGATATCGGCGAGCAAAAGCTGGCATCGCAGGCGCCAGCCATTGCCGGCCCATCGCCCCCGGGAAGGCCAGGCGCAGCCGACCTTTGAGCTCGATACCGCCGGCGGCCGCCTCCTGCTCGGCCTCTAAAATGGCGTTGGTTGCACTTAGAATGCGTTCCGCGAGCTGGGCACCGGCTTCCGTTAGTCGAACCCGCCGTGTCGTTCTTTCGAGCAGACGCACGCCGAGGCGTCGTTCCAGCGCGGCGATACGTTTGGACACAATGGTCGGGTGTCGGCGGAGCATGGCGGCTGCCGCGACGAATGAGCCTTCCCTGGCAACAGCCACGAGTGCTGCAAGTTCGTCGGTCCGCGCTTGTTCGAGATACATGATTATCGGATCGCCTCCAAATCGCTTTCAGAGAAGCAGGATTGCTGCACATATTGCAGCATTATAATGCGACGAACCCTAATTTTCCTAGCTCCACAGTGAGGCTACCTCTGTTTCGACACGGCAGCGATGCGATTGCCGTCCGGATACGAGACGAAAAGGAAAACCACGATGACGACTGTGAATGAACGTCTGGAATGGCGCTATGCGACCAAGAAATACGACCCGAGCAGGAGCGTCGCCCCCGACACGCTCTCGCGCATTGTCGAGGCGGTGCGCCTAGCACCCACGTCGAGCGGGCTTCAGCCCTTCGAGCTGATTGTCGTTAGCAACCAGGACGTCCGCACGAGAATTCGAGCCGCGGCCTGGGATCAGGCGCAAATCACCGACTGCTCGCACCTGCTGATTTTTGCGGCCTGGGACGACATCACCGCTGCTCGCGTCAACATGATGTTCGACCTCACCAATGAGGTTCGAGGTTTTAGAAACGAGGGCTGGGAAAATTATCGCAAGAAACTGTTGAGTATAGTCGCCGCGCAGGGAACAGAGGCCAATCATCAAGCTGCTGCCCGGCAGGCCTATATCGGCTTGGGCGTCGCCGTCATCGCGGCAGCCTTCGAACGGGTGGACTCGACACCTATGGAAGGCTTCGACCCGGCCGCGGTCGACGAGATATTGGACCTGCGATCGAAGGGGCTGCGCAGCGTCGTCATGCTGCCGATTGGATACCGAGCCCCAGAGGGCGATTGGCTCGTGCACCTGAAGAAGGTCCGACGAAGCCGTGATGAGTTTGTCACCGACATCGTGTGATCCAGGCATCCGCAATTGTCGTGGTGATCTATGCTTCGGGGATCGGCTCGATCTCGCCGCTCCTCTCATACCCCCGTGCAAATACCAGGTGATCAGCGCTTTGCGGGCATTGATAACCGACACGCAGATCCTGCCACTCGAGAGGTGAGGCCGCGGGCTCCAGCCGGCATAATCCATATGAAGCGGAACGAGCCGCCCATGGCACCCTGATGCCGTCCTGCAAGGAGCCTGGAGCCGGTGATTGAGCAGGTGGAGCTAAGCTGGGCGAATGCCGGCGGCGCGTTGAATTGAATGCTAATAGGCAACCGAGCGCGGATCACGTCTATGCCGGCAGGAGCCCCGTGGCTCGGTAGCTTTCGATCAAGGCGTCGAACAATGATATGTCGCAGCGGCTTCTCGCCATCAGCTGAGCTCCGGCGACCGCCGCAAAGATCGCACGTGCCCGCGCCTCGCTGTCTTCTGGGCGCGTCACGCCGGCGGCGGCGAGCGCCTTTCTGATCCAGGCCACATTGACGTCGGAGAAGGTCTGAACCTCCGCCGTCACCTCATCTGGAAGGTCATCATATTCCGCCGACATGAAGCTGCAGAGGCAAAGTCGGTTGTCGCTCTCCAGCGACCTTCGAAAGATTTTCGGATATTCCCGTAGCGCGTTGATTGGATCGGCCGCGCTTTTAAGGAGGGTATCGAGCTCCCGTTCGGTATCCTCCCAGTAGCGCCGAGCAACCGCCGCACCGAGCCCCGCCTTGCTTGGGAAGTGATGATAGATGCTCGCCGCCTTGATCCCGACCTGGGCCGCGAGATCGCGGAAGTTCAGCCCGCTGTAGCCATGTGATTGAGCGATCTGCCTGGCAGCGGCCAGGATCGCTTCCTTTGAATTCGTCATCGTCATCTCAGCGGCGAGGATTGAATGGTTATTGCCCTACCAAATGTTAGATAGGGGTTGACGCACAAAAAGGAAAGGGTTTATCTCTCCCTAACGAACGTTAGGTTGGCTGCGTGCGGAGCGAGACGGAGCCGGAAGAGAGAGAAAGCTATGAGTGAGAACATCATCTATTCAGACGCGACCAAGCTCGCTGAGATGATCCGCAGCCGCGAGGTTTCAGCGGTTGAGGTCGTCAAGGCCCATCTGGACCGCATCCGGACGGTTGACCCGAAGATCAATGCGATCGTCACACTCGCCGAAGATGCCCTGGAAAAGGCCGAGGCGGCGGACGCCGCGGTCCGCGCGGGTGATGAGCTCGGTGCCCTTCACGGCGTCCCCTTCACGGTCAAGGACTCGATCGATACCGCCGGCGTGGCGACGCAGCGCGGCTCGCCGATCTTCAAGGGACGCATGCCCGATGCCGACGCCACCAGCGTCGCACGCATGAAGAGGGCCGGCGGTATCCTGCTCGCCAAGACCAATCTTCCCGAATTCTCCTACTGGATCGAAAGCGACAATCTGCTTACCGGCCGGTCTAATAATCCCTGGGATCTCTCGCGGACGCCGGGCGGTTCGAGCGGTGGCGAGTCGGCCGCGATTGCGGCGGGCATGTCGCCCATCGGCCTCGGCACCGATCTCGCCATCTCGGTGCGGGGACCGGCAGCCCAGACCGGTATCTCGTCCATCAAGGCAACGCACGGCCGTGTGCCGATGACCGGCATTTATCCGCGCGCGCCGCGCCGCTTCTGGCACGTAGGTCCAATGGCTCGCAGCATCCGCGACCTGGCGCTCGCCTTCTCGCAGCTTGCCGGACCTGATGGCCATGACGCTTTCGCGACGAGCACTGTTCAATTCGACGCCGGTATCGGCCGTCAGCCCTATCGGCAGCTCCGGGTGGGTTGGCTGGTCGAACCGGGCTTCGGGCCGATCGACCCTCAAGTAGCCAAGGTGGTCGAGGCGGCCGCCGGGGCGCTCAAGAGTCTCGGGCTACATGTCGAGCCGGTGCGAATTCCCGCGCTCGAAAGGGATTTCGCGCTCGATGTCTTCAATCGTATCCACGTGATGGAGATGAAGCAGGCCTTTGCGGAGGCGACCGCCGGGCACGAAGACCAGATGTACCAGATGTCCAAGACGATGCTGTCGCTGCCGGACACCTCCATGGCAGATTTCATCGAGGCAGAGCAGGCGGCCGAGCGTCTGCGCGATGGCTTCGCCGAGTATTTCCAGAAGTTCGATGCGCTGATCACGCCGGTGCTGCCGTTGCCGGCCCACAAGCACGGCCAGGAGGAGTTCATCATCAATGGCCGGACGGTCGACGCCACCTATCTGCAGGGTGCGACCGTGCCGCTCAACGTCACCGGCTTGCCGGGAATTTCAATGCGGTTCGGCACGAGCAGGGAAGGTCTTCCGATCAACGTCCAGATCGTCGGCAGCTGGCTGGCGGAGTCGACGATCCTGGCGGTCGCGTCCCAGCTCGAGAGTGTGAGCACCGTCAGGGATCTGCATCCAGATCTTTGATGGGTGGCGCCGGGAGCGATCAAGTTCGCGCGGCAGCGCATGTGTCGCGATATTATTTTGTCGAGAGGACGCTGCCCGTAGTCATGCCGGTGGTAAGCACCTCTGGCAACTAACCTCCGCCAGTGCCTCGAATACGGCCGGCGTGCGTTCCAGGCGTGCGATCGTTCGCGCGCCTTCGAGCGCGGCTACCAAAGCGGCCGCGGTGGAGGACGCGCGCGCGGGAGCGAAGCCACACCGCCTGAAATGCTCTGCAATAATCTCGGTCGAATCGACAAATCCGCGCGCGACCCTTTTGGTCAGCTCAGCGTCGAGCGCGGGCAGTTCATTCGCCAGATTTTGCATCAGACAGCCATATTGAAAGTCGGAGGCGACCATTTCGGCGGCGAATGTTCCGAAAATCTGGCGAACGAAATTTTCCGCATCGCCGGCCGTGTTCGCGGAGATATTTCGCAAAACCGCAATTCGGCTCGCGACGTATTGATCGATTGCTTCTTCTGCGAGCTGTGCCTTGCCGCGTGGAAAGTGAAAGTAGAATGATCCTTTAGGGGCACCGCTTTCTTCAATGATCTGGGTCAATCCAGTCGCGGTATAGCCTTGGATGCGAAACAGTCTTTGGGCGGTTGCAATCGCGTTGGCGCGGGCGTCAGTCTTGCGTGGCATGCAACAAACATAACACGGTTCGCTTGACGCCGCTATGGCGATCGCCATACTATGGTGATCGCCATAGAAAGAGGCCTGCGGATGAATCATCCTGTTCATTTCAAACCATCGATGTCCCGACGAGCCGTTTTGGCGATGGGCGCGGCCAGTCTGGTTGCCGCGTCCCTTCGATCGGCTCGCTCAAACCCCATGGGAGGAAGTGCTTTGGCTACACCACCTTACGGCGGGGGAACGCTTCCCAAGGGGGGCCGCTCGCGCATGATCCACGGGGTCAACGGCCTTGATGTCCATATTCTCGAGGCCGGTTACGAAAACCCCGGCCGGCCCCTCGCGCTGCTTCTGCACGGCTTTCCAGATCTGGCTTACGGCTGGCGACATCTGATTCCGGTTCTGGCTGACGCGGGGTACCATGTCGTGGCGCCCGATCAGCGGGGTTTTGGCCGCACCACCGGTTGGATGAACGGCTATGACACCCCGCTCGCGCCCTTCAGCCTCTTGAACATGACGCGCGACGCGCTCGGGCTGGTTTCGGCGCTGGGGTATCGGCGCACGACGATGCTTGTCGGGCACGACTTCGGTTCGCCCGTGGCCGCCTATTGTGCGCTCGCTCGACCTGACGTTTTTCCATCGGTGGTGCTGATGAGCGCGCCGTTCCCTGGCCCGCCGGCATTTCCGTTCAACACCGCGGAAAGCGAGGCATCGTCGCCGGTCCAATCGAACACTGACAATCAAAGGTTGGCGGCCGCGCTGGCTGCGCTCGATCCGCCCAGAGAGTATTATCAGCAATATTTGAGCACGCGGAAGGCCAATGATGACATGTGGCGTCCCCCTCAAGGTCTGCACGCGTTTCTTCGCGCATTTTTCTACGTCAAGAGCGCCGACTGGCCGGGAAACAAGCCGCATCCGCTGCAGGCGCGAACCGCCATGGAGCTTGCAAAAATGCCCACCTACTATGTCATGGATCTCGGCAAGACGATGCCCGAGACTGTCGCTCCATTCCAGCCTTCCGCCGCCGAGGTCCAAACCTGCAAATGGCTCACCGAGCCGGAACTTGACATATACACGGAGGAATATGGCCGCACCGGATTTCAGGGCGCGCTGCAGACTTATCGCGTCTATTCCGATCCTGACCTGAATGCCGAGTTGCGCCTGTTTTCGGGCAGGACGATCGATGTCCCGTCACTCTTCGTGGGCGGGAAGAGCGATTGGGGCACCTACGCAGCGCCGGGCGCGCTCGATATCATGAGGACAAAGGCAGCGACGAAGATGGCTGGCATCGAGCTGATCGACGGCGCCGGTCACTGGATCCAGCAGGAGCAGCCGGGCCGGTTGAGCGAGCTGCTGCTCGCCTTCATGAAGGAGGCGGGTGGGGCGGATCACCCCAGTGATTTCGGACTTGGCGGTCATTAGTCTGCCCCCCAATTGACGGGAAGATCACAGAGCGGTTTTATGGCCGGCGAGAAGCGATCCGCAGGCCTAGCAGCGGCCATCCGGATCATAGTCGGCGAGGCTCGGAGATCAGGGACGGACCTTACCGATTGGAAGAGCACCGTCCAATGGTCTCATATGGGCTGTCGTTGTGACGCATGCGCCGGAGGTCAACTAAAAGGATCTCACAGTCCACTCACAAGATTTTTATAAATTAGGCTACGCTAATTCGGTGCTCGCTATTTTCTTCCCATTTCCAGTTCCTATCTCGCACTTGCGAGATGATCGCGCATTCCAACCCGCCGGGCATGGGTACGCCCCCTGCCTGCCGTCCGGCCCATTACAAGGACTCGACAATGGGTGATTTGCTTAAAGGGATCTCCAGCTTTCGCGGTGCCGTCTTTCCCGACCATCAGGCACTTTATCGCAAGCTGGCGGAGGAGGGGCAGCAGCCGCAAGCGCTGATGATTTCCTGCGCCGACAGCCGGGTCATGCCTGAAACGATCACGCAATCCGGCCCCGGCGAACTCTTCGTTTGCCGCAATGCCGGAAACATCGTTCCTCCCTTTTCCACGGCGAATGGCGGTGTGTCCTCGGCAATAGAATATGCGGTCGTAGCACTCGGCGTTCGTGATATCATCGTCTGCGGGCATTCCGATTGCGGTGCGATGAAAGGGCTTTGCCATCCTGATCTTTTGAAACCGATGCCGAATGTCGCCGCCTGGCTGAAGCACAGTCATGCCGCCCATTCGATCGTCTGCGAAGCCTACCCCGCCGACCTGTCCGAGCGTCAAAGGGTTCGCGCCATCGCGATGGAAAACGTCGTCGTTCAGCTCGACCACTTGCGCACGCATCCTTCCGTCGCCGCCAAGCTTGCGATCAACGACATCACACTGCATGGATGGTTCTTCGATATCGAGACGGGGGAGGTGCTCGTCTATGACGGTACGGCCGCTCGCTTCACGGAAATCCTTGAGGACAGGCCTTTGCCTGTCGCGGTTAAGGGTCGTGGTCGTCCGCATGTGATCCCGCAAGCCGCGGAGTAGGCCGATGATGTCAAGCTCTGCTCTTTCACGCGACCTCGCGTCCTCGCTCGTCGTATTCCTCGTCGCCATACCGCTCTGCCTCGGCATTGCCGTGGCTTCAGGCGTTCCGGTGGCGATGGGCCTCATTTCAGGCATTGTCGGCGGTATCGTCGTCGGCCTTTTGGCGGGATCGCCGCTTCAGGTATCAGGGCCGGCCGCTGGCCTTGCCGTGATCGTCTTCGGTTTCGTCGAGCAATATGGCATCGACATGCTCGGGCCGGTTCTCATCGTTGCGGGTTTACTGCAGGTCCTTGCCGGATTCCTGAAGATCGGCTCGTGGTTCCGGGCGATTTCACCCGCGGTCGTCCACGGCATGCTCGCCGGGATCGGCATCCTCATCATTCTTGGCCAGATCCATGTGCTGATGGGGGCAAGACCGGCTGCCGGAGGCATCGAGAACGTCACTGCCATGGAGCAAACCTTTGCTCGCGTATGGGGCGCGGGGCTGACGCGTGAAGCAGTCGCTCTCCTTGTGGGGCTGATTTCCTTGCTGGCCATGATCGCCTGGGAGAAATTCAGGCCGAAGCAACTGATGCTGATACCCGGTGCCCTGGTGGGGGTTGCGGCCGGTACGATATTGACGGTTGGCATGCAGCTGCCAATTGCAAGAGTGGAGGTGCCGTTTTCCCTTATCGAAAGCATTACACTGCCGACGCTGGATGGCTTTGCCAGGATGGTCGAGCCCGGCATCATGGTGACGACGCTGGTCATCGCGGTGATCGCAAGTGCGGAAACGCTGCTCTCATCCGCCGCCGTTGATCGTATGCATGATGGCGTGCGGACCCGCTTCAACAAGGAGCTGTTTGCGCAGGGTATCGGCAACGGGCTTTGCGGTCTGTTGGGTGCGCTGCCCATCACCGGTGTCATCGTCAGGTCGTCCGCCAATATTCAGGCGGGCGCACGCTCGCGGGCGTCGGCCGTGCTGCATGGTGTTTGGATCCTCGGGCTGGTGGCGTTTCTGCCGCAGCTCCTCGCAATGGTGCCGCTGACGGCGCTTGCCGCGGTGCTGCTGGTGACAGGATGGCGGCTGATCAGTCTTCATCATGTCCGGCATCTCTTCGATCATCACGGCTGGGTCCCTGTCGGGATCTGGACCGCTACGGTCGCGATGGTGGTACTTCAGGACCTGCTCGTGGGCGTGGCACTCGGCCTTGCGCTGTCCATATTGGAAATCCTTCCATATCTGCGTCGCAAGCTCGCCATCGACAGATTGGAAGAGGATGAAACCATCCATCTCGACCTCGTGGGCGTGGCGACATGCAAGGATGTTCCCGCCCTGCTCAATATGCTGGAAACGCTTCCCGAGGGTCGCAAGATCAGGATTGCCGGCACGCGCCTGCACTACCTTGATCATACAAGCGCCGAAACCCTGCGCGAATGGCTGAAACGGCAGAAGAAATCCGGGCGTCTGGTGGAAATCGAGCATCCACCGGTCGGTCGCCATCGGCGGCTGACGCCAATCTTTGAAACACTAGCGCGGGAGGTTGCCTGATCGGTGAAGAACTCACCGGCTACCTAGCGATAATATGCTTGCCCCGCTTGTCGGGGCAAGACCAACAGCAAAACATACAAATGCCCGTTAAGGGAGGTGCGAGAAACAGCCAAACCACGTACCCGTAGTGATTTGAATTATACTACCTAAAATTGTATTAGATTGATTCATTTTGGAACATAAGCTGAGGTGGCGAGCCCTGTCTTTTGGGGCAAAACGCATTTCATCAAGCCGCGGCTTTCGAGAAAGGCGTGACTTTGCCCATCGAAGCTAGGGATCAAACATCCAATCTTCAGTACGCGGCGAGCAAGTTTGACCCGAAATCGGGCTCGACGCCGAGCAGCGGCGCGGCGTGGCTGATGATGTCATGGACCATGGGTGCCGCCGTGTTGGTCGCGAAGGTCAGATTGTGTTCGCCCGTCAGAGGCTGGTCGACGAAGGCCAGCACTACGTATTTCGGGTTATTCATTGGGAACGCCGCCAGGAACGAATTGAAGCTGAGCTTGTGCGAATAAACGCCGTGAATGACCTTGTTTGCGGTGCCCGTCTTTCCGCCGACATGATAGCCGGGGACGTCGGCAGGTTTGCCAGACCCTTGCTCACCGTTCAGCTGGAAGAGGTAGCGGATCGTGTCGCTGGTACTCTTCTTGACGATCATCGTCTCGGTCTTCTCCGCCTCTTCCTGTGTGCGCGGAAGAAAGGAGGGTTCGATCAGCTTGCCACCGTCAATGAGGGCTGCGCCAGCGACGGCAGTCTGCATCGGCGTGGTGGCGACGCCGTGGCCGAAGGCAATGGTCATGGAGTTGAGCTTCTTCCAAACCTTTGGCTGGCTGGGCGCCTTCACCTCGGGCAGTTCGGTCTGCATCTTCGTCAACAGCCCGAAGCGGGTCAGATAGCTCTTCTGGATGGTCATGCCCACCTTATCCATCATCTTGGCCGTGCCGATGTTGGACGAATAGCGGAAGATTTCCGGGATCGACAGGACACGCCGCGGCACGTCGCGGTCGTCATGGATGGTGAAGCCGCCGTAATGTAGAGGGGCGCTGGCGTCGAAGGTATCCGTCAGCTTGACCATGCCCGTGTCGATGGCCATCGCGATCGAGAAGGTCTTGAACACCGAGCCCATCTCGTCGGTGCCGTTCGACATGCGGTTCAGCCAGCCTTTGACATCAGCTTGCGGATCGTTCGGATCGAAATCGGGAGCCGAGGCCATGGCCAGGACTTCGCCCGTGTGAATGTCGAGGATGACGGCGCCGGCCGCCTGACTCTGATATCGGCCGATTGCCTCCGACACCACGTCATGCACAATGTTCTGGACACGAAGATCGATCGAAAGCCGCACCGGCTCCAATTGGTCGCGGCTCGTCAGGCCAGTGGAAGCGAGATCCGACAGGCCCTGCATGTCGAGGTATTTCTCCATGCCGGCGACGCCGTGATTGTCGATATCGACATAGCCGAGGATATGTGCGGCTGTTCGCCCGCCCGGATAGAAACGCTTGACCTCAGGTCGAAAGCCGATCGCCGGAATGCCGAGCGCCAGGATTTCGCTCTGTTCCTTCGGCGTCAGCTGCCGGCGCAGCCAGGCAAAATGCGAGCGGCGGTCAGCAAGCTTCTTATAAAGAGATTTGCGATCGATATCGGGAAAGATCGAGGCGATCTTTTCCACTGCCTCGTCCGGATCGATCACGCGGTTGGGCTCGGCAAACATCGAGACTGTGCGAATATCGGTTGCGAGCAATTCGCCGTTTCTGTCGACGATATCCGGGCGCGCGGCGCTGACATGATCCGGCGGAATCGCCGACGTGTCGGTCCGCGGCTCCATATCGAAATAGGTAAGCCTGGCAAAGATCGCCACATAACAGACAAGCAGCCCACCCGCCAGCATCATGATGCGAGCTTTGGCGAGTTTGGCTTTGCCCGTTGCGCGTACTGGCGGGCGTTCGCGTCCGCCCGGACCAAAGGTGATTCTGATGAGGCGACCGCTATTTGCGCCGAGGGCGTGGATGATCGACATGAACGATTTATTCGCAAAACAGGGGAAGGCGGACGTGCCTCTGGATCAACAATCTCTAAGCTCAAGATGGTTAACAGGGGCCTAATTATAAGTTTTTCTTACTAACGTTGTGTTTGAGGCGCACCTCGCGCAGTGCGCGTATGACGGTTACGGGCAAGATAGCCTTGCTATGTCCGCGCCAGAGATGTGGTTCAGAGCGCGAGCTGCTCGGCATCCTGAGATCGAACCAGAGCTTCGAGTTCCTCATAAAGCGAGTCCGCAAAGCTGCGCAGCACAGTCAGCTCGAAATCGTTCATGCCGATGCGCGTGAGCTGCACCGAGATATGACCGAAAAGCGTCATGGCACTGCGTCCCTCGGGGAAGCTAGACAGATGCAGATCGACGGCCGTACCTTTGTTGAGTATCCGGGGCGCGTCCTGGCCCGAAACCAGGATGCGGATACGGCCGTGGCTTTGGTCGCAGATGAAGGCGCGGCCGGCGAGGACATCGGCGATAGCCTGCCTTTGAGATTGAACGAGCTGCTCGTTACCGGCGATGAACCATTGCCGGTATCCCGCCGGGCGTACGGAACTCCGCTTGAGGCCGGCCACAGGAAGATGGGCCAAAAGCTCTTCGCTCGTGGTCGTGCCCAGCACATGCAGGAGATGTCCCTCAGGCAGGGCTTCAAGCCGGATGGTCTCGCTTTGCAGGACGGCCTTTCCGGCAAGGACCGGCTTTGATATCGGCAAATCAGGCATGGAGTTTCTCATTCTGCGGGTCGAGGAAGACCGGGCTGCAGATCATTGCATCCGTGTATTCGTTTCTAAGCCCGTTCCAGACGACGACCTTCTTGCCGATGCGCTCCGCTCCATTCTTGATGAGAGCGAGCCCGATCGTATGGCCGAGGCTGGGGGAAAAGGCGCTCGATGTCACATAGCCTTGGTCGTTTTCGAGTGTCGCCGCCCCACCGTCCGCAAGGATATGAGCGCCGGTACGGAAGCTTGTTGCCGGGTCCACCGGTTTGACACCGACGAGGCGAGGCCGATCGGCGGCCTGGAGACCATCGCGCGCGAGCATCGCCTTGCCGATGAAATCAGGCTTCGCCGCCGAAACCATGCGGGCAAAGCCAAGATCGCCTGGCGTTACCGTGCCGTTGATCTCGGCATGGGTGACATGACCCTTCTCGATACGCATGACGCCAAGCGCCTCGGCGCCATAGGCGCAAATTTCATGCTTTTGACCCGCCTCCATGATGGCGTCGGCGACGAATTCGCCATAGGCCGCCGGCACGGCGAGCTCGTAGGCGAGCTCCCCGGAAAAAGATATGCGGAAGAGGCGACCCTCAAGCTTGCCGCCGAACAATGAGACCGCGCGCGCGCTCATGAACGGGAAGGCGGTGTTGGAAATATCCTCGTCGACGATTTCGGAGAGGATCAACCGCGACTTGGGTCCGGCGACCGCCATCTGCGCCCATTGATCGGTTGACGACGCGAAACAGACCTCCAGCTCGGGCCAGAGCGTCTGGGCACAGAACTCCAGGTGGGTGAGCACGCCGGCGGCAAGCGCTGTCGTTGTGGTCATGAAAAAATGGTCTTCGCTCAACCGGCTGGTGGTGCCGTCATCATAGATCATGCCGTCTTCGCGCAGCATGATGCCGTAGCGCGCCTTGCCGACGGAAAGCTTGGCGAAACCGTTGCAATAGATGCGGTCGAGGAAGGTTGCGGCATCCTTGCCGAAGATCTCGATCTTGCCGAGTGTGGAGACATCGCAGATGCCGGCATTTTTTCGGATGTTCAGCACTTCGCGATCGACGCTTTCGCGCCAGGTTTTTTCACCCTCGCGCGGAAACCAGGAGGAGCGGTACCAAAGCCCGGTTTCCACGAAGACCGCACCATTCTTCTTTGCCCACTGGTGTAAAGGGGATTTTCGCGCCGGCTGAAAATGCTTAGCCCGCGAGGTACCTGTCAAAGCACCGAAGGAAACCGGCGTGTAGAAGGGCCTGAATGTCGTGGTGCCGACCTCGGCCGGCGATACGCCGCGGGCCTCGGCCAGGATGCCGATGGCGTTGACATTGGAGAGCTTGCCCTGATCGGTCGCCATGCCGTTGGTCGTATAGCGCTTGGCAAGCTCGACATCGCCATAGCCTTCACGAACGGCAAGGCCGAGATCCTTGAGGTGCACGTCGTTTTGATAGTCGACGAAGGCCTTGCCCTTGCCACCTTTGACAAACCAGAGCGGCTTGGCAGCAGGCGGTGCTTCCTCCATTGACGCAAAGGCCGGGACGATCTTGCCAAGGCCGATTGCTTCCAGCGCCTCGGCGGCTTTCATTGCCCCGTCGCCAAGGCAGCTATCGGTGGAGGCAAGGCCGGCTGCGGAGCCGGCAATCAGCAAGCCATCCTGTCTTTCAGGGGCCAGGAAGGCTGCACACTTTTCCGACCAGGTCGGCTTTGCACCGCGATGGCAGGCGAGGTGAATGATCGGGCTCCAGCCGCCGGACATGGCAAGCGCGTCGGCTTCGATTTCCCGGCTACCGGAGGAGCTCACCACGGTCACACGGCGCAGCTGCTTGCCGCCATGCGCGTCAATGACGCGAGCGCCGGCCAAGACTTGTGCCTTGCCGTTCCAGAGATCGTTGCCATCGGCGCGACTATCGACGATGGCGGTAACCTCGACGCCCGCTGCCTCGAGCTCGGCGGCGGTGCGGTAGCCGGAACTGTTGGTCGTGAAGACTATCGTGCGCTTGCCAGGCGCAACCGCCTGCCGATTCAGATAGCTGCGCATTGCGCCTGATATCATCACGCCCGGAATGTCGTTGCCGCCGAAGACGATTGGGCGCTCTTCCGCTCCGGTCGCGAGGATCGCCTGCTTGGCGATGATGCGCCACAGGCGCTCGACCGGCCGTCGCGGATCAGACGTCGCCACATGCTTCTGAACGCGTTCGACCGCCCCGAAGACATTGTCGTCGTACCAGCCGATAACTGTCGTTCGCGGCAGGCACTGCACGTTCGACAGGCTTTCGAGCTCATTGATCATGCTTTCGAACGTCGGATTCTTCTCTGCGAGCAAACCGCCGCCGAGGGCGAAGCCTTCGTCTGCAAGAACCACCCGCGCTCCGGCGCGTCCCGCCGTCAGCGCCGCGGCAAGACCTGTGGGTCCGGCGCCGATCACGAGCAGATCGCAATGCGCCCAGCATTTTTCATAGGAATCGGGATCCGCCTCATAGGATGCCTTGCCAAGACCGGCGGCCTTGCGGATCAGCGGTTCGTAGACCTTCTCCCAGAAGGCGGCCGGCCACATGAAGGTCTTGTAGTAGAAGCCGGCGCTGAGGAAAGGCGACAACAAGCCGTTGACGGCGCCGATATCGAAGCCGAGCGACGGCCAGCGATTCTGACTGCGCGCCGTGAGCCCATCGTAAAGCTCGATCATCGTGGCACGGGTATTGGCTTCAGTTCGTCCGCCCGTGCCGGTCGTGACAAGGGCATTGGGCTCGGCGGCACCCGCCGTCAGGATGCCGCGCGGGCGATGATATTTGAAGCTGCGGCCGACAAGCTGGATACCATTGGCGAGCAGGGCGGAGGCAAGCGTGTCGCCGGGATGGCCCGTCAGATCCCGGCCGTCGAAGCTGAAGGCGAGGGTCTTCGAACGATCGATCAGGCCGCCGGAGGAAAGACGATAGCTGCTCATGCGCCGCCCCCAAGCTTGGCAAGTGCCGCGTCGCTGACGCCATGGACCTTGTGGGTAACAGTGTCGCGCTCGACGATCAGCCAGCGGCGGCAACCGGATGAGTGATGCCAATACTCCTTGTGAAGCCCCTTCGGATTGTCGCGCAGATAGACGTAATCGTACCAGTCTTCCGCGCCGGCGTCGGCTTTCGGGCGGCTGAGGTTCGCATCGCCCTTGATGGTGAATTCTTCCTTGGGCCGGGTGCCGCAGTGAGGGCAGGAAATCAGGCTTGCCATCGTGTCATGTCCTCAATGCAGGTTCGGTTGGGCGCCGACGCCCTTTTCATCGATTTGATAGCCACGCCGAAAGCGATCGAGGCGCAACTGCATTGCTGTCTCATGCGGCTCGTTGCGGGCGATCAGATGCGCGTAGCAATAGCCCGACGCCGGCGTGGCCTTGAAACCGCCGTAGCACCAGCCGGCGTTCAGATAGAGGTTGTCGATATGCGTCCGGTCGATGATTGGAGAGCCATCCATGCTCATGTCCATGACGCCACCCCATGTGCGCAGGTAGCGCACGCGCGTCAGCGCCGGGATCATCGCCACACCGGCTTCGGCGACATGTTCGACGGTCGCGAGATTGCCGCGCTGGGCGTAGGAATTGTATCCGTCGATATCGCCGCCGAAGACGAGACCGCCCTTGTCGGACTGCGAGACATAGAAATGGCCGGCGCCGAAGGTGACGACGCAATCGATGAACGGCTTCAGGCCTTCCGAGACGAAGGCCTGCAGCACATGGCTCTCGATCGGCAAGCGCAGACCCGCCATGTCGGCGACCACCGTGGAATTGCCCGCGGCCGCGAGCGCCAGCTTGCCGCAACCGATGTAGCCCTTCGTGGTCTCGACGCCAAGGACCCGGTCATTGTCGGAACGAATACCAGTCACTTCGCAGCCGGTGATGATGTCGACGCCACGGCTGTCGGCGCCGCGGGCATAGCCCCAGGCGACTGCGTCATGGCGCACCGTGCCGCCGCGCGCCTGCAACAGGCCACCCATGATCGGGAAGCGGGCGTTTTCGAAATCCAGGAAGGGCAGCTTTTTGCGAACAGCTTCGCGATCGAGCAATTCCGCGTCGACGCCGTGCAGGCGCATGGCGTTGCCGCGACGGGTATAGGCGTCGCGTTGAGCATCCGAATGAAATAGATTGAGAACGCCGCGCTGCGAGACCATGGCGTTGAAATTGAAATCCTGCTCCAGCCCTTCCCAGAGCTTCATCGAGAGCTCGTAGAACGGATTGTTGCCGGGCAGCAGGTAGTTCGAGCGGATGATCGTCGTATTGCGCCCGATATTACCCGAGCCGAGATAGCCCTTTTCCAGAACGGCGACGTTGGTGATGCCGAAGGTCTTGGCCAGATAATAGGCAGTTGCCAGCCCATGACCGCCGCCACCGACGATGATGACGTCATAATGCGGTTTCGGTTGCGGCTGGCGCCAGGCGGGCGCCCAGCCGGTATTGCCGCGAAGACCGTTGAGGAAAACAGAAAAAGCCGAATAGCGCATGGTTCGATCCGCTGTGAATGCGCTCATGATGACAGAGTGGCAAATGCCGACTTGCCCAATTAGGACCTCTTTCGATAAAAAGGGGACATGGCTTCCATCGATGCAAGAAAAAGTCAGGCCATCGGCTTCGTCCTGATCCCTGGATTCGCGCTGATGTCCTATGCTTCCGCGAGCGAGCCGTTGCGCGCCGCGAATCTTTTGGCCGGACGTGAAATCTATCGATTGTCGATTTTTTCGCCGGATGGCACCCCGGCGGTATCCTCTGGTGGTGTACCGGTGCCGGCCGACCCTCTCCCGGGTCGCGGATCCGGCCTCGGCACGGTCTTCGTCTGCGCCGGCGGCTCGCCGCGCGATTGGCACTACCCTTCGGTTCTCGCCTGCCTCCGCCAGCTCGCACGCGAGGGCGTGCGCATCGGTGGCATCTCGGGCGGCCCCTATCTGCTCGCAGCGGCCGGCCTTCTGACCGAGCGCGATTTCACCATTCATTGGGAGCATGCGCCGGCCTTGCTCGAAGCCTTTCCAGCACTTGCGCCGCGCCAGGCACGCTTCGTCATCGATGGCAATCGCATCACCTGCGGCGGTGGCATCGCGCCGCTGGACATGATGCATGTGCTGATATCAGAGCACATGGGCGCCGATTTCGCCCGGCGCGTCAGCGACTGGTATCTGCACACCGAAGTCGGCGAGCCAGCGGCGCCGCAACGCGGTTCGCTCGCAGAACGCTACGGCGTTCACCATCCGGGCCTGCTCAGCGTTCTTGCAAAAATGGAGGAAACGATCGAGATGCCGCTCGACCGTACGGCCATGGCACGCATTGCCGGCGTCACGCCGCGTCATCTTGACCGGCTGTTTGCTAGTCATCTCGGCTCGACATTCCTAGATCAATATCGGCTGATACGCCTGCGGCATGCCCGGCGGCTTCTGGAGCAAAGTCCGCTTTCGATTTCCGAAATCGCCATCGCCACCGGCTTTTCCAGCGGCGCGCATTTCTCCAGAGCCTATCGCTCGCTTTATGGCATGGCACCCCGCGAAACCCGCCGCGACTGATTTTCGTCGCAGTTGAGAAAATTTCACTGGGAGGATAGAGTTCTTCCCAGCAGGCCCTGCCGGCAAAAAAGGATACAGAATGAAAACCAAGGCAGACACGATATCGGCGGACGACCAATCCCATGCTGGACGCTCGGCCTTCTCCCAAAACCCGCATGCGGTTCGCGAGCCGAAGGAAAACAATCTCGAAATGGCGATCGGCCACGAAGTTCGCGCCTATCGCAAGAAGCTCGGCATCACCGTGACGGATCTCGCCGCCGCGACGGGGATCTCGCTCGGCATGCTGTCGAAGATCGAGAACGGCAATATCTCGCCGTCGTTGACGACGCTGCAATCGCTGTCGCGTGCGCTCGGCGTGCCCTTGACCGCATTCTTCCGTCGCTATGAGGAGCCGCGCAACGCCGTCTTCGTCAAGGCGGGCCAAGGTGTCGAGCTGGAACGCCGTGGCACGCGCGCGGGCCATCAATATAATCTCCTTGGCCATATCGACAACAATTCCAGCGGCGTCATCGTCGAGCCCTATCTCATCACGCTGACGGCGGATTCCGACGTCTTCCCGACCTTTCAGCATGAGGGAATGGAGTTCCTCTATATGCTCGAGGGCGAGGTCATGTACCGCCATGGGGACCAGCTTTACCCCATGCAGCCCGGCGATAGCCTCTTCTTCGATGCGGATGCTCCGCATGGCCCGGAGGTGCTGGTGAAACTGCCGGCAAAATACCTTTCGATCATTAGTTACCCACAGCGAGGCAAGACCGACTGACTTGCCTTAAAAGAAAAAATTATTCTTTTGAGTTGAAAAACCGCGACGGACCTGATAGCCATTTTTGCAGATGCGAAAACGGAGGCTTTGGGCATGTGCGGAATTGTCGGTCTTTTCTTGAAGGATAAGGCGCTGGAGCCGAAACTCGGCGCGCTTCTGTCTTCCATGTTGATCACGATGACCGATCGCGGACCTGATAGTGCGGGTATCGCGATCTACGGCAACGATAATGGCAGCTCGGCCAAGATTACCGTTCAGTCACCTGATCCGGTCAAGGATTTCGACGGATTGGAATATGAGCTGAGGCGGGCGCTCGACATTCCCGTGGCCGTGGCGGTTAAGAGCACGCATGCCGTCATCACCCTTTCCAAGGACAAGCTTGAAGAGGGCAGGGTGGCACTGGCGGGTCTGCGCCCGAATATCCGGGTCATGAGCAGTGGCGATACCGTCGAGATCTACAAGGAGGTCGGCCTGCCGAAGGATGTGGTCTCGCGCTTCGGCGTCACCGCCATGTCAGGCACGCATGGCATCGGCCATACGCGCATGGCGACGGAATCGGCCGTCACGACGCTCGGCGCTCATCCCTTCTCCACCGGCTCGGACCAGTGCCTGGTTCACAACGGTTCGCTATCGAACCACAACAACCTGCGGCGCGAGCTGAAGCGCGAGGGCATGACCTTCGAGACGGAAAACGATACCGAGGTCGCGGCCGCCTATCTGACGGCCGAGATGGCCAAGGGCAAGGATCTCGGGGCGGCGCTCGAAAGCGCGGTCGACGATCTCGACGGCTTCTTCACCTTCGTCGTCGGCACCAAGTCCGGCTTCGGCGTCGTTCGCGACCCCATCGCCTGCAAGCCGGCGGTCATGGCCGAGACGGACCAGTATGTCGCCTTCGGCTCCGAATATCGTGCACTCGTCAATCTACCGGGCATCGAGGATGCCCGCATCTGGGAGCCGGAGCCGGCGACCGTCTATTTCTGGGATCACGAAAAGGCTGCCTGATCAGAAGCGCCGTAATCGAGAGAGATCTTACATGCCAGTTTTCGACCTATCCGTCACGCCGCTGCGCGAACTCAATAGCGCCCTTCATGGCCTCGCCGCCGGCACCAACGATACGGCTTTCGAAGTCGTCAACCCGCGCGGCCATCATGCTGTTGCCGCAGGTATCGACGCGCCCGTCACTGTCGATATCAAGGGCTCCGTCGGCTATTACTGCGCCGGCATGAATGATGGCGGCAACGTCACCATCCACGGTTCGGCCGGCCCAGGCGTTGCGGAAAACATGATGTCCGGCACCGTCGTCATCGAAGGCGATGCCAGCCAGTATGCCGGGGCGACCGGGCAGGGTGGCCTGCTTGTCATCAAGGGCAATGCCGCCTCACGCTGCGGCATCTCGATGAAGGGCATTGATATCGTCGTCCACGGCAATATCGGCCATATGTCGGCCTTCATGGGACAGTCAGGCCATCTGGTCGTGCTCGGTGACGCCGGCGATGCGCTGGGGGACAGCCTCTACGAGGCCAAGCTCTTCGTCCGCGGTTCGGTGAAAAGCCTCGGCTCCGATTGCATCGAAAAGGAGATGCGCCCGGAACACCTGCAGAAGCTCTCCGAGCTTCTGGAAAAGGCCGGCGTGCGCGGCGTCAGGCCGGAGGAATTCAAGCGCTATGGATCGGCGCGCAAGCTCTATAATTTCAATATCGACAATGCCGACGCGTACTAAGGCGAAGGGGACCTCATGAGCTACCACAATCCGCACACGCCGCCTCGCAAGTCCGCTACCTTCGACGATCATACGCTCGCCGAAATCCGCCGCGCGGCGGCGACGGGCATTTACGACATTCGCGGCGCCGGCACCAAGCGCAAGGTGCCGCATTTCGATGATCTACTGTTCCTCGGCGCGTCGATATCGCGCTATCCGCTCGAAGGCTATCGCGAGAAGTGCGATACGACCGTCGTCCTCGGCAGCCGTTTCGCCAAGAAGCCGATCACGCTGAAGACCCCGATCACTATTGCTGGCATGAGCTTCGGCGCGCTTTCCGGCAATGCCAAGGAAGCACTTGGCCGCGGCGCGACGATCGCAGGCACGTCGACGACGACAGGCGACGGCGGCATGACGGACGAGGAGCGCGGCCATTCGCAGACGCTGGTCTATCAGTACCTCCCGTCGCGCTACGGTATGAACCCTAGGGATCTGCGCCGCGCCGATGCGATCGAAGTCGTTGTGGGCCAAGGCGCCAAGCCCGGCGGCGGCGGCATGCTGCTCGGCCAAAAGATTTCCGATCGCGTCGCCAATATGCGCAATCTTCCGAAGGGTATCGATCAGCGTTCGGCCTGCCGCCATCCGGATTGGACCGGTCCGGACGATCTCGAAATCAAGATCATGGAGCTGCGCGAGATCACCGATTGGGAAAAGCCGATCTACGTGAAGGTCGGCGGTGCGCGCCCCTATTACGATACGGCTCTTGCGGTCAAGGCCGGTGCCGACGTCGTCGTGCTTGACGGCATGCAGGGCGGCACCGCTGCGACGCAGGATGTCTTCATCGAGAATGTCGGCATGCCGACGCTTGCCTGTATCCGCCCCGCAGTCCAGGCACTGCAGGATCTCGGCATGCATCGCAAGGTACAGCTCATCATTTCGGGCGGCATTCGTTCCGGAGCCGATGTGGCGAAGGCGCTGGCGCTGGGCGCCGACGCCGTTGCCATCGGTACGGCGGCGCTGGTCGCGATCGGCGACAACGATCCCAAATGGGAAGAAGAATATCAGAAGCTCGGCACGACGGCCGGCGCCTATGACGACTGGCACGAGGGCAAGGACCCAGCCGGTATCACGACCCAGGATCCTGAGCTCGCAAGCCGGCTCGACCCCATTGCAGCCGGCCGGCGCCTTGCCAATTATCTCAAGGTGATGACGCTGGAAGCGCAGACGATCGCGCGTGCTTGCGGCAAGAATCACCTGCACAACCTGGAGCCGGAGGATCTCTGTGCGCTGACGATGGAGGCCGCCGCCATGGCGCAGATTCCGCTCGCCGGCACCAATTGGTACCCGGGCAAGGGAGGCATTTAAGATACCGGCCGGGCCGAGAGGTCCGGCCGCTGCATGCATCATCGAAGTGTCTCGAAGAAATCCAAAGGGGAACGAGAATGACACTGGATCTTGCTGCCTTTGCAAAGGACAAAGGCATCAAATATTTCATGATCAGTTATACGGATCTTTTTTCCGGCCAGCGTGCCAAGCTGGTGCCGGCGCAGGCGATTGCCGGGATGCAGGAGGAGGGTGCCGGCTTTGCCGGTTTTGCCACCTGGCTCGACATGACGCCCGCCCATCCCGATCTTTTTGCCGTACCCGATGCCTCCTCCGTTATCCAGCTCCCGTGGAAGAAGGATGTTGCCTGGGTCGCGGCCGATTGCATGATGGAGGGTGAGCTGGTCGCCCAGGCGCCGCGCAACGTGCTGAAGAAGCTCGTGAAGGAAGCGGAAGCCGCGGGCAAGCGCGTCAAGACCGGCGTCGAGGCCGAATTCTTCCTGATCACCGCCGATGGCGCCAAGATATCGGATGAATACGACACGGCTGAAAAGCCCTGCTATGACCAGCAGGCTGTCATGCGGCGATATGACGTCATCTCCGAGATCTGCGACTATATGCTGGAGCTTGGCTGGGGCGCCTATCAGAACGACCACGAGGATGCCAATGGCCAGTTCGAGATGAACTGGGAATTCGACGACGCCCTGAAGACGGCGGACAAGCACTCCTTCTTCAAATTCATGGTCAAATCGATCGCCGAAAAGCATGGCCTCAGGGCGACATTCATGCCGAAGCCTTTCAAGGGGCTGACGGGCAACGGCTGCCATTGCCATATTTCCGTATGGAGTAATGATGGCAGGACCAATGTCTTTGCCGACAGAGAGGCCGAATTCGGCCTGTCCGCCGAGGGCAAGCATTTCCTCGGTGGCATCATGAAGCATGCCTCGTCGCTGGCGGCCATCACCAATCCCACCGTTAATTCCTACAAGCGCATCAATGCGCCGCGCACCACGTCGGGTGCCACCTGGTCTCCCAATACCGTGACATGGACCGGCAACAACCGCACCCATATGGTGCGCGTGCCTGGTCCCGGCCGCTTCGAGCTGCGCCTGCCCGATGGTGCCGTCAATCCCTACCTGCTGCAGGCCGTCATCATCGCTGCCGGCCTCGATGGCCTACGCAGCATGGCCGATCCGGGGCCTCATCACGATATCGACATGTATGCGGAGGGTCATCTCGTGAAGAATGCGCCGCGACTGCCGCTCAATCTGCTCGATGCGCTGCGTGCCTATGACGAGGACGAGGGGCTGAAGCAGGCGATCGGTTCGGAATTCTCCGAAGCCTATCTGAAGCTCAAGCATCAGGAGTGGAACGCCTACTGCTCGCACTTCACGCAGTGGGAGCGCGACAGCACGCTCGATATCTGAGTGCGTGGCGGCAAGATGCCCTTCAGGGCTCAGGCGCCGGGGTGCATTCCCCCGGCGCGAGGGCGGAATTTTGGCCGCGGACGGCGGAGGAAGATCAGCATGACGAGCTATGTATTGACAGTGACGTGCCAATCGACGCGTGGGATCGTTGCGGCGATCTCGAACTATCTGGCCGGGCAGGGCTGCAACATCGTCGATTCCAGCCAGTTCGACGATCTCGATACCGGCAAGTTCTTCATGCGCGTCTCCTTCATCTCCGAGGAAGGGGTGGGCCAGGCAGCGCTCGTCGAAGGCTTCAAGCCGATCGCGGAAAAGTTCGCCATGGATGCCGAGATCCATGACGAGAAGAAGCGCATGAAGGTGCTGCTCATGGTCTCGCGCTTCGGCCATTGCCTGAACGACCTGCTCTACCGCTGGAAGATCGGCGCATTGCCGATCGACATCGTCGGCGTCGTCTCCAACCATTTCGATTACCAGAAGGTGGTCGTCAATCACGACATCCCCTTCCACCACATCAAGGTGACGAAGGACAACAAGCCGCAGGCCGAAGCCCAGTTGCTCGAGATCGTCGAGCAGACCGGCACCGAGCTTGTCGTGCTGGCCCGCTACATGCAGGTTCTCTCGGATGCGCTGTGCCGGAAGATGTCGGGCCGCATCATCAACATCCACCATTCCTTCCTGCCGTCCTTCAAGGGGGCGAACCCCTACAAGCAGGCCTATGAGCGCGGCGTGAAGCTGATCGGGGCGACGGCGCATTATGTGACGGCCGATCTCGACGAAGGTCCGATCATCGAGCAGGACACGGCGCGCATCACGCATGCGCAGTCGGCCGAGGATTATGTCTCGATCGGCCGCGATGTGGAAAGCCAGGTGCTGGCCCGCGCCATCCATGCGCATATCCACTATCGCACCTTCCTCAACGGCAATCGCACCGTCGTCTTCCCGGCAAGCCCGGGCTCCTATGCCTCCGAGCGCATGGGGTGAGTGATGGCGCTCGCGACAGTGATCGACGGTAAGAAAGCGGCGGCTTCGGTGATCGAGGCGGTGAAGGCTGCAGCGGCTGGACTTGAGGCGGAGGCCGGTGTGAAGACCGGGCTCGCGGTCGTCATCGTCGGCGACGATCCGGCCAGCCACGCCTATGTGAACTCCAAGAGCAAGATGGCGAGGGAATGCGGCTTCAAGTCGCTCCAGCACACGCTGCCGGCCGAAACGACGCAGGAAGAACTAGCGAAGCTCGTGGCCTCGCTGAACGACGATCCCTCCATCCACGGCATTCTCGTACAGCTGCCGCTGCCGAAGCATCTGAATTCGGATGACATCATTCAGTCGATCAAGCCGGAGAAGGATGTCGATGGCCTGCATGTGGTCAATGCCGGCAAGCTTGCAACCGGCGATCTCGAAACCGGGCTGATCTCCTGTACGCCAGCCGGCGCCATGCTTTTGGTACGCTCCATCCATGGCGAGGACCTGTCGGGTCTCAATGCCGTTGTCATCGGCCGTTCCAACCTGTTCGGTAAGCCGATGGCGCAATTGCTGCTTTCCGCCAATGCGACGGTCACGACGGCGCATTCGCGCACGAAGGATCTGACTTCGGTGGCAAGAGGCGCCGATATTCTGGTGGCAGCCGTCGGCCGTCCCGAGATGGTGAAGGCCGACTGGATCAAGCCCGGCGCCACCGTCATCGATGTCGGCATCAACCGGATCGATGCACCCGAGCGCGGCGAGGGCAAGAGCCGGCTGGTGGGCGATGTCGCCTATGGTGAAGCATCCGAAGTCGCCGCCGCGATCACGCCGGTTCCAGGCGGTGTCGGACCGATGACGATCGCCATGCTGATGGCCAATACCGTCATCGCTGCCCATCGCGCCGCGGGTCAGAAGCCGCCGAGGTTTTGAGAGCGAAATACCATCCGGACGGCCAAGAAAAACCCCCCGGATCGGCTTGCCAAGGCGCGAAAGACGATTATAGTCAGGAAATAAATATTCCATAGAAGAAAAAGAGGGAACGAAATGGCATTATCATGGCGTTTCTCCGCCTTGGCGGACCGGCACCGTGCTCTCGGATCGAAACTCGAGGATTGGAGCGGCATGGGAACCGCCTGGACCTACGAGAAGGACATGTCGCAGGAGCATGTCGCGATCCGCACCAAGGCCGGCATCATGGACGTTTCCGGCCTCAAGAAAGTGCATCTGGTTGGACCGCACGCCATTGCCGTGCTCGACTATATCACCACCCGCGACATGTCGAAGATCTATCCCGGCCGCTCGGTCTATGCCGCGATGCTCAACGATCGCGGCTACTTCACCGACGACTGCATCGTCTACCGCACCGGTCCGAATTCCTGGATGCTGGTGCATGGTTCGGGCTCAGGCCACGAGGAAGTGCTCAAGCAGGCGGCCGGCCGCAACTGCGCTGTCCTCTTTGACGACGATCTGCACGATCTGTCGCTGCAGGGTCCCATCGCTGTTGACTACCTTGCCAAATACGTCCCTGGCATCCGAGATCTCAAATACTTCCATCACATGCAGACGACGCTGTTCGGTGCGCCTGTGATGATCTCGCGCACGGGCTATACCGGCGAGCGCGGTTATGAGATCTTCGTGCGCGGCCAGGATGCGCCGATGGTCTGGGATCGTATCGTCGCGGAAGGCGAGGAGATGGGGATCATCCCCTGCTGCTTCAGCGTCCTCGACATGCTGCGCGTCGAAAGCTATTTGCTCTTCTATCCCTACGATAACTCGCAGATGTACCCCTTCGCGGACCAGCCGCCCGGCGATAGTCTTTGGGAGCTCGGCCTCGACTTCACGGTCAGCCCGGGAAAGACAGGTTTCCGCGGCGCCGAAGAACATGCGCGCCTCAAGGGCAAGGAACGCTTCAAGATCTTCGGTATGCTGATCGATGCGGACGGTCCGGCCGATCTCGGCGACGAGGTCTATGCCGAGGGTAAAAAGGTCGGTGTCATCACCTGCCCCTGCTATTCGACCCTGACAAAGAAATCGATGGCGATCGCCCGCCTCGATGTCGACAAGGCCGTGCAGGGCACGAAGCTGGAAGTACGCGGCAAGAGCCTGAACGCAAGCGCGATTGCCCATACGCTGCCGTTTGACGACCCTGAAAAGAAGAAGAGGACGGCCATCGGTTAAGGAGGCGCTCATGCTTGTCGAAGGCATCAAGAGCCGACCGGTCTACAAGGGCCTCTCCATCCAGCCGCATGCCCGGCGGCATCTGTTCGCGCTGGAAGGCGAGGGGGCCAATGCTCTCCTCGACCAGGCGACCGGGCTTGACGATACCATCCTGTCGCGCAGCGAAATCCTCTATGTCGCGCGCGGCTCGCAAGGCAGGGGTCATGATGAAGCCCTGCGTGTGCTCGGCGCCGATATGTTCTTCACGGCGCCGACGATCGCGACATTGCTTTTCCGCCTGAAGGGCTCCCTTGCAACGGCGCATATGGGCACGCGGCTCTATATCGCCGGCACCGAGGGCTTTATCGGCCAGGCGATGATGGTGGCGCTCGACTACGGCATGGATCATGCCTCGATCATCACGGAGCATCGCGGTTCGCTGGCTCGCCGCGTGCAATGCGTCCACTGCAAGGGCATCACCGACGATGTCACGCACAGTCCCTTTACCTGCAGCCATTGCGGGCTTCCGCTATTAGTGCGCGACCACTATTCGCGCCGCCTCGGCGCCTTTCAGGGCGTCAACATCGATGCGGAAGAGCCCGGCACTGCGCCTGATCCCGAGGAGTTGTTCCTGTGAGCGGTGGTACGGAAATTCCGGTTCGTGTCGCGAAGGTGACGCCGGTCGCCGATCGTATCAAGCGTTTCCGCTTCGAGCGTCTCGATGGCGCGCCGATGCCTTATTTTTCCGGTGGCGCCCATGTCATCGTCTCGATGAACGATGAGGGTCATGTTCGTCGCAACGCCTATTCGCTGATGTCGCCGCCGCATGATTGCTCGGCCTATGAGATCAGCGTGCTGCGCGTCGAGGACTCGCGTGGCGGTTCCGCCTTCATGCATGAGAAAGTGAGGGAGGGTGACGAGCTCAAGGTCAGCTATCCCGTCAATCTCTTTCAGCCGGACTGGCGCGGGCGCAAGCACCTTTTGATCGCCGGCGGCATTGGCATTACGCCCTTCATCGCGATGATGCGGCAGTTCTCGCGCGAGGGCGCGAATTTCGAGCTGCATTATGCCGTGCGTTCGCTCGATCGCGGCGCCTATTGCCGCGAGCTCGTCGAGCAATACGGCTCGCAGCGGGTGAAGATCTATTGCGACGCTGATCGCAATTTCATCCCCGTCGCCCGTCTGCTCGAAAGTCAGCCGCTCGGCACGCATCTCTACGTATGCGGTCCGGCCGGCATGATCGACGGCGTATTGAAAACGGGCATCGAGGCCGGTTGGCCGGAACAGAACTTGCATTCCGAACGCTTCCTGTCGTCGCAGCCTGGCAAGCCCTTTTCCATCAAGCTGACGCGGTCGGGTAAGACCGTTCACGTCGGCCATCACGAAAGCATGCTGGAAGCAATCGAGGCTGCCGGCATCGATGCGCCCTTCCTCTGTCGCGGCGGCGCCTGCGGACAGTGTGAGACGGCTGTTGCCGTCTGCGACGGCAAGCTTCTGCATAATGACGTCTATCTGAGCGATGAAGAAAAGGCCTCTGGCCGAAAGGTGATGATCTGCGTCTCCCGCTTCGAGGGAAGCGCGCTGCATCTCGACCTCTAAGCATTCGGCCGATATCCAGGAGAATGGGCATGGCAATCGCCTTCAAGCAGGAAACGTTTCGGGACGACTTTACCTACCGCAACAGTCCGGAAAATATCCGGCGTTTTCCGTTCCCCTTCGATCGCGACGAATACATGTATTCGGTCAACATGGAACCGCATGTGAAGGGGAGGAAGAATACGGTCTTTGAAAACCTCATCGACGTCGATGAGCATTATGTCGCCGAGATGCATGACCGGGCTCTGGTGCTGAAGGAAGATCCCCTACGCTATCAGGCGCTGCCGCACATGATGACGGCGCAATGGGACACGTTGGAACTGCTAATGGAAGAGCAGGCTGCCGGCTATCCCGAACATTTCGCGCTCACCAGGAATGGCGATCAATGGCGCTGGATCAATAGGCCGCTCGGCATAGACGACACCTTCACCTTCGGCGATGCGTCCACGTTGCCTTACGAACCCTTCGAATACATCACCCGCCAGGCGCAGGGTGATTTCTGCATCGTCGACCAGCGTGACGGCAATCTCTGGATGGATGCCGGCATGGTGACGACCCAGGCCGACTGGTCGCTCGATTTCGATATCGGCATGAATTTCATGGAGTGGCACGGGCCGGTGCCGCTCGCCCATCAGATCGGCGTCTTCGACCGCGCGCTGAAATTCCTCTTGAACCTGCAGCAGGGCAAGCCGACGCGCCGGTTCAACTGGACGATGACAATCAATCCGCGCCTCGATACCAGCCCCGAAAACTACCCGAAATGGGGTCCGGATCGCACCACCGTGACGCCCGAGAATGTCGGCGAGAAGGTGCACCTGCGTGTGGAATTGCAAAGCCTATGGCGCCTGCCGCGCTCGAACGCCATTCTCTTCGTCATCCGCTGTTATCTGATGAACATGAATGAGCTCGTGACCGTGCCGAAATGGGCGCGCCGTTTCCCGCGCGTGCTGAAAACCCTGCCGCCGGAGCTCATCGACTACAAGGGCCTGACGCGCTTCCGCCAGACCACGATCGACTGGCTATCGAAATATGACGACGGCGCCCCGACCAGTCCCGGCATTTTTCCGGATTGATGCCGACACGGCGCGAAACGACTGCATGCGATAAGAACTTCGACATAATCGAGAAGGGGAATGCCACATGACACGAGTTGCCGTTATCGGTGCCGGCCCTTCGGGCCTTGCCCAGCTAAGGGCCTTTCAATCGGCCACGAAGAAGGGTGCTGATATCCCGGAAGTCGTCTGCTTTGAAAAGCAGGCGGATTGGGGCGGCCTTTGGAACTATACCTGGCGCACGGGCCTCGATGAATATGGCGAGCCGGTGCATGGCAGCATGTATCGCTATCTATGGTCGAACGGCCCGAAGGAATGCCTGGAATTTGCCGATTATTCCTTCGAGGAGCATTTCGGCAAGCCGATCGCCTCCTATCCGCCGCGTGCCGTGCTCTGGGACTATATCAAGGGCCGCGTCGAAAAGGCTGACGTGCGCAAATGGGTGCGCTTCAGCACGCCGGTGCGCATGGTGCGCTTCGATGAAGAGACGAAGAAGTTCACGGTAACCGCGCATGATCGTCCTCAGGACCGGATGTATGACGAGGTGTTCGACTATGTCGTCGTTGCCTCTGGTCATTTCTCGACGCCGAACGTGCCCTATTTCGAAGGGGTGAAGACCTTCAACGGCCGCGTGCTGCATGCCCACGATTTTCGCGATGCGCTGGAGTTCAAGGGCAAGGACGTGTTGCTCGTCGGCCGCAGCTATTCGGCCGAGGATATCGGCTCGCAATGCTGGAAATACGGGGCAAAGTCGGTGACGACGAGCTATCGCTCCAAGCCGATGGGCTTCAAATGGCCTGAGAATTTCGAGGAGCGGCCGCTGTTGACGCGTCTTGAAAACAAGACGGCCTATTTCCTCGATGGCTCATCGAAGGATGTCGACGCGCTAATCCTCTGCACAGGCTATCAGCACCATTTCCCCTTCCTGCCGGATGATCTTCGGCTGAAGACGGCAAATCGCCTCTGGGCTGACCACCTCTACAAGGGTGTGATCTTCGATAAGAATCCGCAGCTCTTCTATATCGGCATGCAGGATCAGTTCTACACCTTCAACATGTTCGACGTGCAGGCTTGGTGGGCGCGCGATGTCATGATGGGCCGCATCAAGCTGCCGCCCGAAGCGGAACTGCAGGCGAACTTCGACAAGTGGCGCGCCCGCGAGGAAACGCTTGAGGATGCCGAGCAGATGATTTGGTATCAGGGCGACTATGTGAAGGAGTTGCTCGCCGAGACCGATTATCCGAGCTTCGATATCGAAGGCACGAACAGGACCTTCATGGAATGGGAGCATCACAAGGCGGAAAACATCATGGGCTTCCGCGACCACGCCTACCGCTCACTGATGACCGGCACCATGTCGCCGACACATCATACGCCCTGGGTTGACGCGCTCGACGATTCCATGGAGGAATATCTGCGCAATTGATCCATGCTCACTTCCCCACCTGACCGGCAAGGGAGGCGTCGAGCAGCCCTTGCCGGATTTTTATGTGATGAGACGAAACGAGTTCATCCGCAACTTTCTTTTCGGGCATGGCTTCCATGGATTTCCAGACAAGCGTTCTCGGCCGTATGGCCGGTTTCCTTTATCGCTGTAGGGCGGACGAAAGCTATACGATGCTTGAGATGACCGACGGCATCGAGCGCATCTTCGGCTATCCCGCTGACGAGATTATCGGCAACCGTTCGCGAACCTTCACTTCGATCATGTGCGAAGAGGATATCCCGCTCATGGATGAGCTTGTCGGCAAGGCTTTGGAAAGTCACACCGACTGGACGATGGAGTATCGCATACGTCATCGCGACGGCCATTTCCTCTGGGTAACGGAAACGGGCGGCGGCGTATGGGACGAGGCCGGGGAGCTTCTTTATCTCGAAGGCAGTATCCTGAATATCGAATCGCTCTATCGTCGCCTCGACGAGCAGACCGCGGGCATGCGGGTCACGGCATCGAAGACCAACGAAATTCTGCAGTCGCTGCGCTACTTGAAGCTGCTTGCCGTCAATGCCGGCATCGAGGCTGCAAGAGCAGGCACGGCCGGATCTGGTTTTGCGGTGCTGGCGGCAGAGATGCGCACGCTTGCCAACTCCTCGGAAGAGGCGGCGCGTGCGATCTCGGCCGCGCAGAAGAAGTCGGATTAAGATCGCGGCCGCGTCTTCTGCGGATCGTAGTGAGAAAGCGGCACGATGACAGCCGGAAGCCGCTTCTGCTGGCCATCCAACTTCCCGATCTCGACCTTGGTTCCGACAGCGGCATGCGTGACGTCGACGCGGGCAAGCGCGATGGTCTTGCCGAGGATTGGCGACCGCGTGGCGCTGGTGATCACGCCGATCTGCGCGCGGCCGATATGGATGCAATCGCCGGGTCCGACGGCTTCATTGGCCTCGATGTCCAGCCCGACCATCAGATGGCGAGGATTTTCCTTTCGTGGCACCAATGCTTCGCGCCCAATGAAATCATCCTGCTTGGATTTTAACGGCACGGTGAAGCCGATACCGGCCTCGAAGGGATCAGTCTGGTCGTCGAATTCGTGATGGGCAAAGACCAGACCGGCCTCGATACGCACCATGTCGAGCGCCTCGAGTCCCATCGGCTTCAGACCATGGGGTTCACCGGCTTTCCAGACAGCGTCAAAGACTGTTACCGCATCCTTCGGATGGCAGAAGATTTCGTAGCCGAGCTCGCCGGTATAGCCGGTACGCGAGACGACGACCGGTGCTCCCTCGAAATGGCCGATGCGGCCGACGGTGAAGCGGAACCATTCCAGCTCGCCGATCGTTGGTTGGCGCGGTGCCGTCCAGATGATCTCCTTGAGAATGTCGCGGCTCTTCGGGCCTTGCAGGGCGATGTTGTGCATCTGATCGGTAGATGAGCGGACCCAGGCTTTGAAGCCTTTCTTCTCCGCCTGCTCGCGCAGCCAGATGCCGCTATAGTCATCGCCGCCGATCCAGCGGAAGTTCTTGTCGCCAAGACGGAACAGCGTGCCATCGTCGATCATGCCGCCATGTTCGTAGCACATGGCGGAGTAGACGACCTGACCGGTCGAGAGCTTACGCACGTCGCGCGTCAGGCAATATTGCAGCAATTCCTCGGCATCCGGCCCTGTCACCTCGAACTTGCGCAGCGGCGAAAGGTCGATGACGACGGCGCGTTCGCGACAGGCCCAGTATTCCTCGACCGGGCCTTCCGAGGAGAAGCGGTTCGGCAGCCAGAAGCCGCGATATTCGGTGTAGTCGCGCGTCATCGCGGAAAGGCGCGGGTGGAACGCGGTTTCCCGCGTCAGTTCTGGGTCGGCGTCTGGGGTCATGCGATAGGCCACCGCTCGTGTGAATTTCTCTTTGCCGGAAAAGGTGCGCACATGGATATCAGTCGGATCCCAGCCATTGGCCGCGTCGATGTCATCGGGACAGGATGAGGAGACACAGACAAGATCCGTCAGGGCGCGCATCAGGACGTAATCGCCGGGCCTGGACCAGGGCTCGTCGAGATAGAGCTGGTTATTGTGATCGACATTGGTGTTGTAGAAATAGTTGAGTGCTTCCCAGCCCTTTCGGCCGGCAATACCGTAGGGCGCGAGCGCCGCGTTGAAATTGTCGGTGCAGTTCACGTGGCCGGGATAGCCCATGTCGTCGTAGTAGCGGGAATTGCAGGCTGTCGCGAAGGCATCGTGGCGGCCAACCGTGTCCTGCACGATTTCCACCAACGGCTCGAAATCACGGTCAAAGGCCTTGGAGGGAAGGCCGGGCGCTGGATAGCTGCGGCCGAGCAGGGTACGGGTCACTGTAGAATCGAGCGCAAGGTCGAGGCCTTTGTCGACCTTGCGTGCGGAGAAGGCCTGGAAATCGGTGCATTGCCGGCCATAGACATCGATGATCTGAATATATTCGCCGGCGCGGACGAAATAGGCCGAAGCGGTTGCCGCCTGGATGCGGATGTCCTCGATCGGATCGGCAAGCGGTTCGGGCAGCGCCGAGGCATAGTCTCGCAGGATCGTCGTGCGGCGTATTGTGAGCTCGACGGGCGTTGCCGTATCCTGCGCCTCCGGCGACATGGTCGTTCCCGGTGCGCAGGCGATCAGCAGACCTTTGGTCGCGATGGTGAATTCCGCCGTGCTGCCGGCAGGAGATGACCCGCCGAAAAGGTGCAATGCTGTCGCGGACGCCATGTCTGCTCCGCGCCGTTCCAGCGCTGTCCTGACGCGAGCCGCACTTTCATTTCCCGAGGAAAGAATGGTTTTCAGACCTGTCGCTTCGCCGGTGAATGCCGACCCCAGTCCCGCGGATTGAAAGCGGCCCTTCTCGTCGAGGAAGGTGAGCTCGCAGATCTGGCCACCTTCGCTATCCGTTACCAAAACCCGATCGCCAGGCTCGACGCGCACGACCAGCGACCCCCCGCCCTTGCAGCGATAGCGTTCTGTATCTTGCGGCAAGGCTGGAATGCCTGGATAGCGAATGATGCTCGCCGAGATCGGCCGTATTCCGGCGGTCGGCGGATGGAGTTCTCGCATTAAACCCTCTCGGGAAATGAGGCGTGTCAAACACGGTAATCATGCTGACAAAATGCCATCCGAAAGTAAAGGGATATTGACTAAAAAGAAAATATCTTCACTATGCATAAAGGGCATGTATCTGGAAACCGCGCGCAGACTCGGCTCATGAAAACCTCCAGCAAGCCCCGCAATGCCATGGGAGGCACGTTCAGGGAGACGTACGAGAGATACGTCCGGAACAAAATGGGGAATATCACCAATGACTGACATCGTGGACGCCGGCGCTCCCGCCGGCACCGAAGGTAAGCTTATACGCGCGCTGGACTGGAAGGGCGCGTTCTGGGTGGCTGCGGGCGTGCCGCCACTTGTTCTCTTCTCCATCGGCGGCATCGCCGGCACCACGGGCAAACTTGCCTTCGTCGTGTGGATCATCTCGATGATCATGGGTTTCCTGCAATCCTTCACCTATGCCGAGATTGCCGGCATGTTCGGCAACAAGTCCGGAGGCGCCTCGGTCTATGGTGCGACCGCCTGGCTGCGCTATTCGAAATTCATCGCGCCGCTCTCGGTCTGGTGCAACTGGTTTGCCTGGTCGCCGGTGCTGTCCCTCGGCTGCGCCATCGCGGCTGGTTATATCCTCAATGCCTTCTTCCCCATTCCGGCGGCGGATTCGCAGGCTGTGCTGAGCTGGATCAGCGCCCATGCGACATCGATCACCGCCGACAGCCCGCGTGTCGCCGAATACATCGCGGCCCATGCCGGTACATCTCCTGACGATGCGGTAAAAGCGCTGCTCAGCGCCGATGGCGTTGCAGCTTTTACGCCGGCCATCCGCAACTGGTCTCTCGTCAGCTTCAACATTCCCTTCCTCGCAACCGCCAATATCAATGCCACCTTCTTCATCGGCGGCATCCTGATGCTGATCATTTTCGCGATCCAGCATCGCGGCATTTCCGAGACGGCGAGCGTGCAGAAGTGGCTGGCGATCATCGTGCTGGTGCCGCTGCTCATCATCGGTGTCTATCCGATCGTCAGCGGCCAGATCCTCTCCGCCAATGTGACCGGCCTGCTGCCGCCGACGGCTGCCTATGCCGCGACCGACGGTACCTGGAGCAATGGCGGCTGGACGCTTTTCCTCGGCGGCCTCTATATCGCCGCCTGGTCGACCTATGGCTTCGAAACGGCGGTGTGCTACACGCGCGAACTGAAGAACCCGAAGACGGATACGTTCAAGGCGATCTTCTACTCGGGCCTTGCCTGCTGCATCTTCTTCTTCCTAGTGCCCTTCGCCTTCCAGGGCGTGCTCGGGCATGCCGGGATGCTGGCACCTGGCATCGTTGATGGCACCGGCGTTGCTGAAGCGCTCGGGGGCCTGATCGGCGCTGGCCGGATCGTAACGCAATTGCTCGTCATCCTGATGATCTTGGCACTGTTCCTGGCGATCATGACGGCGATGGCCGGCTCCTCGCGCACCCTCTATCAGGGCTCGAAGGACGGCTGGCTGCCGAAATATCTCGACCATGTGAACGAGAACGGCGCGCCGACGAGAGCGATGTGGACGGACTTTGCCTTCAATCTCTTTCTTCTCGCCATCGCGTCGGACACGAGCGGTTATTTCTTCGTGCTCGCCGTCTCCAACGTCGGATATATCATCTTCAATTTCCTCAACCTCAATTCGGGCTGGATCCACCGCATGGACTCCGGCCATGTCGAGCGTCCGTGGAAGGCGCCGTCCTGGCTTATCGGCCTCAATACCGTCCTCGCCTTCGTCAATGCGCTCTTCCTTGGCGCCGGCGCCAAGGTTTGGGGTTATGCCAATGCGCTCTGGATCGGCTTTGCCTTCGCGGCTCTCATCCTGCCGGTCTTTGCCTACAGGCATTATGTTCGCGATGGCGGCAAGTTCCCGGTCGGCGCCATGGATGATCTTGGTCTGGTCGGCCAGGATCTGGGTGTCAGGAAGGCGGGTATTCTACCCTATCTGGCGCTTGCCGGCGGTCTTGCCATCGTGCTGATCGCCAATTGGTTCTTCCAGCTGCCGGCATAACGGCATCTGGTCGAAGACGAGATTCATGCTCGAAAGTCCGGCCTGGTCACAGGCCGGACTTTGCTATGGGATCGACTGATCCGGACCTTCCGATCATTCGGGCGCGACGATGAGGGCGTCGATCTCGGCTTCTTCAGGTCGGCTGCGCTGCCGTGCCAGCCGCAGAAGCGTGGCCGCCAGCAGGATCGCCATCAGCCCCAGCTCGACGGCGATCGCCGTGACTCCAGCGGAGAGATAGGCACTGGAATATTGCAGCACCTGGGCAAATACGGCCCCGAGGATCGCAGGCCCAAGACCCAACGACACCTGCTGCATGGTTGCGAGCATCGCGCTGCCGGCGCCGGCATGTTCATGCGGCACGTCCGCCAGCCCCAGCCGATAGAAGGTGTTGACGATCAGTGCCTGACCGAAGCCGATCAAGATCGTGGATGGGATAAGGTTGATGACTCCCGGCCGCGGCCAGACCGTTTCGAGCGTCACGATGAGGAGCGTAAGCCCGCTCATCTGAATCACGCAGCCCATCGCCAACATGAGTTCCCGGCGTATATTCGCTAGGCGAGGTGTGACGAAAGCGGCCGAGACGAAATAGGAGCCGCCGAGCGCGATCAAGGCATTGCCTGACTGCAGCGGCGTCAGCCCGGCGCCCGCCTGCAAGGTAAGGGCGAAGACGAACATGAAGCCGCTCCAGCACGTGAAGAAGAGTATGGCGATCAGCCCTCCGAAGCGCATGCTGGAGATGCGCGTGAGCGACGGCGGCAGGATCGGGAAGGCGCCGCGCGCCTCCTTGCCGCGCTCGATGCGCCAAAGAAGTGCCACCAGTGGCAGGATCGGCACGAAGCCGAGCAGGCAAAGCCAATTCCAGTGGAGCGACGGACCGAGCGCGGTCGGCAGCAGGACCGAGAGCGTCAGCAGCGCCAACGTGATCATGCCTGACCAGTCGACCGGAACCCTGCCTTGCCCACGCGTTTCTGGAACATGGCGCCACACGCAGAGCAAGATCAGGATGCAAACAGGCAGATTGATGAGAAAGATGCTGCGCCAGCCGGAGCCGGCAATATCCGCCGAGATCAGGAAGCCACCGAGAACCTGACCGATGATGAAAGCGATGCCGCCGATCGCGCTATAGAGCGAGACGGCGCGGGCGTGATCGCGTCCCGTCAGGCTGACATGGATGGTCGCCAATACCTGCGGGACCATGAGTGCGGCCGCAATTCCCTGCAGTGCGCGCGCAACGATGAGGAAGGTGACTGATGTCGCCACACCGCATAACAGGGAGGCGAGGCAGAACAATAGGACGGCCAGGCCGAACATGCGTCTGCGGCCGAAATTGTCGCCGAGGCGCGCACCCATGGCGAGGCAGACGGCAAAGGCGACGCCATAGGCGGCGACGAAAAGTTCAAGTTCGGTCTCGCCGGCCTGCAGGGAGGCGGAGATGGCGGCGAGGCCGACATTGATGATGGAAAAATCGAGCTGCAGCAGCAATTGCCCGGCCAGCAGGATCAGCAGGCCGAACTGGCCAAGCCGGATTGGTGCGGATGACATTGGGGACCTCAAAGCATTTCCAAAACTGAGTCCACAGCGTTCTACACCTATGTTAAACTGGTACAAGATACCTGATTAGACTGGTATAAGAAGTGTCAGGCTGGAGAATGGAAATGCACGGCACACTCGATATCGTCCCCAATCCAATGCTTTCGCGGGCACAGGAACTCGGCGAGATGTTGCGAAGACGGCGGGAATCCCTTGACCCGCAAAGATTGGGACTCGGTCGGGCAGGGCGGATTCGTACACCCGGATTGCGGCGGGAAGAAGTGGCGTCACGTGCCGATATCGGCATCACCTGGTACACCAAGCTGGAGCAGGGCCGCCCGATCCGCGTGTCGCCGCGCGTGCTTCTCTCCGTCGCGCATGCTTTGGAATTCAACGAAGTGGAGACGGAGCATCTTTTCAGACTGGCTAATCTGCCGGTCCCGCCTCGCCTCGAAAATCCGCGCGTTTGCGAGCCGCTCACCGAGGCAAGCCAGCGCATTCTCGATCATCTCTGTCCCTATCCGGCTCTTATCCAGACGAAACGCTACAATATACGTGGCTTCAACGAGGCCTATCGCCGCCTCGTCGGCGTCGATCTCGATGCCGTCCCGCCCGAGGACCGGAACTGCATCTATCTGTCCCTCGTCAATCCTGCCTGGCGCGCGAGCCAGGCCGATCCTGACGAGATGCTGGCTAACATGGCAGCGCTGTTTCGTGCCTCCATGGCGGAGCATCTCGACGATCCGAGCTGGGAGCGGCAATTGGAACGCTATATGAGCGCTTCGGACCAATTTCGCATGGTGTGGGATCGCTATCAGCTCAAAGGCATCGAGAATACCGTCAAGCGTTTCCGGCTGGCGGATGGCACTATTCTGGCGCTGCAATCCAACAATTGGTGGGCAAGCCCCAGCAATGACGACCGCATGATCGTCTATACACCCGTCGACGAAGCCGGGGCGGAGAAGCTGAACGCGATGATGAAGCGCAGGCGGACTTGCTGAGCGGTAAAGCCGGCAGAACCCCATGGGATCGATCACCACGAATGAACTGGCGGCAGTTTCCGCCCGTTCGTTGGGCATTGCGCGTCCCGACACTGTCAAAAATGGACGTAGGCTTTAAACGGCAGCCTGCCTAACGTGCCGGCAGCAGACATAAGCAATGGCCGGTTTGGCTGGCGGCTTGCCGTCAAGGATCGCCCGTCGCGCGGAGCTGAAGTAACGGACTGCATAGTATCAGAGTAGTTTCACTTGCAAGAGCGAGTCCATCTGTGGTGTCGCAGTAGCAGTGGTCCTCGAAGGAGGCATGATGGAACGCTTTCGCCACCTTATAGGAGGCAGCCTATCGCCGAAGCAAGTCGCCACACTCCAAAAGGTGCTGGACAACGTCACCAGTCAGCCCTGGTTCGATAACAGCGAGCATTGCCGTAACGCGCTGGCCGGGCGGCTGACCTTTCTCATAAAAATTGGAATAGAAAACACCGCGCATCTCCAAACCATCGGTGTTTGCTGGGCGGTTAATGATTTCAACCGCGATGTGATGAAAACGAATCGAAGGAAGCCGGCCGAGATGATGGGGATAGGGAAGGCCGAACAGCTTCGACTTGAGGATTACCGGTAATGTTTGCATCCCGAGTCCGGCCTCAACGGACATCTCGCTAAAATTTCGACGTGCCGCCGCAGAGCGCGATTTCATTTGTATAGCGAGCTTAAACAGCGTGCGCTTCGCGCCTAAAGCACGGATTCCGCATCCGATTCCGAAAGGGGTAGGATCTGCTCGCCCCGCTGCCTGCCGATACGCAGGCGATCCGCGGCAATCGGACCGGCCTGATCTTCCAGGACTCGTCCGAAAGCCTCAATCCACGCCTGCGTATCGGTCAGGCATCGCCGAATCGATTATTGCCCACGGGCTAGCAAGCGCTTCGCAGGCAAAGGATCGCGGCGGCGATCTTCTCGAACGGATCGGCCTTTCGGCCTCGGTGGCGGATTGCTTTCCGAGCGGCGCAAGGTGCGACGCATCTCCAACGAGGAGATAGGGAGCCGTTCCGCGCAACTAATTATCGGGCAAGCGCGGCGGCTATCTGATTGCCGATGGCGTCGTCGATCTGATGATGAGCTATTCTTCGAACGCGCGTCTTCTGGCAGGGGATCCGGCTTTCAGCGTCATCGACATACCCGACGAGTTTCAGCCGCTTATCGAATACGGCATGGCAATTCGTAAGGGCGCTGATGATGAAACAAGGTCTCTGCAGGACTTCCTGCTATCGGAGACCGGGCAGGAGATTCTCAACAAGGCCGGGTTTTCTCCGGTCGATTAGTCTCCAAGGCAGATGGTGGCCAAGGTCTTTTCAAGCATCAGCCAGTCGGCGGCGTGCTGGAGCGCGTGTAGACCTCCGCCTCATTCTGCAGCCATTCGCAGAAGAGAACGGATTTTCGGTTCCGACGGGCGCGGCGCAGTGCTACATATTCGTGGCCGCTTTCCAGAAAGCCATATGGCGCCATCAGCCGGCCGAAACGGATGTCGTCACTGACATAGGGCCAGGGGGCGACGCAGACACCGAGGCCGGCGCTCGCAGCCTCCAGCATGAAGTAGAAATGCTCGTATTCGACGCGCGGTCCCGTGGCGACCGATCTCTCCGATCGGGCAAGCCAGTCGCCCCATGCGCGCAGCCTTGTGCGCGTATGAAGCTGGGGCAGGCCATCGAACTCTGGCGTTGACGCGGCAAAGAGCGATGGCGCGAGCACCGCGCCGGTTTGCTCCGGAAACAGGAAAATCACATCGGCGCCGGAAGGCCATGGCGCGCTTCCGACGCGGATTGCCACATCGAAGCCGTCGCGGCTGAAATCGACGGGCTTTGAAGAGGCCGACAGGCGCACTTCTATGTTGGGGTATTTCGCCTGAAACCGATAGAGGCGGGGAATGAGCCAGCGCATCGTAAAAGTGCCGGGGCAGGAGACGTCGAGCTGACCGTCTTCCGTATCGGCTACGGCTCGCACCGACAGATCCATCTGGTCGAATGCGCCCGTCAGCCCGGTCAACAGGGTCATCCCGCCTTCAGTCAATCTCAGCCGGTTTTTCGGTCCTTCGAACAAGGGAACGCCAAGTACCTCCTCCAGATGCTGAATCTGCCTGCTGACGGCGCTGTGCGTCACATTGAGCTCGTCTGCCGCAAGCGTCATGCGTCCGAGCCGGCCGGCCGCTTCGAAGGCGCGCAGCGCATTCAGGGAGGGCAATCGTCTAGTCATGTGCATTTTCCGAACATTGACTGTTCGAACATATCGTTTTTCTTCCGTGAAAATAACATGTTTTTTGATGCCGAGAGAAATGGACAGCGTATTCATCGAACAATGACGCGACGATGCAATGGCATTTTCACGTCCGGCGAAGCCTTGTCCGACGAAGCAACGGAGATATGAAGTGCAAGGCAGATATCAGGACGGCAGTGCGGGCGATGCGAATTACGGCGTGATCGGATCGGGCTATACCAATTATCGTCAGCCGGACCCCCATATAGCCGAATTCATCCGCGCCGCTCTCGGCGATGCGAAAACCGTGTTGAATGTCGGTGCCGGCGCAGGCTCCTATGAGCCGGTCGACCGACAGGTGACGGCCGTCGAGCCGTCTGCGTCCATGCGCGCCCAACGACCGGCGCATCTCCCGGTCGCGATTGACGGAACGGCGGAACATCTTCCTTTTGCCGACCGGAGTTTCGATGCGGCAATGGCGACCTTCACGGTGCATCAATGGTCTGATCTCGACCGAGGGCTTGCCGAGATGCGGCGCGTTACCCGGGGCCCTGTCCTGGTGTTGAGCTGCGATCCGCATCTGCTGGAACGGTCGTGGCTACACACCTATGCGCCTGAAATGATTGCGGTCGAGGCACGACGTTATCCGGAGATAGGCAGGATCGCGACCGCACTCGGCGGCAATGTGGAGATCAAGGCGGTGCCGATCCCGTTGAACTGCGTCGATGGCTTCGGCGAAGCCTATTATGGCAGGCCGGAACGAATGCTTGATCCCGGCGCGCGGCTTGCCAATTCGGCATGGAGCTTTGTCGATGCCTCCGTTGGCGAGCGTTTTGTCGCCGAGCTCGGCCGTGATCTCACCGACGGATCCTGGGATCGCCGTTATGGCGCCCTCCGCACGCAGCCATTCTTCGAAGGCTCGCTGCGTCTCATTATCGCAAAACCATAAGGAGAGTGCCGTGAGAGACGAATTGCGCGTACTCAAGTCCCTGCCCGGGCCGTTTCCATCGTTCGAGGCGGATTTGACACCCGACAATCCGCGAGACCTGTTTTCCGACTGGCTGCGCGATGCCATCGAGGCTGATATCAAGGAGCCGCATGCCATGGTGCTTTCCACGATCGACGAGGATGGCGCACCGGATGCTCGTGTTCTCATCCTGAAGAACCTCGACCAGCGTGGCTGGCACTTCGCAACATCAGGCAGGGGGCCGAAGGGCCGACAGATTGCCGCCAATCCCTCTGTGTCACTCACCTTCTATTGGCCGCAGCTCGGACGGCAGGTGCGATTGCGCGGAATTGCGTTTCAGGCCGAGGCGCATGAGCGCTGTGCCGATTTCCGTGCACGCGCGCCGGGCGCCAAGGCGATTGCCCTGACCGAGCGGCAGAGCGAGGTTCTGGGTTCGTCGCAGGAGCTCGATGACGCATTGGCACTGCAGCATCGGCGGTTGCGGGACGAGCCCGATCTTGTTTCTGCAAATTGGGCGCTTTTCATCGTCATGCCGCATGAGGTCGAATTCTGGCAGGGCGATTCAGAGCGCCGTCACCATCGCTTGCGATATCGACGTGAAAAGGCGGGCTGGCTGAAGGAGCGGCTCTGGCCTTGATGATTTTCGCTTTGATGGCCGCGGTTGTCCGTTTCTGCTGCTTTCGGCGGAAAGATTAGACAGCCATTGTGACCGCTGAGGATCAGCATCCCTCAGATGCCGAGATCGAGCTGGGGCTGTAAGCTCCCATCGCCGGCTTCTTCGTTCGTCAAAGACGAAAGCGTGATGCCCAGCAGCCGGATTGGCCGCGTGAACGGGTGGACGGTTGCCAGAAGCGCCGACGCGGTATCCAGGACCGCGCCGACACCGGCGACCGGCAGGGAGCTTGTCCGACTGCGTGTCGCCTGGGTAAAGTCCGAATATTTGATCTTCACGGTCACCGTCTTGGCGCTGAAACCGCCTGTTTCGCAGTAGCGCCAAACCTTCTGCGCAAGCGGCCGCAGTTCCGCCGTCGCCAGCTCTAGATCGTCGATATCCTCAACGAATGTGTCTTCTGCGCCTATGGATTTGCGAACCCGGTCCGGCTTTACCTGGCGCTCGTCGATGCCGCGGGCGATACCGTAGAAATAAGGGCCTGCCTTTCCAAAATGCTCCTGCAGGAAGGCGAGCGATTTCGATTTCAGATCTAGTCCGGTTTCGATCCCATATTTGTGCATCCGCTCGGCTGTCGCCGGCCCGACGCCATGGAATTTCTTGACGGGAAGCGTTTCGACGAAGGCCGGGCCATTCCTTGGCGTAATGACCGCCTGGCCGTTCGGCTTGTTGAGGTCGCTTGCCATTTTGGCGAGGAATTTGTTGTAGGAAATGCCGGCCGAAGCATTGAGGCCGGTGACCTGCTTGATCTTGCTCCGGATCTCCAGCGCGATCTCGGTGGCGATTTCCATCCCCTTGTGGTTCTGGGTGACGTCGAGATAGGCCTCGTCGAGCGACAGCGGCTCGATCATCGAAGTATATTCGGCAAAGATCTCGCGGATCTGCTGCGACACCGCCCTGTAGACGTCAAAGCGCGGCGGCACGAAAATCAGGTCCGGACATTTGCGTTTTGCGGTAACCGAAGGCATCGCCGAGTGAACGCCGAAGGCACGGGCCTCGTAGCTTGCGGCCGCCACGACGCCGCGTGCAGCCGACCCGCCGACCGCAAGCGGCTTGCCGCGCAGCTCCGGATTGTCCCGCTGCTCGACCGATGCATAGAATGCATCCATATCGACATGGATGATCTTCCGGACAGTGGTCGAGCTGGTGTCGTTCATGGCGGTCTCGGTCATTACACAGTAGGTTCAGCGCGGTCCGTTATTGCGGAAGCTGAAACAAATGCGGAACATATCATCCTCGATGACGATATCAAACCGGCTCGGTTGTCTTGCTAGGGAGAGGCGAGGAAATTGCCGCAGGCCAGCCATGCCGCAAACGGTACCTTGAGATGCGCGCAAGGCTTCTTATCTCTTGTCCGTCCCCCAATACGGAGCCTTGAGATGGGCCAAATCGCTACCGATGCACTTTCCGACTTGCTTATGGAGATCCTCCCGCCCGAGCGTGACGAGGAATCCCGAGCCGATGGCACTGCGTGTCTGTGCTGCCGCAGGCTGCGGTCGGCGAGGAAGATGGACGAAGACGGCTGCGGCATATGTGACGAATGCCTGGCTCCATGATCGACGGCGCGCCGCAGCTGCTGCCCGCCGAATTGTCGGGCTTCGAACATGCGCTTGCGAAGCTGCCTGACGGCTATTCGGAGGGGCATTTTCAAGGTCGCCCCTGGGGTGTGACGGTCAAGCGATCGGCCGACGGCAAACGGATCTGGCTCTATGGCGAGGAGCTTGGCGGGACCGATGTCGTCAGTTTCAATCTCTATATGCTCTCCGCAGCAAGCCTCACCCTCAAGCCCTGCGAAATGTCCTCGTCGAAGGTCATAGATTTTGTTTTGGGCTTCCTGCCGGCCCCGATGCGGCATCCAGTCTAAGCACGGAGTTGTGTTACGACCGACAACAGGTCCTTCTGCTTCAGCGGGTGGAGAGCGGCGGCGGAGGCGGCTGCGTGGTTGAGCCGGGACCGAGCGAGCGCTGGACCATCACGGTATCGGCCCAGCGGCCGTAGCGATAGGCAACAGCCGGCAGCAGGCCGACGCGAACGAAGCCGAAGCGTTCGTGCAGGGCGAGCGAAGCGACGTTGTCCGCGTCGATATAGCCGATCATCTGTCGGAAGCCGGCCGCCGCGCAGGCGTCGATCAGTCCGCGCATGAGCAGGCTTCCGACACCCTGGCCGACATGGTCGTGATGCACATAGATCGAATGCTTGACGGTATAGCGATAGGCCGGGCGCTTGCGGAACAGCACCACATAGGCATAGCCGACGACCTTCTCACCCTCGATCGCGACGACATGCGGAAAGCGGCGGTCCTTCAAATTCTTGCGCCGTTCGCGCAGATCGTCCGGCTGCGGCGTGTCGCTATCATCGACCCCGGCTTCGACCCCGCGGTGAATATGACGGCGATAGATAGCCAGCATGGCATCGACGTCGCTCTCCCGGGATGGGCGAACGATGATTGTTTTATCCTGCTTCATGTCCGAACCTGAATTTCCAAGCCTATTCCGCGACAACGTAGGTATAGAGCCGGATTTTGCCGGATGCATCGATCTCGCGATAGAGGCCCTGGATCTCCACCTCGAAGCCGGGGAAGGTGTTGAAGCAGGTTTCGAACATTTTGAGATAGTCGATCATGGGCTTTGCCTGTTCCGTCAGGCGCTCGCCGGGCACGATGGTTGCAATCCCCGGGGGATAGACGACGAAGGGTGTCGTCGCGATGCGGCCGGCAATGGCGTCGATCGGCAGATAGTCGACATCGTTGCGCACCAGGCAGCGCGCAGCATCGTGCGGCGACATGGCGATCGGCGGCAGGTGTTCGGCGGAAAATTGCTTCGTCTGCAGGGCGCTGACATCGGCCTGGCGAAAGAAATTGTGCATGTCGGCGCAAAGATCCCGCAGGCGCACGCCCGCATAGCGGCCGGGACGGCGGCGGTAGAATTCCGGAATGGCCTCTTCCAGCAGCGCGTTGTCGTCATGAAGCTTCTTGAAGGCGACAAGGCCGCTGATCAGGGTGCCGGCCTTGCTGGCTTCGACACCGGGTGTGAGCAGGAAGAGCAGCGAATTGAGGTCGTTCTTTTCCGCGACGATCCGGTTTTCGCGCAGATATTGCGCAACGATGGGCGCTGGAATGCCGTGGTCCGTATATTTTCCAGTCGCTCGATCAAAGCCGGGGGTAAGCAGGGTGAGCTTGTTCGGATCCGTCATGGCGAAACCCGGCTCCATGCTGGAAAAGCCGTGCCATGCCGCATCGGGTGTCAGGTGCCAGAAGGCGGGATTGGTGGCGAGCTGATCGGTCGCGACGCTCTCCCAAGGCACATCGTGCACAGCGCCGGGGCTTGCCACATCAGGAATCGCGACCCGATCCGGCACGAAGGGCTCGAAGAACCAGCGGCGTTCGGGACGATGTTCCTTCTCCTCGAATTCGCGCCGTACGGCGCGGATTTTCTTGCGCAGTTCGATGCCGAGGCGGATCGTGTCGTCCCAAAGCACTTCGCCCGAACGGCCCTTCATCATCTGCGCGCCGACGTCGAGCGAGGCAAACAACGGATAGAAGGGCGAGGTCGAGGCGTGCTGCATGAAGCTTTCGTTGAAGCGACGGTGTTCCACGCGGCGTTTCTGGCCGGTGATGTGCCTGTCCTTCATGTGGATCTGCGAGGCCTGCGAAAAGCTTGCGAGTTGCTTGTGGGTCGACTGCGTGGCGATGATCCCGGGTGCATCGGGGCCGAGGTCCGAAAGGCCCATGGCAAAGCGCCCGGCATAAAGCGGGTGAAACTTCATGAAGCCCGCCCATGCCTCGTCGAAAAGGATGTAGTCGCACAGATGTCCGATGCGCTTTAGGATCATCTCGGCATTGTGGATGGTGCCGTCATAGGTGCATTGCTCCACGACCGCGACGCGGAACGGACGCGGCTTCTTGTAGGCTTCCGGATCTTTTACCAGCGGATGGGTGCGAATGCGCTCGCGCAGCGCGTCCTCGTCCATAGTGGCGAAATCCATCGGACCGATCAGGCCATAGAGATTGCGTCTGGTCGGCAGGTAGATCGGAATGCCGCCCGAGATCATTAGCGCGCCGTGATGGGCGGCCTTGTGATTGTTGCGATCGAACAGCACGAGATCGCCGTCGGTGACGAGGGCCGAGAGCGCGACTTTGTTGGACGTGGAGGTGCCGTTCAGCACGAAATAGGTCTTCTCGGCGCCGAAGATCTTGGCCGCTTCCTTCTGTGCGGCGAGAGCCGGTCCCTCGTGGGTCAGAAGGTCGCCGAGATCGAGAACCGAGTTGTCGAGGTCGTCGCGGAACACCGCTTCGCCGAGATGCTCCATGAAGACCCGGCCGATGGGGCTGCGGCTGTAGAAGATGCCGCCATTGTGCCCGGGACAAGTCCAGAGATGGTTGCCCTCCTCGGCATAATCGACCAGCGCGCCGAAGAACGGCGTCTTCAGCGTCTCGGCATATTGCTTCAGCCGGCTGATGAGGCTTTTCGCGATGAACGCGGGCGTTTCCTCGGAGAGGAAGACGTAGCCGTCGATGAAATCGAGGACTTCGACCGGCACATCCTCGAAGCGCTTGCGGCGGATCAGGAGGATGATCGGGAATTCCAGGCCGCGCCGGCGCATGAGGTTGATGAGGGCGGCCGTCTTGCCTTCGAGGCCCTTCTTGCCCCAGTCCACCAGCATGCAGCCGATGGCCGCGTCGGTTTGCACGGCGATCTCGGCATCTTCGAGATTGCGCGCGCGCACCACCTCGAAACCTGAGCGTTCGATCTCCTCGACGATCTGATTATAGCGGGCGCCTTCCAGGTCCTCATTGTCGAAGGTTGGCGTTGCGAACAGAAAGTTGAAACGTCTGAAATAATCCATGTCGATACCCGCTCTTGATCTGGGATGAGGTGTCGGCGCATTTCATGACATGGATGTGACAGAATAGAGGACGTCCCAAACCGTATTGATGGCCACCGCCGGTCACGTCGCCGGCCCGCCGTTTCATGCCGGATCGCGGGTGCACAACTTATGGATTTGTGGCCGCTCAGTGAGCGGCCACGGTCCAGAAATAATAGGCAAGCGGGATGGCGAGAAGATACATGCCGATAGACACCTGCCTTGCTTCTCCCGATAAGACCTTGACGATGACGTAGAACAGCAGTCCTCCGGCGATGCCGGTTCCAAAGCTGTTGGAGACAAGGGTCAGAAGGACCATCATCAGGGCGGAGAGACCGTCGGAGAAATTCTCCAGGTCGACACGCTTCAGCGCGCTGAACATCGACATGCCGACGAGGATCAGGGCGGGTGCCGTGGCGGCCGCCGGGATCATCAGCGCGATCGGCGTAAAAAGCAAAGTGAGCGCGAAAAGGGCTGCGGTCGCAAGTGAAGCAAAACCGGTGCGTCCGCCGGCTTCCGCGCCTGTCGCGCTCTCGACCAGCGCCGTGGCGGAGGGAATGCCGAGCAGCGGACTGATCGTAGCGGCAATCGAATCGACGAGGAACGGCTTGCCCAGGTCCGCCATGTTGCCTTTCTCATCGACCAGGCCGGCCTTGGCGCCAACGGCGAGCGTCGTGCCCAGGGTCGAGAAGAATTCGGATGCGAAGAAGGCGAAGAGATAGGGGAAATAGTCTATCTTCAGCGCACCAAGGAAATCGAGCTGAAGGCCGATCTCAGAGATGCCGTGCGGCACTCCGAAGAATGCGGCGGGCACCTTGGTCACGCCGAGCGGAATGCCGAGCAGAGTGCTGCCCAGGATCGCCCAGAGGATCGGCCCCGGCACTTTGCGCCCGCGCAGGAAGACGGCGAGGAAGATGCCGAAGACGGCAATGATCGCCTGTCCCGAGTTGAACGAACCGAGCATGAGCGCGTGGCTCTTGGCGTTGACATCGACGAGACCTGCATTCTTGAAGCCGAGAAGCGCGATGAACAATCCGATCGCCGCACCCAGTCCGAGCTTGATCTGGGCTGGAACCATGCGGGCAATGACCTGGCGTACACCGAGGACGGTCAGCAGAACGAAGACGACGCTCGACCAGAAGGAGATGGCAAGGCCAGTCTGCCAGGGAATATGCTCCACGGCTGCCATCGTCGGCCCCACCAGAACCGAGCCGCCAATGCCAGGTCCCACCACGAAGGGCATATTGGCATAAAGCGCCATGAACAGGGTCGCGCCGATGATGACGAGGATGGTTGCCGTCGTTGCGGCGGCGCGGTCGATGCCACCGGCGGAAAGCAGGGAAGGGATCACGACGAGGAGATAGGCCGCTGCCAGGAAGGACGTCATCCCGGCAATGATTTCCGTCTTCGTATTGGCCTTACGCTCGCCCATGCGAAAAAAGGTTTTCCACCGCGGCTCTGACGTATCACCCGGCTGCCCGACATTCGTAGTTGAGGTCATTGTCTATATCTCCTAAGTCGGCAAATGCCGCCGTTTGGCTGGTGACCTCAATTTTGGCTTGAAGCCAGAAGCGGTCTGATGTCCTGGGTGGTTCCGTCGGTCAGCCCGAGATCGGTGACGTGCGGGCCGGGGTTACAGGCAAGGCTTGCTCCGACGACCGCCTTGAAGGTGCGAATGGGTGGCATCCAGTCGGCGATTGCATCGGCCGCGGCGCGCAACCTAGCGAAATCGTCGGCCACCTCCTTTGCGGGCGCATCCGACAGCAAGCCGCAGACGGGCAGGGGAAGCACCGCCGTCACCTCGCCATCGGCCGCCGTCGCCATGCCGCCGCCGGCGCCGATGACGGCATTGGCCGCCGCAGCCATATCCGCGGGGTCGCGGCCGAAGACGGTGAGGTTATGGCTGTCATGCGATATCGTCGTCGCAAGCGCGCCGCTCCAGTGACCCCAGTCTTCCAGGATGCCGATGACGGGTGTCGGCTCTTTTCTTCCGTGGCGGTGAATAACAGCCATCAGCAGCATATTGTCAGGCAGAACGAGCTTGTCATTTTCGACTTTGACGATTGCCTCTCCCCATTTCGTGAATCGTGGGCTGACAATCGTGTTGACGCGAGCTTCAGTCATGCCCGGCAGCTCGATCTTGAAATCGGTGGCGGAAAGCTTCTCAAGCCTTACGGTGTTGCGATAGGCATCCGAGGGCGTGCACTCGCTGGTTCCAACGAGGCTGCCGCTTCTTGCGACCTCACGTCCAGATGCGAAGACGCGGTCGACCGCGATCTTTTCGAGATCGGAGAGGATGACGATGTCGGCGCGGCGGCCGGGTGCCACCAGTCCCAGATCATGGCGGTTCAGCCACATGGCGGCGTTGAGCGTGGCGGCGCGGATGGCATCGATCGGCTTCATTCCATAGCCGATCAGGCGTCTGAGAACGGATGACATTGCTCCCTCATTCACGAGGTCGTCGGGGAAGACGTCATCGGTGCAGATCGTCAGCGTTTGCGGCAGATGCGGCAGTTTTTTCAGCACGTCGACGACGCCGGGCAGAACATAGTCATGGGAGCCGCGCAACTCGATGGTAAGGCCCGCCCGCAATTTCGCCAGCAAGTCCTCGGCCGAGGTGAGCTCGTGATCGGATTGAATCCCCGCGGAGGCAAAGGCCTGCAATTCCGCACCTTCCAGTCCGCGGGCATGGCCGCAGACGCGCTTGCCGCTCGCAAGTCCGGCCTCAAGGATGCCGCGCATCGGCTCGCTGCGCTCAAGGACCCCTCGCATGTTCATCACTTCGGCGACACCGGAAATCTCCGGCCAGCTGAGCATGGTTGTCATTTCGCCTGAGCGGAATTCCGCACCGGCAAGCTCAAGGCCGGGTGCCGAGGGGACGCAGGATGGCGCCAGGGTCAGGAAGCGCAGCGGCAATTGCCGTGTTTCTTCGAGCGCCCACCGAATACCGTCGAGGCCAGCGACGTTGCCGATTTCATGCGGGTCCCAGCAGACCGTCGTCGTGCCCTGGGGAACGACCGTTTCGGCGTATCGCCTTGGCGTCACCATCGAGCTTTCGACGTGCATATGCGTGTCGATAAATCCGGGCGCGATGAAGCGTCCTAAAGCGTCGATGGTCTGCTTGGCGTCGTTCCTTGTCCCCAAGGCATGGACGCTTGCGATCAAGGGGCCGACAAGGCCGATATCGGCCGGCCTCATTTCCGAGGTCGCGACATCGACGAGCGTTCCGCCGGCAATCAGCACATCGAACGGCTCAAGGCCCAATGCCGCCCGGACGGCGCGGTCGCGCAGCTCGGATGAATGGAGGTCGTGGGGTTCATTCGGCATGTCTGCCTCCCTTGGCAAAGGCGGACGGGCGCGCGGTGGATTGCCGCAAGACGAGTTCCGTCGGGAATATTCCGCTGATGTCGATTTCTCCGGCGACGAAGGCGAGGGCATGGTTTGCCACGGCTTCCAGATCCTGCCGGACGGTCGTGAGTGGTGGAGAGACGATTTGAGCCCACATCAGATCATCAAAGCCGGTGAGCGATATGTCTTCCGGAATGCTGAAGCCCCTGTCCTTGACGGTTATGGCAAAGCCGACGGCGAGCGCATCATAGGCGGCGGCACAGGCCGTAAAATGCCGCAGATCGAGCTCGCGGCCGAGAGCGCTGCCGGCCTCGAACGTCGCATCGCTGTGTCGCAATGCGGGTTCGACGCCGGCCTGGCGGAAGACTTCGCGCATTCCTTCGACGCGCTCGCGCGCCACCAGCGAATTTTCCGGGCCGGCGAGGATAAGGATGCTGTCATGACCGAGATCGACCAAGTGGCGTGCGATCAGGCGCCCGCCTTGACGATGATCGCTGGCAGCGATGTTGCCAACCGTGGCGGCGCTGTCGATGACGGCGACCGGCACCGGGACATCCGTGGGCGCAATGGTCGTGCCGCGCGTCGGTATCACGATCAGTGCATCGACGCCGCGGGCGATCATGGTCCTGATTTCGAATTCCTGCTGCTGCGGGTCGCCCTGACTATCGCCGATGAGAACGGCAAGACCGCGCCGCTTGGCGGCTCGCTCGATGGCCTGGGCAAAAGCGGGAAACAAGGGTTGGCCGATATTCGGAACCAGCAGGCCGACCGTATTGCTCTTGCCGGTGCGCAGAGCGCGGGCCGCATGGTCAGGCACATAGCCGAGCCTGTCCGCTTCCAGGCGAATCTGCTCCGCAAGGGCTGATGACACCCGGCCCGTACCGCGCAGGGCATTCGAGACCGTTGCCGTGGAGACACCCAGCTTGGTTGCGATTTCCCGAATCGAGGTAGGGCGTGTCTGACTCTCCAAGAGCGCGCTCCGGTTTCCTTGATTAATCGTTTAATCAACACGGCGCGCTTTTGCAAGAGCGTCTTTAACTGCGCGGGGATGAAACGCGGTTTCGCCGATGGTGGCGCCTGTTGGTGATGACGAAGGACCTTCCGGTCGACCGGCTTGCTGTATCAGACGGCAACCAGATGGCCGGAAGAGACGGTTCGATACGCGCGCGGCTTGACCAGATAATCGACGGGCCGGATGGGGCTTTTCAACTCCTCACTGGCTGCCATGCGTTTTTCGCGTCGGCGATCGGGGTCCGGCACAGGAACGGCTGCCATCAGCTTCTTCGTGTAGTCGTGCTGCGGATTGCCGAAAACGGCCGCGCGCGGGCCGATCTCGACGATTTCGCCGAGATACATGACGGCGACGCGATGGCTGACGCGCTCGACCACGGCCATGTCGTGGGAGATGAACAGGAAGGAAAGGTCGAGGCTCTGCTGCAGGTCGAGCATCAGGTTGATGACCTGCGCCTTGATCGATACATCGAGCGCGGACACGCTTTCGTCGGCGACGATCACCTTCGGCTGCAGTGCCAGGGCGCGGGCGATGCAGATGCGCTGGCGCTGGCCGCCGGAGAATTCGTGCGGATAGCGGCTTGCCATGTCAGGGGTCAGGCCCACCTTACGCAGCATATCGGCGACGATCTCTTTCGCTTCCCGTGCTGTTCCCATCTTGTGCTCGAGAAAGGGTTCGGCGATCGCCTGGCCGACCGTCATGCGCGGATTTAGGGAGGCAAAGGGATCCTGGAAGATCATCTGTACCGATTTACGCATCTCGCGCATGTCACGTTTGCCAAGCGAGAGCACGTCGCGGCCATCGACGATGACGGAACCGGATTGCGGTTCGATCAGCCGCATGATGGCGCGTCCGGTGGTCGACTTGCCGCAACCGGATTCGCCGACAAGCGACAATGTTTCGCCGGCAAAGAGATCGAACGAGACGTTTTCCACCGCATGCACCCGGCCTTTGAGCTTTCCGAAGAGGCCCGAATGAATGTCGAAGCGCTTGGTGAGGTTTTTGACCTGCAGCACCGGTTTTTCTTTTGCGACCGTATCGGGCACTTCGGCTGGCGTGTCGGATTCTCCCGTCGCAGTATTGACGACGGGGAAGCGCAGCGGTCGTTCATAGGATTGCATCGAACCGAGCACCGGCACGGCCGACAGCAGCGCGCGGGTATAGGGATGCTGGCCGCGATGGAAGATGTCGGCCGTCGCGCCCGTCTCCACCTGCTCGCCGCGATACATGACGACCGTGCGGTCGGCGATTTCCGCCACCACACCCATGTCATGCGTGATGAACAGGACGGAAGTTCCTTCCTCGTCCTGCAGCATCTTGATGAGGTCGAGGATCTGGCCCTGGATCGTGACGTCGAGAGCGGTGGTCGGCTCGTCGGCGATCAGCAGCCTCGGCTTCGAGGCGAGCGCCATGGCGATCATGACGCGCTGGCGCATGCCGCCGGAAAAGCGGTGCGGATATTCGTCGAAGCGCGAGGCGGCCGAGGGAATGCGGACCTTTTCGAGCAGCCGGATCGTCTCGGCCTTGGCGTCCGCAGCCGACATGTCCCTGTGGCAGAGCAAGGCCTCTGAGATCTGGTCACCGATGGTGAAGAGCGGATTGAGCGACGTCATCGGCTCCTGGAAGATCATCGACACGTCGTTGCCGCGCACCTTGCGCATCTCATGTTCGGGAAGAGAAAGCAGGTCGCGGCCGCCAAGCAGGATCTTGCCTTCGATGCGGCTTGAATCGCTCTGCAGCAGTCGCATGATCGAGAGCGAGGTGACGCTCTTGCCCGAGCCGCTCTCGCCGACGATCGCCACCGTCTCGCCCGGCGCGACCGAGAAGGAAACATTGCGCACGACGGGTTTCCATGCACCGTCCACCAGGAATGAGGTGGTGAGGTTTTCGACGGAGAGGATGGGTTCGGGGGCCTTTGCCTGCGACGTGCTCATGCTTGTTCCCTTCTTGCGATCCCTGCCACAGCTCAGTCCGGCCAGTTCAGCACGCCGTCGAAGCGATGCCGGCTGCGGTTCTCGATCGGTGTCGCGATGATCTCGTTGGAGGCGCGCGCCTTGTCGAGTTCCTCGGCAAGCCGGGTCGCGACAATGGCCTCCTGGCCGGGATGCAGGTTGCATGGATCGAGATAGAAATAGTGATGCTCCACCTCATGGTCGCGGACGATTACCGGCGGGTTGCCGCGGGCAAGCGCTGCCGCAAGATCCCAGGCGCTGATATGCGCCTCCGGCGCAGAGATGATGACCCGCATCCGGTCGAGCGGGTTGTTGGTAGGATCGGGCTCGATCAGGGCGGTGACGCCGGGGCGGCCGTCGAGAGTTCGCTTCCACAGGTTCAGATAGCCCGTCTCGCGTTCGCGGATGCCGGCATGGTCGCGCTTTTCCCAGGCTTCCAGTGCCGCCATCACGCCATAGATGCTTTCCTTGCCGACCTTCATGCCGCGGCCGATGCCCATGTTCTGCAGGAAGGCGTTGCGCACCAGCTCCTTCTTGCCGGCGACGATGCCGGAGGTGGGGCCGCCGAGGAACTTATGGCCGGAATAGAGCACGATGTCGGCGCCCTGCGCCAGGAAGAGCCTGAGGTCGTACTCCGAAGCGGCATCGACGATGACGGGCACGCCCTTGGCGTGCGCGATCTCGACGAACTCGGTCAGGTGCAGCAAGCCGTAATCGACCACATGATGGGATACGACATAGACGGCTGCCGCCGTCTTCTCGCTTATGGCATTTTCCATGTGAAAGCGGTGTGTCGAGGTCGCTTGACCGATCAGAACGACCTTGCCGCCGGCAAGGCGGATCGCCTGATCGACGGGGGCGCCATAGCTCACCACATGGCCCATCTGCACGATGACTTCGTTCTTGTCCGGTGCGGCATCGGGTAGCTTCTCTATGGCGAGCAGGTTGTTGCCGGTGATGGCGCCTGCGACGGCGAGGCTGATGCCGGAGGAGCAGGATGCCGTCACGAAGCCCGCCTCGCCGCCCGTCAGCCGGGCGATAACGGCGCTGGCCTTGCGCTGGAGGTCGTTGATCTCGACGAATTGCGGCAGGATCGCCGTCATAGCCGCAATGGCTTCAGGCACGACGATCGATGCGCCGAGGCTCGTCATGGTACCTGATACGTTGATGACGGGCCTCAGGCCGATCTTGCTACGGATATCATCGGACATTCTATCTCTCCAAAGTGACGACTGCCGATTGTCATCGACAGCTATGCCATAGTAATGTAATAGCTTCTCGAAATCTCACGAGGAGCGTTGACTTGGACGCCAAGACCCTACCCGCCGCACCCTCTGAAGACGCCGATTCCATCGGGGAAGGGGAAACCAAAGGCGCGCGCCGTTCGCGCGTCAGCGGCATCGACCGCGCGCTGCAGGTCATTGATTATCTGTATGAAACCGGCGCGCCGGCTGGCGCCTACGCGATCGCCAAGGCGATCAAGGCACCGCTTTCGACCGTCTATGTGATCATCGACGATCTGGTCGAAAAGAACATGCTTGGCCGCGATGCCGACGGTTCCGTCTGGCTCGGCGCCCGTCTTTACCACTATGGTCTCGCCTATGCCCGGTCGCTCGATTTCATGAGCGTCGCCACCCGAGAAATGCACGATCTTTGCCGGCAGGCGAGCGAGACGGTGCAAGTCTGCGGCCGCGACGGCGATGCCATGCTGGTACTGGCGATGGCGGACGGACCGAGCCATTTTCAGGTCGCCTCTCGCGTCGGAACGCGCGTGCCGCTCAACTGGACTGCCTCGGGTCGGCTGCTGGTGGGGCATTTGCCGGAAGGCGAAAGGATCGAGCTTTTCAAGCGCTGTGCCCGCACCTCGCCGACCGGTCGGGCCGAGGTCGATGCCGCCGTGCTTTCCGAGGCCGCGGGCAAGGCCTTTAAGGAGCGCTTGTCGATCCAGGTGGCGGAGTCCGATTATGCGGTTGCCTGCATCGCATCGCCGGTCGTGGACCGGGATGGTCAATGTGTCGCGACCATTTCGATCGTGCTTCCCGAACAGAAAGCCGTGTCCGACGGCAGCCATTATGGCGAACAGGTGCGCGCGGCCGCCGAGCGAATCGAAAAGCTGATGGGCTGGCGCAACCACTGAATTCGTCCTCCTTAAAGCAATTCCAGCAAAAGCGCGACGCGGTTTTGCGTCCGGAATTGCGTAAAAACTAATCGTTAAGTGATACGATCGCTTCGATTTCGACCGTGATGTTGCCGGGAAGCGAGCCGAAGCCGACGGCCGAACGGGCATGTTGGCCCGCTTCGCCGAAGACTTCGATGAAGAGGTCCGAGCAGCCGTTGATGACGCTCGGATGATCCTCGAAATGCGGCACGGCATTGACCATGCCGAGCAGCTTGACCACTCGCTTCACCCGGGAGAGATCGCCGAGCGCGCCGTGCATGACAGCAAGCAGGTTGATGCCAGTTAACCGCGCATGCTGATAGGCCTGGTCGACGCCCACGTCACCACCGACCTTGCCGGAATGGAGGTGGCCGTCTGCTTCCCGCGGCCCTTGACCTGAAAGATAGAGCACATTGCCTTCGCGGACATGGGTCACGAAATTAGCGATCGGCGGCGGCGGCGGCGGCAGCGCGATGCCGAGCGCAGCCAGTCGCTGGTAGGGTGTTTGCGCTGCTGAAGCGGCCTGTGTTGGGGACGTGTTCACGTATGCTCCTGCCATTCGATCTTAATGTTTCGACTACCGCCACGAATAGCCGTGGCTATGACGGACGAGCTTGCGCGCGCGGGGCACGTAGCGGCTGGCGGCGATCGCCTCCGCGCCGATGACAGCGTAGCGCGGCTCAAACAGCTTCCGCAGGCGTGAAACGTCGCCGTTTGAATCGGTCGCTTCGAGGTCCGCATCCACGAGATCGAATATGGTGAAATCGGCGCGCTCGCCGACCGACAGCCGGTTTTCCATCGAAAGCTTGATGACCGAGGCTGGCGCATGGGTGACGGCGTCGACCACCTTGTCGAATGGCATGCCGACCGAGAGCAGCTTGGACATGGTGGTCGCCAGATCCCAGACCGGGAAGTTCATGGAATGGCCGTGCAGGTCGGTCGAGATCGAGTAGGGCAGCAGGCCGCGCTTGATCGCCGCTTCCGCGACCTTGAACGAGAAGGAGGCGCCTCCATGGCCGATATCGAGCCGGATGCCTTCGCCGGCGCAGCGCTCGGCGAGATTGTAGAGGTCCTCGTCCTCCATGATGCTCGATCCGGCCTTGCCGTTGAAGCAGTGGGTGACGACATCGCCCGGTCCGAGAATTTCGAGCACTTCGTCATAGAGCGCGGGCGGCTCGCCCACATGCACCATCATCGGCACCTTCAGGATCTTGGCGATCTTCTTGCCGAGCTTGACGGGTGTGACCCCCCAGGAGCCGGTGATGACGTGGCTGGCACGCACTTTGATGCCGACGATATGCTCGCTGTTCTCGGCATAGCATTCGAGGATGCGGTCGAGGTCGATATCCTTGATATCACGCAGTTCGGGGACGCGATTGCAAGCAACGAGGCCGATCGAACCGAGATTGAGGAAGGCCTTGATGCGTTCTCTGGATGGTTCGATGATATATTCGCGGAAGCCATGAAAATTGGCTTCGCCGGCCGAGCCCGCATCGACCAACGTCGTGACGCCGCGCTCGGCGCCGCATTCGGATGGGCGGATCGAGATGTCGGTGCCGCCATGCCAGATGTGGACGTGCAGATCGATCCAGCCGGAAGAAATCCAGGCGCGCTTGCCGTCGACGCGCTCGATATCGCCGGGAGCGGCAAGTTGCGGGCCAAAAGCAGCGATCTTGCCGTCGGCGCCGACGAGGATGTCGATGACGCCGGCGGCGGTATCGCCACCGAAAGCCATGGGCTTCACATTGGTGAGGAGGAGCGGCTTGCCCGCTTTTTCACCGGTCATTTACAAGTCCTTTCGAAGTCTTGGATCGAGCATGTCCCGCAGGCCGTCGCCGACCATCTGCAGCGAGAGCACGGAGAGAATGATGGCAAAGCCCGGGAAATAGGTCATCCAATCAGCCTGGCCGATATATTGGCGGCCGGCGGCGATCATGGTTCCCCAGGTCGGGATTTCGGGGCTGACGCCGAGGCCGAGAAACGAAAGCCCGGCTTCGGCGAGCATGGCACTGGCGAAGAGAAACGAACCCTGCACCAGGATCGGCGACAGGAGGTTTCTAAGCACATGCCGCGTCATGATGTGAAATGTCGAGATGCCGAGAGCCCTGGCCGCCTCCACATAAGGAAGTTCGCGGATGACAAGCGTCGAGCCGCGGACGATGCGGGCCAGCCGCGGCGAATAGACGATCGATAGCGCGACAATGACCGTCGTCAGCGACGGGCCGAGGGCGGCGACAAGCGCGATGGCAAGCAGGATGTCGGGAAACGCCATCATCGCATCGATCAGGCGGGCGATTGGGGTATCCAGCTTCTGGAAAAAGCCGGCGAGCAGGCCGAGAGTGACGCCGATCGCCGCCGACAGCGCCACGACGGCGGCTCCGACGAGCAGCGATAGCCGTCCTGCATAGATGGTGCGGGAGAAGATATCTCGGCCGAATTCGTCGGTGCCGAACCAGTAAACCCCGCTTGGCGGCTTCAGTCTGTTGACGATCGAGAGTTTCGAAGGCGAATAGGGCGCGATCCATGGCGCAAGCACGGCGAGCAGGACGAAGATCGTCAGCACGATGAGACCGGCGGCGACGGTCTTGCGCTTCAGAAGCCGGCGAAGGAACTTGCTTCGCTCGCTTGGCACCTGCTTTGGTGTATCGGTTGCGATATCGGCCATCAGTAGCGTACCCTCGGATCAACCAGCAGGTAGAGCATGTCGATTGCAAAATTGATCAGGACGTAAAGGCCTGCGACGACGAGTAAGGCCCCCTGGATCACCGGATAATCGCGGCGCAGCACCGCCGAGACGACAAGGCTTCCGACACCGGGCAGGCCAAAGACGGTTTCGGTGACGACAGCGCCGGAAATCAGGACCGCAGCTGTCAGCCCCAGAACGGTCAGGATTGGTATGAGCGCATTCTTCAGCGCGTGTTTCAGGACGACGCGGCGTTCGATCAGTCCTTTGGCGCGGGCGGTGCGAATATAGTCGTCTCCAAGCACGTCGAGCATCGATGCGCGGGTGAAGCGCAGGATCAGCGCCGAGGAGACAAGACCGAGTGCGACGGCCGGCAATGTCAGATGATACATGCGATCAAGGAAGCTTGTGCCTGGTCCGCCATAGCCGGAAACAGGAAACATCCCCAGGCGAACCGCGAAGATCTGCATCAGAATAAGGCCAAGCCAGAAGCTTGGAATGCTTGCCGCCAGCATGCCGAGCGCCATTGAAGCCTGATCGACGAGCGATCCTCGCCGATAGGCGGCATAGATGCCGATCGGCAACGCAATCACGCCAGCGATCAGGAGTGAGAACAGGGTCAGGAAAAAGGTCGGCTCGGCACGCTCGAGAAGCGCTGAGGAAACCGGGATATTCAGGAAGATCGATTGGCCCAGGTCGCCCTTGAGCAATTGCCCGACATAGAACAGGTATTGGACGAATATGGATTGGTCGAGGCCCAGCCGGGTCCGCAGTTCGGCAATATCCTGCGCGGTCGCATCCGGGCCGAGCATGACGGCGGCCGGATCGCCGGGAGTCACGCGCACGATCACGAAAACGATGGTGACGACAAGAAACATCACGACGATCATGCCTGCAAGACGCTGAAGGATGTAGCGTATCATTGGGTCGGTTCCCCGGAGTGGTTCCGCCTTCTTCGAATCGCGGAACCACTCCATTTCTTTGCTCTCTCGCAACTCCGAACGGAAAACTGCTGCGCATCTTTCCTGGAGTTGCTCTAAGTCCGCAAACGGACGGTACCGGGCGCCGGCCGCAACCGACGCCCCAGCGCCTTGGGAGGCTTATTTTTTGATCGACGCGTTCCAGAAGTAGGGCCATGGCGCGGGCTCGACGCCTTGAAGCTTCGTGGAGATCGCCGCGACGGCGTTGAAATCGCCGATCTTCATCATGGGAGCTTCGTCATAGATGGTTTTTTGAATGTTCGCCCAAAGCGAGATGCGCTTCTTGGGATCGACCTCCGTGTTGAAGGCGTCGATGGCAGCCTTGCTTGTCGGCGTGGCCCACCAGCCGGGCGAGCTCGGCGACAGCGTGCCGATCAGCGCCGGTTCCGGGAGGAAGGGACTGTGACTGATGTAGATGTCCCACAGCGCCTTGTCGGCACGGCGTTGGGTCAGCGTCGCCCAGTCGACCACCTGAAGGTCTACCGTGAAGCCCGCCTGTTTCAGATATTCGGCTGCGACCTGTGCCATCTTGTAATGGAACTCGTACTGGCGGCTGGTCAGGATACGGATCGGTTCGCCCTTATAGCCGGCCGCCTTGGCGGCTGTGGCCGCGCCTTCCGGATCGGCGACATTGTAATTCCCTTTGACGCCGGCATCCGTGCTCCAGGTAAAGGGGGCAGGGTACATGTTGCCGTCGACCGTATAGAAATTCGTGCTGCCGAAGGCTGCGGCCAGCATGTCCTCCATGCTGAGTGCCTGTCGGATCGCCTTGCGGATCGCGACATTCTTCGTGATACCGTCGGCGGTGTTGAAGACGAAAACCGGATAGCCGAACGGTTTGAGGAGCAGCGGCTGGGTCGCCGAAGCGGATTTCAGCTTGTCGAAGGATTCGACTGGAAGACTGTCGATATAGTCATACTGGCCGGAAATGGCCGCTTCGACGCGGGTGTTGGCATCGGGCACCGGAACGAAGCGGATTTCGTCGAGATATTGATGCCGGGCGCCCCCGTAACCATTGCTTTCGCCATCGCGTGGCTTGTAGCCGTCGAAACGCACCAGCTGAATATATTGGTCGGGCTTGCGCTCCTTCAGCATATAGGGACCGGTGCCGATGAAGTCGGTCATCGTGTCCGCCTGCTTGCTGGCTGGAATGATGATGGCGGCGGAGTTGTTGAAGGCAAGCAGCGAGGTGAGGGGGGCGTAGGGCTGCTTCAGCTTGATGACGACGGTCGCCGGATCCTGGGCGGTAATGGATTCGATGAAGCCGCCCGCCTGTTTGCCGCGCGACGCCAGCTTGGTCCAGCGGTTGAGCGAGGCGACCACATCGTTGGAGGTCATGACGCTGCCGTCATGGAACTTGATGCCGGTCCTGAGCTTGATCGTGTAGGTTTTGCCGTCAGCGCTGATCTCGGGCATGCTCTCCGCAAGCAGTGGCGTGACGTTCCAGCCCTTGTCGAAGGTGTAGAGCGTTTCGAAGATATGTTGGGTGACAATACCGACGAGATCGGCGGTGGAGGTCATGGGATCGAGCGTTGGCGGCTCCCCGATCGTCGCGACATTGATGACGCCACCTTTTTCCTGAGCCATCAGCAGCGAGGGCGCCGCAACCAAAGCAGCCGCAATCAGGAATCCGAGTCCTAACTTCATCGATACACTCCCAATTATGTTCCACAATTATGTTATATAGAATTTTATAACAGAATACAGGACGAGTGGAGGCTGTCAATGGCAGTAAAACCTGGGCGTATTGGCTTGAATGCGCATAGGTTCCGTCTTGCCGAAACATTTTGGCGGGAGCAGATTGCAGCGACAGAGGAGATAGTGCATGGCGCCTTACGATGCTTCCGGCCCCAGCGTGAACGGTATCGAACCTCGCTGGACGTCCAGTGCAAAGAGCGGAGTTGGCACAGCCCTTTCGCCAGCCTGCCGCATCTGGTTCACTCTCAGCCACGGCATCCTCAACGAAATCTATTATCCCCGCGTCGACAGTGCTTGCACCCGCGATATCGGATTGATCGTCACAGGTCCTGAAGGTTATTTTTCGGAGGAAAAGCGCGATACGGAGAGCGTCGTCACCACGGTCGAGGATGGCGTTCCGGCCTATCGGTTGATCAACACGGCGATCGACGGCCGTTATCGGATCATCAAGCGCATCATCGTCGATCCCATGCGCAGCAGCTTGCTACAGCAGATATCATTCGAGCCGCTGGAAGGCACGATCCGCGATTATCGTCTCTATCTGCTGGCCGCTCCACATCTGGTCAATGCCGGTTACGGCAATACGGGCTGGGTGGAGGACTACAAGGGCACACCGATGCTTTTTGCGACGGGCACGGGCGGTGTCTCGATGGCTCTTGCCGTCAGCGGTGGTTGGCGGACGGCATCCGCTGGCTATGTCGGTATTTCCGACGGATGGCAGCAATTGCAGAAAGAGGCCCGATTGGACCCGGCCTTTACGCGTGCCGCCGATGGCAACGTCGCGCTGACCGGTGAGATCGATCTGATCGGCGGCAGCGACACCGTCACCCTATCGCTCGGTTTTGGAAGTCACGCCAAGGAAGCCGGCTACAATGCCCTTGCCAGCTTGCAAGCCGGCTATGACAACGCCGAGCGCAGCTATGTTGCCGATTGGCGGACATGGCAAGACGGATTGCTGGCTTTGGACGAACCGAGAGCGCCGCCGCCCGAAGTCAATCGTTATCGGATCTCGACAGCCGTGCTGGCGACGCATCGGCCTCTTTCTTTCGAAGGACCGGCTGTTGCATCTCTTTCCATTCCATGGGGCTTTGCCAAGGGCGACGAAGACCTCGGCGGCTATCATCTGGTATGGCCGCGTGATCTGGTCGAGACGGCCGGTGGCTTTCTGGCTGCGGGCGCCGCGCAGGATGCGCTGCGCATTCTGGCCTATCTGCGCGTTATCCAGGAAGAGGATGGACATTGGCCGCAGAACTGCTGGCTGGACGGAGAGCCCTATTGGACCGGGATACAGATGGACGAGTGCGCCTTTCCGATCCTGCTCGCCGATGCCCTGCGTCGCGAGGGAGCCCTCACTGGCGATCTGTTACTGTCTTACGTGCCGATGGTCGAAAGCGCGGCACGCTACGTCGTCGTCAACGGTCCCGTTACCGGCGAGGACCGTTGGGAAGAGGATGGCGGCTTTTCTCCCTTCACTTTGGCGGTCGAGATCGCCGCCCTGCTTGCGGCAGCCGATATTCTGGAAATTGCCGGTCAAACGCACAATGCGGATTATCTGCGGCAGACCGCCGACGCCTGGAACGACCAGATCGAGCGCTGGACCTATGTCAGCAGCGATGCGGAGAGCGCTGCTCTCGGGATCAAGGGTTATTATGTCCGTATCGCGCCGCCTGAGATCGCCGACGGAAGCTCGCCCGCCGACGGTTTCGTGCCGATCAAGAACAGACCGCCCGCTGAATCCTTCTTGCCGACCGCCCGCGTCGTCAGTCCCGATGCTTTGGCGCTGGTGCGCTTCGGATTGCGGGCCGCCGACGATCCTCGCATCCTCGACACCGTCAGGGTGATTGATTCCCAGCTCAAATGCGACCTGCCGCAAGGGCCGCTATGGTATCGCTATACCGGCGACGGCTATGGTGAGCATGAAGATGGCGGCCCGTTCGACGGCACGGGCATTGGGCGGCCATGGCCGTTGCTTGCGGGCGAACGCGCCCATTATGAGCTTGCGGCCGGCCGTCCGGAGGTGGCTCTTCAGTTGCTCAAGACACTCGAGCAGTCCGCCGGTCAGGGCGGATTGCTCCCGGAACAGGTGTGGGACCAGCCCGATGTGCAGGAGCTGGGGCTTATGCTCGGAAAACCCTCCGGCAGCGCCATGCCGCTCGTCTGGGCTCACGCCGAGCATATCAAACTCCTGCGCTCGCTGAGAGATGGGGCTGTTTTCGACATGCCGCCGCAGGGTGTCGAGCGTTACGTGACCAACAAGGTGACGGCACCCTTCGTGCCGTGGCGTTTCAATAACAAGCTGTCGCAGCTTGCCGTCGGCAAACGCCTGCGGATCGAGGTCATGGCGCGCGCGATCATTCGCTGGAGTTTTGATGGTTGGGTCGGCGCCACCGATACCGAAACGAGCCAGAACGGCTTCGGCATACATGTTGCCGAGCTTTCATGCGAATACCTGCCTGAAGGCGGGTCGGTTGCCTTTACCTTTTACTGGCCTGACACCGATCATTGGGAGGGAGAGGATTTCTCCGTCTCGGTCGTTGAAGCGCCCTAGTAGGATTTGCGCCAGTGCGGATAGAAAGTGGACGAATATGAGTCAGGCATTAGAGAGCCGCAAAACGAACGTAAAACTGAAGAAAGCCGCCGCACCAGCTGCGACAGAAGAGCTTATCGTCTTGGCGATTGATCTCGGCGGTTCGCATGTCAAAATGCGTCTCAGCTCCGGTAGCGACCGCCGGGCAGCCGTCTCGGGGCCTGCAATGTCGGCGAAGCAGATGGTTCAGGCCGTCAAGGACCTGACGAGCGATTGGCGATATGATGTTATCGGCATGGGATACCCAGGCCCGGTTTCGAACAACAGACCCGCCATGGAACCGCACAATCTGGGCAGCGGCTGGCAGGATTTCGACTTTTCCACCGCTTTCGGCAAGCCGGTCAGGCTTGTCAATGACGCCGTGATGCAGGCAATCGGCAACTACAAGGACGGCAATATGCTGTTTCTCGGCCTCGGTACCGGATTGGGTTCGGCGATGATTGCCAATCACGTTTGCCTGCCCATGGAACTCGCCCATCTGCCTTACAAGAAGCGGGGCACGTTCGAAGACTTCATCGGAGAACGGGGCCTTGAAAAATACGGCAAGAAAAAATGGCGGCAGTCGGTCGAGGATATCGTCGAAAGATTGAGGGCGGCCTTGCTGCCGCATGAAATCGTAATTGGTGGTGGCAATGCCGAAAAGCTCAAGGAACTGCCCCCCGGCTGCCGTATCGGCGAGAACGAAAATGCGTTTCTCGGAGGATTTCGCCTTTGGAAGGATGCGACTTTGAGCTTCTAGGCTGCATCGGTGTGGTCGAATGGTGTGACATGAGGATCAGGCACAAGTCTGTCGGTCTTTCCTGACAGGAGGATAGCCGGCTTAGCGTCCCTATTTCATCGAGGCTTTCTCGTGCTGAACGATGTCGGCGAATAGCTGCAGCGCGCCACTTGGCTGCTCATCCTTTCGCGCGAGATAAAGGGGAGCCACGAGATTGTCTCCTGGGTCAAGCCTCAGATAGGCGATGCCGCTCGTCTCCAGCCCTGCGATCGATCCTGGAATGATGGAGATTCCGAGACCAGCGGCGACCAGACTGAGCGTCGACAGCAACCGGGGAGCTTCATGACGTATTTTTGGGCTGAAGCCCGCGGCAAGGCAGGCCGCTATGATACTGTCATATAGCCCCGGCCCCGAGGGACGGCGGTAAAGTATGAAAGCTTCGTTTGCTAGCTCCGACAATCGAGCGCGGCGAGGCTTCTCTCCTTTCGCTATCACCAGGGGATGACGATCTGGAAGAGCGACCAGCATCTCTTCATCGAGAATTCGGGAAATTATCAGCCCGCTCGACTGTGCAACGGGAGAGCGCACGAGTGCGACGTCGAGAAGACCGGAATGCAGCATGGCGATCAGATCGGGCGTACTGGCTTCCTCAAGCTTGAGCGCGACATCCGGTGACGCCTCGCCGAGCGAGCGGACGGCCGAGCTGACCAGCGGATGAAAGGCCGCCGAACTGGTAAAGCCGATGGCGAGGCTTCCCTCCTCGCCGCGGGCATTGCGTCTCGTCGCCTCTATCGCAAGATCGACATCGTTGAGGATGGTTCTCGCCCTCTCTATGAACGTCCGCCCCGCATCCGTCAGCTCGACACCTCTCGGCAGGCGCTTGAACAGCGATGCACCGACGATTGCCTCCAGCTTGGCTATCTGCTGGCTGAGCGGTGGCTGCTGGATGCCGAGCCTTTCGGCAGCGCGGGTCATATGGCCCTCATCGGCAACGGTTACGGCATAACGGAGGTGTCGAAGTTCGATCATGACATATCTCAAACATATGGATACTGTTCAATCCATATATTGGACGCATGACCGGTAAAAGCCTATTTTGACCGCCTGTTCGGCATAAACACACAGGCCATGACATGGACGCTATTTCTCATTCCAATGCTGATCAACGCGAAGGACCAGCGGTCGCGGAGCTCTTCTTCGGCTTTTTCAAACTCGGCCTCATTGGTTTTGGCGGGGTTCTGCCGCTCGCACGCCGCATGGTGGTCGAGGATCGCAAGTGGTTGACTGGGGAGGAGTTCACCGAACTGCTCGGGCTGTGTCAGTTCCTGCCCGGCGGCAATATCATCAATATGGCGGTTGCGATCGGCTCCAAGTTTCAGGGCGTGGCGGGGGCATTTTCGGCGCTCCTTGGCCTCATTGTCGCGCCGACGGCGATCGTGATCAGCCTTGGCGTCGTGTATGATCAGTTCAACAGCGATCCACGCATCCAGCACATGTTTGCAGGCCTTGCCGCCGCCGCGGCCGGTCTGCTGATCTCGATGGCCGTCAAGATCATCCTGCCGCTGCGCCGCAGGCCTGTCGCCCTGGTCATTGCCGCCATTTGCTTTGCCGCCATCGCCGTGGTCGGGCTGCCCTTGTTGCCGACCATGCTGGTTCTGGCACCTCTCGGTATCATCGCCATTTGGAAGCTTGAAGCATGACCACGACCCTGCTTTCTCTCGCAATCATTTTCACCCAGCTGTCGCTGCTCGCCTTCGGCGGCGGCAATTCCATTCTCCCCGAAATGCATCGTCAGATCGTCGATGTGCAGCATTGGATGACGGCGCAGGAATTCGGTGCGCTGTTCGCCTTGGCGCAGGCAGCTCCCGGTCCGAACCTAATGGTCGTGCCCCTGGTCGGCTGGCACGTTGCCGGATGGGCTGGAGTGCTGGTGACTTCGGTGGCAAAGTTTGGGCCTTCTTCGGTGCTGACCTATCTGGTGCTCCATCTCTGGAACCGTTTCAAGGACAGGCCGTGGCGAAGGATCGTCCAGGCCGGGCTGGTGCCGATGACCGCCGGGCTCGTCACCGCCAGCGCGGTCGTCATCACCGAGGCATCAACTCAGGGCTGGATTCTGGCGGCCATAGCGGCAGCCGGCGCATTTGTTCTTTCGACGACGCGCGTCCATCCGCTCATCGTTCTGGGCATTGGCGCGTTGATCGGGCTAAGCGGCATTGGCCAGGTCTGAGCCGGAGGTTTCCGGATCGCGCCACCGACATGGTCTGCATACAACGCTGCTCTTTAGATCAAGCCTGCCAATCGCTCACCAATCCAGGCATTGAATAGCGGATTGCGGGCAAGCGACGGGAAAAATATTTCTCCATAGAGTATATAGACATTATGCGTTTACTTTTCGAATAGCATTCCTGCCCCTAGCCTGATCGGCGGTCTCATTCGTCCGGAGCTGGCATGACAAGGCATATTCGATTCAACGCGTTCGACATGAATTGCGTCGCGCATCAGTCCCCGGGGCTATGGAGGCATCCGCGCGATAAGTCGTGGAAATACAAGGATTTGGACTATTGGCAGGATCTGGCGCGGACGCTGGAGCGCGGCATTTTCGACGGCATATTCATCGCCGACGTCATCGGCTATTACGATGTCTACAAGGGCTCGAATTACCATGCAATCGAGCAGGCCGCGCAGATACCGGTCAATGATCCGATTCAGCTCGCGGCGCCGATCGCGCTTGCGACCCAACATCTCGGCATAGGAATAACCGCCTCCACCTCTTTCGAGCATCCTTACACGTTTGCCCGCCGGCTCGCCACCGCTGATCATCACACCAAGGGCCGTGTCGGCTGGAATATCGTGACCTCCTATCTGGAGAGCGGCGCGAAGAACGTCGGTCAGGGCGGCCTGAAGACCCATGACAACCGCTATGAGGTCGCCGCCGAATATGTGGAGGTCCTCTACAAGCTTTTCGAAGGAAGCTGGGAGGAGGGCGCCGTGCTGCGCGATGCCGAGCGCGGCATTTTCACCGATCCTACCAAGGTCCACGAGATCGGCCACAAAGGCAAGTATTTCGATGTTCCAGGCTACCATCTCTGCGAGCCATCGCCGCAGCGGACGCCCGTGCTTTATCAGGCAGGCGCATCGGGGCCTGGTAAGGCCTTCGCGGCCGGCCATGCTGAATGCGTGTTCGTCGCGGCTCCGACCAAGAGCCTTCTGCGCGCCTATGTCGCCGATATCAGGCAGAGGGCTGCGGCTGCTGGCCGCGATCCACGGAAGGTGCTGATCTATAATCTCACGACACTGATCATCGCGGAGACCGACGCAAAGGCCCAGCAGCTCTTCGGGGAATATCAGAGCTATGCCTCCTATGACGGCTCGCTCGTATTCATGTCTGGCTGGAGCGGCATCGATTTCGGCCAATATGCGCCGACCGACGAATTGAAGAAGGTCGAGACCAATGCGATCGTCTCGATGATCGAGAACTTCGGCGGCAAGGACCGGGCCTGGACGGTCGAGGAACTCGCCAAATGGGGTGGGATCGGCGGAACAGGTCCCGTATTCGTCGGATCGCCCTCGACTATCGCCGACATCCTGCAGGAATGGGCCGAAGAGACGGACATCGATGGCTTCAATCTCGCTTATGCGGTAACACCCGACAGCTTCGAGGCGGCGGTCGATCTGCTTGTTCCGGAACTACAGAAGCGCGGAGTGTATCCGACCGCCTATCGTCCGGGCACCTTGCGCGAAAAGCTCTTCGGCGAGGGACCTTATCTGCCGGTGACCCATCCGGCCAATGCCTATCGCGATATCGAGGCCGTCAAGCGTCGGGATGCGGAAGTGGCCACACCGTTACGCCAGTCGGCCGGCGTCTAGGTTTTGCCATATCACCGATCCGGTTGAAGCATGCGCATATTCGGCCCACTTTGACGATGCTCTGAGGGCCGACGAGCCGGATGGATCTCTGAGATATTCCGTGCAATCCAGCTATTTAAGGTAGCAATGCGTTAACGTTCTGTTCACCTTAAGATTACTAAGGTTTCCTGATGAAAAGGAAGGAAGCCCAATGAAAAAGATCTTTGTTCTCGCCATGGCTGCCGTAACGCTGGCAGCGCCCTTCGCCAACGCGCAGGAATGGCCCCGTCATCATCGCGATCGTCCCGACGAAGTTCATCGCAAGATGCCGCCTCGGGGACCGGGACGCCCTGGATGGGGGCCCTATCGGGGTAAGGACCGTTCGGGTTACTATCATGGCTACAGAGGTTACCGTGATCGCCGCCCGGGCTACCGCCGTCACAGCGATGGTCTTTGGTATCCCGCCGCGGCCTTCGCGCTCGGCGCCATTATCGGCGGCGCTTTGAACAACTAGCTCTTCCGCCTTTCCAGGAATTGCTCTTAAGCTTTCGATGATTATTGAAGCGGTTTGGGGGAATGCGATCCGTCATTCCCCCAAACCGCACAGGCGGATCGAAGTTCGCCCCAAGCCGGAACACCGCCCAATTGCACGCTTTCCGGTTGGAAAATATCGGGCCGGCAGTCCGTCACGTGTTGTGGATTGCCTCCATCGGCCGAGTGCATTTCCGCTTTTCGCGAATCTCGGAAACGCTCTATCTTCTTGTTTCCAAACGCATTCCGGACGGAAAATGGCTGCGCGTTTTTCCTGGAAATGCTCTATCGTTAGGTGTCGTCCGGCATTTTCTGGAGTCGACCGTTGGGCGGTCGCGGTCATTCTGGCCGCTGGAAAGAGCCGCGTTTAAAATCGCTCCATCTCGCGGCCGACCTTCGTCAGAAACTGGCTGCGGGAACCTTCCGTCGAGCGGTTCATGTCGTAGTGGGCGAGGAAGATCACCGGGGCGAAAGGCTTGATCTGCGCGCGCAGCACGCGCTTGACGATCTTCTTCGGCGGGTTGCCCGCAATGAAGGCACGGAATGGATCGGCGCCATAGGTCAAGACCGCGCCGAGTTTGCGGATATGCTGCAGCTTCGAGCGCACCTTGCCGTTGACGAGTTCGAAGGAAACGCCCGGAAGCCAGACTCGGTCGAAATAACCCTTGAGGATAGCCGGAAAGCCGAAGTTCCAGACCGGAGTGACGATCACAAGCGCCTCGGTGCGTTCCAGCCGCTCGACATAGGGTTTGAGCGTCTCGGTATTTTCGGGATAGTCGTGATAGATCAGCCGGTCGTGGCGCGAGAGCACGGGATCGAAGCCCTCGGCATAGAGGTTGCAGTCGTCGACGTCGTGTCCAGCACGTTTCAGGCTCTCGACGGTCTGGCGATGCAGCGCGCCACCAAAACTTTCCTCGACCGGATGGGAATGAAGGACGAGAACCTTCATGAGGCCTCCATCAGCGCGGCAAGGCCGGGGAAGAGGTAGTTCTTGCCGGATTTGAAGTCGAAATTCGGATCGTCCCAGGCAATCATCTTGCCGGGATTGAGCAGGCCCTTAGGGTCGGTTTCCTTCTTGAAGGCAAGCTGGACGGCATCGGTCTGCTTCATGCCGCCTTCCTCCAGCGTATAGCGGTGCGGATTGAAGATCGGGCAGCCGTGATCCTGGTGAATCCTAATGATCTCTTCGAGCCGTGCCTCGGAAGTGTAGCGCACGAGGGGCAGTCCGGAGCATTGGATCTGCCCGTCGAACTTGATGAATTCGAGATGACCGGGCACCTCGTCACCAAAGATCTCCACCATCTTCTGAACTTTGGCGACATGATCCGGCCCCGGATACTGCACCTGCAGATACGTGATGTTGGGATCGACCTTGATGGCACGCAGCGTCGTGTGGTTCCAGGCGAGCTCATAGGCGTGCGGAATGCCCTTCATGCTCTCCACCTTGTCGGAGCGGAAGGTGATCTCGCCCTTCTGCTGCATGGTGAAGGCGACGAATGGGTCCATCGAATGCGGTGCGATCATCAATGCCACGATCGACTGCCCTTGGCGGATATAGGGCTTGTGGCGGCTGAAATATTCGTACGGAATGGGGGCGGCGATCGGGGCGATTTCCTTGACCAGAATGCCGTTGCATTTGGCAAGCGCGTCTGAAAAGCGCACTGCATCCATGAAGTCGTCATAGCCGACCAGCACGTCGATCCAATCATAGGCCGGCGCCAAGGGCATTTCGATTTCGGTGATGATGCCGTTGGTGCCGTAGGCATGGCTGACCTTGGTCAGGTCCCAGCCGGTGAGATCGAGCGTGCGGGGCTCCGCCTCCATCGTCACGACGCGAAGGCGCAAGATGTTGCCGAGATCGCGCAGCCCGCCCCAGGTGATCGAGCCGACACCGCCGGAGCCGCCGGCAATGAAGCCGCCGATCGTCGCAGTTTGTGCCGTCGAGGGATGGAAGCGCAGCTCCTGGCCCGAATGGGCCTTGGTCTGGCGATCGAGCTCGGCAATGACGATGCCGGGCTCGCAAACAACGCGGCCGGGATGGATCTCCTTGATCGTGTTCATGGCGGCGAGATTGAGCACGATGCCGCCGGAAAGCGGCATGGCCTGGCCGTAATTGCCGGTGCCGGCGCCGCGCGGCGTGACGGGAGCGTCATGCGCATAGGCGACCTTCAACGTGCGGATCACCTCTTCCTCGGTCTTCGGAGTGACGACGAGATCGGCCGTGACATTGTCGAGCTGGGCCTTCAGGATCGGCGAATACCAGTAGAAGTCACGGCTTTTCTGGCGCACCAGCGCCGGGTTGTCTTCGACGGCGATGCCTTCGAGTTCTTTCTTGATGCGCTGATAATCCGGCATGTCAGGCTCCAATGACGCTGTCGAGTTCGCGATAATCCGGCAGGCTGCGATCGATCACCTTGCCCTTGCGAAGGACGACGCGATCGGACTGCGGACGGGAAAGGAATTCGCTCCAGCGCCTTGCGCTGAAAAGCACGAGGTCGGCCGGGCTGCCGACGGCTATGTGCCCGATATCCGGGCGGCCAAGTATCTCCGCGGGCGAGGTGGTGATGACCCTCGCAGCCGTATCCAGCGGATGGTCGAGATGCAGGATGCGCACGGCCTCGCGGAACACCTCGACCGGATCGAGATCGCCATAGGCGTAGAATGGGTCGCGGGTATTGTCGGACGCGACGGCGGTTGGCACGCCGGCCGCGGCAAGTTCGTGCAGCAGGGTGACGCCGCGCCAGCGCGGCGTGCGCCCGGCGTGACGGTCCTGCAGATACATGTTGCACATCGGCAGCGAAACGATGGAGATCCCGGCCTTGGCGACGAGATCGATTGTGGCGCGGGCAATATTCTCATCCTGTCGGGCAAGCGAGCAGCAATGGCCGGCGGTCACCTTTCCGGTAAAACCGTTGCGAAGCACGGCCTCGGCGATGGCCTTCAGCGTCAGCACCTCCTTGTCCTCGGTTTCGTCGACATGCAGATCGATGTCGAGGCCATTATCGGCGGCTGCGCGGAAAAGCTTGTTCAGCTGCGCGTCGAGTTCCGGGTTCAACTGCGTCACCCCGCCCATCAGGCCGCCGGTGTCGCGAACGACACGGAGCAGATCGGCAAAGAAGGCATCGTCTACCATGCTGTCGAGCGGAAAGAGGGCGACGGCCTGTAGCGCGATCTTGTCCTTCCACGCCTCGCGGACCGAGGCGAAGACCTCGAAGGAGATGCGATGCTGCGGCGCCAAGGAATCGAGGTGGGTGCGGATCAGACCGGTGCCGTGGGCATAAGCCGAGCGCAGCGAGAATTCCATGCGCTTGCGCACGTCGTCGGCCGACCAGTTAGCCTCGCGGTCGGTCCGCACTGCATCGAGCGCACCTATGAAACTGCCGTCCGGGTTCGGCCGCCGTTCCCAGATGTGCCCCTTGTCGAGATGGGTGTGCATGTCGACGAATGTCGGCCAGACCATGCCATCGCGCATATCCACTCGGGGATACTCGGCCGGCGCGGTTCCAGGCGCGACGATGTCGCTGACAAGGCCATCGGCGACGACGATATCGACCTTGACCAGGCCCTCACTCGAGGGCGCCGCAAGGCCGGAGAGCGTCAAGGCTGGGATGGTAGCATTGCTCAGCACAAAGCGGGCTGCGTTCGGTGGCGACATGAAGGCGTGGGACATCAGTTCTCCCGCTTGAGGCTGCTCTCATGCCAGCGATGCAGGCTCAGCCATGAGATGAAGGAGGTGAAGGCGAAGATCGCGACGCCGAGCGCCGACAGGAGAAGCAAGGCTGCGAAGAGCCGCGGCATGTTCTGTCGGTATTGCGCTTCCAGCAGTCGAAAGGCGAGACCGGAGTTCGGACCTCCCGAGCCAGCGGCGAATTCCGCGACCACCGATGCGATCAGCGATAGGCCGCCGCCGATCCTCAAGCCCGTCATGAAATAAGGCTGAGCGGCGGGCAGTTTCAGATGCAGCAAGGCCTGCCAGCGCGAGGCGCCGTAGAGATCGAAAAGGTTGAGCAGATTATGGTCGACGCTCTTCAATCCCTGCACCATGTTGGAGAGGATCGGAAAGAAGGCGACGAGGAAGCCGCAAATTAAGAGCGCTGCTTCGCGTGTCGGCGCATAGATCAGGATCAGCGGCGCGATCGCGACGATCGGCGTCACCTGCAAGATGACGGCCAGCGGATAGAAGGCGAGTTCGATCCAGCGGGACTGCACGAGAAAGATGGCGAAGCCGACGCCGCCAATCAGCGCCAGGACGAGGGATATGAAGGTGATCTCGGTCGTCACCCATAGAGCCGGCCAAAGGATGCCCCAGTCGGAAACGAGCGCCTTTGCGACGGCGATCGGGCTTGGCAGAATATATTGCGGAATGCCGGTGCCAACGACCAGAAGCTGCCAGAGGACAAGAAGCGCAAGAACGGTCAGGATGGGCACGAAGATACCAAGCGCGCGTTCCACACTGCGCTTTTTGGCTGCAGAGGCCGCGGGTGCGTCGGCAGATTCAACGGACAGAGTGGCGGGCAGACTGGTACTGTCACTCATCAATGGGCCTCCGGCCAGCCGATGGCCTCGATCAGGGAACGGGATACTTTTTCGCATACCTGCCGATATTCTTCAGATGAACGATAAAGCGGATCGCGCTCGCCGCTGGTTTTCAGCGGAAAATCGCTATGGACGCGGCCCGGCCGCGCCTTCATGACGACAATACGATTGGAGAGATAGGCGGATTCATAGACGGAATGCGTGACGAAAATGACGGTAATCCCTGTTGTCTGCCAGAGGCGCAAAACGTCGTCGTTCAGCTTCTGGCGCGTGATTTCGTCGAGTGCCGCAAAGGGCTCGTCCATCAACAGCAGCTTTGGCTTCGTCACCAAAGCGCGGGCGATCGAAACCCGCATCTTCATGCCGCCGGACAATTCGCGCGGATAGGCTTGCGCAAAATCCTGAAGGCCGACGGTTGCCAGCGTCTCCATGATCTGATCGTGCGCCGTCGCTTTCGACACGCCCCGCAGCTTCAGCGGCAGATGGACATTGCCAAACACAGTCTTCCAGGGAAGTAGCGTCGGCTCCTGGAAGACGAAGCTGATATCTCCTTCCGGCAGACCCTTGGCGTTGATGCGCGAGCTGGGCCAATCGATCCTGCCATTGGAGGCGCCGCCAAGGCCTGCGATGATACGCAACGCCGTCGACTTGCCGCAACCGGAAGGGCCGAGCAGGCTGATGAACTCCCCGCTTTCCACATGGAGCGACATGCCCGATAGCGCCAGCGTGCCGTTGGAAAAGACCTTGGAGACCTGTTCCATGACGACGAGCGGCCGTTTGCGTGTCTCGGTTTGGGTGAGTTTGGTAGATTCGGACACTAGCATGGTTCAGCTCTTTGTTGATCCACCCTCCCCTTGAGGGGGAGGGGCGGAGCCAAGCTCCGGGGCGGGGTGGATCCGGTGCTATCTCGGGTTCTCACCCCCAATCCGCCGCTTTGCGGCGACCTCCCCCACGCGGGGGAGGTGCCTAGGCTTACTTCTTCAGCGACATGCCGACGCCCTTGCAGACGAACTGGGTATCGAACGCCTTCTTGTAGTCGATATCGGCATCGAAGAGCTTGATCTGCACCATCTCGTCGAAGAACTTCTTGTAATGAGCTTCCGTGATGCAGCCGATGCCCTTGTCGAGCGCATCGCCGGATTCCACGATGCCATATTCCTTCATCTTGGCGATGGAATAAGCGATCTGTCCATCCGTCATATCGGGATTGTCCTTCTTAATCAGCTCGTTGGCCGCCTTGTTGTCGCCGTAGAGGTAATTATACCAGCCCTCGATCGAGGCATTGACGAAGCGCTGTACGAGATCGGGGTTCTTGTCGACCAGTGCCTTTTGCGCGGTGATCATCGTCGAATAAGGCGAGTAGCCGGCATCCGCGATCAGGAAGACTTTCGGCTTCCAGCCGGCCTGCTTCTCGATCTCATAGGGTTCGGAGGTCACGTAGCCCTGCTGCGCGGACTGCTTGTCTGCCAGGAATGGCGCCGGGCTGAAATTGTAAGGCTTGAACTGTTCGTCCTTGAAGCCTGGGAAGTTCGCCTTCATCCACTCGAAATAGGTGATGTAGCCGTCCTTACTCAGGAAAAGCGTCGGCAGCTTGGCCAGATCCTCGAATTTTTCCACGCCGGCATCCGGATGGGCGATCAGCACCTGCGGGTCCTTCTGAAAGATAGCCGCGACATCCACAATCGGAATGCCCTGCTTGACCGCATCGATCTCCTGTTGCGGGCCGCCCATGTAGAAATCCAGCTTGCCGGAGATCAGCAATGCCGAATTGGCCGCGTTGGGACCGCCCTGTACGATGGTGACGTCGAGGCCGTATTTCTTATAGGTGCCATCGGCGAGCGCCTGGTAGAAACCGCCGTGCTCGGCCTGGGCAAGCCAGTTGGTGCCGTAGGTGACTTTATCGAGCGCATTGGCCGGCTCGGCCGCCATGATCGCGGCCACGAGCCCCATAGCGGCGAGGAATGCTTTTGTCTTCAAGGCTTTATACATGGCTGACTGTTCCCTTTATCTGCCATGGGACGTCGTGGTTGGCGCCCATTTCCTGCATTTGAGCGGTTGCGTTGCTCTTTGAAAAGCATCAAAATTCGTGCGCATTGATGCCTTTTCGGCATCTGTTGCCGGGTCTGTGCCTAAATTGTGCGGCCTGGGCAAAAAATAAGCAATGGGAACGCGCATGCTGCACTCAAGACGACTTCTCTACATCAATGAAATCGCCCGCTGCGGCTCGATCCGTAAGGCCGCCGCGCGCCTCAACGTGGCCTCATCGGCGGTCAATCGTCAGATTCTGGCACTGGAGGAGGAAATGGGAGCGCCGCTCTTCGAGCGCCTACCGCGTGGCCTGCGGCTGACGGCGGCCGGTGAGCTCTGCATCGAGCACATCCGCGAGGTATTGAAAAATTACGAGCGGCTGGAGGGGCGCATTCGCAGCCTCAAGATGCAGCAGGCGGGTAAGGTTCGTATCGTCGCCACCGTGGGTCTGGCGTCAGGGCCGCTGCCCGAGATCATCGCGCGTTTTCTCTCCGAGCATCCCAGGGTCTTCGTCCAGCTGCGCAATGACGCCGGATCGACGACGATGGCGCCGGTCGTCTCCGGGGAAGTTGATCTCGGACTTGGCTTCAACATTCCGGCCATGCCGGGCATTCGCTCCCTTGCCAATTTCGACATACCGATCGGCGTCGTCCTGCCGCCCGGCCATCCACTGATCGGGCCTGGCCCCATCAATCTCGCCGATGTCGTGGAGGAGCGGCTATTGCTTGCCCAGCCCGGCACGAGCCTGCGCGAGGTCATCAATCTGATGCTGGCGCGCCTTTCCGTGCAGGTCGAGCCGGTGTTGGAGAGCAATGCGTCGGAAATGTTGAAGCAGCTGGTAAAATGTGGGGCAGGGCTGACATTGCTCAATCCGCTCGATGTGCTGACGGAGTGTCGCCGGGGAGAGCTGGTATTCCGCCCGATCGCCGAGCCGCATTCGCGGCCTCAACCGATGAAGCTGATCGCCCGCGCGCGAGCACCGCTGGACGCCGCCACCAGCCTCTTCGTCGAATACCTGCTTGCTGAATTGGCCGGGATCGTCGAGGAGCTGCAGGCGAAGGGACATATCATCCCGCCCTCCGAGCGACGCCGCGCGGATCCCTATTTCGAATAGAGGTTGGCAAGCGGATAGTCGCGCAGATCGCGCAGCATTTCTATGAAGCCGGCGACCTCATGTCGGCAGATGAGCGCGCCTTTTTCCGCCGTGCCATTGGCCGCGTTACCGACCACGCCGTTCGGATTGAGATCATGCGCGATCCAGGCGAGCGAATGCGGCGGCAAGGGTTGCAGATACTTGGAATGTTCCTTCATCCATTCCGCCTTGGAGGCAAAATTCTGCGCCTTGTCCATCCGGACCAGATCAGGCCGGAAATGCAGCATGAGCGAGGTCTCGACGTCGCCGCCGTGAATGCCGAAGCGCTGCTCATGCTCGTCGATCATACCATCAGGCGTACCGAAGCGGGTCCATTGCGTGGCGACGACGGCCATCTGGTAACGCACGCGCAGTTCGCGCGCGACGATGCTCATGATATCGACATTGCCGCCATGAGAGTTGACGATCGCCATCTTGCGGATGCCTGCTTCAGCGACCTTCGCGCCGATTGCGGTCCAGACCGGGATCAGTAACTCCGCGCTGAGCGACAGCGTGCCGGGGCCGTAGACGTGTTCGTTGGCCTTGCCGATCTCCTGCAGCGGCAGGACCAAGAAATCGAGATCGTCCGGGCGCTGGACCTTCAACTCGGCAAGCATGCCCTCGGCGATTGCGACATCCGTCGCAATCGGCAGGTGTGGGCCGTGTTGCTCCGTCGAGGCGATCGGTAGGATCGCGATGGTGGTGTCGGGTGAAAGACCGGCGAAATCATAGGTGTTGAGTTCATTCCAATAGAAGGGCTTCGTCATTGCCATGTCCTCTAGTCAGCGCCTGGTCACTCAACGGATACGGCAAGGATGGTAACGGTGGAAAGCATCAATTTGCGCCCGTGCCGCTGCCTTTTTGCGTACGCCTGGAACGACAGCGGCATTTGCCAATCGAGAGACTCGGCTGAAGAGCGGCGGTGTCGGCCTAGGCGGGCCGTGCCTCTTGTTTTTTTCCCGCTTTGCCTTGTTGAGGCGCTGATATTGCAGCAACGCATACTGGCGCGAAGAACCTCTCGTGATCCATAACTTCACTCCATATTTGGGGTAAAAATTGCACCATGTATATTTACATAGTGCATAAGATGCCCCATGTTTTCACTCATTGAAGTGAGGGGCGCATGGGCAAACTGGCTCAAATCGGAAACATCATCATTCGGATTTATGCGAACGATCATCTGCCCCCGCACTTCCACATTTTCACCCCGGATGGGGATGCTCTGGTAGAAATCGCGACACTGGAAATCTTGCGTGGTAAGCTCGCAAGCAAGGCACAAGACACCGCCCTCGAATGGGCGGCGAAGAACAAGGCGACGATTGCCGCCGAATGGAACCGGACCAATCCCCGCTTTCCAATCGCTTGAGGAAAGGAAACAGAAATGGATCTGCCGCGAATTGAAAGCGTAACGCCAACGTCAAACATGACGCTGGCAATCAAGTGGAAGGGCGGCGCTGAGGCTTCCGCAAACCTCGTTGGCTGGATTGCGACCGGCGGCGAATTGCTCGCCCCCCTCAAGTCTCCTGATGTCTGGAAAACCGCCGAAGTCACGGACTATGGCGCAACGGTCGAATGGGCCGGCGAAGATTTGGCGATCGATGCCTATCACCTTTTCCAAATTGCCGAGGATCAGCGCGATTTTGATGTCGAGGACCTGCGGAAATGGCAGGAAGAGATTGGGCTTTCGAATAACGAGGCTGCGGACTTTCTTGGAGTTAGCCTGCGCACGTGGAAGAACTATCGTGCCGGCGCTCCCGTCAGCCATGCCGTTAAGATGCTGCTGCGCGCTAGCCAGCGCGACCCTCTCTTGATGCATGCGCATTACCGGCCGCGTCAGAACGGCAGGCCGAAAGCCGCATAGCCGACGCCCGAAATTCGTTACACCTAGAGCCCATCGGGGACCTAAATGGAGCTAGAGAAAGAACTGCACATTACCGAAATAGGCGCCGCCCTCCATCCAAAACGCCGAATGGTTGTTTTACGGAGGGAAGATGGCTTTTATACATATGCGGAGCAGTACCATTATGTTTCGCACTATGAGGGAAAGATCATAGCCGAAGGCTGGGTAACGCTTCCCAGTGACGGTATGCATACTACTTCCAAAATAGCCGAGATCGAGGGGCGAGCAGCGTTTTCACGGCGCTACGGGGTAGCTTATTGATCAAACAATAGAACCTTTCTTGGTTCTATTTGTCAGCCGACCCAATTTCCGGAATGCAAGGCATGAACGATTTCAATCCATCCCAAGACTTCGCTGGCTTTGTCTTTCTTGCCATCGACCACGGATTCACGAGCATTGAAGATGGTGGAGGCCCGCTTGTTCCGTTCACGATGACTGTGGACCCAGCGGGACAAAAAAAGTTCGCTCGGTTTGCAATGGAGAAGCTCGAAGACGGTGTTGGAGCCGCCAAGAATAGTGTCGCATCGACCGGAGCGATAGCGATGTACGCGATAGCTTTGAAAGCGAGTTCGTTATCGGCTCCAAATCTCCAGACGCATCATGGAGCTCCGCTCAGTAGGAAATTCTCCTGCCTGCGCGTTGCAGATGGCGATTGACCTCACGGCCGATGTAGGACATGCGCGGCCTTCACTGCCGCAGATGCACGGTTCTCGACACCGAGCTTCACATAGATTTGTTCCAGATGCTTGTTCACCGTGCGGGCCGAAAGGCCGAGGATCTCGCCGATGTCGCGGTTCGACTTACCCTTGGCAAGCCATAGCAGGACCTCGGATTCGCGCTGCGTCAACGCGAAGCTCTGACGCAATGTCTCGTCATCGGCGCTCTGATTGCTGGCCGTCAGGCGGAAGAGATATTCGTCGGCGCCGATAGCGCCGAGGAAGGTGAATTGCAATGCGGCCTGACGGCCATTGCTGATGGAAAGAAGATTGTCGCGTGCCGAGCCGAGCCGTTCGCGCTCGAGCATGAAGGCGGCGATGTGTTTGGATGCCAGTTCGAGGCCGTCATCGCTGCCGGTGGCGGCGTTGATGAGGCGGGTTGCCTGCGGCGTCGACCAATGGATGGCGCCGTTGCCCTTCACGGCGAGGAGATGGCGCCCCGCCGCATCGAGCGCCACCCTGGCGCTCTGGGCGGAGCGGGCATTGCGCAGGTGAACGCGGATACGGGCGCGCAGCTCGTCGACATTGATCGGTTTTGTCAGATAATCGACGCCGCCCGATTCGAGCGCATGCACAACATGCTCGGTTTCGGTGAGCCCGGTCATGAAGACGACGGGAATCTGTGCAATGCCTGCATTGGATTTCAGCCGGCGGCAGGTCTCAAAACCGTCCATTGCCGGCATGACGGCATCGAGCAGGATAAGATCGGGCGTGATGCGCTCGACGATGTTAAGCGCCGCGGATCCCGAGGTGGCGATCAGCACGGAGAAGCCGGACTGCTCGAGCGCATCCGTCAGGAAGCCGAGCGCCTCCGGTGAATCATCCACCAGCAAGACTATGTCGCGGGGAAGGGCGGGCTCAGCCAATCTGTTCTACCTTTTCGATGTCGAAGCTGCGCAGCACGTTTAGAAAACCATCGAGATCGAAAGCCTGGACATGCGCGCGCAAGGCGTCGGTGAAGGGTTTGTTTTCCTCAAGCTTGGCGAGATCCGCAAGCTTCGCCTCGATGCCTCTGATATAACCGATTTCGCCGAGCCGTCTGAGCTCGCGGACATGCTCGATGCCAGGGCTTTTCAACGGCAGCGGCGGCTTTGGTGCGACCGGGGCGGAGGCGTCGGCATAGAGCCATTTCAGCCCGAGATGCAGCGCAAGCTTGTCGCGAAGCTGGCGGATATCGACCGGCTTGGAGATGGCGTCGTTGTGGCTGTCGTCACTGTCGGTCGCGGCGGCTGCATCGCCGATATTGGCCGACAGCATGAGGATAGGCGCGGTCTGGCCGTTTTCCCTAAGCCGCGAAACGAGCTGCCAGCCGTTCATGCCGGGCATGGAGATATCGACCAGGAAAATATCCGGCTTGATGCCCTCGATCAGCGCCAGGCAGTCCGGGCCGCCGGCGGCGGTGAGCACGATGAAATCGAGCGGCGATAGGATCTCGCGCATCAGTTCGCGGTGATCCTCGTTGTCGTCGACGACGACGACGGTACGTCGCGGCCCTTCGTAACCTGTAATACGCTGTTCCTGCGCCGGCGGCTTCATCGGACGGATCACGGCCGACAGCATCAGACGCACCCGAAAGGTCGAGCCGACGTCCTTCTCGCTCGTAACGGAAATCTCGCCACCGAGCGTATTCGTCAGAAGCTGAGTGATTGTCAAACCAAGGCCAAGCCCCGGCATGGGTCTGACGCTGTCGGCTTCGCCGCGCTGGAAAGGCTCGTAGATACGGGTAATATCCTTTGTCGCGATGCCGCGACCGGTATCGGAAACCGTGAAGGTGGCGACCTGGTTGCGGTAGCTAACTTCGAAGCGGACGCTGCCTGCATCTGTGAATTTGATGGCATTTGAAAGCAGGTTGACGAGGATCTGGCGCAGCCGCTTTTCGTCGGTGCGGACATAGTCGGGCAGCGCGGCGGAGCGCTCATGGATGAAGCTCAGCCCCTTGGCCTGCGCCTGAGGCTGGAACATGTCGACGATCTGGTCGAGGAAATCCTGGATATTGATCTCGTTGGAATAGACCTGCAGGCGGCCCGCCTCGATCTTCGAAATATCGAGCAGGCCGTCGATCAGGCCGGAAAGATGCTCCGCACTGCGGCGGATGACTTTTAGGGAAGATTGCCTGGGGGCCGGAATGGTCTCGTCACGCTCCAGGATCTGCGCGTAACCGAGCACGGCGTTGAGCGGCGTGCGCAATTCGTGGCTTAAGCCGACCACATAGCGGCTCTTGGCGCGGTTTGCCGCCTCCGCCGCCTCCTTGGCGCCCTGCAGAGCGGCGTCCGTCTTCTTGTGGGCGGCGATTTCCTTCAAGAGCAGCGTATTCTGGCGCGAGGATTCCTCCTCGGCGACCACGCGGCTGTCATGGGCAAGCACATAGAACCAGCATGCGACGCCGGCGATGACGGCAAAGACAAAGAAGACGATGAGGATCGTGCGGTCGACCACAGCGGCGGTCTCGGGAGAGGCTGCGCCCACCTGATGCGCGATCATTGCAAGAATAGCGCCCATGGCGGTCAGTGCCACGGCGACGGCAATGCCGTAGCGGCCGAGGCGCGTGGCGAGCTTGGCGACGATACTTTCCGGCAGCAAGGTCTTCGCGACCGTGCCGACCTGCGTATTGAGCCGAGCCTTCGGCTTGCACATGTCATGGCAGCGGCTGTCGAGCGAACAGCAGAGCGAGCAGATCGGCGCGGCATAGGCCGGACACCAGGCCATGTCCTCCGGCTCGAAGGGATGCTCGCAGACGGAGCAGGTGATGGTACTTAGATTCTTCCAGCTCTGGCGCGGCTTGCGGGCGAGATAATATTTACCCCCGGTGATCCAGGCGATGGCAGGTGACGCGATGAACGCCACGCTCAGCGTGACATAGGGTGCAAGCGAGGCGGCGATTGAGCCGAAGGCACCGAAATGCGCGATGAGAGCGATGGTTGCCGAAAGCGCCATGGCGCCAAGGCCGACCGGATTGATGTCATAGAGATGCGCGCGCTTGAACTCGATGCCAGGAGGCGCAAGCCCCAGCGGCTTGTTGATGAAAAGATCGGCGGAGACGGTGCAAAGCCAGGCCATGGCGATGATCGAGAAGATGCCAAGCGTCTCCTCCAGCAGCCGGTAGATGCCAAGCTCCATCAACAAGAGGGCGATGGCGACGTTGAAGACCAGCCAGATCACGCGGCCGGGATGGCTGTGTGTCAGCCGCGAAAAGAAGTTCGACCAAGCCAGAGAGCCGGCATAGGCATTCATGACGTTGATCTTCAGCTGCGAAATCATGACGAACGCCGCCATCAGGAGCAGCGCGGCATTGTGCCATGGGATCATGTAGCCGAAGGCGGTCAGATACATCTGCGCGGGATCGGCGGCACGATCGGCCGGCACGCCCGACGTCAGCGTCAGGACGACAAGAAAGGAGCCGGCGAGCAGCTTCGGCGCCCCGATAATCACCCATCCGGGTCCGGCCAGGAAGATGGCGAGGCGATGACGCCATTTGCGATGGCCGTCCGGCGGCAGGAAGCGCAGGAAATCGGCCTGTTCGCCGATCTGCGACATCAGCGCCAGGATGACGGCGGAAGCGGCGCCAAACTCGATCAGGTCGAAAGGAGCGGCGGTGCCCGGCGGGCTCGCGGGATGATGGATGCCGGCAAAGGCCCGCCAGAGATCGAATTTTTCCCAGTCGGCAAAGGCGATGAAGACGAAGGGCAGGATGTTGAGAACGATCCAGAAGGGCTGCGTCAGCAACTGGAACCGGCTGATGAGACGCACGCCGTGGGTGACAAGAGGGATCACCATGACGGCGCTGATGATATAGCCGATCCACACGGGTATGCCGAGCGTCAACTCCAGTGCTCCCGACATGATCGAGGCTTCGATCGCGAACAGCATGAAGGTGAAGCTGGCATAGATGAGCGAGGTGATGGTCGAACCGATGTAGCCGAAGCTTGCGCCGCGCGTCAGAAGATCGATGTCGACACCGTGACGGATGGCATAGCGGCTGATGGGCAGGCCGACGGCGAGCATGGCGAGGCTAGCGACAATGATGGCGTAGAAGGCGTTGGTGGTGCCGTAGGAGAGCGTGATCGTACCGCCGATCGCCTCCAGCGCCAGGAAGGAAATGGCGCCGATCGCGGTTTGCGAGATGCGTTGCGAGGAAAATTGCCGGGCGCTCTTGGCGGTGAAACGCAGGGCGTAGTCTTCCAGCGTCTGGTTCGCGACCCAGCGGTTATATTCGCGTCTTACTGGAATGATGCGTTGCCGCGCAGCCATGCTTACCCTTCAGCAGTCCCGCCATCGTCACTCCGGCAGTTCAGAGATGTCGTAACATGGATCGAGGTAGTGCTTAAGGGCATGAGTGTGCCTAAAGCTGCACATTTCGCCCCGGCGCCTACGTCATTTTACGTATGTGGTTTCCCGAAGGAGCGCCGGATAGTCGCTGAAGGCAACGGTTAATCCTTGTTTACCGGCCGTTGCGGCAGACAAAAGAGGGGAACCATAGATGAAATTCAAGACTCTCGTCTCCGGCGCGCTGCTCGGCGCCATCATGTCCACGACAGCATTCCACGGCGCTTTCGCGGCCGACGACACCATCAAGGTCGGCGTCCTGCATTCGCTGTCCGGTACCATGGCGATCTCGGAAACGACGCTCAAGGATGCCATGCTGATGCTCATCGACGAGCAGAACAAGAAGGGCGGCGTTCTCGGCAAGAAGCTCGAGCCCGTCGTCGTCGACCCGGCGTCCGACTGGCCGCTCTTTGCCGAAAAGGCCCGCGAACTCATTCAGAAAGACAAGGTCTCCGCCGTATTCGGCTGCTGGACCTCCGTGTCGCGCAAGTCGGTACTGCCGGTCTTCAAGGAACTGAATTCGATCCTGTTCTATCCGGTGCAGTTCGAGGGCGAAGAGTCCGAACGCAACGTTTTCTATACAGGTGCGGCTCCGAACCAGCAGGCGATCCCGGCCGTCGACTATCTCATGAAGAACGAAGGCGTGCAGCGCTGGGTGCTTGAAGGCACCGACTATGTCTATCCGCGCACGACCAACAAGATCCTCGAGGCCTATCTGAAGTCCAAGGGTGTCAAGGACGAGGACATCATCATCAACTACACGCCGTTCGGCTTCTCCGACTGGCAGACGGAAGTCTCCAAGATCAAGGCCTTCGGCGCGGCCGGCAAGAAGACGGCCGTCGTTTCCACCATCAACGGCGACGCCAATGTTCCCTTCTACAAGGAACTCGGCAACCAGGGTGTCAAGGCGGAAGATATTCCGGTCGTCGCCTTCTCGGTCGGCGAAGAAGAGCTTGCCGGCGTCGACACCAAGCCGCTCGTCGGACATCTGGCTGCCTGGAACTACTTCCAGTCGGTCGATACTCCAGCCAATGCCGCCTTCATCAAGGAGTGGCATGCCTACACCAAGAACGACAAACGCGTGACCAACGACCCGATGGAAGCCGCCTATATTGGCTTCAACATGTGGGTGAAGGCCGTCGAAAAGGCCGGCACGACCGATCCAGACAAGGTGATCGATGCGCTCGTTGGCGTCTCGGTGCCGAATTTGACGGGTGGCTATGCCACCATGATGCCGAACCATTACATCACCAAGCCGGTCCTGATCGGCGAAGTGCAGGAAAACGGTCAGTTCGACGTCGTTTCGCAGACCCCCGCGGTTGTCGGCAAGGAATGGTCCGACTACCTGCCTGATAGCAAGGATCTGATCTCGGATTGGCGCATGCCGCTGAACTGCGGCAACTTCAACGTCACCACCGGCAAGTGCGGCGGCAAGGGCTCCTGATAGCAGCCGACGCAAGATCGCCGCGGGCAGGATTTTCTGGCCGCGGCAGCTTGAGGGGACTAGCGCAATGTTCGACAAATTCGTTTACCGCATCGCCCTGGCGCTGGTCGCCGGCTTCTGTGTGGTGCTGGCGCTGACGGCCACGGGTCTGCGCGCCCAGGAAGACGCCCACGGCCTCATCAATTCGCTCGGCCAGGCCAATTTCCAGAAGGCCGGGGATATCGTCCAGAGCTTGGCGAAGTCAGGTGACCCCAAGGTCGTGCCGGCATTGCAGGCCTTTTCCGACGGTGATCTCTATATCAGGAAATCCGACAATCAGGTTTTTATCGCCAAATCCTCCGGCGACATGATGGATCTGATGGATCCTTTGACCGGGCAAGTGGTCGGCCAGGAAGCCAAGGACAATCTCGGAAAGATCAAGATCAACAACAATCTGCGCCGTGCGGTTCGCGCGGCTCTCGGCGGTCTGACGCTGATGAGCCCGGATCGCGCCACGAGGCTCGAAGCGGCGCAATCCATTTTGAAGGCGCCGAGTGCGGATTCGCTCGACGCCGTCGAGACGGCGCTGCAGAGCGAGAAGGACGCGGACATCCGCGGTGTGCTCGAACGCGCAAAGGCGGTTGCGGTGCTTGGTTCGGACCGCCCGATCGCAGAGAAAAAGGCGGCGATCGAGACGATCAAGAACGAAGGCGGCCGCGATGCCATCGGCATTCTCTCGTCGGTTTCCGTTGATGATAGCCTGAAGCCCGATGTTGCCGCCGCCATTGCCGGCATCCAGGATCAATTGAAGTTCTGGGATGCGGTGCAGAATATCTGGTACGGCCTTTCCCTCGGCTCGGTGCTACTGCTGGCCGCCATCGGCCTTGCGATTACGTTCGGTGTCATGGGCATCATCAACATGGCCCATGGCGAGATGGTGATGCTCGGCGCCTACTCGACCTTCGTGGTTCAAAGCATCATCCGCACCTCCTATCCCGAACTCTTCGACTGGTCGCTGGCGATCGCCCTGCCGGTCGCCTTCATCGTCACCGGCGCCGTCGGCCTCATCATCGAGCGTGGCGTCATCCGCTTCCTTTACGGCCGGCCGCTGGAAACGCTGCTCGCCACCTGGGGCATTTCGCTGATCCTGCAGCAGGCGGTGCGCTCGATCTTCGGGCCGACCAATCAGGAAGTCGGCAACCCCTCTTGGATGTCCGGCTCCTTCGACCTTGGCTATCTCTCCATCACCTGGAACCGGCTCTGGATCATCGTCTTTGCGCTCGGCGTGTTCGTTGCGCTGCTGCTTCTCCTCAAGCGCTCGGCCTTCGGGTTGCAGATGCGGGCGGTTACGCAGAACCGGCGCATGGCGTCGTCCATGGGCATTCGCACATCGTGGGTCGACGCCTTCACCTTCGCGTTGGGATCCGGCATCGCCGGCATGGCGGGTGTCGCACTCTCGCAGATCGACAATGTCTCGCCAAACCTCGGCCAGAGCTACATCATCGACAGTTTCATGGTCGTGGTGTTCGGCGGTGTCGGCAATCTCTGGGGAACGCTCGTCGGCGCCTTCTCGCTCGGCATTCTCAACAAGTTCCTTGAGCCCTATGCGGGGGCGGTGCTCGGCAAGATCCTCGTCCTCGTCCTCATCATCCTCTTTATCCAGAAACGTCCGCGCGGGCTCTTCGCCCTCAAGGGAAGGGCGGTGGAAGCATGATCACGACCTTTCTTCTTCGCTCGCTCGACCGCCGTATCAGCATTGCCATCGCGATCCTGCTTGCCGTCGCGGTACTCGTGCCGCTGTCGAACCTGCTGTTGCCCGAAACGAGCGCGCTACATGTGCCGACCTATCTGATGTCGCTGTTCGGCAAGTATCTGACCTATGCGCTGCTCGCCCTGGCGCTCGATCTGGTCTGGGGTTATTGCGGCATTCTCTCGCTCGGCCACGGTGCCTTCTTCGCGCTCGGTGGCTATGCGATGGGCATGTATCTGATGCGGCAGATTGGTTCGCGCGGTACCTATGGCAATCCGATCCTGCCCGATTTCATGGTTTTCCTGAATTGGAAGGAACTGCCCTGGTTCTGGTATGGCTTCGACCAGTTCTGGTTCGCCATGCTTATCGTGCTTGCGGCACCCGGCCTGCTGGCCTTCGTCTTCGGCTGGTTTGCCTTTCGCTCGCGCGTCAACGGCGTCTATCTGTCGATCATCACGCAAGCCATGACCTATGCTCTGCTGCTTGCCTTCTTCCGCAACGACATGGGTTTCGGCGGCAATAACGGCCTGACCGATTTCAAGGACATTCTCGGCTTCAACATTCAGGCCGATGGGACGCGCGCGCTGCTGTTCGCCATCACGGCCGTGTTCCTGGCGCTGGCATTGATGCTGTCCTCGGCCATCGTCCGCTCGAAGTTCGGCAAGGTGCTTGTGGGCGTGCGCGACGCGGAAAGCCGCACGCGTTTCCTCGGCTATCGTGTCGAACATATCAAGCTCTTCGTCTTCGTCGTATCGGCCATGATGGCGGGCATTGCCGGCGCGCTTTACGTGCCGCAGATCGGCATCATCAATCCCGGCGAGTTCGCCCCCGCGAATTCGATCGAAGTCGTCATCTGGACGGCCGTCGGCGGGAGAGCGACCCTGATCGGGCCGATCATCGGCGCGGTGCTCGTCAACGGCGGCAAGACCATCTTCACCGGCTTGTTTCCCGATTTCTGGCTGTTTGCGCTTGGTGGCTTGTTCGTCGCGGTGACGTTGTTCCTGCCGAAGGGCATCGTCGGAACGATAGCGCACCATTTCGGCAAGACGCGCAAGCCGACAAGCCCGCCGCCCAAGGCTGCGAAGGATGAAGCCGACCCGTCCGTGCAGGCTGCGGAGTAGGACCATGATCCCCGATATCAAACCCAACAGCATGCTCTACCTCAACAACGTTTCGGTCTCCTTCGATGGCTTCAAGGCTTTGAACTCACTGTCGATCGTCATCGAGCCTGGCGAACTTCGCGCCATCATCGGCCCGAATGGTGCGGGCAAGACCACGATGATGGACATCATCACCGGCAAGACGCGGCCCGACGAGGGCGAGGTGTTCTTCAACGGCCAGGTCGACTTGACGAAGAAGGGTGAGGCCGATATCGCCCAGCTCGGCATCGGGCGGAAGTTCCAGAAGCCGACCGTTTTCGAAAGCCATACCGTCTGGGACAATCTCGAACTGGCGCTCAACCGCAATCGCGGCGTCTTTGCGACGCTATTCTATAGGCTGACGCCCGCGGATCGCGATCGTATCGAGGAAATCCTGGAGACGGTGCGGCTGTCGCACCGGCGCGACGAGCTGGCGGCCAATCTCTCGCATGGCCAGAAGCAGTGGCTGGAAATCGGCATGCTGCTGGCGCAGGAGCCAAAGCTACTCTTGGTCGACGAACCGGTGGCGGGCATGACGGATGCCGAGACGGCGGAAACCGCTGTGCTCTTGAAGGAGATCGCCAAGACGCGTTCGGTCGTCGTGGTCGAACACGACATGGGCTTTATCCGGGATCTCGGCGTCAAGGTGACATGTCTGGCGGAAGGATCGGTTCTGGCGGAAGGCTCGATCGATTTCGTCAGCAGTGATCCGAAGGTGATCGAGAATTATCTGGGGCGATGAAATGCTGACAGTCGAAAACGCGAACCTGCATTATGGCGCCGCTCAAGCGCTGCGAGGCATCTCCATCAAGGCGGAGATGGGCAAGATCACCTGCGTTCTCGGGCGCAACGGCGTCGGCAAAAGCTCGCTATTGCGTGCGGTTACCGGACAGCATGCCTTGTCGGCCGGCACGGTTGCTTTCAACGGTGTCACGTTGAACGGCATGGCGCCATTCGCGCGCGCCAAGCAAGGCATCGGCTACGTGCCGCAAGGACGCGAGATCTTTCCGCTCTTGACCGTGAAGGAAAATCTCGAGACCGGATATGCGCCGCTTTCCCGCCGCGACCGCAGCATTCCCGATGATATCTACAACCTGTTTCCAGTGCTGAAGTCCATGCTCTCGCGCCGCGGCGGCGATCTTTCCGGCGGCCAGCAGCAGCAACTGGCGATCGGCCGGGCGATGGTGACGCGGCCGAAGATCCTGGTTTTGGACGAGCCGACCGAGGGCATTCAGCCGTCGATCATCAAGGATATCGGCAGGGCGATCCGCTACCTCAGGGATTCCACCGGCATGGCGATCCTGCTGGTCGAGCAATATCTCGATTTCTGCCGCGAGCTTGCCGACTACGTCTACATCATGGATCGCGGCGAGATCGTGCATGAGGGGCTGGCCGAGACGCTGGATACGCCAGAGGCCCGCCGCCATCTGACTGTCTGAGCAGGAGAGATTGCTCATAGCCAGGGTCCGGATTGCCGCCGCTTTCGCCGGAGCCTCAGGCGTCCGAGGGGCTCCCACCCTTTGGTCTTACAGACCATCTTACTGCGGACAATATGGGCTATTCGTACGATGATATCTGCTCTCGTGGAAGCAGCACTCACGCATTTGTGACAGTTTCCCGAATTCCTGGGATATCTTTGCGACAAATCGCGGCTAAAGTGCTGAACATTATTCTATCTCTTGAGGGCGCCACGACTTTTGAAAGAGAATCCCATGCAGCAACGTAAAAGCGTATCGGTCGAAGAGCTCCCGGAAAATACAGCACTTGCGATATATGAGCTAATCGGCGGAACGTTCCGCAACTATTCCGAGATCCTTTACATACGTGTACCGGATGTGACTGATGATGGCAGGTCCATGGGTGGCATCGAAATCACCATTCGTAAGACAGCCTCCGCCGCATCACTGCAATGAGCGCGGCTGAACGCTTGTAACAAGCCTTTCTTCTCAGGTGATATTTAGGCATGTGTCAGCGGTAATCCAGCGGTCATGCACAACCGATCTTCGATCTCATTGCAATATGCCTGATCGTTAAATAGCGGTCGTCAACCGGTGATCGCGCATGCAGAAATGCCGATACACATTGTGATAATGCCAACGGATAACATTAAGTAGAGGACCGTATCCAAGCCATATATCGCGACATGATTTGGCCGCGTCGACACCAATTGACACACTTTGACCATTTTCCGGCAAAGCTATGTGACAAATCGAGAGTAATCCTCCTGTAAGAGCATGTTAGATAGGGCTTAAGGTGGTGATCATCAGCTTCAAATCACGCAATTGGATGGACAGGAAGTCAGGTTCAATTACAAGGTATGATATCTCCGTGCCATCGGTTTATCAATCCACTCCATGGAATACCCATACCAGCATGACGGTGGAGATCGTTGATGTGGACCCTAATATGCTTATCCATCCGTTTGATCTACGTACGGATTCTTGCACAGATCAATCGGATCTTCGTGAGAATATGTTCATTCAGTGAGAGCGGTGAATAACATGAACGATCCGATGTCTGCACCATCATCAACGGATTGAGCACGTGCGGTACCATGGCGATAGTCGCGCTGCAATTCGCAACTCAAGCGGAGCGCGGGCAGGAAGCTACCTGGTCGCGCCAGACAAGCTGCCTTATGCCCTCTGCAGGCAGACGTGACGATGATGCCCAGAGGCGAAGGATTGGTTGCGAGTTCGCGCGGAGCCGTGCCGCCGGAAACCAGCCTTTCCGTTCCCTCCTTTCCTTCAGATTTTGATCCGCACGCAACGAGGAATATATGAAACGACATTTAACGCGGACCGTGGCTTCGGGAATCGTGGTCATATTGTTGGCTGGCTGCAGCCAACAGCCGGCAGCACAGAATAGTGGAAGAACTGTGAAATCCGAGGTTAGCGCGATGACATTGCATCCGCAATCGGTCGCGATCACCGCCGATCTACCCGGTCGCATCAGCGCCAATCTCGTCGCCGAGGTTCGGCCGCAAGTCGGCGGCATCATCCGCAGCCGCAATTTCAAGGAAGGAAGCGAGGTCAAGGAAGGCGATGTGCTTTATGAGATCGATCCGTCTTCTTACCAGGCATCCTATGACAGTGCGGTCGCCGCCTTGCAGAAGGCGGAAGGAGCCGTGCCGAATGCCCAGGCCAAATTGGACCGCTATGCGGGCCTGAGTGCGCAGAGCGCCGTCAGCCAGCAGAATTTCGACGATGCGAAGTCAACCCTGGTACAGGCACAGGCCGATGTCGCCTCTGCCAAGGCGGCGCTCGAGACCGCACGGATCAATCTTGATTATACAAAGATCCGTGCGCCGATTTCCGGCCGCGTCGATGCCTCCACCGTGACGGTCGGCGCACTCGTGACTGCCGAACAAACGACCGCGCTGACCACCATTCGCCAGCTCGATCCGATCAATGTCGACGTCACGCAGTCGAGTACGAACCTCCTGCGATTCCGACGTGCCGTGGAGGAGGGGCGCCTGAAGACAAGCGGCGAGAATGTTTCGGTCCGTCTGACCTTGGAGGACGGCACGCAGTATAAGGAAAGCGGCACGCTGGAATTTGCGGAGGCGGCTGTAGCCGAGACCGTCGGAACACTCAATGTCCGCGCCAGCTTCCCCAACCCGGAGCGGGTTCTGCTGCCGGGCATGTATGTGCGCGCCACCATTCAGGAAGGCGTTGCCGAAAACAGCTTCCTCGTGCCGCAGCGTGCCGTGACCCGCAACACGAAGGGCGAACCGATCGCTTTCTTCGTCAGCGCGGACGGCAAAATCCAGCAGCGCGTGCTGACCGTTCAGCGCAGCATCGGCAACAGCTGGCTCGTCGGCAAAGGAGTAGAGGAGGGAGATCGAGTCGTTGTCGAAGGCATACAGCGCGTGCGTGACGGCCAGGAGGTGAACGTCGCGCTGGTGACAGTCGACGATGCCAGCGGAAATCTTGAACAGGCATCGGCGGCCGGCACAGCCCAAGCCGGTCAGCAGGCCAAGGCCGACGGCGCGGACAAGAGCACCGTCACCGGTTCGACGAATTGAGGGTAAAACATGTCTCGCTTCTTCATTGACCGGCCCGTCTTTGCCTGGGTGATCGCCATCGTCATCATGCTGGCGGGCGCACTTTCGATCCTCACACTGTCGGTCGCGCAATATCCGCAGATCGCGCCGACGACGGTGCGCATCACCGCCACCTATTCCGGCGCCGACGCCGCAACCGTCGAAAACTCGGTGACCAAGGTCATCGAGCAGGGCATGACCGGTATCGACAATCTCGATTACATGGCGTCGACCTCGACGGCGACGGGCCAAGCCTCGATCTCATTGACTTTCACCAACAAGGCCAATCCCGACGTCGCGCAGATGCAGGTGCAGAACAAGCTGCAGCTCGTCACCGCGCAATTGCCGCAAGTCGTCCAGAATACCGGCATCACCGTTTCGAAATCGACCAGCAGCTTCTTCCTCGTTGCGGCGTTTGTGTCGACGGATCGCAAACTTATGCCGACCGACCTAGCCGACTATGTCGACAGTACCCTGAACGATACTTTGAAGCGGGTTCCAGGCGTTGGCGACACCACGCTCTTCGGTGCGCGCTATGCTATGCGCATCTGGGTCGATCCGGACAAGCTCGTCAAATACCAGCTGATGACATCGGACGTCGTCTCCGCCATTCAAGCGCAAAACGTACAGGTCTCGTCCGGTCAACTGGGTGGTCTGCCGCAGCTTGGCGGCCAGCAGCTCAATGCGACGGTCACGGCTGGCAGCCGTTTCCAGACGCCGGAGGAATTCGAGAACATCATCCTCAAGAGCCTGCCTGATGGTTCCATGGTTCGCGTCAACGATGTCGCTACAGTGAAGCTGGGCGCCGATAGCTACGTCACGTCGGGTGTCTATAACGGCATGCCTGCCGCGGGCCTTGGCATCAGCCTGGCGACGGATGCAAATGCGATCGATACGGCGGCCAGGGTCCAGTCGACGATCGATGGTTTGCGCAGCACGTTGCCGCCGAACGTGGAGATCGTCTATCCCTACGATACGACGCCCTTCGTGAAGCTTTCTATCGAGGACGTGGTCAAGACGCTGTTCGAAGCCATCGTGCTCGTCTTCATCGTCATGTTCGTCTTCCTGCAGAACCTGCGCGCCACGCTGATCCCGACGCTCGCCGTCCCTGTCGTCCTGCTCGGCACCTTCGGCGTGCTGGCGATGTTCGGCTATTCCATCAACACATTGACCATGTTCGGCATGGTGCTGGCGATCGGCCTTCTGGTCGACGACGCCATCGTCGTCGTCGAAAATGTCGAGCGCGTGATGGAGGAAGAGGGATTGTCGCCACGCGAGGCGACGATCAAGTCGATGCAGGAAATCACCGGCGCGCTGATCGGCATCGCCACGGTCTTGTCGGCCGTGTTCATCCCGATGGCCTTCTTCTCCGGTTCGGTCGGCGTCATCTACCGGCAGTTCTCGGTGACGATCGTCTCGGCGATGGTGCTCTCCGTCATCGTCGCTCTTATCCTCACGCCAGCTCTTTGCGCCACCATTCTCAAGAAGCCGGCGCATGGGGCACGTGAGCGCGGCCTGTTCGGCTGGTTCAACCGCAATTTCGAGCGGGGAACGAGAGGTTATCAGCGCACCATTCATGGCATGATCCGCCGCGGTGCCGTGTTCCTCGTCATCTTCGTGCTGATCGGCGTCGGTGTCGGTTATTTGTTCAATCGTCTCCCTAGCTCCTTCCTTCCGGAAGAGGATCAGGGACGTCTTCTGACCAGCATTCAGCTGCCCCCCGGTGCGACCGCTGAACGCACCCGTAAAGTGCTCGATCAGGTCATGAATTATTATCTCAACAATGAGAAGGACTATGTCGACGGTGTCTTTGGCAGCGTTGGCTTCAATTTCAGCGGCCAGGGCCAGAACGTTGCCGTCGCCTTCGTGGATCTGAAGGACTTCGATCAGCGCAGGACGCCGCAAGCCTCCGCCCAGGCGATCGCCAGACGCGCGATGGCCGCCTTTGCCAAGATCAAGGACGGCAATGTCTTCGCGCTGGCACCGCCGGCAATCCCCGGTTTCGGCAATAACAGCGGCTTCGATTTCTACATCAAGGATATCAACGGCGCGGGTCACACCGCATTGATCGCCGCCCGCAACCAGTTCTTGGGTGCGGCGTCGGGGAGCGCGAAGCTGAGCGGCACGCGCCCGAACGGACTGGACGATACGCCGCAATATTCGATCCATATCGATCAGGAAAAGGCTCGCGCCTTGAACGTCGATCTGGCGGATATCAATGCGACGTTGTCGACGGCCTGGGGCGGCACCTACGTCAACGACTTCATCGACCGCGGCCGCGTCAAGAGAGTCTATGTGCAGGCCGACAGCAAGTTCCGCATGCAGCCGGAGGATTTCGATCGCTGGTATGTGCGCAATTCCGGCGGCGACATGGTGCCGTTCTCGGCCTTCGCCTCAGGTATCTGGACCTATGGTTCGCCACGCCTGGAGCGCTATAATGGTGCTTCTGCCGTCGAAATCCAGGGTGCCGCGGCGCCTGGCGTCTCCTCGGGCGACGCCATGAACGAGATCGACAGGATCATGGCGAGCCTGCCGCCGGGGTTCAGCCACGATTGGACCAGCCTGTCCGCTCAGGAAAAGCTTTCGGGTAACCAGGCAAGCCAGCTCTACGCGATTTCGATCCTGGTCGTCTTCCTGGCGCTCGCCGCCCTTTACGAGAGCTGGTCGATCCCGTTCGCCGTCATGCTGTCGGTCCCGATCGGCATCTTCGGCGCACTGCTGGCCGCAACCATCTTCGGGCAGTCGAACGACGTCTACTTCAAGGTGGGCCTGCTGACAACAATCGGTCTGGCGGCAAAGAACGCCATCCTGATCGTCGAATTCGCCATCGAGCAGCAGAACCAGGGCAAAAGCCTGATCGACGCGACGCTCGAGGCGGCAAGGCAACGTCTGCGACCGATCCTGATGACCTCATTCGCCTTCATCCTCGGCGTGCTGCCGCTGGCGATTGCCAACGGGGCCGGTTCCGGCAGCCAGAACTCGATCGGTATCGGCGTCATGGGCGGTATGATCTCGGCGACCGTGCTCGGCATCTTCTTCATCCCGCTGCTCTTCGTCTCCGTCCGCCGTGTCTTCAAGGGCAAGAGATCGACCGATGCGGAGGGGCAGGAGCCGAACGTTGCCACGGCGACGCCGGATACGCCATAGTCATCATGCATACAGGCCCAGCGTCAAAGCTGGGCCTGCCGTAAAAGATGGCCGTTGGCAATTGACCCGGAGCCACGATTAGTGGCTCGGACTACCTCCATCGGCGATACGCTGCCCATTTTCGTCGAAGAGATGGACGGCGTTATGAGCCGGAGCGATGCGCAAGGTATCGCCTGGCGCGGCCCTGATCCGCTCACGGAACACGCAGGTGACTGTCTGCGTGCCGAGGCGGGCAATCACCATCGTTTCGGATCCCGTCGGTTCGACGACGATTGTCTCCACCTCGATACCGTCTGCCACCAGCTTGATATCCTCGGGGCGAATGCCATAGGTTACGGCAGTCGGCGGATATTGTTCGCTCGGCAGGATAAGCCCGTCGGTGGTGCGGAAACCGGTGTTCGTCATGCTGCCCTTGATGAAATTCATCGCGGGAGAACCGATGAAGCCTGCGACGAAGAGATTGACCGGCCGGTCATAAAGCTCAAGCGGCGATCCGGATTGCTCGATCAGGCCGTCCTTCATGACGACGATCTTGTCGGCCATGGTCATCGCTTCGATCTGATCGTGGGTGACGTATATGGTGGTGGTCTGTAGTCGCTGGTGCATTTCCTTGATTTCGGATCGCATCTGAACGCGAAGCTTCGCATCGAGATTCGATAGAGGTTCGTCGAAGAGGAAGACGGCGGGGTCGCGCACGATCGCGCGGCCCATGGCAACGCGCTGCCTCTGGCCGCCGGAAAGTTGCTTCGGATACCGTTCGAGAAGATTTTCAAGCCCGAGGATTTTCGCGGCATTGCCGACGCGCTGATCGATTTCCGCCTTCGGCATTCGCTTCAGCCGCAAGGAGAAACCCATGTTCTTGGCGACCGTCATATGCGGATAAAGCGCGTAGTTCTGGAAGACCATCGCGATATCGCGATCCTTCGGCGCGAGGTCGTTGACGATGTGCTTGCCAATCTGGATATCGCCCGAGGTGATCCCCTCCAGGCCGGCGATCATTCTGAGCAGCGTGGATTTTCCGCAGCCCGAGGGGCCGACGAGCACGACGAACTCGCCGTCGCGGATATCGACCGATACGCCCTTGATCGCTTTGAACGCGCCATAATCCTTGCGCGCATTGTTCACTCTGACATGTGCCATTTTCCATCCTCCCGGATAGCTTCAAAGCCCGTTCAAGACCTTTCGGAGATAGGCAAGGCCGAGGCGCTCGCCTTCCTTGCGTTGAGCAAGATCCTTGCCCGGCCAACCGAAAGCCGCATCCTCGTGCTCGATCGAAAGCGTGCCGTCAAAGCCATTGGCGCGCGCCTGACGCAGGAAGCGCGGCCAGTTGAGAAGTCCATGGCCCGGCAACTTGTATTGCCACCACCCCTTGCCATGATAGCCGACCGCCTGCTGAACGGCCGCATCGATCGCGGTATCCTTGGCATGAAGGATGGCGATGCGATCCTTGACCGCATCCATGGCGACATAGGGATCGACGCCGATGCGGATGAGATGGGAAGGGTCGAATTCAAGGCCGAAGCGTTTGTCGGGAATTCGTTTGAAGAGCTCTTGCCAGCCTTTCGGCGTGGTGCCGATGAAATTGTCCTTGGGGCCGGGCCAGTTCTCGATCGCAAAGATCAACCCGCTCGACGTCGTCCTGGCGATCAGCCGGTTGGCGAAGTCGGCGAAATCTTCATAGTTGGCATCCTCGTCGGCGCTGTCGTCGCGACCGGGAAAGATAATGAAGATCGGCACGTCCGCTTCGCCGATCGCGTCGGCGAATTCCTCGGTGATGGTTCGAAGTTCGCCGCGTTTGCCGCGATCGGCATCGAGCTGATTGCCGAAAAAGGCGATCGAGGAGACGAAGAGGTTGCGGTCGCGGGCAAGAGCGACCGCCGCTCGTACCTTGTCCGGCGTCTTGATATGGCCGCGGACATCGATCTCGATCGCATCGAAACCGGCGGAGGCGGCGAAATCCACCACCTCCTCGAAGGGCCTGTCGTTGAATGTCGACGTATAAAAACCGATCCTCATCAAAATCCTCCCTGCGGCCGCGGGGGCCAATTCAATTGTTCAGGCGGTCCATGAATTTGAGTGGTGAACGCGTGCGCTGGACCTCGTCGGCCGAGGCGAGCATGAGGGCTGCCGCCATCGGCATTGCCGCGGCGCCGATCGCGCAGGCGTCCTCTCCGAGCGAGGCACGGTGGATCGATGGCAGCGCCGTATCCTCCATATCGAGGTGCTCGTGGACATAGCGCAGCAGTTCATCGATCATGCGGATGGGCAAGCGGCCGCCCAGGATGATGGCATCGGGATCGACGATCATGCCGATGTGCTTGACCGCGACGGCCAGATGCGCGCTCATCCCCTTCAGCCATTGGGAGGCCAATTTTCTGCCACGGGCATCCAGCGTGAGGAGGTCCGAGGGCACGCTTGCCTTGATGCCGTGTTCGCCCAAGAATTTGTAGAGGAAGAAGAGCGAGAATATTTCGCCGAGAAGCTCGACTTTCTGGCCTCCCCTGTGGCGCGGATCGGCGATTGGCAGCCAGCCGATCTCGCCGCTCAGGCCCATGGCGCCGCGATGGCCGGCGCCGTCGAGCACGAGCCCGCCGCCGGGGCACGCATTGATCGCGATATAGAAGAAGCTACGGCTTTCCGCTCCAAGCCCGTAGTCCAGCTCCGCAAGCGCTCCCGCATTCGTTTCATTCTCGATGAAGACGGGATGCTGCGTCAGGTTCTCCAATGCGGCGCGCACGTCGAATTCCATCCACTCCCCATAATTATCGGGCTTGCCCAGGAAGTCGATCTCGCCGAGCCAGTCCGGCATCGCGAGTCCGATACCCGCCAGATGGGCATCGTCGATCAGGCGGCTGCGCTGGAAATGCGAGATCGCATCGGCGGTCAGCTGCATGAATTCGCCCGGCAGGATGTAGCGCTTTTCGTGGTGGACGCGGGCGCGCACGTTGCCGACGGCATCGACGGCAAGGATCGTCAAATGGTCGCGATCGATGTTGATGCCGATCGCGAAGAAGGCGTCGGGGTTGATCTCAAGCTCGATCGCCGGCTGTCCCCTCAGACCATGGCGCCGCCGGGCTTCTATGATCAGGCCTTCGTCGAGCAGGCGATCGACGATGCGGGCGATCGCCGGCTTGGTGAAGCCGGTCTGCCGGGCGATTTCGGCGCGCGAAATCGGCGCTTGCCGATGGATGCAACGCAGAACGACGCCTCGATTGTGCTCGCCCGCATCCTCGACATTGGCTCCCGTCAGGTCGGGAGACAGTTTGACACCGGTCGGTTGGTTCATCCTCGGGATTCCTTATCAGTCTGGCACGCGCAAACCGGCCTCACCCCTTCACCGAGCCGCTGGTCATGGAGCCAAGGATCAGCCGTTGCAGCGACAGGAATGCCACGATCGCCGGTACGACGGAGATGAGGCAGGCGGCCGCCAGCAGCTGGATGGACGAGTCGGTTTGCATGCCACGGAAATTAAAGATCCCGACGCCGATCGGCATCAAATTGTTTTGCGTGAGCAGCAGAAAAGGCACCAGAAATTGCGACCAGCCGGCAATGACTGTGATTATGAAGACGGAGGCGATGCCCGGTGCCGACAGCGGCAGCACGATCCGCCAGAACACGGAGAAACGGTTGCATCCGTCGATCATCGCGGCTTCGTCGAGGCTGCGCGGAATGCCGTCCACCGTGCTCTTCAGAAGCCATGTCGCGAGCGGCACGCCGAGCGCGATATAGACCATCGTCACGGCGAAATGCGTATCGAGCAGGCCAAGGCGGTTCATATAGCGATAGAGCGGCACCATGATGACCAGCGGCGAGATCATCTGAAAGAGCAGAAGCCCCATCATCGACAGGCCCTTGCCCCGGAACTGGAAGCGCGAGAAGGCGTAGGCCGCGGGCATGGCGACGATCAGAACGCCGAAGCCGCTCAGAGCCGCGAGCTTCAAGCCGTTCCAGAGATAGAGCGGGAAGTAGCTGTTATTAAGCACGGTGATGAAATTGTCGATCGTTGGGTTGTGCGGGATATAACGCGCCACGCCGCGATAGATTTCGCGTTTGTCGCGCAGCGCCATCGACAGCAGGTAGGTGAGGGGGCCGGCGAAGAAGACGAACATCGCCAGCATGAAGAGATAGCTCAGAAAATCGCCGAAGCGCGTGCCGGTGCGCCTGCTCATCGTTCATCCTCCTTCGGCAGGAACGATGCATAGATGACGGCTAGCCCGAGGCTGATGATGAGCATCAGCACGGAAAGCACGCTGCCCCCGGACAGGTCATAATTGCGGAAGACGATATTGAAGACATAGAGCGATATGACTTCGGTGGCGCGGCCAGGGCCGCCGCCCGTCAGCGTGATGATCGCGTCGAAAGTGTTCAGCGTCATGATGGTAATAAGGATCATGTTGACGAGGATGGCCGCGCGCAGCTGCGGGATGGTGATGAAGAAGAACTGCTGCGGGCCCGTCGCGCCATCCACTTCCGCCGCTTCGTAGAGCGAGGGATCGATTGCCTTCAACGCGGCATACATGACGACCATCGAGAAGGCCGTTCCGCGCCAGATGTTCGAGATCAGGGCTGACCAGGGCGCGATGGCGGGATCGGAAAGCCAGGCGACCGTCGGCAGGTGCATGAGCCGTAAGATGCTGTTCAGCGCGCCGTAGGGTGCTTCCGAAAATAGCATCTGCCAGATGATGCCGCCGGCGATGCCGGGCACGACCCAGGCGATGAGCGCCGTGGTTCTCAGGATCGTCGTGCCGAACAGGCCGCGCTTCTCGCCGCGAACGACAACGACCGCGACGGCAAGGCCAAGGATCTGCTGGCCGATGACGCTGCCGCCGACGAAGACGAGGGTTGCCCAGAGGATATCGGGAAGCTGCGGCGAACTCAGCATATTCGCAATAGAAGCGAGCGTATAATCCTGATTTTCGCCGATCAGCGTCGCATTGGTGAAGGACAGACGGAACACGTCGATGACCGGATAGAGATAGAAGATGCCGATGACGATGATTACGGGCATGATCCAAGGCAGCGGCGCTCCGGCGAAGCGGCGCATGAACGATCTGCTGTGCGGCCGGGTGGCAGCCTCGATGGCGATTGGGGTCATTGGGCTTCTCTGTCCGGGTTTGACACTGTCGGCAACGCCCGCGCGGGCGCTGCCGCGATCACAATCGTTAGAGACGCTTGTAAGCCTCCATCGTCGCCTTGAATGCCGCGTTAAGGGCTTCTTCCGGCTGCTTGGTTCCCGATAGGACGTCGCCCATCATGATCTGAATCTGGTTGGAGATCTCCGGATAGATCGGCGCACCCGGACGGGCCTGGCCGTTGGCGAGCGCGTCGGCAAAGGTCTTGTTGGCTTCGGTCGCGAAAACCTCATATTTGTCGAAGAGCGATTTGCGCGTCGGCAATTGCTGCTGAAGCGCGTTGCCCGGCCCCATATAGACGTCGCGCGCGAGGTTGGCGCACATCTCGACCTTGTCTTTATCCTTGCTGAAGGAGGCGATCGTCCAGCCGCCCGTGCCGGTCGAGCGCTTATCTGCCGTCGGGCCGGGGATCGGAGAGAAGGTCCAGTTGGCGAATTCGTCCGGATCCAGCGTTGCCTTCAACTGGGCGAGCTGCCAATTGCCGCCGATGAAAAGCGCGGTCGTTCCGGCAGCCGCCGCCGCGTTCAGATCATCATAGTTGCCGATCGTCGTCACCCGTTTGGGCGCGGCACCGGAATCGACGAGATCCTTGTAATAGGTCAGCGCCTTGAGGAACTTCTCCTTGTTTTCGCCCTCACCGAAAACCGGCTTGCCGGTATCGTCGACGAGCTTGCCGCCGAGCGCCCAGTAATTGGCGAGCCAGTCGAAGGTCGAACCCTCATAGCGGGCGGCGTTGAAGAGGATGCCCTCCATGCCTTCCTTGACGGAGGCGATACCGGCCTTCTTCAGGTCGTCCCAGGTCTGTGGTGCATCGGGGACAATGGACTTGTTGCGGTAGAGGACGCGAAGGTCGGTATCCCACCACCAGGCACGGATCGTCTGATCCTTGTCGGTGATGCCGTTGCGGATGAAGGGGAAGAGATCCGCGACTTCGTCCTTCGAGAAATAGGGGGTGAAGTCGGCAAGCACATGGTTGACCATGAATTGCGAGAGGACGAAGGAATCGACGGCGGCGCAATCCGGAGCATTGCCGGCTTTTGCCTGTTCGAGCATTTTTGCCTGCTCCGTGCCGATATCGGCCGACATGAACTGCATCTGTAGCTTCCAGTCGGGATGCTTCTTGATGAAGTCGATGAAGAGTTTCCGATAGCCCTCGGCGATCGCCGGATCGGCATTGTTCGGACTATCGTTCGTGAGCCGGACAGTGAGTGTTTTCGGCGCGTCGGCAAGGCCGATCCTGTCCTTTGTCGCCAGTTCTTGGGCAAATGCGGCAGGCACTGAAAACAACATCGTGCTCAGCGCTAGCGCGCTGACGAACGCTCTCTTCATGATGGGTCTCCTCCCCATTTTGAACGGATACAACATGGTGGCCAGTTGACCGCTCCTCATTTCCATGCTGCATTAATTAGATTAAGTTACTTTGCTTTGATGTCAAGTCGCAGCTCGGGAGGATAGAGATGCTGGTGACATTCGACAGCAGCTAGCGGCTTCAGGCCGCATTCCCCACCTCGAAACAGTCGAGCCATCGCGGGTATCCGCGGTGGGGGATGCGGTTTTTGCCTCGGTTATGAAAATAGCCAAACCTGACATCTATGGAGGATCAGATGCGTCTACTCATTCTCGGCACTGGCGGAATGGCCAACAAGCATGCGGCAAGTTTCAAGGAGATCGAAGGCGTCAGCGTCGTGGGCGGCGTTGACGTCGTTCCTGAGCGGCTGGCAGCCTTTTGCTCGGAACACGCCATCCCCAATCGTTTCGGCTCGCTTGAGGAAGCGCTCGCCTGGGGGGAGTTCGATGCCGTCGCCAACGTAACGCCTGACGCTGTTCACCACCCAACGACGCTGCAGGCGATTGCTGCCGGCAAGCATGTCTTCTGCGAAAAGCCTCTTGCGACAGACGCGACCAAGGCGATGGAAATGACCGAGGCTATCGAGAAAGCCGGCAAGGTGGGCATGGTGAATTTCACCTATCGCAATTCGCCTGCCTTGCAAAAGGGCCGGCAGATGGTGCTCGCCGGCGAGATCGGTGAGGTGAGGCATGTCGAAGCCTCTCATCTGCAGAGCTGGCTCGTTGGCCGGCATTGGGGAGATTGGAAATCGGAGAGCAAGTGGCTGTGGCGCCTCAGCAGGAAGCATGGTTCGAACGGCGCGCTCGGCGACATCGGCATCCATATCGTCGACTTCGCCTCCTATGGTTCCGGACTTGACGTCGCTCATGTTTTCGCGCGGCTGAAGACCTTCAGCAAGGCGCCGGGCGACAAGATCGGCGAATATGATCTCGATGCGAATGACAGCTTCACAATGAATGTCGACTTCACGAGCGGAGCGATCGGCACGATCCAGGCGACGCGCACCGCCGCGGGGCAGATGGACCAGCTGCGCCTGAGGGTCTACGGTGAGACCGGTTCGATCGAGATGATCTACGACACAGGAAAATCGACGCTCCGCGCCTGTCTCGGTGAAGACGTTCACACGGCGACCTGGCGTGATATCCACTTTGATGACGTTGAGACGAACTACCAGCGCTTCGTTCAGGCCGTCAGGATGGGCAAGACCCAGGAACCCTCCTTCCGCCGGGCGGCAAATATACAGAAGGTCCTGGACAAGGCACTCGCCTCGGACATCAGCCATAAAGACGAGGCGCTTGCCTGAATCCAGAAGCGAGATTCAGCCGGAGACCGGCGGCAAAAGAGTGTTGAGGAAGGGCAGGAGTGCCGCCCCCAGCGCCACGCCGCCGCCGCTGAAACTTGCCGGCTTCATCGGCGAAATCCAGGGCGTCAGGAATGGCCGTTTCGACGTGTCGCGGCGCTCGACGGAAAGCTGATGGATCAGTGCCTCGATAACGTCGCGCGGCAGGTCGCCGCCGATCATGATCACGCTCGGCGCGATGAAGCCGGCAATCGCGATGATCGGGTCGAGCAGATGGCTTGCCGCCTCGCGTATCCACTGCGTTATCAGCGGGGAATATGGCTCCTTGCCCGCCAGAAGGTGCCGGAATTCGTCTTCGCTCAACAATCCGCGTAGCGCATCGAAGCCGACGACCGTATTCAGGCGGATATTGTCGGGGCCGGTGCGCATGTCGCCGATATTGCCCGCGCGCCCATGAACGCCCGAATAGGGAACGCCACGAACGAGAAACCCGGCCTGGACATCCTCATCGATGATGATCATCGCGAGCCCGCCTTTCGGCGCCGGTGTGCCGATCGTGCGCTCGGCGAGCAGGCTTGCCGCGCATTCGTTCTCGACATGGCTGCGCGGAAGTTTCGATGCGGCATCCAACTGCTCGCTTTCTTCCGGGCTCCAGTCATTCGAGGCGATACCTAGGCCGATGATCGGCAAGTCGGTATGATGGCCGATCATGTCCTCGATCGCCGAAAGGATCGATGCGACCCTCCTTGCCCGGGCGAGGGGAAAATAAACGCGGTCGTGAACTTGGCCGCTCAGATCGACGAGAACCGCTTCGCCTCGATTTTGACGGGCACGAACGCCGATCGAGAAGGCTCCTTCTGGCCGCAGGGCAAATTCGGTGGAGGTCGCCCCACCGCCGGCGCCATTTCGCCGATGCGATGTCACCAGCCCTTCGTCGCCAAGCCGGCGCAGAATGTTGGTGATTCCCGGCCCGGTCAGTCCGGAATGTTTTCCGAGCTCCATGCGGGTCAAAGGGCCGTGGCGCCGGATCGCCTCCAGGATGACGCGAATATTTCTGTCGGCGATTTCTCCCGACCGCAGACCGAGTGTCTTGCCCCGCGTAACGTCCGTCTCCTCCGGCTGGCGCCACCGTGGCCCGGATCGAAGATACCGCATGACCGATTTCCTTGCGTACCTTGCCGCTGGTATATCGCGGACAAATGACAATGCCCCTGACTATTTTCCAACCGGTCCGTACAAATTCTTGATTTTATTAGGGCCGCAACCGCCCTTGTTTCAAGTGACTTTCGGAATGCAAGCATCCCTAAAAAGAGTCATGAGGTTCGTGGTTCGACCCCGGCGGCCGCTATTTTTCGTGCGCGTAAAATCGCATCCACTGCGATTAGCGTCAACAAAACCGCAGCCAATAGGAGAAGGTGGCCACCGATGGCTCGGTAGGCGAACACTCCCAGGACGCCGCCGAGAAGAAACGAGACGATCGTGTAAAGATGCAATTGTAGTTTGCTCAGATTGCGCCGCGCCTCCGGAGCCTGCTCACGTCCTCGCAAGGCGTCCAGGGCAATGGCTAGCTCTATGCCCAGATCCGTGGCCATGCCGGAAACATGCGTGGTGCGAACCCTGGCGTCCGAGATGCGGGTGACGACCGCGTTCTGGAGCCCCATCAGGAATGCAAGCCCGAGAACGAGAACCGGCGTGCGCCAAGCAGCGAGAAGCCATAGATCCGCGCAGCCGAGCGCGGCAAGCAAGATGGCCTCGGTCAAAATACTATAGGCATAGATCGCATGTACGTTGCGCCGCTGTCCCGCGTTGACAATCAGCGTCGAAGTCGCGGCCCCGAGGATGAAGGCGATGACAATCCCGCCGTAAAGCAGGCTCGACAGCCACTGTCCCACGGCAAGATGATCGGACAGGGTCGATACATTTCCCGTCATGTTGGCTGAGAAGAAGCCGACAGCGTAGAAGGCGGACGCATTCAATGCGCCCGCAATTGCCGCAAGGGACGCAGCCAGATGGCGGTCAATTTTCTCGTTGCGATGGGTGCCTTGTCTTACAAGCATGGAAGCCACTGTTGGCGGTTGCGGATTGAAGGCATCGAAAGTCTTTGCTCCTTTCTGGATTTCAGGCCGACATCTTTCCAAACCGGACTGGGAACCATCATGCCTCCTTGCCTCCGGGTATTGCGGGATCGGGTATGACGATTCCACGCGGGCCAACATATCCGAAACGATGACGATTTACCCTACTACTCGACGCAGCGCTCTCACAAGCGGGCTTTTGGCTTTGCGTGAAGATGCCACATGGACCAAGCCGCCACATCCTCGCCTCAGTGTGGCTGCTCTCATCGGCGGCATTGGATTGCCTTCCAGAACCGCAATTCTTTCGGTTGTATGGGTGGTCCATCAAGAGAGCTTGCTTTCGTTCAGACGGTTTAGAATGTCAAGCGGTATCAGATGCCTGGATGTGCAGCGTCGAGAGGAGGCCCCCTCCCGCAATCGATGCATATAAACCGAACGCTCAGGTTGAGATTGGGCGCGTAAGAAGGAATTGTTAGCGCGGAAGGCGCACATGATTTAGTACTATTTGACAACTGGAAAATTGTCGCATCGGTCGTAGACTTCTGATTGTAGCCAGCAAGCCAAGCGAGATGCGGCTAAGAGCGCCGGTGCGCTCGTCGGTGCAAATAAGCCGAAACAGGCGGTTCGACTCCGCGGCCGCAACCACGCCCTTCAACAGCATCACAGTTGATGGATGAAAAGCTGCAATTGCAACTAATTCGAAGGGGCACACGCCCACCAAATTCCGCCTCACACGTTGTGCCGGAAAAGAAGCTTACTCGCCATCAGACTAAGGTCCGTGTTCAACGCAGCTCTATTCGGATAGTGCATGACTGCCCCCGGTCGCCGACACCACTGCCACCCGTCGGCGGTCTGCCCTGTCATCGGACCAACCTCCGGTGACAGGGCGAATAATCAGGCGTTGGATCGGCGTTCGCTCGATGCCGCATGGACAGTGACCTCCCGCCGGAGGGGCGCTTCATCCCTTGCTGTCAAGGCCAGCCGCTAGCGAGACCCCGAAGGCGGCCCGAGGTCATGCGTTGAGTATCAGCGCGTTCCTGACAAAGGATCACAACCATTCCTCTTCGCCGACCGCCCATTATCTTTCCGCAAGTCGGTATGCGTCGGCTGCGACGATTGAAAGCCGTCCGTCGTCAACACCTGACCCGCGACGGTGTGACTATCCGGTCGCCTTCGTTGCCATCATCTGCTGCTTCGAGCACTCGGCACCCACGCGATGCTGAACAACTCCACGAATAGGAGTTGATAGCACCGAGCGCATTACCTGGACGCAGCCACATCTTTTCGATGAAGTGCGAAGCCTGATGCCCTCTGACCGCCCAGTTCCGACCGGAGTTGCATGGTCGGAATATGGTAATCCCCGCCATTTTGGCTCCTGTAAGGAATGGGGCTTGTTGTTTCGAGCGTTCGCATCCGATCGCGCAGATGTTTCGCAGCGGCTTCGAAGCGGGCGTCGTCGAAGCGATCGGTACTATAGGTCACGAAGGGCGGCAGCACATCGTAGCCAGGATAGTAGAGAATGCCGTGATTGATCGGAAACAGAAGATCGTCGATGGGACCGTTGATTCCCCGAGGAGCGTAGTGTTCTTCCCACCCCCCTGCGGTTACGATCAACATGGCTCGCTTGCCGACCAAGGTTCCCTCTCCATAGCGATCACCCCAGCGCTTGTCGCTGTGTTCGCCAACGCCATAGGCGAACCCATAAGCAAACACGCGGTCGACCCAACCTTTCAGGATGGCCGGCATGGCGAACCACCAGAGCGGAAACTGCAGGATCAATGCATCAGCCCAGAGAAGCTTTTCGATCTCCCCTTTGACATCGTCCGTCAGCGTATCGCCGCTGAAGGCATGTTTGGAAGCGGCGACCGGCATAAGCCGCTCGTCGGGAGCCAAAGACGGGAAATCCGCGCGGTCGATCTCCGATTTCCAGCGCATGGCATGTAGGTCGGAAACCTCTACCGTGTGGCCGGCTGCTTCCAGCTCCTGGACCGCAACATCACGTAACGATGCCGATAAGGATTTAGGTTCGGGGTGAGCGAAGACGATGAGCACATTCATGGTGACACCTGCTTGTTGAAGAAAACTCTCCCTAAGCTAGGCCATGTTCCGCTAATGCGTTATATAGCAGGGATGGATAGGATAATGCCGAATAATGGATAGATCGGACATCACGCTCGAACGCATTCGCACCTTTGTCCGCGTCGCCGAACGCGGCAATTTGTCGGCTGTGGCGCGTGAGTTGAACATTGGCCAGTCCAGTGTCACGCGGCATGTGCGTGAGCTTGAAGAAGCCCTTGGCGTGGCACTGTTGAGCCGCACGACCCGTCGTGTCACGCTCACCGAGGAAGGGGGACTTTATTATGCCAATGCCATCCAAATCCTGCGCCTGCTGGAACAGGCGACCGATGAAGCGCGAAGCGCGCGGAGCGTCTCCGCCGGCTCGGTTCGCATTTCTTGTACGGCAGCGCTCGGCGTCCGGCATGTCAGCCGTCTGGTCTTCGCCTTTCAGGATCGCTACCCGGACATCGCAGTCGACCTCAGCCTGACGGATGAACGCGTTGATCTCATCCGCGAAGGCGTGGACATCGCACTGCGCCTCGGTCCGCTCGCCGACAGTTCGATGAAGCTGCGGGCGATCGGTCAAAGCCGGCGCGTTCTCGTCGCCTCTCCCGCCTATCTGGCAAGCCGTGGCCGGCCGGCGACACCCGAGGAGCTCAAGGACCATGAGGGCGTTCGCATGTCGAACGTTGCCGGAAGCGAATCTCTCGCGCTTGAGCGGGCGGGAGGCACGCGCCACCTCGTGCCTTTCAGCGGGCATCTGCGCGTTGATCACGGGCTCGCCGCGCGCGAAGCCTTTATCGCGGGTCGCGGCCTGGGCCCCGCTCATATCTGGCTGGTGGACGACCTTCTCGCGGACGGCCGGCTCGAAACGGTGCTGCCTGACTACGCTCCACCGGCCGTGCCGTTGAATATGCTTATCGCGCCCGAACGAACCGGCATCGCGCGTGTCCGGCTGCTGGTCGAGTTTCTGGCAGAGGGAATGCTCCGGGTCCCTGGTATAGAGCGGTAAGGGGCAAGAAGTTAAAACGCTGCCTGAAGCAGGGCGCGCAAAATGGCGCAACGGTTTGCCGATTCCGAAGACTCCGCCATATGGCGTGGAGCGTAATTTGAATCTGGCGCCGCGGCGGAGATGGCATAGAGGCAGCGGTCTTCATCAAGAGGAAATCTGGACAAGCCTTTCGCGATCTCGACATCCGTCGTTATGCGGTCGACGGCCAGCCGAGACTCGGGGCCACCGTCTGAGCGGGATTTGGTCATAGCCGCACATTCTCTGCAGGACCGAAAGTGGGCGGCAGGAGGAAAACAATCTCGTCGGCTGCCGCCAAGCCAGACCCGCGTCCCGAGCCGGAGCGCCTAGGGCGCACCCAATATTTCCCCCGCAATGCCACCATCACATGTTGGATCGGAAATCATCTGCCCTAGATCAGTGAAAGGGAGATATCGGTAATTGTCTTGCCTCTGTTCGAAAGCGGAAAAGGCCAGCGATGATCTATGATGCCGTTGTCGTGGGTTCTGGTTTTTCCGCCATTTCCACCGTTTGCAATCTCGTAGAGCTGCTCCCTGAAACGGCATCGATCGCCATTGTCGGCGACGATCCTGGCTTTGGTCGCGGGACCGCCTATCGGACAGAACTCTACTTGCATCGGCTGAACGTGCCGGCCGGTCGCATGAGCTTGTTTCCGGATCGTCCGAATGCCTTTGTCGAATGGCTGCGGGAACGCAAGCGGCCGCTGGACGCGGGAGATTTCGCCTCCAGGCAGGACTATGGCCTGTATATTCGAGACAGTTTGGCCGCTTTGCTGCGCAACAGGAAACAGCGTTGTCGAGTCGACTTCATCAAGGCCAAGGCGACGGGATGCGTTGAGCGATACGGTTCCGCGCTCGGCTTTATTTTGGACAACGGCAATGAGATCGCCGGGCGAAGCGTCGTGCTCTGTCTCGGCGTTGGCAATGCACCATTGCCGTTTGATGTTTCCCGACTATCCGCGGACGTGCGCTCCCATATCATCGAAAATCCATGGCGGCTGTCATGGTTGAGACGGGTCGGTAAGGCCGATACGGTCTGTATCTTGGGTTCGGGACTGACGATGATCGATCAGGTTTTGGCACTGTTTGCCCACGGTTTCACCGGCAAGATAATCGTATTGTCACGGCGCGGCCTCGTTCCGCACGATCATGTCAGCCATCCCAAGTCGGCGGTCGATATCGACGTCGAAGCCTTGCCCACGCGGATGAGTGAACTCCTGCATGTTCTCCGTCGCGAGAGCAAAGATGCGGGGGACTGGCGCAGGGTCATGGATGGCTTACGCCCGAAGACGCAAGCTCTCTGGTCGAGATTGCCGGAGATCGAGCGCCGTCGCTTTTTACGCCATGCCTTGCCGTGGTGGAACATTCATCGTCATCGTGTTGCTCCGGATGTGTTCCGGCGGTTTGAAAGGATGCTGCAAAACGGCCAGGTTTCGATCCGAGCCGGCCATCTGCGGAATGTCGAGAAAACCAAGGCTTTAACCGTACATTACCGGCCTCGCGGCGAGAGCTTTACAGCATCCATCGAGGCGGACTGGATCGTGAATTGCACTGGCATGGAACGAGCAGGCATCGCGCATTCCCCATTGCTGCAGGAGATGCAGCGCAAAGGCCTGATCGAGGCGGATCCGCTTGGTCTCGGATTGGTGGTCGATGCTCGCTCACGCATCCCTGGCTCGAGCGGCAAGGAAGCAATCATCTATGCCGTTGGCGCGCTGACCGCTGGCCAATTCTGGGAAATTACCGCCGTGCCGGATATCCGCGTGCAGGCAAGAAAGGTTGCCGAGGCGATTGCGGATAGATTGTCGTGAAGGATCGATATCCGCCGACTTGAGAGCTGGCGGTCAGCTCTGTGCGACACGCACGATCAGCTTACCGAAGTTCCGTCCTTCCAGCAGCCCGAGAAAAGCTTCCGGAGCGTTTTCGAGCCCATCCACGATGTCCTCCTTATATTTGAGGCGCCCCTCGGCAATCCATTTTCCGGCTTCTCGATAGAAATCGGGGCGTTGATCGGCAAATTCGCGTTGTATGAAACCCCGGATGGTCAGGCTCTTTCTCAGGATGGCGCGCATTACAGCAGGCAATTGGTCCGATCCACGCGAAGTGGACGGGTCTTCGTTGTAATGCGCGATCAGTCCGCAGACCGGAACGCGCGCGAAATCGTTCAGCAATGGAAACACCGCGTTCCAGACATGTCCGCCGACATTTTCGAAATAAATGTCGATGCCGTTCCGGCAAGCAGACGCGAGCCGGGCTTGAAAATCGTCGGCCCGGTGATCGATCGCGGCATCGAAGCCGAGTTCGTCGCGGATATAACGGCATTTGTCCGGGCCGCCTGCAATACCAACTACTCGCGCACCAAAGATCTTGCTGATCTGCCCGACGGCCGAGCCGACCGCGCCGCTGGCGGCGGCCACGACCAATGTCTCTCCCGCCTTGGGCCGCCCGATATTGCGCAGCCCCGCATAGGCGGTGAAGCCCGGCATTCCGAGAATGCCGAGTGCCGTCGAGATCGGCGCCGCATTCGGGTCAAGCCTGCGTAATCCCGCGCCGTTTGAGATCGCATGGCTCTGCCAGCCGGAATGGGAGAGGACGATGTCTCCCGGCGTGAACTCCGTATTGCGTGATTTGACCACGCGCGCAACGGTTCCTCCTTCCATCACGCCGCCAATCTCGACCGGCGTGGCATAGGATTTCGCGTCGTCCATCCGGCCTCGCATATAGGGGTCGAGGGAAAGATAAAGGATCTGCAGAAGAACCTCGCCTTCGTCGAGATCCCGCAAGGTTTCCCGTTCAAGCCGGAAGTTCGCCGCGACCGGTTTTCCAACGGGACGGGAGGCAAGCACGATGCGGGTGGTGACGGGCTGATTGGCCATGTGGAATTCCTTATCTCAAGTTCTGCTTCCGGACGCGATGCAGGATTTCGTAATCTCAGTTGCAGCCGTCCGAAGTTCGTGTCGTATCACCGTGTGTGAGCGTCGGTCTTCCAACTCATTCCTTGAACCATAGTGCGACTCCATTGGCGGCATCGGCATCAACAAGCAGGCCGCCCTCGAAGGCGCGAGGCGAAAAGCCTCCTTGCGCCAGCACATCTGCGGTTGCTTCAACCGATCGTACCTTCAGTCCGAGCGCCACTTTTCTTTCGTTACCGTCAAAGCTTGCCGGAATGGCGGAGCCGAACCGGGAGGCGGCGTCAACCTCGGACAGGATATGAAGTGTGACGATGCCGGCGTGAATTACAATGCCGTCCCTGCTGATTTCAGGCGCGGCGGTATCGGCAAATCCGCCTAGCAGTTCGGTTAGCGCTTCGGGAGCGCGGCTGACGATGAAGACATCGACGATATCGAGAACACCGTTGGGGTGGCTCTGATCTCTCTGCTGCCACACCAGCTCCGGCGTATTGTGCTGGCAGAAAAAGAAGCGGCCATTGGAGATCGCCTCCTTGCCGATCTGGAAGGTGCGGAAACTGGCTGACTTCTCTATGCCTCCCACGTTGACAGGGCGCGAGAAGTCCCGCCATTCGGTGACGGATTTGCCGGCATCGCCCAATTCGCGTTGCAGGCTGGCTGCGTCCGTGGTTCGAAAGGCAAGTCCGTTCAAACCGATCGGATAAGACCAGAGATCGGTGCGTTTGTCATCACTGTCAGGCGGAAATCCGAGTAGCTCCAGATAGTTCTCGCCGAACACGGCAAGATGATTGATGGAGCCCAGGGTATGGTAACCTCGTGGCGTCAGCGCGAAGCCGAGTTTGCGATAGATCGCAGCGGCCTCGTCCAGCCGATCAAGGACGCCAATGACGGCGTGATCGAGGATGAGGGGTTGGGCAGTAACAGCCATTGAGGGCTCCCGACATAGAGGTATGTTAAATTGCGGTCTTTGCGCCGCATTCGGCATGCCGCGGCTTTGGTGATCACATCAGCAACCGTGTTCGCGGGCCGAACGGGAGCGGCTGCTGAAATGCGTCGAACAGGATTGGCTATCCACGGTAAGGCTGACGTCGATGCGAACCGATCTCATGAGATAGTTCGACGGATTTCGATTGCAGCTCATGGCTAGTACCGTCATCGACAAGATCATCGAGAATGAGCGCCCGATATTCTTGCGCCAGCAGCCTTGTCTCGATCTCGTCGCGTTGTGCCGAGAGGCGAAAGAAACGACGCAGCCTGCTCATGATATGCCTCCTTTACGCGGCTCGGTTGAGATTGCCAGACGTTGTGGATACCAACTTGTGGATTGCTCGCAGCACGTCGGAGGCGGCGGCAAAATGTTGGCCGTCAAGGTCATAGACGTGAAACTTGACCGCGATGAACCTTAGCGCGCCCTTGTCCGGAACGACGATGCCCACCGGAATGCCGGCATATTCAATCACCTGTCTGGTCATTTTCATCACCCCTTGAAATGGATTCTTCCGAACGAACGATCGGCGGCGTTCTAAGTTCGATTAGTCCATTAATTTAGTGGATTATATATGTAAAAGATGCGGTGAGCTATTCGCGGCGGTGCCAAATAGTCGGGCGATAGGGGAAAACAATTCTAGTAGAAGAGGTTGAAGGGTATTGAGGAACGTGCATTGGAGATTGCGAAATTGTTTCCAAACGTCCGAATATCGCGCCGCTCGCTTCAAGCGGATGCCAACCCCATCAAGGAGCCATCGCCTATTCAACCTCGTGATATACCCGCGCGTTCGTTTCCTGACTTGCGACCAAATTAGAATATTAATTCTATAGATAGCTTGGTGTTTGCCGTAGTTTGATGCGCGTTTTCATACAGAGGCTTACACAATGGGCATCAAAGCCAAATTCAAGGCGGCAAGTTTACTAAGCGTGTGGCTATTGGTGGCGCCGTCGGCATTCGCCGATGACCAGCCGGTCAAGGGCGGCACGCTGATTTATCTTGAACAGCAGGCGCATACGAACCTTTACCCGCCGGCGGGCGGCTTCTATCCGAATGGTGGCATTCTCAACCAGATCACCGACAAGCTCACCTATCAGAACCCGAAGACGCTCGATATCGAGCCGTGGATCGCCGAATCCTGGACAGTCAACGACAAGGCGACGGAATATACGTTCAAGATCCGCAAGGGCGTGACATTTTCCGACGGTTCTCCGCTCGACGCCAATGCCGTGGCGAAGAATTATGATACGTTCGGCCTTGGCAACAAGGAGCTGAAGCAGCCGGTTTCCGAGGTCATCAACAACTACGATCATAGCGAAGTCGTCGATCCCTATACGGTCAAGTTCTACTTCAAGAAGCCGTCTCCGGGTTTCCTGCAGGGAACCGCCGTGATCGGATCGGGCTTGGTTTCCCTAAAGACGCTGGCATTGCCTTTCGACCAGCTCGGCGATGCGACGAAGATCATCGGGTCCGGCCCCTTTGTCGTCGAAAGCGAGACGCTCGGCAAGCAGCTCTCGCTGAAAGCGCGGACAGACTATAACTGGGGTCCAAACAAGTTGGCGCATCAGGGCCGGGCCTATCTGGACGGGATCAAGTACATCATCACCGGCGAGGACAGCGTGCGCATCGGCGCATTGCTTTCCGGCCAGGCCGATTTCATCCGTCAGCTGCAGGCCTATGACGAGAAGCAGGTGTCCGATCAGGGTTTCGCGATCTATGCGGCGCCGACCCGCGGCGTGAACGACAGCGTCGCCTTCCGTCCGGACAATCCGCTCGTCGCCGATATTAGGGTTCGCCAGGCGCTCCTGCATGCGACCAACAACAAGGAAATCGTCGATACGCTGTTTTCGGCAAATTATCCGCAGGCGAAATCGGTCATTTCGTCGGCCGCGGCCGGCTACACGGATTTGTCGTCGAAGCTGACCTACGATCCGGCTCTTGCTGAAAAGCTTCTGGATGAGGCAGGCTGGAAGAAGCGCGCGAGCGGTGTTCGCGAGAAGGATGGCAAGCCACTTTCGCTTGCCGTCTATGAATCCTTGCCCCAGCCGCAGAACAAGGCCGTGCTGCAGCTCGTCGCGCAGCAATGGGCCAAGCTCGGTGTCAAGCTGCAGGTTCTTGCCGGAACCTCGGGGAATCTGGTGACCGACAATGTCGATCCAGCAAGGACGCCGCTGGTCGTCGCCGAGGTCGGCCGCGCCGATCCCGATGTCATCAAGAGCCAGTTCTATCCCAAGAATCGCGATGCCCTGCTGCAAAAGGGCGGCCTCAATCCCAAGGCGACCTTCTCGGATGACAAGCTGAACGGCACCCTGGAAACCGTCGCCTCCGAGACGGATCGCGACAAGCGATTGGCGGCGGCCAAGGCCGCGCAGGAATATCTGCTCGATCAGGCCTATGTCATCCCCTTCTTCGAGGAGCCGCAGGTCTTCGCTGGCGCGCCTTACGTGAAGGGGGTTGCATTCGAGGCCGTGGGACGTCCGTCCTTCTACAGCACCTGGCTCGCTGAACATTGATGAAAAGGGGCTGGCCCGGCGTGGTGCCGGGCCTTCCTTCATGCGAAGACATGGTAGTGGCATGGCAAGATACATATTATCGAGGTTCGGGCAGGCGCTGTTCGTCTTATGGGCGGCCTTCACCGTTTCGTTCGTTTTGCTGCAGTCGCTGCCTGGCGACGCGGTGCTGATCAAGTTCCAGAACCCGGATTACGGACTAAGCCCCGAACAGCTTGCCGATATCAGGGCGGCTTATGGCGCCGACGGATCCTTCCTGCATCAATATGCCCACGCAGTCTGGAATTTTTTGACGGGGGATTTCGGCTATTCACTGCAGGCAGGCGTTCCGGTGAGCTCGCTGCTTGCCACCAACCTGCCGCCATCGCTATTGCTGGCAGGTTTGGGTTTTGCGGGTGCGACGCTTCTTGCCGTTCTGATCGCGATTGCCTGCAATCTCTCCGGCTTTGCCTGGCTGCGTGGCCTGATCCAGTCCATTCCGTCGCTGTTCATATCGGTGCCGACTTTTTGGCTCGGCATCATGCTCATTCAGATATTCTCCTTCCGGCTTCGCCTCGTGCCGGTCATCAATCCCGGACCCTGGGAGGGTCTTTTCCTGCCTATCCTGACGGTCGCGGTGCCGATTTCGGCGCCGCTCGCGCAGATATTGCTGAAGAACATCGACGAAGTCCTGACGAAGCCTTTCGTGCCCGTGGCTCGGGCCAAGGGACTTACGCATGCCAAGGTCCTATGGCGACACGTCGCCAAGAATACGCTCCTGCCGGTTCTGACCGTTGCCGGATTGCTGTTCGGGGAGCTGATCGCCAGCGCGGTCATCACCGAAACGGTGTTTGGCCTCAATGGTATCGGCGGGCTGACGAAACAGGCCGTGGACAGTCAGGATGTCGCCGTTCTTCAAGCGATCGTCGTCATCGCCGCGACCGCTTTCGTCGTCATCAACCTTGTGGTCGATCTTCTCTATCCCGTGCTCGATCCGCGTCTGAAAACCAAGCTGGGAGCTGTGTGATGGCAACGATCGAAACCGCCCGACATCATCCAGACCTCGATTCGTCCGACCGGAACATCAGTATATCGCCCGTGACGCTCAAGACCGATGTTCGTGAGAACGCCGGAGCTGGCAGGCGTTTTTCGCGCATCCGGCCTGGTCTCTTCCTTGCCTGCCTCATTCTCGCGCTGGCCGTCCTTTGGGCACTCGTCCCTAGTCTCTTTACGATCTACGACCCTGTCCAAGGCCTACCTGGGCAACATCTACGACCGCCCAGCGCCACCCATCTCCTGGGGACGGATTCGCTCGGGCGGGATCTCTATGCCCGCATCGTCTATGGCGCGATTCACTCGCTATCGGGCGCGCTCGCGGCCGTTGGCATCGCGCTTGTAGCCGGCACGACGCTCGGCGTCCTTGCCGGATCATTTGGCGGCAGGATCGAGACGGTCATCATGAGGCTGGTCGATGTCATGCTGTCGATACCGGATCTTCTCTTGTCGCTCAGCATCATCGTCCTGCTCGGTTTCGGCACCGTCAACGCCGCGATCGCGGTCGGCTGCACGCTGATCGCCAAGTTTGCCAGATTGGTTCGCTCCGAAGTCGTGACGGTGCGCCGAAGCGAATATGTCGAAGCCGCCTTCGGCAGCGGCGGGACATTCCTCAAGGTGCTCTGGCGCCATATCCTGCCGAATTCGCTGACCTCGGTGATCGCCTTTGCTGCGCTTCAGGCCGGCTGGGCGATCCTGCAGCTCGCGACGCTCGGCTTTCTGGGCTATGGCGCGCCGCCACCGACACCGGAATGGGGCCTGCTGATCGCCGAAGGACGCAATTATATCGCAACCGCCTGGTGGCTGACGGCCGCACCCGGTCTTGTCGTCGTCCTGGTCGTTATTTCCATCAATCGCATCAGCCGGGCAATCGGGAGCATCGGGAAATGACGGCTCCGATCATTGAAACCACTAAGGAAGAGGGTGCGCCGATCCTCGATGTGGCGGGCCTCAGGGTCGCCTATCGCGACAAGAGCGGCCAGCGCACGGTCGTTCACGATATTGGCTTTGAGGTTCGCGCCGGCGAAGTGGTCGCCCTCGTCGGCGAATCCGGTTCAGGCAAGAGCTCCACCGCACAGGCGTTGATCGGCCTTCTGCCCGAAGGCGGCATTCTCCAGCAGGGAACCATCCGCCTGAACGGCCAGGATATTGCCGGCTGGCCGCAAAGGCGGCTGGATGGCATTCGTGGTTCCATCATCAGCCTCGTGCCGCAGGATCCGGGCAATTCGCTCAATCCAGTGAGGACGATCGGCGAACAGGTCGCCGAAATCCTGACGGTGCATGGCCGGGCGTCTGGAGCGGCTGCTCGCGTTCAAGCGATCGAATTGCTGGAACGTGTCGGCCTCAGCCAGCCTCAATTGCGCGCCAGGCAGTATCCCCATGAGCTCTCCGGCGGCATGCGTCAGCGCGTGTTGATCGCCATTGCCATCGCGCTGAAACCTTCGCTGATCATCGCCGACGAACCCACCAGTGCCCTGGATGTGACGGTGCAGAGGCACATTCTCGATCTGATCGACGATCTGAGACGGGAATATGGCACGGCGGTCCTCTTGGTGACCCATGATCTCGGGATCGCCGCCGATCGAACCGACAGGCTGATCGTCCTGCAGCACGGCCGCATCCAGGAACAGGGGCGCACGGCCGATATTCTCGCAAACCCGCGAAGCAATTATACGCGCCGTCTGCTTGCCGATGCGCCATCATTGAATGCGCGGCCGAAGGCCGCGCCGGCACACCCGGTCGCATCTGTCGTGGCGGCCGACGACATCGTCGTGGTCGATCGGCTGGTGCAGGATTTTGGTGCTGGTCGCGGCGGCAGTTTCCGGGCGGTCGATGATGTCTCTTTTCGCGTTCGCCGCGGCAGCACCCATGCAATCGTCGGTGAATCCGGCTCCGGCAAGACGACGACGATAAGGATCGTTTCCGCGTTTCAGAAGCCGACTTCGGGTCAGGTACTGATCGACGGGCTCGACCTGGCTTCGTTGCGCGGTGAAGCGCTGAGGCAGCTGCGCAAGAAGATCCAGCTCGTCTATCAAAATCCCTATGGTTCGCTCGACCCACGCCAGACAATTACGGGGATCGTGGAGGAGCCGTTGCTGAATTTCGAACGGCTGCCCCGCCGTGAGCGATTGGCGAAGGTGGCGGCCACTCTCGACAAGGTCAGACTGCCAGCCGACATATCGCAACGTCGGCCGCATTCGCTTTCGGGAGGGCAGCGCCAGCGCGTCGCGATCGCCCGTGCGCTGGTGCTCGATCCGCGGATCCTGGTGCTCGACGAGGCTGTCTCCGCGCTTGACGTAACGGTGCAGGCGCAGATCCTCGATCTCTTGGGCGAGTTGCAGCGCGAGCTTGGGCTGACCTATCTGTTCGTCTCCCACGATCTCGCCGTCGTGCGACAGATCGCGGACACTGTCTCGGTGCTGAACGCCGGGCAGCTGGTCGAGACGGGTCGCGTCGAAGACGTCTTTTCCAATCCAAGCAGCCCGTACACACGCGAGCTGATCGATGCGGTCCCAGGCAAGAAGTTTCCGCGGGCGACCGCGCCCGTCCTTATCAATGCAGGATGATCCCATGAGTACGCCAACATTACCGAAGCGACTGGGCTTCTTCAGCCGGGTCCTGGACCAGGTGGATGCCGGAACCCGCTACAGGCTGGTTGCCGAACAGATCCTCCATGCCGAAAAACATGGCTTCGACACGGCCTGGGTGGCGCAGCATCACTTCAACGGAGACGAAGGCGGCCTGCCTGCACCATTGGTGTTTCTCGCCACCCTGGCCCCGCAGACCTCGCATATTCGTTTGGGCACGGGTGTCATCACGTTGCCGATGGAGAACGCGGTGCGGGTCGCCGAAGATACGGCCGTGCTCGACAAGCTGCTCGGCGGACGGATGGAGGTCGGCTTCGGAACGGGCGGCACCCCGCAGGCCTTCCTTCCCTTCGGCCTGGAAAGCAGCCAGCGCACGGAGGTCTATGGCAATCATCTTGCTCTCGTGCGCGATGCCTGGGCGGGCGGAGAGCTTGCGGGCGGCAACCGCCTCTATCCGGCGGCACCGCATTTGCGCGACCATGTGTGGCAGGCGACATTTTCCGTTGGCGGCGGCTTGCGTGCCGGCCGCGATGGGGACGGGCTGATGTTGTCGCGCACACAGCCGCGGCCGGTTGAGACGCCACACGCCAAGCTTTGGGACCTGCAGAACCCGATTATCGATGCCTACCTGTCTGCGTTGCCGGCAGGGCGTCAGCCGCGGATATTGGGTTCCCGGAGCCTCTTTGTCGCCGATAGCAGGAAAGAGGCCCTTCATTTCGCCGATATCGGCTTGAGGCGGATCGTCGAACACTTCAAGGCGGCGGGCTTCGTGATCCCGGGCGAAACCACGGCTGATTTGATTGGAGCCTTCGATGTTCACGTCGGCACCCCCGACGACGTTATCGCGTCACTTCAGGCAGACACGGCATTGGCGCGGGTCACGGATCTGGTCTTTCAAGTGCATTCCGTCGATCCGCCGCATGAACATATCCTGCGCTCGCTGGAACTGACGGCTGCTCATGTCGCCCCAGCGCTTGGTTGGGTGCGGCAGAACCTAACCGGAAAAGAGCGCCGCTTGGCGGCGCAAATCCAATAGCGGTATCCGAAGAGAAGGCATCGACCATGACTTTGCAGACCAGAGACGTCATCGATTTCCTCGCGGGAATAGATCCTGGGTCCGATCTTGACGGCCTTCGGGCACAACGGCCCGAGACGCGCCTCAATGCTCAAAAGAGCTATGAAGCTCTTTTCGAGCCCGAGCATTGGGGAAGCGTGACCCCGGCGGAGCGCCTTGCCGTCGCCGCCTTTGTCGCTGGCCTCCACAAGGCGCCGGAGATCGCTGATTTTTATTCTTCCAAGTTGCGGGATGAGGCGCACGGCCCGGAGCTCGTCGCCATCATCTCCGCGGAGCTGGAGGTCGGCGATACAACCGGACCTTACGGCCATTATCTGGCTGGCCCGCTTTCCCGTGAGGACCGGCCGGGCTTCGTTTATGAGGTATCGGGCGAAAGCCGGCAACTTCTGGACCTGAAGCTCAGCACGGCGCTCGAACACAGCCACCTTCTGGTCTTCCGTCCGAGGGATGCGAGTGCCGCGGCGCTGCAGAAGCTACTAGATGCCGGCTGGACGACCACGGGCATCGTTACCTTGTCACAGCTGGTCGCATTTCTCGCGTTTCAGATCAGGGTCGTTACAGGCTTGAGGGCCTTGGCTGCCAATCCAGCCGATGTCGGACGTGTCGCGCAAGCCTGATCGCACGAACAAGGAATCCTTTCATGACCGAAACCGTAATTCATCCCGAAATCGCAGACCGGCCAAATGTCTTCACTCAAGCTGAAATCGGCTGGACACCCTGGCTGCGGCCCCTTGATGAGGCGGACTTGACCGAGCGCCACTGGGCAGGCCTTGTGGATGCATCCCGCGCGAAGTCGCCGTATTTCATGCTGCTGGTACGCGATCCCGACATTCTCCAGGCCCGTACCAAGACGGACAAGGATATCTTCTACAATGTCTCGGCCGGCCTTCCTCGTGCTGAGCGTGAACTGGCCGCCACGGCCGCATCGCGGGTGAATGGCTGTATTTTTTGCGCATCGGTCCATTCTCGCTTCGCCGCCCATCATTCCAAGCGGACGGATGACGTGCAGCGTCTGCTGGATGATGGGCTTCAGGCTGATCTTGGCAGTCGCTGGAATGCGGTTGTCGAGGCTTCAGCCGCGCTCACCGCGACGCCATCGCAATTTGGAGCCAACGAGATCGTCAGATTGCGCGAGGAAGGCCTGGATGATCTGCAAATCGCCGACGTGATCCATGGGGCTGCCTTCTTCAATTGGGCAAACCGATTGATGCTATCGCTCGGCGAGCCGACACCAGCGGTCTGAAGCAGACGTTATCGTGATTGAGCAGCGGAAGCTCGTCTGGAGGGCGGCTATGTCGATGGCAAGCGCTACAATACGGCGCGATCGAAACTGAAACGACGGACGAGATGGTCACGCAAAGAAAAAAGATACTGCTCAACGCATTCAACATGAACTGCGTTGGCCACATCAATCACGGGCTATGGACGCATCCGCGAGATCAGTCCGATCGCTATAAGACGCTGAGCTACTGGACATCGCTTGCGGCAACCCTGGAGCGCGGCCTTTTCGATGGCATTTTCCTGGCCGATATTCTCGGCGTCTATGACGTCTACCAGAACTCGGTCGATCTAACCTTGCGGGAATCCATTCAATTGCCGCTCAATGATCCCTTGTTGCTGGTGTCCGCCATGGCGGCCGTGACGCGACATCTCGGCTTTGGTGTAACGGTCAATGCCAGTACGGATGCGCCCTATGTTTTTGCGCGGCGCATGTCGACGCTCGATCATCTGACCGATGGGCGCATTGGCTGGAATATCGTAACCGGCTATCTCGACAGTGCCGCGCGCGGCTTGGGGCTCGATATGCAGATCGAGCACGATACCCGCTACGATCGCGCAGACGAATATCTCGAACTCCTGTACAAATTCTGGGAGGGAAGCTGGGAAGACGACGCGGTTTTGGCGGACAAGAAAAAGCGCATCTATGCCGACCCATCAAAAGTCCATCAGATAGATCATCAGGGGCAATTCTATCGTTCGCGCGGCTATCATCTTGCCGAACCGTCCATACAGCGTACACCGGTTCTTTATCAGGCGGGTACATCCGGCCGCGGCAGGCAATTTGCTGCCCGTCATGCCGAATGCATCTTCATTGCAGCCGCCGACAAGAGCGCAGCACGCGCCGCTGGCCGGGCGCTGCGCCAGGCGGCTGTTGCCGTGGGCCGAAAGCCCGATGACGTGAAAATCCTTGTCGGCATAACTGTCGTAACGGATCGCTCGGCCGCCGCGGCGCGGGAAAAATATACGGACTACCTCTACCATGCTAATCCTGAAGCCGGGTTGGCGCATTTTTCGGCGAGCACGGGTATCGATTTTTCGCGTTACGAGCTCGACGAGACTATCGTCTATGGACCGTCCAACGCCAGCCAGTCAGCAACGCAAACTGCGCAGCAACGAGGCTGGACCAAGCGGCAATTGCTAGGGGAACTGTCCATCGGCGGCCGGTATCCGGTCATTGTCGGCGATGCCGCAACGGTCGCGGATGAGCTTTCCGCGTGGATCGATGAGGGGGAGATCGACGGCTTTAACCTCACCCGTACGGTAGCGCCGGAGGGCTTTGAGGATTTCGTTGATATTGTAGTGCCAGCCTTGCAGGATCGGGATCTCTATAAGACTGCATACGCGGAAGGTTCACTGCGGCAAAAGATCTTCGGGGAAACCGCTCGCTTGCCGGAACGTCACTGCGGGGCGTCTTATAGACGGCAATAATCAAGCTTGTGAATTTGAAAGGTAGAGACGCGTGACGCCCGGAATTCTCTGGACGTGTCGTTTCGGCGGATCGGAACAGATTACGGCGAAGGAGAGTATGCTGGCTTAGTGTTCTTTCGAGTCCCGAATGCTTCCCGTGCGAGTTCCAATAGATTTTTAAAGATCTAAAGGACCGACGGTGAATTATTTCGGCAAAGTCACGCCTGAGATCTCCTCGCAGATTGCGATGAGGCTGTCTTGAAGCGCTGGATCATGAGCCTGCGGGTTCGCGGTCCGACGCTTCAGATGATAGAAGTATTCTCCCGTGAGATCCGCCTTCGGGTCGTCGCCGGCTGCCAGCCAGGCTTGAGTCAGATGGGCCTGTGCCATGTCGTCAGGTGCGCCAGGGCCGCCCATCTTGGTCGGAACCCATCCGGGCTCCAGCGAATTCGAGAACACGTCCTTCCAACGTCGCGCGATCGCGAATGCGAGCATTGCGTCGTGCAGCTTGCTTTCGGCATAGGCCTCTGATCCGTTCCACCTGCGACGTTTCCAGAGAATATCATCGAGATTGGCATCTGCATGATGGTGCATGCCGGACGACAGGTAGACCAGTCGCTTCGGTGGTTCGAGGAGTGCGGTCAGAATGTAGGCCGATAGTGTGTTTATGGCGAAGACATGCGGCAGCCCATCGGAGGTGAGGCGATGAGCTTCGCGATAGCCGACAGCGGCATTGTGGATCACCGCATCGAACCGGCCGAGCCTGTTGACTTCGGCGGCGACATTTCTTGCGCCGGCGATAGTTTCGAGATCACCGATCACGACAGCCTCCGCCTTCGGAAGAGCGCGGCGGGCATCATTGGCGCGAGCCGGATTGCGCGCATGAAGCACGACCCGGTGGCCTTGTTCGGTTAGACGTTCAGCCACCATGAGGCCGAGACCGGTCGACGAGCCGGAAATGAAGATGCGGGACATGAAAATCTCCTTTGATAGCCGGCGAGCAAGTCTCACAGGCAATGTGGAATAATGGTCAGGATTGCGAAGAGCGGGCGGTCTGGACAAGTGCGGCACCGGCGAGGGCGCAGGCGGCGCCAAAGAGGTAGACGGCCGCATAACCGAACTGTCCGGCGATGATGCCAGCGACCGGACCGGAAATGCCGTAGGCGATATCGAGAAAAGCCACGAAGCCGCCCATGGCGCTGCCACGATTGGCCGGAGGCACTCGCTTCAGCGCTTCGACGCCGAGAGCGGGAAAGATCAGCGCACAACCGAGGCCGGTGACCAGGGCGCCGGCAAGCGCCATCCATTCATTAGGCGTCACCCAGATCAGCGCCTGGCCGGCTGCAACTATCACCGAGGACCAGAATGCGATGCTATAGCCGCTCATTCTGTCGGGCAGCGAGCCGAATACGACGCGCACGAAGATGAAGCCGATGCCGAAGGCCGTCATGACCAAGCCGGCATTGTTCCAATGGTGGGCTGCGAAGTAGAGCGATGCGAAGGCGGTAAGACCCGACAGTCCCACTCCTTGCAGCATCAGCCCGGCCCCTTCGCGCCAGATTTGGCCGATGACCTTATGGAAGGGCAGACGCGGGCCTGCCGGGCTCGTATAAGAGGTCGAACGAAATGCGATAGCGACTGCGAGTAGCGGGGCAAGGATGCAGGCGATCATTGCGGTCTCCAGGCCATAAGACTGATACAGAGCCATGCCGACCGGCGCGCCGATGGCCAGTGCCGCGAACATGGCAATGCCGGTCCACGACATCGACATGCCTGCGCGCTGTGGTCCGACCGAGGCGATCGACCAGGAGACACAGCCGGTGACGAAGAGGCTCTCCCCGAGACCGGCAATCAACCGCCCGACAGCAAGAATTGCAAGGCTGACATCGGGCGAGAGAATAGGCATGGCCGCCGCCAGATAGAGCAGCCCTGCGGTCATGCTGATTGCGGCACCTTGCAGGGCGGAACGCTGACCGCCCTTGAGATCGGTCAAGCGTCCCGCATAGCCACGACTGAGCACGGTAGCGAGGAATTGGATACCAATCACCAGGCCGACGACCAGATTGTTGAAACCGAGCTTGTCGTGGATGAAGAGCGGAATAACCGGAAGCGGGAGTCCGACCGCGAGATAGCCACAAAAGAGCGCGGCGATGATCCCCGGGGCAGGGCGGGAAAGATATGCGGGAGCGGCTTTCGCTTCCGTCGTCTCATTGATGAGAGATGCTGACATGACAGCCTCCATTCTGAAAAATCTGTGGGATAGCAGCGTCGCTGAAAAGCGGCGGCACCGATTCAGGCCGCTTCTTCGGGGGCGGGTGCGCCGAGGCGGTCCAGGCGATAGCCGCTCTTTTCCAGCAGGTAATCGCGCGACGCGGCGATCTCCGATGACAGCTTGATGAGATCGGTGCCGACCAGCTTTCCGCCATGCTTGCGGATCTCGCCGGCGACCATGACCGTATCGACATCCGAGTGCTCGACGGCCTGGACGATCGTGCCGACAACGTTGTTGACCGGTATGACGGCGACCCCGTCGGCACGCACCATGATGATATCGGCCTGCTTGCCGGGCGCCAGCGAACCGACCTCGCTCTCAAGTCCCGCGGCGCGTGCACCGTTCACGGTTGCCGCTTCAAGGACGCGCTCGACGGTGATCGGCAAGGGCACATTATCTTCGCCTCGGAATTTGCGGTAACGCATGGCCGAGCGCTGCTGCAGGAATAGGGCGTGCATCTCGCCGAACATGTCGCTGCCGAAGGCCGTGTCGAGATCGATGCCGATAGCCGGTGTCAGGCCATGGTCGATCGCTTGCTGATACGCGAAACTCTCGTCATCGAAACCGAACAGTGCATCGGAACGCGGGTTGACGGTAATGTTCACGCCGGCATTGGCAAAGAGGCGCCACGTCTCCCGCGGAATGCGGGTGCAATGATTGAAGATGTTGTGCGGGCCGAGCACGCCCTCTTCGGCAAATTCCGGGCCGAGCTTGGCTAGATCGCCGATGAACTCGGTCAGAATGCGCATATTCAGGCTGCGGGCGACCTTCCACCAATCGAGATTGAGCTGGCCGAACAGGCCGACACGCACAAGGCCATCGCCTTGGTTCCAGTTCTCCGCCAGCCGCTTCAGATCGCCTGGCAGGTGGGCGGCAGACGCCTTCTTGTCCATGGCGGCACCGACCATGTGCAGGGCGCGGATACCGCTGCCATCGAGAGCGTCGAGCGCTGCGTCGGTATGTTCCGGGCTGCGGGAGGAATGGCAAGCGTCGATGACGGTCGTGATGCCGGCATCGAGACAGGCAAGCGCCGTAAGCCGGGTGCTGAGATACATATCCAGCGGTCGATAATGGCAGCCCAGCGTTTCCGCCACCATATCGATATAGGCAAAGAGATCGTGCACATCGGGCATCATGCGGCGCATTGCGCCCAGCCACATGTGATGATGGGCGTCGATCAGACCTGGCATGACGATGCTGTCAGAAGCATCGATAACCGTTGCATCGGTAACGGCGATGTTCTGTCCGATGGCCGCTATTCTGCCGTGTTCCACGAGCAGGTCGCCGATGGCGAGATTGCCGACCGTCTTGTCCATTGTCAGTATGGTGCCGCCTTTGAAAAGCGTGCGGGGATGGTTGAGATTGCTCACGACTGGGTCCTTTCAGGTTTAAGGCACGGGACCGTTATCGCTCTGGAATGATCTTGAATTAAGTGCGTTTATGTCAGATGATTCCTGACCAAAAGTCAGGAGTCGGCACATGTCTTTTGATGGACGGATTCTCTCGGGGGTGAGCGTGTTTGCGGCCGTCGTTGAAGGTGGGAGCTTCGTCAAAGGCGCTGAACTGATCGGCATCACCGATTCCGGTGTAAGCCGGGCCATTGGCCGTCTTGAGACACGCCTCGGCGTGCGCCTGCTCGATCGAACGACGCGCTCGGTGACGCTAACCGACGAGGGCCGGCGGTTTTATGAAGAGGTGAAGCCGCACTTGAATGCGATCGAGGATGCCGCCGTGGTCGTATCCGGCGCGGCGACAGCGGTGCGCGGTCGCTTGAAAGTGGATATCGATCCATTCTTCCTGCCGCTCGTGCTCGCAGGCCGGCTTGGCGGATTCTGCGAACGCTATCCGGATCTATCTATCGAGTTCGTGACCAGAGAGCATGTCGGAGATCTTGTCGCAGACGGTATCGATCTTGCGATCCGGTTCGGCCAGCCTCGCTTTGCCAGCCTGATTGCGCGAAAGCTAATAGAAGCACCAATTCTGACCGTGGCGTCGCCTCGCTATCTGGAGCGCCATGGCCGTCCGGCGCATCCTCGCGACCTCTCCGTTCATCGCTGTCTGCAGTTTATCGATCCCTATGCCGGGAGGCCATTCGAATGGGAATTTATCCGGGGAGGCGAGACAATCGATGTTCCGACGAGCGGACCGTTGACGTTCACCGACCCCAAGACCATGCTCGATGAATGCCTTGCTGGAACCGGCATTGCTCAGGTAATCGGCTGGGGAGTTGGGCAGGCATTGGCGACAGGATCGCTGATCGACCTCTTCCCCGACTGGCATGGCGAGCGTTTCCCGCTCTTTGCTTTCCAACCATCACGCAAGCAGCCGCCAGCCAAGGTACGCGCATTTGTCGATTTCTGCGCCGACATTACTGAGGAACTCGAACGTTAGGGGTTGAGGGATGCCGTATACCGCCGATTGATAGTGTGGGCGCTCTTTTTTGAGCGCCTGCGCTAGTCGGCGGAGGGCGGCACCACTTTCCAGCCATTAAAGGCAAATCCATTGGCGCTCGCTGCAACGCGATCGGCATCGTCTGCCGCTGCGTCCGCATGCCGTCGCTGATTCTGTCGCGCTATCATCGGCCGCCTTAAGGGGGATGATCATTGCTCATCGAGCCAAGGAAAGGGCAGTCTCAAGCAGTACCTTCGCGCCTGTCTCGATGTTCTCCGAGGTGACAAATTCAGCCTCGTTATGGCTGATGCCGTCTCGGCACGGAACAAATATCATCGCTGTCGGTGCAACACGACTGATGAAAAGTGCATCGTGAAAGGCGCCGGAAACCAATTTCATGTTGGAAACGCCAAGCCTTTCGCAAGCCTTGTCGATCACATCGACGATTGCCGTGTCGAATTGTCCGGGTGCCAAGTCGAAACGTTTTTTGATGAGCACATCGACCATATGGCGCATAGCCGACGCGCGGCATTCCGCGTCGATTTGAGCTTCTATGGAAGAAAGCACGTCTTCTCGCGGATGGCGGATGTCGATGGTGAATGTGACCCTGCTTGGAATGACGTTGACAGAGCTGGGTTCGACGCTCATTCGACCAACGGTCAGCCGCGCCATCGGATCGGCCGGCATGACGAGGAGCTGCAGTTGCGCGATCGCCGCGACGGCCGCCGCCATGGGATCTTTGCGGAATTCCAGCGGAGTCGTGCCAGCATGAGCCGCCTCGCCGCTGAAGGAAACTTCGAGCCATCTGGTTCCTTGTACGCCGGTGACGAGGCCGATCGGGATGCCCGCGCGCTCGAGAACGGGTCCCTGCTCGATATGCATCTCAACGAAAGCGGACACCACATGGCCGACCGGCTGCATCTTGGCTTCCGGCAGTGCCTTCAATGTCGCCTCCAATTCATCGCCAAGCCTGACCCCGTCGGTGCCGCGCGCATCCTGCCACACAGCCATGTCGCCCGCGCCAATAAAGGCCATGGATCCCATGCAGCCGGGAGAGAAGCGGCTACCTTCCTCGTTGGTCCAAGACACAACTTCGACGGATCGTTCCGTAACGGCTCCGGCATCCTCAAGGGCTTCCAGTACCTCGAAGGCGGATAGCGTGCCAAGCGCACCATCAAACCTGCCTCCCGTGGGCTGGCTGTCAAGATGGCTGCCAATCAAAACGGGTGGCAATGAAGGATCATGTCCCTCACGCCGGATGAACAGATTGGCGATCGCATCCTGGTTGGCTTTGAAACCGCGGGCAACGGCCAGTTCCGCAAGCTGGCGCCGGGCCGTCCTATCTCCGATGCTCAACGCTTGACGGTTCACCCCTCCCGCTGGCGTTGCTCCTATCGTTGCAAAATCGGCAATGCGCCGCAGCAGACGCTGCGCATTGATTTGTGGGTATGACGTCATCGATGGATGCCTGTCACGAAGTCTTTTACCCTTTGCGGATCGACTGCGTTCCACCAGACGCCATCATACTTCAGTGAGCTTGCAATGATCACACCATCGGCTACTGACAGAATGTCGTTACCATTTTCCGGCGTCACACCGCTACCGACGAGGGTCGGCAGCCCCGCCGCCCGCTTGATCATTTTGATGTAATCGAGATCGGCTGCATGCCCTGTCCTTTGCCCTGTGGCGATAATGGCATCTGCGTCAAAGAAGACGAGATCCTTGACCTGTTCCTCGATCGGTCGGTCCGCAACGATGGCATGCGCTCCATGTTTGACATGGGCATCGGCGAAGATGCGGATGCCATGGGCATTGAGCCGTGCGCGATAGCGCATTGCGCGGGCAGCTTCTCCCTCGATGAAGCCTTCATTGGCGACATAGGCGTTCGCCCATTGATTGACGCGCACGAAGCCCGCGCCTGCCGCACTGGCGATTGCAAGCGCCGGAATGGCGGCATTCGCAAGAACATTGATGCCGATCGGACCGCCGAGTTCGCGACGGATGCGATCGGAGATGACGGCCATGTAGGCCGAGGTTTCGGGGCCGATGTCATCGGGCTTGGAAAAAGGAATATCGCCGTGGTTCTCGATGATCACGGCGTCGCAGCCGCCGGCAAGGTAGGCGCGGGCATCGTCAAGTCCGCGCTGGTAGACGGTCTCGATCTCCTCGCCGGAGTAGCGCGGCGCACCGGGAAGCGGCGCCAGGTGAACGACGCCTATGATCGCCTTTTCGCGCCCGAAAAGATCGATGAGCGCGTTGCCAGCTATCTGCCCGATGGGTTTCATTGTCCCACTCATGTGTTTTCCAGTTCTGATCTCTTGATGATGTCCGAAATTTCCACCCGCGAGGGGTAGGAGGCGAGCGTTCCAAGACGACCGACGGAGATGCCGGCGGCCTTGGTTGCCACGTTCGCGGCTGCGGTCAGGGGTTTTCCTTGTGCGAGCATGCCGACGAGGACGCCCGCAAAGCAGTCACCGGCGCCGCTGGTATCAACGACCGCGCTCTTGGGCGCTGCGAGGAAAACTGGTGTTTGATCCGCCTGATCCCATATGAGGCTGCCTTGGCTTCCAAGCGTCACGACGACGCTTCTCGCTCCGTTCTCCAAAAGCAGGTTTGCCGCTGCCCTTGGGCTTTCCATGCCCGTCAGCGCCGCGGCTTCGCCTTGATTGACGATGACAAGATCCACGTCGGCAAGATCCTCGACCGTCATGTCCGACAGAGGACTGGCATTGAGCACCGTCTTCAGGCCTGACCTCCCGGCAAGCTTCAGACAGCTGGCGGTGACCTCCCTGAACAGGTTGCCCTGCATCAGAAGGATGTCGCCCTTGCTCCAGGTCCGCGTCAGGGCCGATTGCCGGATCGGATCGAAGGCTCGCGCGCAGGCGACGGCGCTGACGATGGCGTTTTCGCCGGCTTCTTCCAGCAGGATCGTCGAACGGTCGGTGGAAAGAGGCAGGCGGATCAGTCGATCGACCTCGAGGTCGCTCTTCAACGTCTCGCTCACGCCATCCGCCATGTCGTCGTCGCCAAGCGCGCTCCAGAAGCACACCGCTGCCCCGCTTCGCGCCGCCGCCACGGCTTGATTGGCACCCTTGCCTCCTATGCCTTCAACGATCGAGGTCGCATTGAGCGTTTCCCCCGGACGCGGCAGGCGTGGCAGGCGGAAGCTCGTATCGACGCAGACATTGCCGACGACGTGGAGGCGCATGGGCGTCAGTCCTTGAGCGTTGCCCAGGCCAGCATCTGCTCGAAGAGCGTCTTGTAGCCGTTCCAGGCAATGAACTCCGGCGGCAGCCAGTGTGGACCGACATCCGAAGTCCAGACGAGTGTCCTGCCGGCGCCATAGGTGCCGGTTACCAAAAGTGGCTGCGAACCATATTCGCCTGAAACCGTCGCAAGCACGTCAGCTCCTGGCTTCGCCTTCACCTCATTGAAACCGAGAAGGTAGGGCCAATCTTTGCCGAGGCCTTTGAGAACCGGGTGGGTGTCATTGCCTGTCACGACGGGCGAAAACCCCTCGGGAACTTCAACGCGGTCATCGATGGCAAGGCAGGTTACCGGCAGCACCTCCTCCACTGGCGTTTTATGATAGCGCGCGCCGCCATTGATGCCTTGGAAGCTGTAATAGCCGCCGAACATCAGCAACGCGCCGCCATTTGTAACGTAATCGCGCAGCAGCTTCAGCCGGTTTGGCGTCCTCTTGGAATGAATCCAGGTATCAGGGTGCAATAGCAGCGTGTTTGCGCCGATATCGGACAGAACGACCGCGTCATATTCCGCGAGTGCTTCGGCTGTCAGCGGGAAATCACGCTGCGCCTCATGGGCCGGCATGAAGGTGACATCAAAGGCGCTGTCCTTCAATGCCTTCAGCAATTCGTCGGCACCGGTGTGATAGGTCACCGTCGGAAACTGATCGAAACCCTTGATATGAGTGGCGGTCGAAACCCATGATTCACCCGCCAGAAGAACCTTTTTCTTGCTCATGTCTGCTCCTTGGATGCACCCGACCTTCAGGCCGAGGCGGAAAATACCGATTGGGGATTGGTGATCAGCATTTGGTCGATCGCCTGCTGATCGACACCGTGACGCTTCAGTCGCGGCAGGAAATGCTTGAGAATGTAGCCGTAGCCGAAGCCGCCATAGCGGGTCAGCATGATCTTGAGAAAGACGTCCTGAGACAGAAGCAGCCGATCGGCGAAGCCCAGGTCTATGAGCGCCCTGATCGCCCTCGCGTTCTCCTCGTCCGATGGCGATTGCGCATTCTGATCGGCGTAATAATAATCCATGCCGATCATGTCGTATTCCAGGAAGGCACCGCGTTCCGCGAGGCTCTTTTGATAATGAAGATCATTATGGCTGGGATTCATGTGGCAGAGCACGGTGTGACGCAGGTCCGCGCCTTCATCCTCGACCACATCAAGGACGCGATGGGCAAGGCGTTCCCATCCCGGCAAATGGATGGATAGAGGCAGGCCAGTCAACCGCGAGGCTCGCGCCGATGCCCTCAAGGATTTTTGCTCCTCGGCTGTAAAGTCCTTGCTGACGCCGACCTCACCGATGATGCCTGCCATGATATCTGGCTGGGTTTCGCCACCGCCGACGTCGTTGACGATGAAGGCGGTGACCTCGTCCAGATCCATGCCCTTCAGCCACTCCGGATGCGTATGCTCCAGGTAGAAACCGGTTCCCATGATGATCTTCAGACCGGACATGCGGGCGATGCGGGCCAATTGTTCGGCATCGCGCCCTATGCCAAAGTTGGTGGTTTCAACCACGGTATGGCCGCCAAGCTTCTGGAAGCGGGAAAGTTCGGCTAGCGCCAGATCCCGATCATCCAGCGAGACATTGTCGCGGTTCATATAGGGGTTCATCCGCAACTCGCCGATGATCTCTATTCCAACCGGCTGTTCGGCGATCGCCTTTTCGTCGGGATGGCAAGGGCACTTCCATGAGGTCGCTCCGTCAAGGAAGATGTGCTCATGCATGAGTGTCACACCCATGTCCGCGACCGGAATTGGGCCGAGCACGGTCATCGCGCATCCGGTATGAACGCCAATGGCGTGCCGCGTTCTGGCCCCCTCGGCAAAGAGATGATCCATCATGCTCAGCGGCCTCTTATCGCGCCTTTGAAAAGGCGGAAGTTCAACCAGATTGCCACGAGGATGATGACCCCGGTGACGATCGGCGTGAAGAAGGGCGACATGTGCGAGAGGATCAGGCCGTTGGCGATGACGGCAACCGTCAGTGCGCCGAGCACCGTTCCGACCACTGAACCGCGCCCGCCGAACAGGCTCGTACCGCCCAGTACAACCGCGGCGATGACATCGAGCTCGAAGCCTTGCCCGGCATTTGAGGAGCCGGACCCCAGGCGCGCGGCAAGAATGATGCCGGCGACGGAGGCTGCCACGCCCGATATCACATAGACGAATAGGGTGACTCGCCGCGTGTTGACGCCTGAGCGGCGCACCGCCTCGGCATTGGCGCCGATGCCGGTGACGTATCGCCCGAACGGCGTTTCGTTGAAGGCGATATAGGCCGCGATGAGGGCAACGATCGCGATCATCGCGGGGGCAGGGATGCCAACGAACCAGGCCTGGCCAATCGCGGTGAACGGGCTCTGCGGATCGACCGGAATCGAATAGCCACCGGTGATAAGCAGCGCCAGCCCCCTGATGACCGATAGTCCGGCCAGCGTGACGATGAAGGCGGGGATCCGCTCATAGGCGATGAAATATCCTTGGATTAATCCGGTCGCCGCGCCAAGAAGCATCATCAAAACAACGACAATCGGCCACGCGATTCCTGCCTGCAGGCAGGCGGCCGAAAGCGTTGCTGCAAGGGCCAATACGGATCCAACCGAAAGATCGATACCGCCTGTCGTGATGACGAAGGTCATGGCCGCCGCCACGATCAATAAGGGGGCGGATTGTCTGACCACGTTCAAGAGATTGGGAGCGGTCAGAAAGACATTTGTAAAGAGGGAGAAGAAAATGCAGACCGCGATGAAAAACAGGGCGATTGAAACAATGCCGCCATTGGCTATCGCCTTGTCGTAGAGGCGAGCCTTCCGCAGCCGAGACGACGTGCCGGTTTGGGCGTGAGAGGATGTCATGGTCATATGGAAGCGCCTCGCTCGGTATGTTGGCCGGCCGAGCGCGCGGAAAACTTGCGGCCGACGATCAGGTTGACGACTTCTTCGATATTCGTTTCGGCGATAAGGCGCTCGGCGACATTTTGTCCTTCATACATCACCTGGATGCGATCGCAGACGAGGAAGAGATCCTGCAGCCGATGCGTGATCAGAATGACGCTGACGCCGCGGGCGCTGACCGTGCGGATGAGCTCCAGCACCGCCTCGACTTCGGCAACAGCCAGGGCCGCCGTCGGCTCGTCCATGATCAGGACCGAAGGATTGAATGACGCCGCACGTCCGATCGCGATGGACTGGCGTTGCCCGCCTGAGAGATTCTCGACCTTTAGATGCGTGTCCGGAATGACGATGCCGAGCCCCTCCAGCATATGGCGCGCCCGTTCATGCATGGTCTTCTTGTCGAGGATTGGAATGCCCGCAAGCTTCCACCTCGGTTCACGCCCCAGAAAAAGATTTCCAGCCACGTCGACCGTGTCGCAAAGGGACAGATCCTGGTAGACCATCTCGACATGCGCGGCGCGTGCGTCAGCGGGCGAGGCAAAGGAAACTGGTTTGCCGTCGATCTCGATCGTTCCTGAATCCGGGATGACCGCGCCCGAAAGCACTTTGCTCAGGGTCGATTTGCCGGCGCCGTTGTCACCGACGAGGCCGAGGACCTCGCCCGGTTTCAAGGTCAACGACACATTGTCCAATGACTGCATCGTGCCATAGCGTTTGGAGATACCGGTCATCCTGACGCGGTAGGTATCAGCGTTTGTCATATCAATGCTGCCTTGCGGAAATGGCCTTAGCCATGATGCCACAACGTCACGGCCGATGCGATCGGCCATGACGTGACGAGATGCGGGGAGTTATTTGAACATGCCCCGGAACTTGTCGACATTTTCCTTGGTGACGATGGTGACAGGCACATTGATGATCGGATCGATCTTCTCGCCCTTTTTCACCTTGACGAGCGCTTCGACGGCCGCCTTGCCTTCGCCGGCCGGATCCTGCTGGATAACGGCCGTCACCCAACCCTGATCGATGCCCTCGATCGCTTGCTTGGTCAGATCCCAGCCGAAGACCTTCACGTTACCTGTTTTGCCCTGGCTGGTGACAGCCGCAACGGCGCCGAGGAGTGCCGGCTCGCCGGTCGCATACAGCGTCGTCATGTCGGGATTGGCGGTAATGAGATTTTCCGCCGCGCTGAGGGCGACATCCTGGACGTTCTGACCGTCCACGGTATCGAGGAAATCGACCTTCTGGCCGCCAGCCTTTACCGCCGCCTTGAATCCATCAAGACGCTGGTTCTGGATGAAGGAATTGAGCGCGCCGACCACGCCGACCTTGGCGCTGCCGCCCATCTTGTCCTTGACGTAATCGGAATAGAACTTGCCGATCTGCTCACCCGCCTTGGTATTGTCGACACCCACGAAGGCGATGTTGTCGCCGTTCGGGATCTGGGCATCGATAGCGATGACCGGAATGCCGGCCTTCTTGGCGGCGGTGATTGCAGGCTTCACTCCGTTGACGTCGATGGCGACCAATATGATGCCGTCGACCTTCTGGGTGATGTAGTTCTCGATGGCGTCATTTTGCGCGCTGGGCACGTTGTTGGCGTTGAATATGACGAGATCGGCGCCGGCTTTCTTTGCCGCCTCCTTGGCGCCGTCATTGATCTGGTTGAAGAAGAGAGCCTGCTGGTTGATCGTCACGAGAGCCAGCGTATTCGCCATCGCGGCGCCGGCACCGCAGGCAAGTGCCACGGTCGCGCCAATCGCGCAACCGAACAGGTATTTCTTGAGATGCATGATCGTTCCCCATGTTTTTGGATTGCAAGGGGAGTATTCAAGTAACTTGAATGATTGTCAAGTGACTTGAATTTGTGGCTTTGAAGATGATCGCAGGTTCGCTTTGAGGACGGTGGCGGCGCTAGAAGGTCGCCGGTGTGTTGACCCAAAAGATGCTTGCGCGATCCGCGCCCACATTGCGATACCAATGGGGCAGCTCGGAGTTGAAGACGAAGCTGTCGCCGACGGAAAGCCGGAATGTCCGTTCGCCAACCATCAGTTCGATCTCGCCGGCGAGAACGTATCCAACCTCCTCGCCGACATGCTGGATCGGCCCGGCGCTTTGGCCGCCAGCCTCAATGTGGTGGATGTTGCATTGAAGCAGATGGCCTTGCGAATAGGGGATTATCCGTTCGAGAGATATGCCTTCCCCCCTGCGCAATGGGTCGAGCCCAATCAAAGGTCTTGTCCCGGAACGAAAGACGATGCCCTCTTCACCGTCGGCCTCCTCGAACATCCAGCCAATATTCGTACCCAGAACACCGACAAGCCTATGCAACATCGGTAACGAGGGCGAAGCCTTGCCGTTTTCAATTTTCGACAAAAGGCTTTCAGAGCAATCCGCGGCCAGGGCGAGAGCCTTAAGGGTCAAGCCCCGGGTTTGCCTGGCGAGCCTTAGACGGCCTCCAAGCCGCGCCGGATTGGTCAGTATCTTTTCCTCGTTGTCTTCTCCCGATTTGCCGGGGGATCCAATCATGTTCATGTTTCTGGTGTCGCCGTTACAAAGCCAAAGCTTAACGCCACCCCTCCGCATCTGTCTAGCTATCACGAGCGCCGGTGACATGGGCGCCAGGGCGACTTCTCCACCAGCGCCTGTTTCACAGGGAAAGCTGATTGTCGTCCTGAATTCCGTTATGCGGTCCTCTCGTCGACCTGCGGCGACGTTGCCGGAGATTATTCGCGGAGTTCGCGCGGATTGGTCCGCAACATTCAGCGTCCGCCGATCGATGGGCTGAACACCATGAGGCTCAGAATCTCGAAGAGCACCTGGGCTCCGGCATGTGCTGTGTTGGTCGTTGCGTCATATTGCGGTGCGACCTCGACGACGTCGCCGCCCACGAGGTTCACGCCCTTCAGCCCGCGGATCAGCTCTAGAACTTCGCGCGTCGTCAATCCGCCGATCTCGGGCGTGCCCGTGCCCGGCGCGAAGCTCGGATCGAGGCTGTCGATGTCGAAGGAGAGATAGGTCGGGCCGTCGCCGACGATGGATTTGGCCTTGGCGATGACGGCTTCCATCCCCTTTCCGCTGAGGTCCTCGGCGTGGATCACGGTCATTCCCGATTTATAGGAGAATTCCCATAGGTATTCCGCTGAACCGCGTATGCCGATCTGGATTGTCCTTGTCGGATCGAGCACGCCGTCCAGCACGGCATTGCGGAACGGTCCCCCGTGATGAAATTTCGTTTGATCGAAGGCACCGCTGGTGTCGCAATGCGCATCGATATGAATGAGACCGACCGGCTCCTTCCGGCCGACAGCCTTCAAGATCGGGTGGCTGATGGAATGATCGCCACCCACCGACAGCGGTGCGACGCCGGCATCGACGATCTGGCCGATACGCTTCTCGATGTCGTCGTGGCTGAGTTCCAGCCGGTAGCGGCTCTGGAACGGCACGTCGCCAATGTCGGCGACCCGAAGATCGAAGACCGGCGCCGTTCCCAGAACGTGGTTGTAAGGACCGATCCTTTCGATGGCGCGAAGAGCACGCGGTCCGAAGCGGGAGCCGGGGCGATTGGTGACGCCAAGATCCATCGGGATTCCCGTTATCGCGACCTGAAGATTGCCGAAGTCAGGCTCGTCGGCCGCGACCTGCATGTAGGGCGCGCTGAGGAAAGTCGGCACACCGGCATAGGGTGCCAGTCTCGTACCGCTCTTGGAGATGATTTTCTCCGCCACTTTGCGAAACTTCTCGTCGAATATCTCGCCGCCATTGGCGTCTGAAAATTCCGCGCGCAGCTGTTCGAGCCGCGTCTTGTCCCACACCATGCGCATGCGTCTCCGCTTGAGGTTCGTCCCGCTCAACAAAGAGGTTGAGAAAACAATTGGTATCGTTGTAGCAATCGGTATCAAAGAGAAATCGATATGACCGCTGCAAAATCCAATTCGCTCGTTGCCCGCCTCTCGCCTCCGCCCATTCCTTCCGTCGTCGCCTGGGGACGCGAATACAAGGGATCGAAGGGGCCACTCATCGATCTGTCGCAGGCTGTGCCCGGCTATCCCGCACACCCGGAGATGCTGCGGCTTCTCGGCGAGACGGCGGCACAACAGGCGATGACAGGATACGGGCCGATCGAGGGCGAGCCTTTGCTGCGCCAGGCCTATGCCGCCCATGTCGCGGAGCTCTATGGCGCTGACATATCTGCCGGCAATATCCATATCACGGCCGGCTGCAATCAGGCGTTCATGTGCACGGCGATTGCGCTTGCGGGCGCGGGCGATACGGTAGCGCTCACTAATCCTTTCTATTTCAATCACGACACGACGTTGTCGATGTTGGGGATCGGGCGCCGACTGGTCGAGTGCGATCCTGCAACCGGCTTTCTTCCCGATCTCGGCTCTGCCGAAGCCGCGCTTGCGGCCGGCGCGAAGATGCTTGCCGTCGTTACGCCCAACAATCCGAGCGGAGCAGTCTATCCGCCTCAGCTGCTTCACGAGCTTTTCTCGCTGTGCCGAAAATACGGCGCCTGGCTGGTCGTCGACGAAACCTATCGCGACTTCCTGGCCGAAGGTTACGGCCGGCCGCACGCCCTGCTTTCGGAGCCGGGCTGGGAGGATACGCTTGTCCTTCTCTACAGCTTCTCGAAATCCTTCTGCATTCCCGGCCATCGGCTAGGCGCCGTCACGGCGGGCCTCGGGCTTGTCGCTGAGATCGCGAAAGTCATGGACAATATGCAAATCTGCGCCCCGCGTTCGGCTCAGATCGCGGTTGCATCGGCTTTGCCTGTCCTTGCCGATTGGCGGGCCGGCAATAGGCTGGAAATCGCTCGCCGGGCCGATGCCTTGAGATCGGCGTTTTCCGGGCTGGTGGGTTGGGAGATTGCGGCGATCGGCGCCTATTTCGCCTTTGTTCGCCATCCCTTCGAGGGCCGATCGTCGTCCGAGGTTGCCGAGGAACTCGCGAGGGAACGCGGTGTCGTCTGCATACCAGGCGCATATTTCGGCGAGGGCCAGGAGCGCTACCTTAGGCTTGCCTTTGCCAATGCCGATGTCACTTCCATCGGACTACTGCCGGATCGGCTCCGCTAGGGGGCGATCAGCAGCAGCCGGCAGGTCATGATAGCCGCCTTGCCAGTAGAGCAGCGGTCTTGCGTCCCGCCGGATCTCCATCGCACGGATGTGCCCGATCAGAATGGCATGGGAGTGATGATGGAATGTGGTTTCGAGCTTGCAGTCGAGGACCGTCAGGGCATTTTCAAGAGCGGCTGCGCCTGTCCTGAGGCGATACCACTCGGCACCCTCGTAGCGGTCGGCGCCCTTGCGTCCGCCAATGCCGGAAAAGGATTGCGCGACGTGCTGCTGGTCGGCCGCAAGCACGTTAACGCAGAAACAGCCGTATCGCTGCAGCGCCGGCCAAGAGGAAGAAGTCCTGTTGACGCTGACGATGACGGAAGGCCGATCCGCCGAAAATGAGGAAACCGACGTCGCGGTGAAACCGGTACGGTCCTGGCCGTCACCGACCGTGATCACGCTGACCGCGCCGGCCAAATGACGCATCGATAGCCTGAATTCCGTGTCGCTGATCAGAGCGTCGTTACCCATCGGCCTCGCCCTCACGTCTTGGCAAAGCGGTTTGCCGGCATCGAAATGCCGAGGTTTTCGCGCAGGGTCTTGCCCTCATATTCCTCGCGGAACAGCCCGCGGCGGCGAAGCTCCGGCAGCACGAGCCGCACGAAATCGTCGAGGCTGGACGGCAGGGTCGGAAACATCAGGATAAAGCCGTCGGCCGCACGCGTTTCGAACCATTCCTCCATGTAGTCGGCGATCCGGGCAGGCGTGCCCGTTATGCCATTCCCGGTGTGCTTCTCGGCATAGTGTCGGATCAGCTCGCCAACCGTATGGCCGCTCTTGACGAAATCCACCAGCTCGTCGAACAGGGCACGCGATCCCTTTGGCGCCGCCGGCAGACGGTCCATCGGGAAGGGCCCGTCGAGGGCCACGCCGCGCAGGTCTGCCTCCAGGAACTCGGAGAGCATCAGCCGCCCGACATCGGGATGCATCTTGTCGATCAGATAATCCACCTTCGCCTTTGCTTCGGCCTCGGTTTCGCCGACGTTGATGACGATGCCCGGCATGATTTTCAGGTCGTCGCGATCACGCCCATAGGCAGCCATCCGGCCTTTGACATTCTCGTAAAAGGCCTGGTTCCGCTCGATGTTCGAGGCCAGGCTGAAGACGATCTCGGCCGTGCGTGCCGCCATGTCCATACCGGGTTCGGAACCGCCCGCCTGGGCGATGACAGGACGGCCCTGCGGCGTTCGGGCGATATTGAGGGGGCCGCGAACCTGAAAATGCTTGCCCTTGTGGTTGAGCGTGTGGTGCTTGTCCTTGTCATAGTAGACGCCGTTTTCGCGATCGAGAAGGAGCGCGCCCTCCTCGAAGCTGTCCCAAAGGCCGAAGACGACGTCGACGAACTCGTTGCCGCGCTCGTAGCGCAGCGCGTGCGGATCGAGCCCTTCGCGATTGAAGTTGTAGCCGGTTTCGTCGTGGTCAGAGGTGACGACATTCCAGCAGGCGCGACCCTTGCTCAGATGGTCGATCGAGGAAAACAGACGCGCCACATTGTAGGGCTCATAGTAGCTTGTCGAGACGGTTGCCACGAGCCCGAGATCGTTGGTCGTCACCGCCAGTGCCGAAAGCAGCGAGAGCGGCTCGAAGCGGTTCATCTTGGTCGGGAAGCGGGCGAGTGCATTGGGATCGCCGACGGCGGCCGCCGGAGAATCAGCCATGAACATGAAGTCGAATTTGGCCGCTTCGGATCGCTTGGCGACATCGAGCAGATGCGCGAAGTCGTTGGCGCCGTTGACATCGCTTGCCGGATGTAGCCAGGAGGCCGGATGAAAGCCGAACGTATAGACGAAAGTTCCGAGTTTCATCTTATCGGTCCGCGCCATCGAATTTTCCCTTTATATCGGCCACGCCGTCCCGTTGACGGCGAATGTACAAATTATCGCCAGGCGCAAAATTTCATCAATATCGCGGAGCTGAGTTCCGTTTTAGTTTTTCTAAAATGTCGATGTCGGTGCCGACATGAGGGCTTGCTGGCGAGAAATGGTGAGAAGCCAATCGCGGAACTGGCGTCCGTGGGGTTTTTCCAAGGCCGCCCTATCCCAGGCGAGAAAATAGCTTTCGCGCAAGGGAATGCGTATGTCGATGGGAATGACCAGCGTCTGCCCCTCGAGTTCATCAGCAATCATCGACATCTGCGCGAGAACCACGCCGCGCTTGTTGACGGCGGCGTCAATTGCGCTGCTCGACAGGGTGAAGGAAAGGCCCGCGGCGGTTTCCTCGAGCGCCGCCCCGGTCTTCGCGGCGAATTCAAGCCAGCTCGGATAGCGCGTGAAATGCCTCTCCCATTCGACATGCAGGAGCGGATATTGAAGAAGTTGCGCCGCGGAAGGCGCCTTGCCCTTGATCAATGCCGGTGAGCAGGCGGGTACCACCCAGTCGCGGAACAGCTCCGTATAATGTTCATGCTGCAATACGTCCGATCCGTAGCTGATGCGGAAATCGATGTCGTCGAAGCCCATGCGCGGTTCCTTGTCGCGACCGACGATCCTCACATGCGCGTTTGGATGAAGGGCCTGCCAATCGAAGATTCGCCGCCCAATCCATTTGTTGACGACCGAAGATAGCGCGCTCAGCACAAGCGCATTTTCGTTGCGTGCCCGTTCCAGGACCTGTTCAGCAACCGCGAATTGCTCGAATCCCTTCGATATTTCCTGATGGTAGAGCCTTCCCCATTGGGTGAGTTCCACCGTGCGACCATTGCGCTCGAGCAAGGTGACGCCGAGAAAGCTCTCGATCTTGCGGATTTGCTGACTGATCGCTCCGGGCGAAACCTTCAGCTCCAAAGCTGCCGCGTTCACGCTGCCGCAACGGCCGACAGCTTCGAAGGCCTGCAAGCCTTTGAGCGGAGCAGTCCTGCCGATGTGTTTCTCGTTCAAGAGGCATCTCCCCGCGACGGTTGATCGGTGACAGCTCTCTCATTCGGATAAAAGTCGCCGGCGAACTGGAAGCGATCGCCGGGGTGGATGAACTCGACATAGGTGACCGTGCGACTGCTCTGCCATGTCTGACGGATGAGCATCAGACAGGCTTCGCCGCGTTCGGTTTCAAGCAGGCGCGCCGTCGCGGCATCGGCCGAGACGGCGCGAATGACATGCCGAGCCTTCGACCAGGGCACCTTTTCCAGCAACCATTTGCCGGGTGGGACCGAAGCGAAACTCTCTGTTCTTGCAGATGGCACTACGTCCAGCATGACGATGCGCCGCTCCAATGTATTCGCCTTGCCGTCGACCGCGTGCAGGCAGTGGAGCCGCAGGATTTCCGCCCCCATGGTTTCGCCGAGCCGCATCGCGGTGGCTGCATCGAGCCTCTCGATCTTCCGCATCAGCATCGTATGGCTATGCTCGTGTCCCGCCAGTTCCGCTTCCGTGGAAATATCTTGAATATCCATCACCGTGCGGTCGATTTGCCGCGAGGCGACGAAGGAACCGAGCTTGCGGCGGCGTATGATCATGCCACGCTCGGCCAGGGTCGAAAGCGCCTTGTTCACGGTCATCCGGGAGCATCGATACTCTTTCAGCAGCTCATGCTCGACGGGTATTCGGTGCCCCGGCGGCCAAATGCCGCTCATGATCCTGCTTTCTATATCCTTCAGAATTCTCTGATGAATTGGGACCAACGCTCGCCTTGCTCCGGCAATGAATTCAGTGTCCGTGGAAACCGCGTCTGCCAAATCCATCGGGCATCATGCGGCATAATTCTTGCGTTCGTTATGTTTTGTATTTGACAGTGTAGGCGAGGCTGTATCTATTTGTATAGACAAAAAGGTCATAAAAATCGGCCGGACGGGACAACGTTTGGGGAACCTGAACCTTCCAAAGGAAGGGCACAAAACTGGAGAGAAAGACATGAGGAAGAATTCGCTTCTGAAGGGATTGGTGGGCGCCGCACTTTTGTTTGGCGCAACGATTTCGGCCCATGCGGCTGACACGCTTGCCGCCGTCAAGGCCGCCGGCACCCTGAAAGTCGGCACCGAGACGGCCTTTGCCCCCTTCGATTTCATCGATGCAGGCAAGCATGTCGGCTTGAACGTCGACCTCTTCGACGAGATCGGCAAGGAACTGGGCGTGAAGATCGAATGGGTCACGCTGCCATGGGACGGCGTTTTCCCGGCGCTTGAAGCTGGAAAGTTCGACGTCGTTGCCGGCCCGGCGACGATCACCAAGAAGCGCATGGAGCGTTATCGTTTCACACCGCCTCTGGCCGAAGCAACCATCGCGATCCTGAAAAAGGCCGGTGACAAGACGATCAGCAAGCCGGAAGATATCGCCGGCAAGAAGATCGGCGTTGGCAAGGCAACCGCGCAGCTCGACCAGCTGAAGGAGTTTTCTGACACACTGCCGACGAAAGCCGATATCCGCGAATACCCGGCCTTTACCGAATCCTATGCCGACCTCGCAGCCGGCCGTATCGCCGGCGTTGCCAACTCGCTGCCGAATATTGCATTCGTCGCCAAACAGCGTGAAGGCACGTTCGAAGTCGTGCTGCCGCCCTTCGGCAAGAAGTCCTATTTCGGCTTCATCGGCTTGAAGGATGCTGATCACGCACCGTTGATGGACGCCATCGATGCAGCCATGTTGAAGATCAAGGCTGACGGCCGCATGGCGACGCTGCAGAAGAAGTGGTTCGGCGCAAGCTTCGACACGCCTGACGCCGTCAAGGACCCGGCATTCTGATCAGCCCTCGGAAATTGGCCGTGCCCGCTTTGCTGCCGGGCTCGGCTGATGAGCGAGATCCCAGCTTCCTGGTCACCACGCGGGCGAACACTCAACAATGTCCATCGAGCTCTTTGGATTGCTTCTGCAGGCATCCATCTACACGGTGACGATCAGCTTTGCTTCGATCTTTATCGGTTTCGCAATTGCGATCCTGATTTCGGGAATGTTGCTGACGGGGCGTAGCCTTTTCGTGCGACCTGCCCAGTTTTTCATCAGCTTTTTCCGCGGCGTGCCGCTGCTGGTGCAATTGCTGCTGATCTATAATCTGCTTCCGGCTATCGGCCTCAACGTGCCGAGCATCGTTGCCGCAATCATCGGCCTGTCGCTCTGCACGGCCGCATACCAGGCAGAGAACCTGCGGGGCGGCTTTGCCAGCGTGCCGCTGGGCCTAGTGGAGTCGGCGGAAATGGTCGGGCTGACACCACGCCAGATATTCCGCCGCATCAAGGTTCCGATCGCGCTGCGTCTCACATTCCCAGCTCTCGTCAATGAGGCGATCCTTATCCTGAAGGCGTCGTCGCTGGTCTCCGTTGTCGGCATCGTCGAACTCACCCGCATGGCCCAGGATCTTGCCGGCAGCACCTTCCTGCCGCTGCAGATCTTCGCGGCCGCTGGCCTCATCTATCTCGTGATCAACTGGGTGGTCGCACTTGCCGGCGGCTTGATCGAAAGCAGATTGCCGGGGGTAGCGCGATGACCTTTGATATCAACGTCCTCATCGGCCAATGGCCTGCCATCCTCAGCGGCGCCGGCGTCACGATCATGATCTGGATTATCGGCACCATTGCCGCAGCCATTATCGGCTTCCTGATGGCGGTTGCCCGGCAATATGGCGGCGTGGTCGTCGACAAGGTGCTTGGTGCCGTCGTGGCGGTGCTGCGCGGCACGCCGTTTCTCATCCAGATTTTCCTCGTCTATTATGGCGGCCCTTTCGTTGGCCTCGAGCTCGATCCTGTGCCGGCGGGACTGATCGGCATTTCGATCTATGGCGCGGCCTATTTCAGCGAAATCTTCCGTTCCGGATTTCGCGCCGTGCCGAAAGGCCATATCGAGGCTGGCGAATGCGTCGGCTTGACGCGCGGGCAGATCATAAGGCGCATTCTCCTGCCGGAGATGACGATGCTAGTGCTGCCGCCCTGCGTGAACATGACCGTCATCCTGATGAAGGAGACGGCGGTCCTCTCCATCATCACCGTGCCGGAATTGACGGCGACGCTCAGTGCGATCGGATCGCAGCAATATGCCTTCGTCGAGGCGCTGTCGGCCCTGGCGCTCTTCTACTGGGTGCTCGTCGAAGTCACCGGCTGGCTTGGCAACCTTGCCGAAACGAAACTTTCCAGATTCAGGTTTTTCAACGCATGAGCGTCCCCGCTATAGAAGTCAGGAATCTCATCAAGACGTTCGGAGAGACCACGGTCCTCCATGGTATCGATCTTGCCATCGAGCCGGGGCAGGTCTCCTGCCTCATCGGTCCATCCGGCTCGGGCAAAAGCACGCTTTTACGATGCATGGCTTTCCTTGAAGAGGCGACGCGCGGAACGATCTCCATCAACGGCGAGGTCCTCGGCTTCACCGAGGATGCTCAAGGACGGCGTGAACGTGTCTCGGCGACTACCAATCGTTCGATCCGCGCCCAGATCGGCATGGTGTTCCAGCAATTCAATCTCTGGCCGCATATGACGGCGCTCGGCAATGTCAGCGAGGCCTTGAAGACGGTTCACAAGATGAGCCGTAAGCAGGCCGAGGATGCGGCCATGGCGCAACTCGTCAAGGTCGGGCTCGAGGCGAGAGCAGGGCATTATCCCTCGCAGCTTTCCGGCGGACAACAGCAACGCGTGGCGATCGCCCGCGCTCTCGCTTTGAAGCCGAAGATCATGCTGTTCGATGAACCGACCTCATCCCTCGATCCGGAACTGACCGGCGAAGTCCTGAACGTCATGCGCGACCTGGCGGCCGAGGGCATGACCATGGTTGTCGTTTCGCACGAAATCGGCTTCGCCGCGACCGTCGGCCAGCAGATCATCTTTCTCGATCACGGCAAGGTGCTGTTTAGCGGGCCACCTCAGGAGGTCTTCAGGAAGCCGAGAAATCCTCGCCTTGAACAATTCCTCGATACCTATCTCGACCGGGGCGCGTCGATGTTGCTCTGATGTTGCCTCGAGCACGGCTTGAGTCGGGCCGGATTATTGCTCCGGCGGACGTGTTTGGGGCCGGCGGCTCGCAGCAGATCATGAAGTATTCACCAAGCCGAAATCAATTCGGCTTGGTGAATGGTGCATGTGATCATAGCTTCTCCCATCCTATAAGCCGCGGATATGTTGCGTGGATTCGGACCCTGCCGCTGCGTTGTCATCCTCGAAGTGTCGTGCGCCATTTCCTCAGCAAGCCCTGATATGGGCGTGAGTGCCTTCCGCCTGCTGACATTATCTTCCCCAGGACCATTGTTGGCATGAAAGGAGGAAGAAACTCCGCTGAACGATGTTCCAGGGACCCAACCAGGAAAAAATCCGGCTGCGGTGCGGTCTGGAGCGCGCCTTCGAAGACGTCTGTGAGGCCCTGACTTCTAGAAAATGAATGGCCGCTGGGGAACCGGGAACCTTCTGTATCCTGATCGGTTGGTGTCACCGCGCAGTTGAGGAGATGCGGTTGTGGAGGCGCAACGTCGTTTCGAACGACAATGGCCAGTGAGGGGTGCTGTGTCGACAGTAGACAGCGCTGGGGAATGTGTGGCGACGAACTGCCCGAGGAAGAAACGAGCGAGCGCTTTTTGCCAATCTATTGCGAACGGAAGTGAAAGCATCTTCGTCTGAAGGGCGAGCGATGCTCCTTCATGAGTGGGTTGTTTAAATGAAAGTTGCTCGATTGGAGGGAACAAGCAAGTCGTTCGATGGTTGGTCTTGGTATCGCCGGGAGGGACAATTTATTTCCGCCTGATGCGTGGAGAACAAATTGATGACGTTTGCAGCCGAGCCGGCCGACGCGTTTAGCCATCCCCGGATTTACTATATAAATCCGTTGCTCCTAACTGGACGAGACCAATGGAATGAAGCCTTTGATCATGCAAGCGCTCTCGGTTTCGATATTGTACTTTCCGCTCCGCCCTTCCTCGACGGGAGACGTGCCGGTCTTCGTTCCATGGAGAATTACACGCGATCGGACGCAGAGGCCAAACTTGAAGATGAAGTGAAGGAGGGTCTTTTCGCCCTGGCAAAAGATGCGCGCGAGCGGGGTGTGGCATTTATGCTCGATCTCGCGATAAAGCCGTGCAACGCAGAAACAGGCGTCTCGACCCCTCTCGACCCACGGCGGTCGCCGAGCTCTCCATCTCAGCCCCGCGCGCCATATTCGAGCGAGGTGACCGGCGAATGGGAAACCCGCCTCGCAGACTTCGCGTCCTGCGGGATCATGGGGTATCGGGTCATTGGCCTTGACAGCCTGCCCGCTGATGGTTGGCGACGATTGATGGCAAGCGCGAGGATCGCGGATCCGGAAACGAGATTCTTTGCCTATACCCCGGGAACTGACTTCGCTTTTCGATTAGAATTGCAAGACTGTGGGTTCGACGGAGCCTTTTCGTCGCTTGCTTGGTGGGATCTGCGCGAAGGCTGGTTCCTTGAAGAGTATCGCCTGCAGCTGCCTTTCGGGCCACAGATCACCTTTCCGGAAGCGCCGTTTGGAAGGCGCATCGCGCATGGCAGCGAAAGCAGGGAAATCCGCGAGCGAAAATCACGCCGCGCTCTCCATCTCGCGGCCGAGCTCGGCGATGGATTGCTTGTGCCCATGGGATTCGAATTCGGCGCCACCTTGCCGCTTGATCCCACATATGGGCATGGAGAGGGTTTGCGTGTCCTCAAGGCCGAGGGAGCTTACGATATCTCGGCCGATATACGCGACCTGAATTCCGTTCCACGCGCGTCCACTCGATGGATGTTTCTTCAATGTGAAACAGCGAGCCAAGTCACGGTGATCGCGCAGGCTGATCGATCCACATTGCGGGATGCAACGCGTACGCGGCTACTCGCGGTCAACAGAGATCTGCGTCGTACCGCGGAACTGCCTGACGACATCATGCATCGCTTGGCCTTGCCTTTCCTGCCCGTCGAGGCGGTGGCTGGTAGCCGGAGAATCGCTCCAGGCGAGGTGCGCGCCGTCACAACGGAGATCCGCCCTCTGGTTTCGGCTGACGAAGGGGAACTGTCCCTCGCTGAAGCGACGGCCTCTCCGCGCATCGCCATCGAACTTGTTACCCCGCAGGTCGATGATGGACGTTTCGCGGTCAAGCGCATCGTCGGCGACACGCTGATCGCCGAGGCGGACATCTTTGCCGATGGCCACGATCTGCTGTCGGCCGCCCTCCTTTATCGCGCCCGCGACGAGCTTGAGTGGCGTCGAACGAGAATGGTCCTTTCCGAAAACGATCGATGGCGGGGCTCCTTCCTGCTCGATCGCATCGGGCGCTTCGAATTCATGGTCGAGGCGTGGAAAAATCCCTTCGCCATCTTCCGCCACGAGCTTCTCAAGAAGAGTGAAGCGCGGCTCGATCTGCGGCTGGAACTGATCGAAGGTGAGGAGTTGATCCGCGATGCTGCTGCCGATGATGGCATATCGATGAGGGACGAGGACAGGGCGGAACTCGCGACGTTGCTTGCCGAGCTCGAAAGGCGTGACGGGCCAGGCAGGCTCGAATTGCTGCTTGCCACACGAACAAACGACCTCATGGCGCTCGCCGACCGCCGCCCCTTTACCTCGCACTCGCGAACTTATGGTGTGGAAGCGGAGCGCCGCGAAGCGGCCTTTGCGAGCTGGTATCAGATCTTTCCACGTTCGCAGAGCGGTGACCCCAATCGCCACGGCACTTTTGAGGACGTCATCGCACGCTTGCCGGCCATCCGAGATATGGGCTTTGACGTGCTCTATTTCCCGCCGATCCACCCGATCGGCCACACCAACCGCAAGGGCCGCAACAATTCTCTCATCGCCGCTCCAACCGACCCAGGCAGTCCTTACGCGATTGGTTCGGAGGACGGCGGGCATGAGGCGATCCATCCCCTCCTTGGCGGATTCGATGACTTCGAGCATCTGATTACGGAAGCCAGGCGGCTCGGATTGGAGATCGCACTCGACTTAGCGATTCAAGCCTCCCCCGACCACCCGTGGCTAAAGGAACATCCGGGCTGGTTCGACTGGCGGCCCGACGGCACGATCCGTTATGCGGAAAATCCGCCGAAGAAATACGAAGATATCGTCAATGTCGATTTCTACGCGCCGGAGGCGGTGCCGGCGCTTTGGGCCGAACTGCGCGACATCGTCGAAATGTGGATCGAGGAAGGCGTGGAAATTTTCCGCGTCGACAATCCTCATACCAAGCCTTTTCCCTTCTGGGAGTGGATGATCGGCGATATCCGCGCGCGTCATCCGCAGGTTGTGTTCCTTTCGGAAGCCTTCACAAGGCCGAAGGTGATGTACCGGCTGGCGAAGGTCGGCTTCTCCCAGTCCTACACCTACTTCACCTGGCGCAACACAAGAGCGGAGCTGGAGGAATATCTGACCGAACTTACTCAAAGTGAGGTGAGGGAATTCTTTCGCCCGCATTTCTTTGTCAACACGCATGATATCAACCCGGACTTCCTCCAGAACGCGCCGCGCTCCGCCTATCTCATCCGGGCCGCGCTCGCTGCCACCCTATCCGGTCTTTGGGGCGTCTATAACGGCTTCGAGCTTTGCGAAGGACGGCCGGACGCCAAGCGCAAGGAATATGCCGATAGTGAAAAATACGAGATCCGCGCCTGGGACTACGACCGCCCGGGGAACATCAAGGCGGAGATCTCGATGCTCAATCGCATTCGCAAGGATAATTCAGCGTTGCATTCGCATCTCGGCCTGACTTTCCTGCCGTCGTCGAACCCCAACGTCATGTTTTTCGAGAAGGCAAGCGTCGGGCGCCACAACGTTCTGCTTTTGGCCGTGACGCTCAATCCGCACGCGATAGAGGAAAGCAATGTCGAATTTCCGCTCTGGCGGTTCGGCCTGGCAGACGATGGCACACTCGCTTTCGAGGACCTCGTCAGCGGCCAGAGATTTAGCCGTACGGGCAAGTGGCAGATGATCAGGCTTGATCCAGCTCATTTGCCCTTTGCCATCTGGCGCGTCAGGGCAGGGGAGGTCTGAGATGGACACTGTTCACATGGCCGAGAGCGATAAACTTGCCGACGACCCGCTATGGTATAAGGATGCGATCATCTACCAGCTGCACATCAAGTCCTTTTACGATGCCAATGGTGATGGCATCGGCGACTTCGAGGGCCTGTACCAGAAGCTCGACTATATAGCCGCACTCGGCGTCAATGCCATTTGGCTCCTGCCGTTCTTTCCCTCCCCCCGGCGCGATGACGGCTATGATATTTCCGATTATCGCAATGTCAGCCCGGACTACGGGACGCTAGAGGATTTCCGGAAGTTCGTGGCGGCGGCGCATGAACATAATATCCGCGTCATCATCGAGCTTGTCATCAACCACACGTCGGACCAGCATCCCTGGTTCCAGCGCGCGCGGCAATCGCCTGCCGGAAGCCACGAGCGTGACTTCTACGTCTGGTCGGATACCGACCTGAAATTTCCCGAGACCCGCATCATTTTTCTCGATACGGAAAAGTCGAACTGGACATTCGATCCGGTGGCGGGCGCCTATTATTGGCATCGCTTCTATTCGCACCAGCCCGATCTCAATTTCGATAATCCGCTGGTCATGAAGGAAATTATCGATGTCATGCGCTTCTGGCTTGAGACCGGCATCGACGGCTTCCGGCTCGATGCGATCCCCTATCTTGTCGAGCGCGAGGGCACCAACAACGAAAACCTGCCGGAAACACATCTGATCCTCAAGCAGATCCGCGCGGCGCTTGATGCGACACATTCCGGCGTGCTGCTCCTTGCCGAGGCAAACCAGTGGCCGGAAGACACGCGAGAATATTTTGGCGACGGCGACGAATGCCACATGGCGTTCCATTTCCCCTTGATGCCGCGCATGTACATGGCGATTGCCAAGGAGGATCGCTTCCCGATCACCGATATCATACGTCAAACGCCGGAAATTCCCGAAATCTGCCAATGGGCGATCTTCCTCCGAAATCACGACGAGTTGACGCTCGAAATGGTCACCGATGCTGAACGCGATTATCTGTGGGAGACCTACGCCTCCGACAAGCGCGCCCGCATCAACCTTGGCATCCGACGGCGGCTGGCGCCATTGATGGAACGCGATCGCCGCCGTATCGAGCTCATGAATGCGTTGCTGCTGTCCATGCCGGGAACGCCCATCGTCTATTATGGCGACGAGATAGGCATGGGAGACAATATTTATCTCGGCGACCGGGACGGTGTGCGCACCCCGATGCAATGGTCTCCCGATCGCAATGGCGGCTTTTCGCGCGCAGATCCAGCGCGCCTCGTATTGCCGCCGGTTGCCGATCCGCTGTATGGCTTCGAGGCATTGAACGTCGAGGCACAGGTGTCGGACGCGCATTCCCTGTTGAACTGGACACGGCGAATGCTGGCGCTGCGCGGTCGCCACGGCGCCTTCGGGCGGGGTTCGATGCGCTTTCTGGCGCCGGCTAACCGGCGAATTCTCGCCTATTTGCGCGAATATGGTGACGAGGTCATTCTTTGCGTTGCAAATCTGTCACGCGTTCCTCAAGCCGTGGAGCTCGATCTGCAGCAGTTCGAAGGGCGGGTTCCCGTGGAGTTGACGGGCATGTCGCCATTCCCGCCGATCGGACAGCTCACCTACCTGCTCACACTGCCGCCCTATGGTTTTTTCTGGTTCCAGCTCGCTGCCGAGGCCGACGGACCAGCCTGGCGCACGGCACCGCCCGAGCAACTTGTCGATCTGGTGACGATCGTTATCCGGCGCAGCCTCACGGAACTTGCCGAGCTGCCGCATCACGCGGCGGTGTTGAGCAGGGATATCCTGCCGGCCTATCTTGCGAAGCGCCGTTGGTTCGGCGCCAAGGACCAGGCTCTGCAGGAGGCAAGGCTCGTTTCCGCGACGCCGATACCCTTTGCCGACGGTGTCGTGCTCGGAGAGATCGAGGTCGTGCTGCCGGATCATGTGGAAAGCTACCAGTTGCCGCTCGCAGCCGAATGGGACGATACGGCGACCAACGTGCTCGCCCAGCAGCTTTCCCTTGCCCGTATCCGGCAGGGCAGGCGGGTGGGATTCCTGACTGATGGATTTGCCATCGAACTAATGGCGCGTGGCATCCTTCAGGGCCTGTGCGACCGCTCGACGGTCAGCGGACGCACCGGCATGATCGAATTCATCGGCACCGACCGGCTCGATTGCCTGGCCCTGACGGAGGACATGCCGATCCGTTGGCTTTCGGCCGAACAATCCAATAGCTCGTTGCTCGTGGGCGACTTGGCGATGATCAAGCTGATCCGCCATGTCTTCGTCGGCGTCCATCCGGAAGTCGAAATGACGCGCTATCTGACGGAACATGGTTACGAGCATACTGCCCCTCTTCTGGGCGAGGTGGCTCGGACCGACGGCGAAGGTCGCCGATCGACGCTTATCATCGTGCAAGGAGCGATCCGCAATCAGGGCGATGCCTGGAATTGGATGCTGTCCAACCTCCGACGCACCGCCGACGAGATTGTTATCACGGAGTCCGCCGTCGAGGCGGCCGATGAGCAGCTGCAGCCGCTTCTGCATTTCGTTTCCATGGTCGGCGAACGGCTCGGAGAATTGCATGTCTTATTGGCGCAACCGACCGACAACGAAGCCTTCGCGCCACGTCGGGCGGATGCACGCGATATCGCCGGCATTTGTAAAACCGTAACGGGCGAGATCACCTATGCCTTTTCCAAGCTGACCGGCCTCGAAGACAGTGTCGAGCCCGAGATCGCGGAACAGATATCCCTGCTGCTTGCCGAACGCGACAGGATCCTCGAGCTTGCCAGTGCGCTGGCGGACGAGGCGAAAGGCACGTTGTTGACGCGCGCGCATGGCGATTTCCATCTTGGCCAGATCCTGGTGACGGAGGGCGATGCCGTCATCATCGATTTCGAAGGCGAGCCGGCGCGCAATCTCGCGGAGCGTCGCGCCAAGACGAGCCCATTGCGCGACGCTGCCGGTCTGCTGCGGTCGCTCGACTATCTCTCGGCAACCGCCATGCTCGAAAACGACGCCATTTCGGATCATCATGATGCCCGCCGTCGAGAGGTGATCCGGCGCTTTGCGGAAAATGCGGAACGCATTTTTCTGACATCCTATATCGAGGCATTGGCGGCTTCGCCCGATTTGCCGAAAACGCCCGCCGAGGTGCGGCGGATCATCGATATCTTTCTTCTGGAGAAGGCTGCCTATGAGATCGCTTATGAGGCCCGGAACCGTCCTAAGTGGCTTCCGATCCCGCTGAACGGACTTGCCGCCATCATAGCCCGACTTTCGGAGAGCCGCTCATGAGCGACGTTGCCGATATTCTCAGCGGAGTGGATGCGGGTTCGATACATGCCGTGGTGGAGGGACGGCATGGAGATCCTTTTTCGATCCTCGGCATGCACAAAGGTGTGGACGGCCGCTACAGCGTCAGGGCCCATCTTCCGGGAGCCTTGCGTGTTGAAATCCTCGATCGAGACAGTGATCGCGTTCTGGCATTGGCCGATCTCATCCATCCGGCCGGCCTGTTCGGCGCGATGCTTGCCGAACGCAACCGTTATTATCTGAGAATTCAATGGCCCGACGCGGTCCAGGTGACGGCCGACCCCTATAGCTTCGCGCCGCTGCTCGGCGATCTTGATCTCCATCTGATCTCGCAGGGGACGCATTACAACCTAAGCAAGGCTCTCGGCGCCAATCCGATGACAATCGACGATGTCGCGGGCGTGCGTTTTGCGGTCTGGGCGCCGAATGCAAGCCGCGTGTCCGTGGTCGGCGACTTCAACGCCTGGGACGGACGCCGCCATCCGATGAGGCTCCGGCCGCAGGCAGGTGTCTGGGAGATCTTCGTTCCGCATATCACGGACGGCGAGCGCTATAAGTTCGAGATTCTCGATCGCTTCGGCAATCCGCTTCCGCAGAAGGCCGATCCCGTCGCACGGGCCGCGGAGCCGGCGCCATCGACCGCGTCCGTGGTGGCTTCGTCCGAGCCTTTCCGCTGGAATGATCATGACTGGATGGACAAGTGCCGAAGCACCGATCATTTCGCCAAGGCGCTTTCGATTTATGAGGTCCATGCCGGCTCTTGGCTGCGCAACATGGAAGATGGCGGCCGCGCGCTGGATTGGATCGAACTCTCGCAGCGGCTCGTTCCCTACGTCCGCGAAATGGGTTTCACCCATATCGAGCTGATGCCGATCATGGAGCATCCTTTCGGAGGATCATGGGGCTATCAGCCACTCGGTCTGTTTGCGCCGACCGGGCGCCATGGCACGCCCGAAGATTTCGCATATTTCGTCGATCGCTGCCACCAGGAAGGGCTCGGTGTCATTCTGGACTGGGTGCCGGCGCATTTTCCGACGGATGTCTGGGGATTGGCGCGTTTTGACGGCACCGCCCTTTATGAGCACGAAGATCCGCGAGAGGGCTTCCATCGCGACTGGAACACGCTGATCTATAATCTTGGCCGTAACGAGGTCAAAGGCTTCCTGATCGCGAGCGCGCTCGAATGGCTTGAGCGCTATCATGTGGACGGATTGCGCGTCGATGCCGTCGCCTCCATGCTCTATCGCGACTATAGCCGCCCGGAAGGCGAATGGATCCCGAACCGTTACGGCGGGCGCGAAAACCTGGAAGCCATCGAATTCTTCAAGCATTTGAATAGCATCGTTCACGAACGCCACCCGCACGCGCTGATGATCGCGGAGGAGTCGACCGCTTTTCCGAACATCACAAAACCCGCCGCGGAAGGCGGGCTCGGCTTCGACATGAAGTGGAATATGGGATGGATGCATGACACGCTCCATTACATGTCCGACGATCCGGTCTATCGAAAGTATCATCATGGCTCGATGACCTTCGGCATGATCTACGCCTACAGCGAACGCTTCATCCTGCCGTTTTCACATGACGAAGTCGTGCATGGAAAGGGTTCCCTGCTCGCCAAGATGCCTGGCGATCCCTCGCAGAAGATGGCCAATCTTCGCGCTCTTTTCGGCTTCATGTGGGGGCACCCGGGTAAGAAGCTTCTCTTTATGGGCGGTGAGATCGGTCAATGGTCGGAATGGAGCCATGACGGTTCCGTCGAATGGGATCTCCTGGATGAACCCTCTCATGCTGGCCTGCAGCGGCTGGTGCGCGATCTCAACCGAATCTACGGGCATTTTCCATGCCTGCAGCATGGCGATACCATGCCGGACGCTTTTGAGTGGGCGGTTGCGGATGATGCCGAACAGTCGGTTTTCGGGATGCTGCGCTTTGATGCTGGACGGCGGCCGGCCATTCTGGTCATTTCGAATTTCACTCCGATTTTCCGGAGCGGATATAGGGTAGGTGTTCCTTTTGCCGGCCTCTGGCGGCGGATACTCGATACCGATGATTTAGTTTATGGCGGAGCAGGTATGGGCTCTGGTGATCGTCTTAGCGACGATTTTCCCGCGCATGGGCGCCGCCAGTCTCTTCTCGTCGATCTTGCCCCTCTTTCGACAGCGATGTTTCTCTTTGAGGATGGAGAAGCGATGACGGGAGGTGAGCAATCCTGAAGTTCCGCGTCGTGGGAAGTAGTCGATGCCGTCGTGGTTGCGCGGAACGGTCCGGTAGCGAACATCGTCTTTCTTCCAATTTGATCCATCTTTTGTTGCATGAGGAGGTTGCTAATGAAAATCATGATCGTCGAAGACGAGCCCTTGGTGGCACTGGAATTGGAGCGCATCGCTATCGAAGCTGGCCACGAAGTCGTGGGCTCCTTCATGACCGCGGAACAGGCCCTGGCCTACGCGTCAAAGGCAGAGGTGGCTTTCGTGGATCTCGGCTTGGCCGATGGCCATAGCGGAGCGGGGCTTGCTCGCCGATTGACGGATCGGTTCAGGATAAAAGTGATCTTTGTGACCGGCAGCCCGGAGCGGGTTGGTTATGGCCTTGAAGGCGCGGTTGGAATAATCGACAAGCCATTCACCGACAAAGCAATCATCGATGCCTTGGAAAAGGCGCGGCGCCTATAAGGTTAAGTAGGCTTGGCCTCTGAGGGGATCGGGTTGCCTGAAGGGCAGTAGAAGCTCGTCCCTCAGATTTGCGAAATAGCTCACGACAGGCTCCAGACAATTCCCCATGGTCCGATCGAGTTGTCTGTCATGCCGTTCGACGAAAAAAATGCTTGTCCCTCGATCGGACTTTTCAAAATAACAGGCGTGTTCGACAAATTGGCTGCCAAATGAAGATTTGTAGACCCGAGTTTCCAGCGCACTCGGATTGGCGAGGCGTCTGGATCGTAGGTCGCCAAGCAACTATGCGCTTCGACGAGGAGCGGCACGACCATTTGATGTCTGAGCTCTAGCAACTGCCGGTAATAGCGTCCCGTTGCCGGGTTCTCATCCATTTTATCCCAGCGCAATTTTGCGCGGAGGAAGGTGGCTTCGGCCGTCGGGTCGCATGCACCCTCCGCTTCGAAGCCGGGCAGGCGCTTCAGTTCCTCCTTGCGGCCAAGCCTTATCTTGGCGTTGAGCTCCTCATCGAAATCGCAAAAGAAGGGAAAGGGATCGGTAGCGCCCCATTCCTCACCCATGAACAGCATGGGGATCTGGGGCGAGAGAAGATAGATGGCTGCGATAGCCTTTATCGCCTCGATGGGGTGGGAAGAAATCATACGATCGCCGCGCGCCCGATTGCCGATCTGGTCATGGTTTTGGATGAAGGAGATAAAGGCCGATGGCGGCAAGCCAACGCTTGGCGATCCCCTTGGCCGCCCTCGATATTCCATGTGCTCCCCCTGAAACGCGAAGCCCTCGGCAAGCGCGCGGCTCAGGCGCGGTGTCCAATCGGCATAATCTTCGTAGTAGCCGAAGGTCTCGCCTGTGGCCGCCACGTGGAGAGCGTGGTGGATGTCATCATTCCACTGTGCGGTAAAGTGGCGCGGCTTGCCGTCGTCATCGCGCGCGAGGAGAGCCGCTTCATTATCCTCGTTTTCGACGATCAGGTGCACATGGCGTTCAGGGAAGGCGCTTCTGACGCGACCGGCAAGTTCGAGAAGGATATGCGGATCGCTATCGTCCTTCATCGCGTGAACGGCATCGAGCCGCAAACCATCCATCCGAAACTCGCTCAGCCAATAGACAGCGTTTTCTATGACGAAATCGCGGACGAAGCGGCTGCTGTCGCCATCGTAGTTCAGGCCCTTGCCCCAGACGCTTTCGTGCCGGTCGCCGAAGATCGGCGCGTAGCGGGGCAGATAGTTTCCGTCCGGCCCGAAATGATTATAGACCACATCGAGAAAGACGCAGATGCCGCGCTCGTGGGCTGCATCGACGAGCATTTTGAGATGTTCGGGGCGGCCGTAGCTGCCATCCGGTGCATAGGGCAAAACACCGTCGTAACCCCATCCATACCGACCGCGAAAATCCGAAAGCGGCATGATTTGAATGGCCGTTATGCCGAGGCGCTGCAAATGGTCGAGCTTTTCGATGGCCGCCAGAAATGTGCCAGCTTCCGTGAAGGCGCCGACATGCAGTTCGTAGATGACGATCTCCTCCCAGCGGCGTCCCTTCCATCCCTGCGTTTTCCACGTGAACGTTGGATCGATCAGCTCGCTCGGGCCGTGAACGTCTTCGGGCTGAAAGCGCGAGGCAGGATCCGGCACGGCAAACCCATCGGCCAGCACGAACTTATAGCGATCGCCGATCTGCGCGTCGTTGACTTCGACGACATGCCAGCCGTCCTGGCTCCGCCGCATGGCCCATTCTCCGCGCTGCTCGATGCGGACGAGCGCGCTCTCCGCCAAGGGCGCCCACAAGCGGAACAAGACCGCATTCTCATTGATTTGTGGTCCAAATGCGAAGCCGTGCTGCATGACACCCTATCCGTCAATGACGCTGAAATTTTCCTGCATCCAACGCATCTTGACGGGAACGGTTCCTGGGGTGGGAACAGATCTCTTTCAGTTCCGTTCTTAAGAGCCCCCGACGCAGCGAGGAAGCCATGACCGTCTCAACCTCTACCTACCGCCTGCAGTTTCGCGGAAATGTCACCTTTGAAAGGGCAACGGAGCTGGTTCCCTATCTGAAGCGTCTCGGCATTAGCCACGTCTATGCCTCGCCGATCTTTGCGGCCAAGAAGGGATCGACGCATGGCTATGATGTCACGGATGCGAACGAGATCGACCCGGTGCTTGGCGGTCGCGCTGGGTTCGATGCTTTCTGTGCGGTCTTGCAACAGGCGAAGCTGGGCCTGATCCTCGACATCGTGCCCAACCATATGGCCGCTTCCGCGGAAAACGCGTGGTGGCGGGACGTGTTGCAGCGTGGATCGGGCAGTGCCTATGCCGGCCATTTCGATATCGACTGGCAACGCAAGCTCACCTTGCCGCTTCTGGGACGCCCGTTGGAGGAAAGCCTGGCCGCGGCGGACTTTCGTCTTCGCTACGAGCCCGCGGATGGTTGCATCTATCTGGCCTACTTCGACGATCTGCTGCCGCTTTCGATCGCAAGTGCCGACCGGCTGGCAGCGGACATAGGAACGGATGCGGAGCGGTTGCTCGCATTTTCGAGGGATGCGGCCGCCATGAGAAAACTTCTCGCGGAACAGCATTGGCAATTGCTCTATTGGAAAGATGCCGCCGAAAACCTCAGCTACAGGCGCTTCTTCGAGGTGGCAGGCCTGGTCGGGATGCGGGTGGAGGACCCACGGGTCTTCGACGACACGCATCGGCTGATCATCGAATTGGTTCGTTCCGGACAGGTCCAAGGATTACGCGTCGACCATATCGATGGACTGGCCGATCCGAAGGGCTATCTCGAGCATCTGCGGCAAGCCGTTGGTCCGGACACGTTCATCGTAGTCGAGAAAATCCTTGCCCGTGGTGAGAAGCTGCCGGCGGATTGGCCGGTGGCGGGGACGACCGGCTACGAATTCATCGCCGCCATGGCCGATCTCTTCGTGAACGAGGAGGGGTTGCGCAAGCTGGACGAAGCCTACAGGTCCGTCAGCGAGGAAGATGCCGACTTTGCCACAGGTTTGCGCAAGGCGAAGCTGCTGATGGTCGAGCGCAATTTCGCCGGTGAGACGAGGCGTCTGACGAGGCTGGCATGCTCGATTTTTGCGGATTTCGACGAGGAGGAAATAGCGTCGGCGCTTCGCGAGCTGCTGGTCGCCTTCCCGGTTTACCGTACCTATGCCTATCAGGGAGCTGCATCGTCCGATGATGTGACGGTCGTCGAGATTGCCTATGGGAAGGCAAGAAGCCGATTGTCGACCGTTGATGCCCTCGATGCGCTCGCCCGTCTTTTGAAAGAGGAGGTTTCTGCAGCCGAAGCTCTGGAGTTTCGAGCCAGATTCCAGCAGCTCAGCGGTCCGATCATGGCAAAGGCGGTCGAAGACACCCTGTTTTATCGTTATAACCGCCTCATCGCATTGAACGAGGTCGGAGGCGAGCCACACGCGCCACCGGGCTCGGTGGCGGCCTTTCATCAATTCATGAACGACCGGTTTCAGCGGCAACGCTGCGGCCTTTCCACGACCTCGACGCATGATACCAAGCGGGGAGAAGACGCTCGCGCCCGCCTATACGGCCTTACGCAGGATCCTGATGCCTGGATTGCAGGCGTCGAGCGATGGCGCAACATGAATTCTCCTTTTCGCTCCAGCCTTGCCGATGGACCCGCGCCCGAGCCCAATATCGAATGGATGCTTTACCAGGCGCTTGCCGGCATCTGGCCGCAGGACATCGAAGGAGCCGATCGGAGCGCACTGAAGGAACGGTTTTGCGCCTATGTGTTGAAGGCGATCCGAGAAGCCAAGCTCCGGACGGATTGGATGGATGAAAACCCTTCCTATGAGCATGCGGTCGAGGCCTATGCCGCCGCCTTGTTTTCGGAGGATAATCGGGAGTTCATCTGTGATTTCGACCGGACGCTGCGTCCTTTCATGGAGCTTGGTTTCCGCAACAGCCTGTCGCAGTTGCTGATCAAGCTCACGGCTCCCGGTGTTCCCGACATCTATCAGGGTAGCGAGCGTCTCGATTTCAGCCTTGTCGATCCGGACAATCGACGACCGGTCGACCATCCGTGGACTGACACGGAAGCGGCCGGTCCCCTCGCGATGGATCCCGCTTTCTTGAAACGGCATGTCATCCGCACGGTGCTGCGCTATCGCAATCAGCACCCCTTTCTTTTCCTCGAGGGCGAATATGTGCCTTTGGAAACCAGCGGCGCACGAGCGTCCAATCTCGTGGCTTTCGCTCGCGTTCACGAGCGGGAAACAGCGGTTACGATCGTGCCGCGTCTGGTCGATATGCCTTCATCGGATTTCTGGAAAGACACCGCTGTGATGATGCCGCGAGAGCTCAAGGCGCCGCTATACGATCTCTTGACGGATAAGCCTTCGTCAGCTGGCGATCTTCTGGCAGCACAGCTGTTTACCGATCATTCCCTATCCTTTCTCGTGGGGAACCGGTGACGATCCTGGCGCCGATGCATGCGTAGTCCGACCTCAAAGCCGGAACAAAGCGCTTCACAGGGTGTTTCTGCTGCGCAGCAACGATCACGAGGATTTCATGACGGAAGGCGGCAAGAGGCATGCGATCGAGCCTGGAGATTACACGCGCCTGGGAGCGAATTATGACGGAGAGGGTGTCAATTTCGCACTTTTCAGCGCCTATGCGGAAAAGGTGGAACTCTGCCTTTTCGACGAAAGCGGAAAGGAGGTCGAGCGGATCGCTCTGCCGGAATATACCCATGAAATCTGGCATGGCTATGTGCCTGGACTGAAGCCAGGTGCCTTGTATGGCTACCGCGTGCACGGCCCGTTCGATCCCGAAAAAGGGCATCGTTTCAATGCGCACAAATTGCTCGTCGACCCCTATGCCCGCGAGCTTGTGGGCAACATCGAATGGTCGCAAGCCCAGTTCGCCTATCGTCTGGACGACGAGCAAAAGGATCTTTCCTTCGACGAGACCGATAGCGCCGGACAGGTGCCCAAATGCCGTGTGGTCGACCTCAAGAATGAAACATCGGATAAGAAGCCGTCGGTCGCGTGGCCTGAGACCATTTTCTATGAGGCGCACGTCAAGGGAATGACGATGCTGAATCCGGCAATTCCGGAGCCGTTGCGTGGCACCTTTGACGGTCTGGGGCACGGGGCGGTCGTCGATTACATCAAGAGCCTCGGCGTCACCTCCATCGAACTCCTTCCCATCCATTTCTTTCCCGATGACAGTCACTTGCTCGACAAGGGCTTGCACAACTATTGGGGCTACAACAGCCTTGCCTTCTTCGCGCCGGCAACTCGTTATTACGGGCCTAAGGGCCTTTCAGGCTTTCGCGACATGGTGCGTGCCTTCCACGATGCGGGTATCGAGGTCATCCTCGATGTCGTCTATAATCATACCGCGGAGGGCAATGAACTCGGTCCGACCCTTTCCTTCAAGGGTATCGACAATTTCTCCTATTACCGCACCCTGCCGGACCAGCCCCGCTACTACATCAACGACACCGGCACCGGCAACACGATCAACACGTCGCATCCGCGCGTGCTGCAAATGGTGACGGACTCGCTGCGCTATTGGGTCGAAGAAATGCATGTCGATGGCTTTCGTTTCGATCTCGGCACCATTCTTGGCCGCGAACCCCAGGGTTTCGATCAGCGCAGCGGCTTCTTCGACGCGGTCGGCCAGGATCCGGTGCTTGCCAAAGTCAAACTTGTCGGCGAGCCGTGGGACATTGGCCCCGGCGGTTATCAGGTGGGGGGATTTCCGCCGGGCTGGGCGGAGTGGAATGACAAATATCGCGATACGGTCCGGGATTACTGGAAGGGCACACCTGGCATGACAAGGGATTTTGCCGCCCGCATCTTAGGGTCGGGCGACGTTTATGATCTTCGTGGCCGCCGCCCGTGGGCCACTGTCAATTTCATCGCCGCCCACGATGGCTTCACGCTTAATGATCTCGTCTCCTATAACGAGAAGCATAATGAGGCCAATGGCGAAGACAACAATGACGGCCACAACGACAACCGCAGCTACAATTACGGCGCTGAAGGTCCGACGGATGATGAAGCCATCAATACCGTTCGAGAGCGCCAGAAACGCAATTTTCTCGCGACCCTCTTTCTGTCGCATGGTACGCCGATGCTGCTGGCGGGTGATGAGGCCGGCCGCAGCCAGATGGGCAACAACAATGGCTACTGTCAGGACAACGAACTCAGCTGGCTGCATTGGGACGATCGATATGGCAGCGCCGAGGCGCTTTATACCTTCGTCAAACGGCTGATCGCCTTGCGTCAGGCACATTCCATCCTCAGACGAGAAAATTGGCGCGATGGTCTGATTGTCACCTGGCTCAATCCGACCGGCGGAGAGCAGACGGACGAGCAATGGGACGATGAAGCAAACACGGCGATCGGCCTGCGCCTGTCGCGTGAGCAACCCTTCGAAGAGGGCTGGGATGATATTCTAGTCCTTTTCAACCCTCGTGATGGAGATGTCGACTTTACCTTGCCGGATGACAAACGCTGGGCGCTGGAACTATCGACATCCGATCCTGATGGGCAGGATCGGGGCGGGGTCGACAAGAAATTCTTGAAACTTGAAGCCCGCAGTCTCTCGCTTTTGAGGCCCGCCTGAAACAAGCGTGAGTGAAATGAAAATGCACGTCGCGGGTCTTTAAGAGCGTGGAAGCTCGGACAAGCGACGGAAATCTCGATCCCGTCCAGTCGAAGGTACCGTCGATATTAGGTTATTCCGGCGGTATGCGGCTTTAGTTATCTCACTGCCCCGGCCGCCGATGAAACGAATATTGGCACTTGGTTGTCGTTTTGTAGCTCATATGATTTCTTGTGCTATGCCGCGAACAATACGGGTTGCCCATCCCATTAGCTCTCGCGGTATGTAAAACTGCCATTCACCGGAATTTTGGTCTGGAATCCAGGCCGGTCGGCTCCGTTTTGTTTCTTGCAAACCTAAATATCTGTTGCTGTTTGGAAACTTTTCCTGGTCTCCGAACTTTGATGGGAGGCCGTGAGATAATGCATGAGTGTATGCATGGGTGTTCCTCCTGTAAGGGATCGACCCTTGTCGCACCGTTTCCAAATTCCACGAGTGCTCGGCCGAGCCGGAGGAACTAATGCCGTTAACATATCACGTTGGCATCCATGACGAGGGCTTTGCCTATCGCGTCGGTGATGTTTGGTCGGAGACGTTTCCCGATCACGGGAGTGCGCTTGCCGCCGCCAAATCTGCGGCGGCCCGCCAACAGCAGGGCGGCGAAGATACCGAAATCAGCTACCAGCTGTCCGATGGACGCTGGCGGACCGAACAGGTCAGTCGCGGGGAAGGCCCAATCACGAATGTAAGCGATGACGCGGACAATCCCATGAAGGAATTAACCGGATCATGCCGTTGCGGGCAAGTGCGTCTAACGGTGCGCGGAAAACCGCTACGTATCGGCATTTGTCATTGCACGGATTGCCGGCAGGAAAGCGGATCCGCCTTCACTTATTTCGGCCTATGGCCCGCAAGTGAATTTCACTATGAAGGCGCGACGAGCGAGTTTGCTGGACGCGAGTTTTGCCCGCGTTGCGGTTCGCGCGTGTTTGCCGTTGGCGATAGCGAGGTCGAGATCAAGCTTGGAGTCCTGAGCGCGGCACCCACGCATCTCAGACCCAGCTATGAGGTTTGGACCAAACGGCGGGAACCCTGGCTTTCATCGATCGAAGGCGCGGAGCAGCACGAGGAGGATAGACGATGAGGCGCGCATGATGGCGGGCTAGCCGCCGTCAAAAACAGGAAAAGCGGACCAAATGGTACGCGTGACTGGAATGCTTCTCCGCTTACTCGGCCTTCCCACGCAATGAAGGTCTGATCGACAAAGTTATTGGCGAAAGCCGTGAGCAGGACTGATGGAGATATCGGCCCGTCGATGCTGACATTCTTCGCATGCAATAAATAATCACGAGGGCGTTACGAGGATGACGCGCCCCCGTTCCTGATGAACCTAAAAGACCAGCAAGGATTCAAATCCTTCCAGCCGATAATCTTCTCCGCCCGGCAGGAGCTGAGCCTTAGCCTCCCCGGCCTGTCGAGGGTTGGCAAGGGAGAACGACCGAGCTCATCAAGCCTTGATTATCGAAGACTGGGGAAGGAAAGTTTCGGTTCGGGTCCTAATGGAGCTTGAACTCGCCTTCGACACGACGCCATTCGTTTGGACCGATCAGGCGCCGATGGCTGTAGCGGACGGAATGCAGCGGCCCGTCGAGATTGGTTTGCCAGAAATCGAGAAACCTATGCATTTCGGGAAAATCGGGCGCCAGGTCGTAATCCTGCCAGACGTAGGTCTGCAGGACGGATTCGAAATCGGGAATGTGATAGAGGATATGCGCGGTGGTCAGCCCATAGCCGTTTAGTTGACCTTCCAGTTCCGACGAAAATCGCATGCTTCATCTCCGTTTCGTGACAGTCGGATGGTGGCGCAAATTTTTGCGGCCATCAATGGGTTTTCAACGCAGAGTGCCATTTTCTTTTTCATTCCAGCATGTTAGCAGCCGCCTGAGGTGAGTGCTAATTTTTTTGTCCATCCCTCTTGAAATCGAAAAATCCCAAAACCAGATCATTTTGCGCAAAAGGCTCGAACGAGGTTTTGCACCCGCCCGGACTGGTCATCCGGTCCGGTGAGGGGATCAACGTCATCTTTTTTGCTCAACGGAGGAAAACATGTCGTTCCGACCGCTTCATGATCGCATTCTTGTCCGCCGCGTCGATTCCGAGGAAAAGACCAAGGGCGGCATCATCATTCCCGACACCGCCAAGGAAAAGCCGCAGGAAGGCGAGGTTATCGCCGTCGGGCCGGGCGCGCGCAACGACGCCGGCCAGATCCAGGCCCTCGACGTCAAGGCCGGCGATCGCATCTTGTTCGGAAAATGGTCCGGCACTGAGATCAAGATCAACGGCGAAGACCTGCTCATCATGAAGGAAAGCGATGTCATGGGCATTATTGAAGCCCAGGCCGAGCGGAAACAGGCTGCCTGAGCCTCCACGCCACGAACCATCAGTCTGATAGCTGCCTATTGAGGAGTTAAAGAAATGGCTGCGAAAGAAGTCAAGTTTCACACCGATGCCCGTGAACGCATGCTGCGAGGGGTCGATGTGCTCGCCAATGCGGTGAAGGTCACGCTCGGCCCGAAGGGTCGTAACGTCGTCATCGACAAGTCCTTCGGCGCTCCGCGCATCACCAAGGACGGTGTTACCGTCGCCAAGGAAATCGAACTGGAAGACAAGTTCGAGAACATGGGCGCCCAGATGCTGCGCGAAGTCGCCTCCAAGACCAACGATCTTGCCGGCGATGGCACCACGACAGCGACGGTTCTCGCTCAAGCGATTGTCAAGGAAGGCGCCAAGGCGGTCGCGTCCGGCATGAACCCGATGGATCTGAAGCGCGGCATAGACCTCGGCGTCGACGCTGTCGTGGCGGAACTGAAGACCAACGCCCGCAAGATCTCCAATAATGCGGAGATCGCCCAGGTCGGCACCATTTCGGCTAACGGCGATGCCGAGATCGGCCGTTATCTCGCCGAAGCCATGCAGAAGGTCGGCAACGAAGGCGTCATCACGGTTGAAGAAGCCAAGACCGCCGAAACCGAACTCGAAGTCGTTGAAGGCATGCAGTTCGACCGCGGCTATCTCAGCCCCTATTTCGTCACCAATACCGACAAGATGCGGGTGGAGTTCGAGGATCCCTATATCCTCATCCATGAAAAGAAGCTCTCGAACCTGCAATCGCTACTTCCAATCCTGGAGGCCGTCGTTCAGACCGGCAAGCCGCTCCTCATCATCGCTGAGGACGTCGAAGGCGAAGCGCTTGCGACCCTCGTCGTCAACAAGCTGCGTGGCGGCCTGAAGATCGCTGCCGTCAAGGCTCCGGGCTTCGGCGATCGCCGCAAGGCCATGCTGGAAGACATCGCCATCCTGACGGGCGGCACTGTCATCTCTGAAGACCTCGGCATCAAGCTCGAGAACGTTACCCTCGACATGCTCGGCCGGGCGAAGAAGGTGGCGATTGAGAAGGAAAACACCACGATCGTCGACGGCGCTGGCGCCAAGTCCGACATCGAAGGCCGCGTTGCCCAGATCAAGGCCCAGATCGAAGAAACCACCTCTGATTACGACCGCGAAAAGCTGCAGGAACGCCTTGCCAAGCTCGCTGGCGGCGTTGCCGTTATCCGCGTTGGCGGTTCGACCGAAGTCGAAGTGAAGGAAAAGAAGGACCGTGTCGATGACGCGCTGCATGCGACCCGAGCCGCGGTCGAGGAAGGCATCCTGCCGGGCGGCGGCGTTGCTCTGCTGAGAGCCGTCAAGGCGCTTGACAGTCTCAAGACGGAAAACGACGACCAGCGCGTCGGCGTCGATATTGTTCGCCGGGCAATCGAGGCGCCGGTTCGCCAAATAGCAGAGAATGCCGGCGCGGAAGGTTCGATCATCGTCGGCAAGCTGCGCGAGAAGACCGACTTCTCCTATGGCTGGAATGCCCAGACGAATGAATACGGCGATCTCTATGCTCAAGGCGTCATCGATCCAGCCAAGGTCGTGCGCACCGCACTTCAGGATGCAGCTTCGGTCGCGGGCTTGCTGGTGACGACGGAAGCCATGATTGCCGAAAAGCCGAAGAAGGAGGCACCTCCCGCATTGCCTGCTGGAGCTGGAATGGACTTCTAACGGTCAAGCCCGCTCCACCTTCTGGTGGAGCGGGCTCCGCAATGGAGATCACGAATGGTTCAGACGATCATCAAGAGATCAGATGCGCCGCTCGATTCGCGCGACCTGGACCTTTGTCAGCGCGTTTTTGATGAGATCCGGGCAGCGGCGGATATTCCGCGCAAATCGGAAGAGGGCGAGCGGATCGCTGCTATAGTAATAGAACTATACCGCCAGGGAGTACGAAATCCGCGGCAGCTGAAAATACTGGTGCAGGGTGCGCGCGGCACCTTTCCGGAGGTGGCGGAAGGATGAACAGCCATCTTTCTCTTTCGCGGGAAGATCTGCGGATCTGCATGGACGTTGTCAAATCGATAGCGCGTGGAAAAGGGGTCTCACGTGATCCTACTGCCGTTGCGCAGATCATGACGACGGTCGCAAGATATTATAGCAGAGCCCTGCACGAACCGTCAGCCTTGCGCGCGGCGGCACTCTCCGAGCTCGAAGGCAATTCATTTGCTGAGGGGGCGCCATGGAGGGTAACGGACCAAGCTGAAGCTTCCTAACGTGGCCAGAACTCAGCGATCAGACATCGATGGAGCCAGATATGAGAAAGGAAACCGACAGTATCACAATGAGCGACCCATCCACCGCTGCGGTCACCTCGGCGCATTTGTTGTATCCTGCCCGACATTTTGCCCATCCGCGCGATGTTCTGTCGGCGGAGCATATCACGAAGGATCACAAGCGCGCCATTCTTGCATCCTGGGCCTCGGATATATTCGCAATCGAATCGATGCCCGGCTTTCGGCGCTTTCCAGGCGCGGACCATGTCGTCTCCTATGACGACATCATCGCCGCTTTAAAGTCCTTGGATGACGGCCAAGACATGATCTCGTCGCGGCCTGCGGAGGCCGATAAACTTCGTCGCCAGAGATCGCGGCTGCGCCGTTTTACCGGCCGTTTTGTTTCTAGCAGCCTTAGAAAGGGAGGTCGCCGCCGCCAGATATCAGAAGCCTAGACATCGCCTTGTAAACGCGTGCCTTTTTAGGACGCTACCCGATTTTTGCCGTCCATTCTTTGCTCTTATGAGGAGGTTTTGCCGATGAAGATCGCCCAGATTGCGCCGCTTGCCGAAAGCGTTCCGCCGAAGCTTTATGGGGGAACCGAGCGCATCGTTTCCTATCTTACCGAAGAACTTGTCGCTCAGGGTCACGACGTCACGCTGTTTGCTAGCGGTGACTCCGTTACCGATGCAACCTTGGTGGCGTGCTCGGAGGTCGCGCTCAGGCTCAATCCGGCCGTCAAGGATCATCTTCCGCATCAAGTCGTCCTGCTGGAGGAGATCCGCCGGCGGGCGCATGAATTCGATGTCCTACATTTCCATATTGATCTCTTGCATTTCCCGCTGATCCGGGATTTTTCGGATCGTACAGTCACGACGCTACATGGACGTCTCGACCTGCCGGATCTCAAGCCTTTCTACAAGGCTTTTCCTGATATCCCGCTTGTATCGATCTCCAATGATCAGCGTCGCCCGATGCCACCGGTCAACTGGTCCGGAACTGTGTATCACGGTCTTCCGACCAATCTTCTTTCCTTCACGGCAAAGCCCAAAGGCAACTATCTTGCCTTCCTGGGACGAATCTCCCCCGAGAAACGTCCGGATCGCGCGATCCGCATCGCAACCAAGGTTGGTATGCCGCTGAAGATCGCCGCCAAGATCGACAATGCGGACAAGGCCTATTGGGACACGGTGATCGCGCCGATGGTCAAGAGCCATCCGAACGTCGAGTTCATCGGCGAAATCAACGAGCACCAGAAGGCCGATTTCCTTGGTAATGCCGGCGCGTTGCTTTTCCCGATCGACTGGCCCGAACCGTTCGGGCTGGTGATGATCGAGGCAATGGCATGCGGCACCCCGGTAGTCGCGTTCGGATGCGGTTCGGTTCCGGAAGTGATTGACAACGGTGTTTCAGGCATCGTCGTCGATAGTGTTACGGAGGCGGCCGAGAATGTCGAATGGGCGCTGCGCATGGATCGCCACAAGGTACGCGCGACTTTCGAACGGCGTTTCAGCGCGGAACGGATGGCGCGAGACTATCTCGCTATCTATCGTAACCTGCCCGGCGTTCGCACGAAGGCGGCGTCACTGCGCCGAGCCAATGGCCAGGATCTGGATCTCCAGGTCGTGGCGTAGGAGACATGGCAGCATGTCGACCGCTTCTGTGGACAGCAAGCCATCCGTCGCGTCGGCAGAGCCGGCCGCCCCGGTGGCGCAATTCTTCATACCGGCAACCGCATCCCTGCAGGAGCGGCGACCGCGCACCTTGAAGCACGGCGATACCTTCGCCGTCTTCGACCACAATGGCGATGCGCTTTCCGGGCCTGGTAGCCCGGAGGGCCTTTTCCATCGTGATACGCGTTATCTCTCGCATTTCTATCTGACGATCAACGGCAAGCGGCCAATGCTGTTGTCGTCGACGCTGCGTGAGGATAACGCGACGCTCACCTGCGATCTCACCAACCCCGATCTTTTCGACGAAAAAGGTAAGCTCACGCTCGGCCATGATCTCATTCATCTTCGCAGATCCCGCTTCTTGTGGAATGGCGGTTGCTACCAGCGGCTGGCCATCCGGAATTATGACGATCGGCGGCAGCATGTTCGTGTCGAAATCGTATTTGCGGCCGATTTCGCCGACCTGTTCGAGGTTCGCGGAACTGTGAGAGTGCGTAAAGGCCGCCATCTTACCCCCGTGGTGGAGCAGGATTCGATCTTGCTTTCTTATATCGGGCTTGATGAGCGAAAGCGGTCGACCCGCATTTGCTTTGATCCAAGGCCGGATCAAATTTGCAGCGATCAGGTTATTTATGATCTCCATCTTGAGCCGCATGAGGCGCGATCGTTTTTCGTCGAGATAGGTTGCGATCGGGTCGCTGACCGGCGACCGAGCCACCGTTCCTTTTTCCTTGCTCTAAGGGATGCGCGCCGAGCCTTGCGTTCGTCTTCCTCACGCGCGGCATCGATCGTTACGTCCAACGAGATCTTCAACGAGGTGGTTCGCCGCAGCGTCTCCGACCTCTACATGCTGATGACCGACAAGCCGGAAGGACCTTATCCCTATGCCGGCATTCCCTGGTTCAGCACCGTCTTCGGCCGCGACGCCCTGATCACCGCGCTGGAAACGCTCTGGCTCGATCCGCAGATCGCCCGCGGGGTGCTCGGCCACCTGGCGGCCAACCAGGCGGCGGAGATCGACCCTATCGCGGACGCGGAACCAGGCAAGATTTTGCACGAGGTCCGCTATGGAGAGATGGCCGAACTCGGTGAAGTGCCTTTCCGCCGCTATTATGGCAGTATCGACTCCACGCTCCTCTTCGTGCTGCTGGCTGGCGAATACCTCAAACGTACGGCAGATTTTGCCACGATCCAGTCGCTGCTCCCTGCCATCGAGGCGGCTCTTGCCTGGATCGACGAACATGGCGATCGAGACGGCGACGGTTTCGTCGAATATGGACGACGGACAGAAGAGGGCCTAATCAATCAGGCTTGGAAAGACAGCCACGATTCCATCTTTCACATCGACGGCACGCTTGCGAAGGGACCGATCGCGATTGTCGAGGTGCAGGCCTATCTCTACGGCGCCTGGCAGGGGGCCGCCGAGATCTTTCGCAGGCTCGGCAAGGCGGAACGAGCCGCGAAATTCCTGGCGAGGGCGGAGGCCTTGCGCCGGGCTTTCGACACGAGCTTTTTCGACGAGGAACTCGGCACTTATGTACTTGCTTTGGACGGAAATAAGCGCCCTTGCAGGGTTCGATCGTCCAATGCTGGATATGCCCTCTTCACCGGCATAGCCTATCCCGGAAGGGCACGCGTCGTTGCCCGAACGCTGATGGGTGCTTCGTCCTTCTGCGGCTGGGGTATCCGCACCATCGCCTCGACCGAGGCGCGTTACAATCCCATGAGCTATCACAACGGCTCGATCTGGCCGCATGACAATGCCCTGATTGCCGCCGGCCTTGCCCGCTACGGCTATCGCGCTGAAGCAGCGCGGATTTTCGAAGGCCTGTTTACGGCCTCGACCTATATCGACCTGCGCCGGCTTCCTGAACTCTTCTGCGGGCTGCCGCGCCAGCAGGCGCAGGGACCGACCTTCTATCCAGTCGCCTGTTCTCCGCAGGCATGGGCGGCTGCCGCGCCGCTCTTCCTGCTGCAATCGTGCCTAGGCCTTGATTTTGATCCGAACGCGCAGCACGTCAGCTTCAACGAGCCGCAGCTGCCCCCTTTCCTCGATGAGGTGTCGCTGCGACGCCTGCAGATCGGCAATGGGTCGGCCGACGTCACCATCCGCCGATCCGATCGCCAGGTCGTGGTCGACGTCATTGATCGTCGAGGCGATATCAGGGTGCTGACAACGGCATAGGCGGGCGGCGAAGAAGGCAGTGTCGTCGCCTTGCCTATTCTCTCTATCGGAGCCAGTACGTCAACCAGGGCGATAACTCTGCCGCTCGGCATCTGCCGCATTACCCGAATCTGGTCACGCGAAAATCAATTTTTTTGTCGGGGAGTTGCGCTACTCTTGAAACTGTAAGCCACGGAATTATATTAATATTGTTCGATTGCCCAATGGGAATCGAACGAAGTCCAGGAGACGTCATGCTCTTGGCGTCTCCTTGTATCCATGTTGCTTATAAGGAGGATATGGCTATGAGGACAAACCTCGATTTCTCACCCCTGTTCCGGTCGAGCATCGGCTTCGATCGAATGTTGAATGCGCTCGAAGCGGCAAGTCGCGTCGACACGATCGACAACTGGCCCCCGTACGACATCGTCAAGTCCGGCGAGGATAGCTATCGCATCGCCATGGCAGTGGCGGGCTTCTCGCAGGACGAATTGACGATTACCCAGGAGCAGAACATGCTCGTCGTCTCGGGCCAGAAGGCAAATGCTGAAGATGTGCAGTATCTGCATCGCGGCATCGCCGGCCGCTCGTTCCAGCGCCGGTTCGAGCTTGCCGATCACGTCAAGGTGGTAGGTGCCGGTCTCGTCAATGGTCTGCTGACGATCGATCTCAAGCGCGAAATTCCCGAAGAAATGAAGCCGCGCCAGATCGCGATTACGACCGACATGGCTCTATCAAAGCCTGAGACGAAGCAAATAGAGGCCGAAAAGCAGGCGGCTTAAGCTTCCACACAAGCGCAATTCGCACAAAGGCGCCGAGCATGGCTCGGCGCCTCCAGGCGAACTTTGCCAAGTGAGCAAACGGAAAGGAGAAAAACATGAGTGTTCGCGATTTGATTCCCTGGAATCGCAACAATGGCAATCAGATTCCGACTATCCTGCGCGATGACGACCGTGATCCCTTCCTGTCGCTTCATCGCGAGGTAAACCGTCTATTTGATAATGTCTTCCGCGGCTTCGGCACCGGCCTGTCATCCTTCGGAAACGGCTCCGTCTTCAGTGCCGGCTGGCCGAACGTCGAGATCTCCGACACTGCCAAGGAGATCAAGGTGACCGCCGAAGTGCCCGGGCTTGAGGAAAACGACATCGAGGTCCTGCTCAACGATGGTGTGCTGACGCTGAAGGGCGAAAAGCGTTCCGAGAACGAGGACAAGGATCGCCAGTTCTCCGAGCGCTATTACGGCCGCTTCGAGCGCCGCATCCCGCTTGACGTCGAGGTCAACGAAGAGCAGGTCGATGCCCGCTTCAAGAATGGCGTGCTGACCGTGACCTTGCCGAAGAGTGAGAAGGCGCAGTCGCAAGTCAAACGCATCGCCATCAAGAGCTGATCGATTCAATCCAGCCGGCGGCTGCCCCGGCGGCCGCCAATAAGGTCCTAATGGATCGAAGCAGCACCACCTACCGAATTCTCGCCGAGCATCTAACCGATGTCGCGCGTGCTCGTGAGACGTGGCTTTTGATCTTTCGATCTCGCACCCGGAAGGTCTCGCCTCATCGTCATATGATAAACTGCCGACAATCATAAGAAGTGTGAGTGATCCGTCCGTAGAAGGAAATCAAACAGGTGACCGTCTGGCTCGACAGCGAGGTCAAGTAAGGAGGATTCCCAATGCACCACGTTTTAGCCGAAATACGTTACGGTGTGCTCGTCCTGAGTTCGTCGACGGTACATCGGAGTTTAAGTTGACCAGAATTCCCTACATCGAGCTTATCCCATGGAACGATATAGCCAGTCGACCGCTGTTCGAATCCGAAGAGCCGTAACATGACGTTGCCAATCGTCGTTGCCGATACTCTTTCCAGAAAGCCAAGAGCTCCAAGGTGATATTCAACAACAAAGAAATCTTCGTCCGCAGCTTCCGCTTTGATCTCTTCCAAGCGTGCGATCGGTTGACCATTTAAGTCGTGAACCTTCATTCCAAGCAGGAGCTCCAGATGTATCTCCGTCATAACAACCCTCCCGGAATGTGCCTGAGAATATGTTGTCTCAACCATTCCTGCTTCTGTTCTAGCGGCGTTTCGCTGTTGTCGATATCAATTTCAATGTCGATGCCCACATCAGTGACCTTCGACCAAGGAATCCGATAGGGGCATTGATCGCGCTCTGCCCGCACCCGTTGGGAAAAGGCAAGCAGCCAGCGATATAGGCGCTGGCTCAGCCTTCGCAGCAATGTCAAATGGCCCATTTCGACAAAGCTGATCTTGAGCCGGTCGTCGTTTTCGGTCGTAAGCACGATACCGTCGACCTTTCCGATACGAGCCTGTCTGCGATCGACCACCTGCTTATCCAGAACGTCGCGCACAAGATACATGTCAGCCTGTGGTGGCGATCGATACGGATCCGCATTATTTGCGGCAGGCCGCGTTCGTGGCAAAGCAGGCGGAGGTTGATATCGACTTCCGGCAAATGTCCGTTTATGAGGTCGCGCAGCTAGGCGAGAAGTTTGATCTCGTTATTTTCATGGGCGTCCTTTACCATCTGCGTCATCCTCTCCTGGCGCTTGACCTTCTTCGCGAGCATGTCGTCAAGGATCTGATGCTGTTTCAATGCATGCAGCGCGGAGTGGACGATACACCGGAACTGAAGGACGATTACGACTTCGAGGACAAAGAGATTTTCAGTCGTCCTGATTACCCGAAGCTGTTCTTCGTCGAAAATCGCTATGCTGGGGATCCGACAAACTGGTTCATACCGAACAAGGCGGCGACGGAGGCGATGCTGCGCAGCGCGGGTTTTACAATGCTGCAAAATCCGGAACCGGAGGTATATCTCCTGCGGTGCAGCACCCATCGCTTCATGGTTGAAAAGCCGCCTCGAATTTGCCCGCAGGAGGGTAGGTAAGGGGGAGGCGTCTGGTGGCATGAACTCTGCGTTTGCTTTCGCCTCGCGGATCCCGACGGATTTGGATACCGAACATCGCCGAGGTCTCCTGTGCCGTCTTTAGACGGGCCGCATAGGATGCGCAGCCATCCGAAAGATTCTCCTTATTTCATGGAACATGCTGGGCATGGAGCCGTTCCTTCGAAGTGTGAAAGCGTTGAGTGGACCTCAGAATTTGCTCTGGGTCATTTCCCTAATGCGGCGAATGTCACCACGCGAAGTAAACTTCATTTGAAATCAACTAGAGCATGCAACTGGCGTCGCTCAAGATGTCAGGTCTGCATCCAGACCAGAGCTGTTGAATGAGCGATACGGCAAAGGAGAATACCGTGATCCACTTGTCCCGTTCCAATCGTTTGCAGGCTGAAGTCGTGGAGCTCATTCCAGCCCTGCGCGCTTTCGCCAGAACATTCCACCGAAATTCGACGGATGCCGATGACTTGGTTCAAGAGACGCTGACGAAAGCTCTGGCCAATATCGACCAATTCGATCCCGATACTCGGTTGAAATCGTGGCTATTCACCATCATGCGCAACACATTCTGCACAAAGTTCCGCATCGCCAAACGCGAGGCTCCGGGTAACAAAAAATGCATATCAGACGTTGGCGTCGCACCAGCGTCGCAGGAATGGACAGTCCGTGCAAAGGAACTGCAGCGGGCGTGCAACCGCCTACCGGAACACTATCGGATAGTGCTGGAGTATGTGGTGATCGAAGGCCGCTCCTACGAAGATGCCGCCACGACGTTCGGTTGTGCGATTGGCACCGTAAAAAGTCGCATCAACCGAGCTCGTCAGCAGCTCGCGGAGCAGCTTGATGAGGACCTTTACTGAGATTCCGGTTCTCAGACATCCAGCCGTCGCGCACCGAACAGCGCCATGGCGATATGCTCGATATCATCAACTTTTTCGCGTAGGACGAAGCCGGGAAATTGCGGAGGCGGGTTATCCGCTATGGCAAATACGTAGGGAAGCCCAACTTCCTCAAGCGCTTCAGCCATCGCATACGCAAGATCTGGATCAAGCCGAATGTCGATAATCGCGGCATCCACCTGATTGCTTTCGATCAAATCGAGAGCGTGGGGGACATCGGTCATCGGGCCGATCAGAATAGCTCCCAATGAACATAACTTCCGGCTTGTCCGTTCTGTAAGGAAATAGTCGTCCTCGACGATCAAGAGCCGTTTGCCGGAAAACATTTTACTATACGCAGGTGTCGAATCGCTCATTGGCCAGCCTAGCTCAGGTTATGCGATCATAGTTCGCTCTGCGTGAATTCAAAGTGAATGCGAAGCCGGTCGTCGCGCATCAACGCGGCCGAGCGAGCTGTGCGGTCAGAAGATTACCTTCAAGCCAGCAAAGATCCATGTGTCGAACGAAGTGGGGGGACAAAGCCTTTCGAACTGTATGTCCGCTTTTTTGACATAGAGATCAAATTGAGCGCGGCGGCACGCCGTGGACAACCATGAAGCCCCAATGGCGCGGGACGTGATACTCGTCTGCTTTGAGGCACACTGTCGAACATGTTGCCTCGACCTGACGGAGGGGAAATGACATCCAGCCCTCCCAGTTCATCGGCGGCGGTTCACACCGCCGTCAAATGGGGTGCAAGATCTGAATGCGACACTTTATTTTACATGCCGTTAGGGCGCGGACCAAATAGCGCTTGTGCGATCTTCTCCAATTCGAACGGCTTTTCGTTCAATAAAAATCCCTTGAACGACGCGGGCACGATGGAAGGATCATATCCAGTAGCAAAGATGAATGCGACATTGAGCTCCTGTAGTCTCTCCGCAACTGGGAACACCAGTTCTCCGTCGAGATATATATCGAGAATAGCAACATCTATCTTCTCGTCATCAATCAGTTCCAGAGCAACGTCAACACGACCGGTGGGGCCAATGACGGTCGCTCCCAACTTCTTGAGCTGGCGGCGCGTTTCGTCGGCCAGCAAATACTCATCTTCAACGATGAGTACCCGCTTGCCCGCAAACATCTTGCTGTAGCTGCGAACCATGATATCGCTTCCACGTCAGGACCAAGACGACCTACAAACTCCTTGCCTGACTGTACAGTGTTTTGAACCGCCTCGGCCTCCATTTCCTCCCAACTTCCAGGGCTACGGAAGGTTGCCTCAAAACCTGCATTTATCAGTAAGTAGCCGGCGGTACCGCCTGCGCTGCTTCGCACCAATGGTGACGACACCGGCGAAACTGGTCCAGAGCATGCGGCGAATGCTGGCCGAGGCGTTTTGAACATCCTCGGACGTGTAACTGAAGTCAATTGCAATAGTGCGCGGCCGCCGATCCCAGCACGGTCATTCACCCGTTGAACGAGATCTCCGTTTTGAGACGGTGGGCAATTCAAGAAGGATCGCCCTTGATTCAGGAACCGCGGCGAGACAGTCTGTCTGGAAGATCTTGCGCTGCTGGCGGACCAAAAGCCTTGGGTTTTCGCGCCTGAAGCCGAGCGTGATCTGCGCGGCATTTTATCCGCACGGTATCGGTTCGATATTTATCTCCATTCAGGAACAAATCCCGCTCATGAGGGTTCGACCGCCGGAGGGAAGTCAACGCCGGTCCCTCCTGGCTCGCAAATCCGCTGGCGAGCCGCCTCCTGAGGCGCGTCATGAATTCAAAGGCCGCTGGGCTGGATTGGATTCATGGCGCGTCTGGTGGGAGACGCCAATCGCGATCGTGCGGTCAGCGGCTTTTCTTCATACTATTGGGATTGATCCAGGGCATGGGGCGAGGGCTGACCGGGCCGTTGTGGCTCATGTCGATGAAAGAAAAGGGCTCCCGCGACAAGTACGCAGCCGATAAGCACCGCCAATATGATATAGGCAATCAGAGCACCGAATTTTCCCTTTTCGAAGACGGCCATGACTGCACTTTCCCTGTGCTAGAAACCAGCGTTTCACATCCAAACCTCCTTCCGACTCGAAAGTTCCTTTTTCAAATCAGGCTTTGCGGATGTCGGAAATTTGCAACAGTCGAACATCTCCCCAAATCGATACCGGCGAGGGTGCGCCAGTATCCCATCGGTTGCCCGGTCGTGAACTCCGGCCGCCAAATTTTAGTTGCCTGGGAACATCGCCGCAGGCCGACTGTTTGGCGCAGGATCGAGATGTTGGAGGAACCGATGAAAGCACTGACCTGGCACGGCAAGCATGACATACGGTGCGAGAGTGTTCCCGATCCTCGGTTAGACGATGAACGCGACATCATCATAAAGGTAACCGCGTGCGCCATCTGCGGTTCCGACCTCCATCTCTATGATGGCGTGATGCCCGCCATGGAAAGCGGTGATATCATCGGCCATGAAACCATGGGGGAGGTCGTTGAGGTCGGCAAAGGGATCTCGAGGTTAGCCGTCGGAGACCGCGTGGTCGTTCCCTTCACGATCGCCTGCGGCGAATGCTTCTTTTGCCAGCGCGGTTTCTTCTCAGGTTGCGAGCGGACAAATCCCGATCGTTCGAAGGTAACGAAGCTTTGGGGAAATTCGCCAGCCGGCCTGTTCGGCTATTCTCACCTCCTTGGCGGCTACAGCGGCGGTCAGGCCGAATATCTGCGCGTTCCCCATGGCGACGTCGGGCCAGCCAAGGTTCCAAATGGGCTGGATGACGAACAGGTGCTGTTTCTCTCCGATATCTTCCCGACCGGTTATATGGCGGCGGAATTCTGCAGTATTCAGCAAGGCGATACGATCGCGATCTGGGGATGTGGCCCGGTAGGTCAAATGGCCATTCGATCGGCTTTCCTGCTAGGTGCTGAACGCGTTATCGCCATCGATACCGTTCCAGCGCGTCTTTTGCTGGCTGAAGCTGGCGGCGCTGAGACGGTCAATTTCCTGGAAGAAGATGTCTATGACCGCATCATGGAAATGACCCGAGGACGTGGTGCCGATGCATGTATTGACGCGGTGGGAACCGAGGCCGAGGCTTCCGCCAGTTGGGATTCCAGATGGGATCGCATCAAGGTGGCGACCTTCATGGGTACGGACCGGCCCCACGTCTTGCGCCAGGCCATCCATTGTTGCCGCAACTTCGGCACCGTATCGATCGTCGGCGTTTATGGCGGATATCTTGACAAGATTCCAATGGGATCGGCGATCAATAGAGGCCTGACCTTCAAGATGGCGCAGACGCCGGTGCAACATTACCTGCCCATGTTGATGGAACGTATCGAAAAGGGCGAAATCGATCCTTCCTTCGTCGTTACCCACCGCGGGACCCTGGAAGATGGGCCCGACCTTTACAAGCTTTTTCGCGACAAACAGGACGGTTGCGTGAAAGTCGTGCTCAAACCTTGAGAAGGAGCAGGCTTATGGCCAAACGGGCTTTGGAAAAAGGACTGGCTGTCATCACTGGCGCCTCTAGCGGCATCGGTTATGAACTGGCGGCCTGCGCCGCCGCGGAAGGTTACAATCTCATCGTGGCGGCCGACGAGAGCGAGGTCGAAACCGCGGCCGCGCAGCTCAGAAAGTTTGGCGGCGAGGTGCAAGCGGTGCAGACCGATCTTTCGACACCATCCGGGGTCGACACGCTTTTGGCGAACATCGCCGCGACCGGTCGGCCCGTCGATTTGCTCATGGCAAATGCCGGACAGGGGTTGGGCCGGCAATTTCTCGATCAAGACTTTACCCGCGTCAGAAAGGTCATTGATACCAATATCGTCGGAACCGTGTATCTGATCCAGCACATCGGAAATCAGATGAGAAGCCGCGGCAATGGCCGCATTCTGCTGACCGGCTCGATTGCCGGGTTCCTGCCAGGCGCTTACCAGGCGATCTACAATGGAACCAAGGCCTTTATCAATAGCTTCTCCTTCGCTCTGCGCGAAGAATTGAAGGGTACCGGCGTGTCGGTCAGTTGCCTGATGCCTGGGGCAACGGACACGAATTTCTTTAAGCGGGCCGACTTGATGGACACGGAAATTGGCCACGCCAAGAAGGATAATCCCGCGGAAGTCGCCCGGATCGGCTTCGATGCGATGATGGACGGTGAAGCGGATGTCGTGAGCGGCTGGAAGAACAAGCTGCAAGCCGCGGTGGCGAACATAACACCGGCCAGCATCTTGGCGCACCAGCATGCAAAAACGGCCCGCCCGGGCTCGGCCGAAAATTAATCAGCGTCCATGAGGTCCGACAAGCAAGCGAGGTATTCGTAATGGCCAAGTCGAACAATAATCCAGGCGGAAAAAAGAGGGGAGATCCCACTCAGGACGCCAAAGGTCAGTATCGAAAGCTGTTGCATAGCAGTCAGAGTGACGGTGTCGCGAGTGCCAAGCCAAGGGTCATTACCGGTTCCAGCGATGCAACCGTAAACAAGACCCCACCAGGATCGGCAGAACCCGAAAAGGACTGGGATCTCAATTATGATCCGCGTGACATGAACGAGGGCAAATATCGCGGCTGAATTCCTGTTTGCTGGATGATGGCGGGATGAAAACCTGGCTGCATTTGTGCATCGACATGCAATGCATGTTCTTTGAACCAACACCCTGGCAGGTGCCCTGGATGGCCCGCACGCTGGATCAGGTTGTGGAGGTGGTGGGGCGATTTCCCGAGCGGACGATTTTCACGCGCTTCATGCCACCAACACAGCCGGACATCATGCCAGGCAAATGGCGGACCTATTACGAGAAATGGGACATGATGACCGCCAGCAAGCTGCCTCAAGAGTTGATGGACGTGCTTCCAGTCTTTCGAGCCTTGACACCGCCGGCGCGCATATTTGACAAATTCACCTATTCGCCGTGGGTGGATGGTCGTCTCCATCAGATATTGTCCCGTCAAGGCGTCGACACTCTGGTCATAAGCGGGGGAGAGACGGACGTCTGCGTCCTGGCCGCGGTACTTGGCGCCATCGATCTCGGTTATGGCGTTATCATCCTGAGGGATGCCGTCTGCAGTGGTGATGACGATGCGCACGACGCAGCGCTTACGCTGTTTGAAAGGCGATTTTCGGTACAGGCCAAAATTGTGACGGTCGAAGAGTTTCTGTCTGCGGAATGATAACGGTGACGGCTAGCTCGACCCCCTGCGCATGAGCCAGCATAAATACAGAAGGATTTCCCATGATCGATCGCCGACCGGATTCATTGAGGACATGGTCCATTCGGGAACTCCGCGGCTCCGGCGCAGTTGGATGTCGGTATCTGCGAAAGGGCTCTCCGATGACAAAAGAGGACATCAGAAAGGCTGCCTATGCCAGGTGGGAAATGGAGGGAAAGCCGAATGGGCAGGAATTGCGCCATTGGTTGGATGCGGAACGTGAGCTAAGGGCCCGTGACGAAGATCTCCCGAAAACATCGTCTGATGACCATCATGCCGGCGTGGTGCCGGAGTCGGAGGATGAAACCCGCCCAGCTCCCACGTCGTCGGATGCCATTCCCTCACAAGAAGCCAAGCCAGGGAGATTCAAGCCAGGAGAGCTTGCCTCCGAGAACAAGTGAGATGGCTTACTTCTTCTAATCGGTCGAACGCTTGACCGTGCTTCGCGCCAACGAGAGGAGCCTTGATGCGCGTTCTTTTCATGTTTACGGCCTGTCTCGTCGGGCTAATCGGCATCACCCTTGCGTGCCTTGGCGCATGGCTATTCATACTCGGCGGCACTTCCTATTATCTGATAGCTGGTATCATCCTTTTGTGTATTGCGGTGCTGTTGTCCAGGGGAAGCGTCTTCGGTCCATGGCTTTACACGTTATTGCTGATCGGGACGCTGGCATGGGCTCTGACCGAATCCGTTTTTGATGGCTGGGCGCTTATCCCGAGACTGGTCGCTCCGGCGGTTCTTGGCTTATGGATCTGGTCCCCTTGGATTGCCGGTCGCATCGAGCGCTTGGCAAGGGCAAGAATGATCCTCGTCACCAATCTCGTTTTTTCATTGGCGATCCTGATCTTCGTCTTTGGCTCTGGTTATCGGATCAGCGAAGCCAGGACCATCAGTTTCGGCGATCCCGCCCGCTGGAAGGTCATGGATGGAGATCACAGCGATGCTGGTTCAGCAGGCGATTGGGCCTACTACGGAGGCACGCCAGCGGGAGACCGGTATTCGTCTCTCGACAAAATCACGCCTGACAATGTCAATCTCTTGCAACAGGCTTGGTCGTTTTCGACGGGCGACAAGCCGAGGCCGGGTGAGAATTCCAAAGGCAGGGAGTTCAGCTTTGAAGCGACCCCGATAAAGGTTGAAAATAGCCTTTATTTCTGCACGCCGCATCGCGAGGTTATCGCGCTCGATGCAACGACGGGACAGCTGAAATGGCGTTATGATCCGGGCGGCGACATGTCGCACAATGTCTATCAAGCTTGCCGCGGGGTTTCATATTACGACGCCTCGTCCGTGGCATCCGCGGGACCATGCGCGCACCGCATAATCTCGACGGCATCGGATCTTCCAAGGCTGTTCGAACTTGATGCCGATACGGGCAAGCCCTGCGAACAGTTCGGTGAGCGGGGGACGGTCGATTTGCGCGATCACATGGGGCCGGTTCCGCCAGGGTTTCATTTCATTTCGTCGCCGCCGCTTGTCCTGAACGGGCGTATAGTTCTGGGAGGATGGGTCTATGACAATCAGACCGTCGGCGAGCCTTCGGGCGTGATACGCGCCTTTGACGCAAGCACGGGGCGACTTGCATGGTCTTGGGACATGGGGAAGAATCCCGCTAACAGGCCGTTGGGTGCAGATGAAACCTATACACGTGGAACGCCGAACGGCTGGGGCGTCTATACGGCCGATCCAAAGCTCAATCTCGTCTTCGTGCCCCTGGGTAACGCAACTCCGGACTATTTCGGAGGGCAGCGCAGATCTTTCGACGACCACTACTCAAGCTCGCTGGTGGCGCTGGACCTTACCACCGGGCAGGAGAGGTGGCATTTTCAAACCGTGCATCATGATCTCTGGGACTTCGATCTTCCCGTGGGGCCATCGCTTGTCGATCTCCCCGACGATAGGGGCGGCAGTATCCCGGCGCTTGTTCAAACCAGCAAACAAGGCCAGCTTTTTCTTCTTGACCGCCGCGATGGCCATCCTTTGGCCCAGGTCGACGAGCGGCCGGTACCGCCGGGCGATATACCGGGCGAACGCTATTCGCCCACACAACCCTTCTCGACCGGCATGCCGCAATTGCTCGCGCCCAAGCTTCGAGAAGCGGATATGTGGGGTGCAACTCCCATCGATCAGCTTCTCTGCCGGATCTCCTTTCGGCGGATGCGGGACGACGGTTTGTTTACGCCGCCAGGATTGAAACCGACCATCGGCTGGCCAGCCTTCGACGGGACCTCCGATTGGTATGGCGCGACGGTCGATCCGGAACGCAAACTCTTGTTTATCAATACGACATTCATGCCGTTTCAACTGCAGATGCTGCCCTATGCGTCTGCTCTCGCCAAAGGGCTCTTCGCGCCATGGGGCGGATGGAAGCAGCCATATCCGCAGCCTGACTTCCAAAATAATCCCGAGCATGGCACGCCTTTTTCCATTGTCGTCAAAGCTTGGATCGGTGTGCTTGACATTCCTTGTACCCGCCCGCCTTGGGGTCAGATGCAGGCGATCGATTTGTTGACAAGAAAGGTCGCATGGCAGCGTCCCCTTGGAACGACAGAGGATATGGGGCCGTTTGGACTGCGCCTGCCCTTTGGTCTGCCCACGGGAATATTCAGCATGGGCGGGAGTGTTGCGACACGTAGCGGCTTGATCTTCATCGCCGCAACGACGGATCAATATATCCGCGCGCTCGATGGCAAGACGGGAAAGGTCGTCTGGCAGTTTCACCTGCCGGCAGGTGGAAACGCCACCCCCTTGACCTATCTCGGCTCGGACGGAAGACAATATGTCGTCGTTGCAGCTGGTGGGCACGGCGGCTTGCAGTCGCGCAACGGTGACGACATCGTGGCTTTTACGTTGCCGCATCGCTAGCTCAGTAAGCAATTTTCCGTTCAGGGCGGTGCTGACAGCATTTTTCCTGGAATGAGACGGGAACCAATCTTCAGGCCGTCCGTTCGGGAGGAGACCAAGGAAGATCTCAAGAAGAAGCCAGAGGAGAAAACATCACGCGCAAAAGACCGGCACATCGGCGCGCTGCTTCAAAATGATCTTTTCTCAAAATGTTGGAGGACTCCAAATGGCATCCGAGAAGACTTTGAATGATCTCTTTCTGGAAACATTGAAAGACATCTACTATGCCGAGAAGCAGATTCTAAGGGCATTGCCAAAGATGGCACGCGCGGCACATGCCGAGGAGGGCAAACAAGGTTTCCTTCATCACCGCGACGAAACCCAGGGCCACGTGGAACGCTTGGAGCAGGTATTCGAGCTGCTTGGAAAGCCAGCGCGCGGAAAGACCTGCGAAGCAATCCAGGGCATTATCGCCGAGGCCGACGAGATTATCGAGGAATTCAAGGGCACGCCGGCGCTCGATGCCGGTCTTATCTCTTCGGCGCAGGCCGTCGAGCACTACGAAATTGCCCGCTACGGCACGCTTATTGAATGGGCCAAGCAACTCGGTCTGAAGGATGCCGTCACTCTCCTGCAGCAGACGCTGGAGGAAGAAAAGGCGACGGATCAGAAACTAACGAAACTCGCCGAGACGGCGGCCAATGCGAAGGCCAGAAAGGCCGCATGAAACATGGTTGCCTTTGATCTTTGGTGCGTTGCGGAAGCAGCGCACCGTCAGGGGACGCCCTGGTCACGAATATGCTTCGTGCGACAGCGTTGAAGGGAGCTTGTCGGTTTCGATATCATGCCGACCCATGGGCCGGTAAGTTAGAGGTGTCATGTCAAACCGCCGACCCCATCTTGCGCGACTTGCCGCGCATATAGAGACCATCGCCGCCGGAGAGATGGCCGAGCAATACGGCGCGTTATGCTTTCGGCATCGCGACGATAATTCGCGTGAAGTGCTGCTTATCACCACACGGGAGACCAAACGATGGATGATCCCGAAGGGATGGCCGATTAAAGGGCTTGATGGTGGTCAGGTGGCGCGACGCGAAGCCTGGGAAGAGGCAGGCGTCAAGGGCAAGGTCAAAAAGGGGATATTCGGATATTTCACATATTTGAAGATGCTGGCTGACAGGCAGACGATACCGTCAGTGGTCGAAGTTCACCTGCTTGAAGTCCAAAAACAATGTGGAAAGTTTCCTGAAAGTGGGCAGCGGACAATCGAATGGATGATGCCGGAAGAGGCAGCCCGCCGTGTGCGCGAACCTGAACTGAAGGGGCTATTGATGCGCTTTGTGCTGGAGGAAACAAGGCCTACGGAGACGGATTAAGCAATAGCCGTGGGCATCGTCTCACGCGACCATGCAATTTCACCGTGGGCCAATCTAATACGCCTTGGTTCAGGCCGGGGTCGAATCCTTCTCCTCCTCATCGCGACCAATCGCAAGCTTGCGCCACTTCTTGGCAGTTTTCGTGGCGGCGCCATGGCCTGGCGGCATCGTCAATCATCGCCTTTTTGTTTCAGTGCGTCGGATACGCGACGCTTGCGTGGATGATCGATATTTTCGCCGTGGGCATCGCGCGCTTTTTCACCGCCATCCTTGGCCGGTAGGTATCCAGCCGGCTTTGATCCAGCCGGTCCTTCCCATCGCGGCGATTGATCCGTCGTTCCTGGCGCGCCTTCACGAGGTTGCTGATGTTTCATAGCGGGGCCTCCTCTGGGATGTATTTTGCGGCGATAGCGCCAAAGACGATCCGCCTTCGTCTTAAAAACTGCCGGTATCCCGCATTGTTCCAGGCAAACGGGATGGAATGCACCATCTGCGGCCGACACTACAGATGGTGGAACTTTCAACCCCGGTTTTCGTTTGACCCCATTGCGAGGGCGAATTCAGGGGAATTCCGTGGCGCAGATCTTTACGGCATCGGCTGATACGAGGCTGCGCGCATCTCTGCTCGTTGCCGCCATCCTGATATTCCTGATCGTCCTGTTTGTCGGCGGATACGCGAGTTCCAGCTATGGCACCCTGGTCGGCTGGGTGCAGGATCAGCCGGTTCCCTTCAGCCATGAGCATCACGTCGGAGGTCTCGGTATCGACTGTCGGTATTGTCACACCTCCGTCGAGACAAGCGCCCGCGCAGGACTGCCGGCGACACATATCTGCATGAGCTGCCACTCGCAAATCTGGACCGGTGCCAGCATGCTGGCGCCGGTCCGACACAGCCTCGCGGCCAACGTGCCGCTCACATGGAACCGCGTCAGCCGGTTACCCGACTATGTCTACTTCAACCATTCGATTCATGTCGCTCGCGGCGTTGCCTGCGTGACGTGCCACGGGCGGGTTGATCGGATGCCGTTGATGTCGCGCGCGCAGCCCTTCCGGATGCAGTGGTGCCTGGATTGCCACCGAAATCCGGCGCCCAATCTGCGCCCGCCCGATCAGGTGACGCGCATGGACTGGTCCGACTGGGACGCCAATCCCGAGCAGCACAAGGATTTCGGCGCGCAGGTGGTGAAAGCCTATGGCATCGAACCTAGGAAACTCATCCAATGCAACATCTGTCACAGGTGATCCGATGATAGATCGTCCGGTTCAAAAAGACACGGTCCACGAGCGGTTGATCGGCAAGACGGGGAGGCATTTCTGGCGGGCACTGGAGGAGCTCGCCGATACGGAGGAGTTTCACCGGTTCTCCAGGCGTGAATTTCCGATGATGCACAGAGGCGGTATCACCTTCGACCGCCGTACCCTCCTCAAGATCATGGCGGCATCGCTTGCGCTATCAGGCCTTTCGGCCTGCAAGGGCGAGGAGGACGAGGAGGCGCTCCCATACGTCCAGGCGCCCGAGCGCGTGAGCGTCGGCGTCGCCAAGTGGTTTGCCACAGCCGCGACCTTTGGCGGCTACGCGCAGCCTATCCTCGGCAAGACCTTCACCGGCAGACCGGTCAAGCTGGAAGGCAATCCCGATCATCCCGTATGCGGCGGGGCCACCGATGCTTTCACGCAGGCCTCACTCCTCGGCCTTTACGATCCCGGTCGCTCGCAAACGCCGCTGCACCTGGGCAAGCCCGCCGATTGGAACGCATTCGATGCCGAGATGGCGGCGAAAGCTGATGAACTGGACAAGACTGGAGGGGAAGGGTTTCGGCTGCTGACCGCACCTTTTAGTTCGCCGACCTTGCGCCGCCAGATCGAGGCGATGATGCAGCGGTGGCCAAGGGCACGGTGGCATATCTGCGATCCATTGCCTGAGACCGGCCGATGGAACGCCACGCAGCACATTTTCGGTCGCCCGCTGGAGTTTCAGCCAGCATTCGCCGCCGCCGAAACCATCGTCAGTCTCGACGACGATTTCCTCGGCCCTGGTCCTCGGCAGACGTCATATGCCCGTGCCTTCGCTGATCGCCGGCGGTTGCGCCAACACATGCAAGGGGCGAGCAGGCTCTTCGTGGCCGAACCGACACCTTCGGCCACTGGGGCGGTTGCGGATATGCACCTCGTTGCATCGCATTCGGGAATGGATCGCCTGCTGCGCGCCATAGGCGCGCGGATTGGTCTCAAGGGCGTGGGGGATGTCAGCCTCGCTGATCACGAGCGACAATGGGTGATCGGCGCCTCAACCGCTCTCCAGGCATCTAAGGCCAATGCCTTGGTGCTGGTCGGCGTCCATCGTGGAGACGATCTTCAGGCGCTTGCCTTGCTGATCAATGAGAGATTGGGAAGTCTCGGAAACACGCTTCACTTCTCCGAGCCGGTCAATGCCCAAGCGCCGGACGGCCCGCGATCGCTCGACGTGCTCGTAACCGACATGAACGACGGCAAGGTGTCGACACTGACGGTTATCGGTAGCGATCCCGCCTATTTTGCGCCGGGCGATCTCGCGTTTCGCGATGCTTTGCAGAAGGTGAAGCTCCGCGTTCACGCCGGGCTCTATGTCGATGAAACGGCTTCTCTTTCGCATTGGCATGTGCCGCTTCAACATGATCTTGAAAGCTGGAGTGACGCGCGTGCTGTGGACGGCAGCGTGACATTGATCCAGCCATTGGTCCGGCCGTTTTATGCGGTGCGCGCAGCGCATGTCGTGCTTGAAGCAATGATGGGCCGCGCATTGAGCGATAGGGATCTGGTGCAGCAGACCTGGCGCGCGGCCTGGGATGGAGAGTTCGACGAGCGCTGGCGCGACGCGCTTTATCGCGGCTTCGTTTCGGATAGTGCCGCACCGTCGCTCATCCCGACCATTCTGGACCGCGCCGTCCCGCCGGCTGCGCCGGACGCCCCTTCCGGCCTGTCCCTAGTCATTCGTCCGGATGCCGGCGTCTGGGACGGTACCCTCTCGGAGAATGCCTGGGCGCAGGAGACGCCACGGCCTCTGACCAAGATCACATGGGGCAACGTGATCCTCATCAGCCCGCAACTTGCATCTGAACGGAAGCTGGAAAATGGCGCCGAGGTCAAATTGACGGCGGGGGACGCTTCCATTCACGGGCCTGTCTGGATCATGCCAGGTCAGGAAGCCAATACAATCGCCATCACGCTCGGTTATGGACGCAAGCTGAAGGATTCGATCGCGGATGGTCTTGGCTATGACGCCTACGGCCTGCGGCGATCGGCAACACCTTGGCATATAGCCGGCGTCACCATCGAGCCGACGGACAAAATGCTGCAGGTGGCAACGACACAATTACACCAGGCGATCGACGGCTTCGACTTCATCCGGACGGTCGAAGTCGGGCAGCTTGATCCACACTCCCGGCCGGATCAAAAGCAAAAGCCGCCATCGCTCTATCCGGACAGGCCGATATCGGATCCCTCCTGGGGCATGTCGATCGATCTCGATCTTTGCATCGGCTGCAATGCCTGCGTGACCGCCTGCCAGGCTGAAAACAACATTCCGGTGGTCGGCAAGGAACTTGTTGCCGAAGGGCGGCAAATGCATTGGCTGCGGATCGATCATTACCATGAAGGCGATGCCACGGCGCCGAAGTCCTATTTTCAGCCGGTCCCCTGCATGCATTGCGAGCAGGCGCCTTGCGAGATGGGCTGCCCTGTCAATGCCGCGGTCCATAGCATCGATGGCTTGAACCTGCAGATCTATAATCGCTGCATCGGCACACGCACTTGCTCGTCCTACTGTCCCTATAAGGTGCGCCGTTTCAACTGGTTCGACTTCACGGGCGACGATGCCGAGCAGATCCAGGCCATGCGCAATCCGGATGTAACGGTGCGCAGCCGCGGTGTCATGGAAAAATGCACCTACTGCGTCCAGCGCATCGCTGAGGCACGGATCGTAGCCGACAAGGAGGGCCAGCCGATGCACGATGGCGAGATCGTTACAGCCTGCCAGCAAGTTTGCCCGACGCAGGCAATTACTTTCGGCAATGTCGCGGACCCCAATTCCGGTGTCAGTCGACTCAAGGCAGGTTTGCGTGACTATAGCCTGCTCGAGGAAGCAAACACCCGGCCCCGAACAACCTATCTCGCCCGGATCGAAGATCCGTCCCTTGCAAAGACGGAGGCAGCGGGATGAGCGGGAAAATTCGCGATCAGGACGCCGCGGCCGCGGAGCGGATCACGCGGATCCCGTTGAAATATCCGGCACCCGTCGCATGGTGGATATGCTTCGCATTTTCCCTGCTGCTGCTTTTATCCTTTGTGGTTTCGGCGACGGTGCTTCTCATTTCGGGCGTCGGCGTCTGGGGCAACAATATTCCCGTCAATTGGGGTCTGGCGATCGCCAACTACATCTGGTTCCTGGGCGTCGGGCACGCCGGGACGTTGATCTCGGCAATGTTGCTTCTATTGGGTGCCCACTGGCGCAATTCGCTCAACCGCTTCGCCGAAGCGATGACGCTGTTTGCCGTCATTTGCGCCGGGCTATATCCCATCCTGCATCTTGGCCGGCCATGGTTCTTCTACTGGATCGCGCCCTATCCCAATACGATGACGATTTCGCCGCAGTTCAAGAGCCCGCTGAGCTGGGATTTCTTCGCCGTCCTGACCTATCTCACTGTTTCCATACTGTTTTGGTATATCGGCATTATCCCGGATCTAGCGGCGGTACGCGACCGCGCCAGGCGACGCTGGCAGCAGGTGATTTACGGGCTCGCGGCGCTCGGCTGGCGGGGATCCGCCCGGCACTGGGCACGCTGGAACCAGGCCTACAGGCTGACGGCAGCGATTGCCGTTCCGCTGGTGGTCTCGGTTCATTCGGAAATTTCGCTTCTCTTCGCCGCCGGTCCGATACCGGGCTGGACCTCTACGGTCTTCCCGCCCTATTTCGTGCTTGGGGCGGCCTTTTCCGGTTTCGCCGTCGTCGCCATGATCGCGGTCGTGCTGCGCCACGCCCTCGGTCTTGGCATGCTGGTCACCGACCGCCATCTCGACCTGCTCGGACGCTTCCTGCTCGCAACCGGCCTGATGACGGCCTACGGTTATGTCGCGGAAGTGTTCGACAGCCTTTACGGCGGTGAATTGCAGGAGGTGGGAACGCTGATGGACCGGCTGGCCGGCGCCTATGCCTTCAGCTATTGGAGCGCCGTCATTTTGAATTTCCTACCGCTGCAGCTGTTATGGTTCGAAAGCGTCAGACGCCAGCCGCCCATGCTCTTCCTGATCGGCTTGTCCGTCACGATCGGCATGTGGTTCGAGCGTTACATGTTGCTGACGACATCGCTATATCGCGACTATCTGGTTTCCTCCTGGGGCCAATATCATCCGAGCGTTTGGGAATGGGGCCTTTATGCCGGAATGCTCGGCGTCTTCCTGACACCGTTCCTTCTCTTCGTGCGCTTCCTGCCTGTGATCTCCACGTTTGAAGTGGAGGAGGCCTTACGCGAGACGGGGGATTTGAGGCATGCGTGAGCCGCGTCCTGGAGGAGATCTGTTCGGGCTGCTGGCCGAATTCGACAGCCCAGAGCGACTGATCGAGGCGGTGAAACGCGCGCGCAAGGCGGGCTTTACCGCCATGGAGGCATATTCTCCGTATCCGGTCGAAGAACTGACGGAGGCGCTCGGCTTCGAGGAGAACATCATTCCGTGGCTGACTTTGGCCGGCGGTCTCTTCGGCGCGGTGCTCGGCTACGGGCTGCAACTCTACACCAACTACGCCTATCCGATCGAAATCGGCGGTCGGCCCCTCTTTGCCTGGCAGTCCTTCATGCTCATCACCTTCGAACTCACGGTTCTTTTTGCCGTACTTTCAGCAATTTTCGGCATGCTGCTTCTGAACCGCTTGCCGCGACTGCATCACCCGCTATTCGACATCGAGGCGTTTCAGCTCGGGCAGTCCGACAAGTTCTTTCTCATCATTCTGAGTAACGACCAGCGCTTCCATGCGAAGCGCACACGCGCCTTTCTCGGCATGCTCGAGCCAATCAGCGTGGACGCCGTCGAGCATACGGAGCAACCGGAATGAGGTGCGGTCTTCTCATTCTTGCGCCGATGCTTCTGCTTGCCGGCTGCGATGACATGAACCATCAGCCGCGCTATGATTCCTATGAAAAGAGCCGGCTCTTTGCCGATGGCAAAGCCCTGCAGGCGCCGCCGGATGGAACGGTCGCGCGGGACGATCTTCAGAATGCGCGGGCGCTTGCCGATCGTCCAGCGATGAATATCGAGCTTCTCCAGCGCGGGCAGCAGGAATTCGGCATCTATTGCACGCCTTGTCATGACAACGCCGGCTACGGCAATGGCACGGTGCCGGCGCGAGGCTTTCCCCATCCGCCGAGTTTTCACATCGACCGACTGCGACAGGCGCCATCCCGTTATTTCGTCGAGGTGATCTCCAAGGGCCACGGCGTGATGTATTCCTATGCGGACCGCGTTTCTCCAGGGGATCGCTGGGCGATCGCAGCCTATATCCGGGCTCTACAGCTAAGTCAGGGCGCCAGTGTCGCGAGCCTGCCGCCGGAGGATCAGGCGCAGCTGAAGAGGACGGGATCATGAGCCGGGTCGAAGCCCTGCCGACCCGCTTGCTGGCGCTGAGCGGCGTGATCTTCTGCCTCGCGGCTCTTTCCCTGGCGCTCGTCGCGCCCGCGTCTGCCTTGCTCGGTTGGCTTTCGGCGCTGGTCTTCGTAAGCGCGCTCCCGCTGGGTGCGCTTTGTCTGGTCATGATGATGCGCATAATTCCCGGAATCTGGCGGCACGATCTCGATCATGCGGCGAGATCGTCGCTGTCGCTGCTGCCGCTCGTGCTGATCGCCTGGCTGCCGATCCTGTTCGGCCTGTCATCCGTCTATGAATGGGTTCGGCAGCCTCCAGTGGAACCGTTCAAGGCGATCTACCTGACGCCGTTATTCTTTGACCTCAGAACCCTCTTCATTCTCGCCGCCGCTTATCTGCTTGCGCAGGCACTGTTGCGCAGCCAATCTCGATCGATTGCGATCAGCGGACTCATCGGTTTCATCCTCCTGCAGGAAATCCTTGCGACCGATTGGCTGATGTCGCTCGATCCCCACTTTCATTCCTCCGGTTTCGCGCTCTATGTACTCGCCGGCCAGATGCTGACCGCGCTTGCCTTGCTGGTGCTCATGAGCCTGGGGGAGGGTGGTGTCGCCAAGCCGAGCGTTGTCGGTTCGCTGTTGATCACCGCCATCCTCTGTTGGGCCTATTTGGCGTTCATGCAATATTTCATCATCTGGTCGGGCAATCTTGCTCAAGGCGCCCTCTGGTTTCAGCGCCGTGGTACGGGCATTTGGTCGTTGGTCGAGGTCTCGATTACCTTCCTGCATCTGACGGCACTGTTCCTTCTATTCTTTCCACCGATCCGCCGATCCAGACGGTGGTTGGTGGGTCTGGTATCGATCATCCTCGCCGGGCGGTTGCTGGAATACGCCTGGCTCGTCCTGCCGAGGCTGACAGCGCATCTGGGCTACGCCATCACAGCCTATGGCTTGTCGCTTGCCGGTCTCGCGCAGATCACGCTTGCCATTCTTTCCCGCGCGAGCAAGGTCGCGCGCCGGCTGGCGGCGACCGCGACGGCGGAGGTTTCATGATGGCTGCCTCGCTTTCCAGGAAGCCGCGGCGGCAGAAAGCGTCGCCACTATTCGAACCGAAGGATGTCTCTCCTCGGCTGGTGCTCTGGGTGACGCTTGGCCTCTTCCTCGGCATGGGTCTTTCGGTTCTCCTTGTCTTTGGCATTTTGTGGTGGATTGCGCCGAACGCCGCGCCGCCACGGACGAAGTTCGGGTCTAGGCAGGCGGAGCTAGGCCCACGCCTCGAAGTGTCACCATCCGCCAATCGCGAGCTGCTTCAGCGGCAGGCGGAACAGCGTCTTCAGGGTTACGGCTGGATCGATCGCCAAGTCGGGGCGGCGCATATTCCGATCGACAGGGCCATGGTCATCCTGGCGGCGCGCGGCTGGCCGGATCACGATGAACGGGAGGAAGCGCGATGAGGACGGCCGCATTCACGCTGGCTCTTGCCTTGCTTGTCTGCGCCGGCGAGGCACGCGCAGCCGCCTTCGATCCATTCTCGGTGACCGGAATCGATCAGAAGCCGGATGCCTTCATCCCCCTCGATCTGCCTTTCCATGATGAGGCCGATCGCGTCGTGACCCTTCGCCAGCTTGGGGGCGGCAAGCCGATCGTGCTGGCGCCCGTCCTGCATAATTGTCCCAATATCTGTGGTGTCACCTTGTCGGGGCTGATGGAGGCGATAGAGGGACAGTCATTTCGGCCGGCTACCGATTTTACAATTGTCGCCTTTGGCATAGATGCAGGCGAGGGTCCCAAAGAGGCTTCGGCTTCGCTCAAACAGCTGAAGCGCCGCTTTCCCTCACTCACAAACGACGGCGTGCATGCGCTGACGGGCGAGGTGGCCGCCATTCATAGCGTCACCGATGCTCTCGGCTATCGTTATGCCTGGGATCCCGACATTGGCCAATATGCCCACGATGCCGCTGTCGCTGTCTTAACACCGGACGGGCGGTTAAGCCGGTGGCTCTACGGACTTGCGCCGACCAGCGGAGACCTGAAACTTGCGCTCACCGAGGCCGGTGAGGGGCGCATCGGTAGCTGGCAGGACCAGCTTTTGTTGCTGTGCTATCATTATGATCCGCTTACCGGGCGATATTCGTCCCTTATTCTGATTGCGCTTCGTGTCGCATGCGGCCTCGTCGCGATCCTCGGCATCGGTGTGCTTGTCATCTTGCTCCTTCGCGAGTGCCGTTCGAAAGATGCCGGAAGGAGGCTGCCGTGAATTTCATTCCGCTCTGGCCCTCCGGCGCGTCCGCTTACAGTCATCAGATCGATTTGCTCGTCATTGCCTTCACCGTGCTGATCGTGGCGCTGTCGGCGCCGGTGTTCGTCCTGCTCCTCATCTTCATCGTCAAATATCGGCGGGGCAAGGAGGCCGATCGCAGGCATGCGCCGAACCGCAACATTCCCCTGGAGCTTTCCTGGACCATCGTCCCGTTTCTTGCCTTGCTCGGCTTTTATGTCTGGTCGACGGATCTCTTCGCCAGGCTTTATCATCCGCCTGCCGACGCCATGCAGATCGACGTCGTTGCCAAGCAATGGATGTGGAAATTCCAGCATCCCGAAGGACAGGCCGAAATCAACGAACTGCATGTACCGTCCGGTCAGCCGGTCAAGCTCACAATGGCGTCGCAGGATGTCATTCATAGCCTCTTCATCCCGGCCCTGCGCATCAAACAGGATGTCGTGCCTGGGCGATATACGTCGAGTTGGTTCGTGGCCGACAAGCCAGGCACCTATCGCATTGCCTGCTCGCAATATTGCGGCAGCAATCATTCAGAGATGACCGGCAGTTTTATCGTCATGAACCCCACCGACTATGCCAAATGGCTGTCCCTGTCCTCGAATGACGTGAGCCTCGCCGCGGAAGGGGCGACACTCTTTCGCAGCCGTGGCTGTAGCGGCTGTCACGATCCGGGGGCGTCGGTGCGAGCGCCTTCACTGGTTGGCATCTATGGCAATCCAGTGCCGCTTCAATCTGGAGAGATCGTCACTGCGGACGATCAATATATTCGCGACAGCATCCTGCTGCCGCAATCGCAGGTCGTTGCCGGCTATCAGCCGATCATGCCAACCTTTCAGAACGTCTTGAGCGAGGAGGATGTGATGAAGCTCGTCGCCTATGTCAAATCGCTGAGGCAGGCGGGGGCGACACAATGACCGACGTCGCTGATCCCAAGCTCGAAGAGGCCAATGGCGGCGGAGGCGGCTCAACGGAAACCACGGCGCAGCGCGTCAGCTACCTGCGCGCCGGGCATAGTCTCAAGTCGTGGCTGCTGACGACGGACCACAAGCGCATCGGTGTTCTCTATACACTCTCCATCACGTTTTTCTTCTTCATCGGTGCGGCCGCGGCCGCGCTGATCCGGCTCGATCTGCTGACGCCGGCAGGAGACCTTCTAACCAATGAAGGCTATAATCGCGCCTTCACGATCCATGGCGTCGTCATGGTCTGGTTCTTTCTCATTCCATCCATCCCCAACACCTTCGGCAATTTCCTGATCCCGTTGATGGTCGGCGCCAAGGATCTCGCCTTTCCCAAGCTGAACCTGCTGAGCTGGTATATCTACATGCTCGCCGGGCTGTTTACGGTATTCATCCTGATCGCGGGCGGCGTCGATACGGGATGGACGTTCTATACGCCGCTTTCGACAATGTATGCCAATGGCAACGTGATCCTGGCCGCAACCGCGGTGTTCATCGTCGGCTTTTCCTCGATCCTCACGGGGTTGAACTTCATTGTCACGGTTCATACCCTGCGTTGTCCCGGCATGACCTGGGGCAGACTGCCGCTTTTCGTCTGGTCGCTCTATGCGACATCGCTGATCCTGGTACTGGCGACACCGGTGCTGGCGATCACGCTCGTGCTCATCTCGCTGGAACGGCTGTTCGGTCTCGGTATATTCAACCCCGCGATTGGCGGCGATCCGCTGCTATTCCAGCATCTCTTCTGGTTTTACAGCCATCCGGCCGTCTACATCATGGTCTTGCCCGCGCTTGGGGTCGTCAGCGAACTTGTCGCGGCTGGTGCCCATAAACCCATCTTTGGCTATCAGTTCGTGGCCGGCTCTTCGATCGCGATCGCGGCCCTCGGTTTCTTCGTTTGGGGCCACCACATGTTCGTTTCGGGGCAATCGCTTTATGCAAGTGCCGCATTTTCCTTTCTCAGCATCGCGGTGGCGATCCCCTCCGGCGTGAAAGTTTATAACTGGACGGCAACGCTGTTCAAAGGTCACATCTCGCTCGATCCGCCGTTTCTCTTCGCCATGACCTTCATCGGCCTTTTCGTCTTCGGCGGATTGACCGGGCTGATGCTGGCGATGCTTGCAATCGACGTCCACGTGCACGACACCTATTTCGTGATCGCGCATTTCCACTACATCATGGTCGGAGGAACGATATCGGCCTTCTTCGGCGCGCTGCATTATTGGTGGCCGAAGATCGTCGGGCGCATGTATTCCCTGGCCTGGGGGCGGGTCACTGCGATCTTCTTTTTCATTGGATTCAACCTGACATTCTTTCCGCAATTTCTGCTCGGCTATCTTGGCATGCCGAGGCGCTATCATGTCTATCCGCCGGAATTTCAGGTGCTGAACGTCGTTTCAACCGGCGGCGCCGCCGTTCTTGGGATCGCCTACCTCATGCCATTGATTTATCTGATCTATTCGATGCGCTATGGCAAGCCGGCACCCAACGACCCATGGGATGCGACCGGACTGGAATGGACGACGCCATCGCCGCCGCCGAAGCATAATTTCGAAACGCTGCCAGTCGTCGATCGCCCGCCTTACGACTATGAGATCGAGATGAGGGACGAGCATGTCTGACGCAAGGCCCTCCGTCGCCGAGCCATTCACGGATCCCCTCCAGCAGCATCGTGCCGCGATGATGGGGATGTACGTCTTTCTCGGTAGTGAAATCATGCTCTTCGGCGGCTTGTTCTGCATTGCCGCCGCCGTGCGTCTGGCGCATGCGCCCGAGATTGTCCGCGCCTCCCATGCATTACATTCCGGTATCGGCGGAATAAACACGGCGATCTTGCTGACCTCAAGCCTTTTTGTCGCCCTGGGCGTGGAGAGCGCCAAGGAGGGCCGCGCCAAAATCGCGTCCGGCTGGCTCGTTGGGGCCGCTGCCCTCGGCTTGGTGTTCCTTGTGATGAAAGCCTACGAGTATTGGATGGAGTTTACAGAAGGGCTGCTTCCGATAGAGGGCGTGCATTCCCGCTATGTGGACGACGTTCAGCATCTTTTCATGAACCTCTATCTCATCGCCACCAGCCTGCATGCGGTGCATCTGTCGATCGGCATCGTGCTTTTGATCGCGCTATTGTTTCGCTTGACGCTCGGCTCGATCAAGCTACCGGAGCGGGCGATCGTTCTCGTCACCGTTGGCCTCTATTGGCACCTGGTCGATGTGATCTGGGTGTTCCTCTATCCTGTGTTCTATCTTGCAAGGTGAACCTTAGATGCCGCGCCTCGTAAATCCTCTCGTCGTTATCTGGGCAATCTTGCTGGTTTTGCTAAGTGCCACTATCGCGGCAAGCTTCGTGCTGGGTGGGGCGGTGGGCCTCGTCGTCAGCCTTTCGATCGCGGCGATCAAATCCGCGATGATCTATTGGCGCTATATGCATCTGAACGAGGAGACGCCGCTTAACCGCATTGCCGCGCTTGCCGCCGGTCTCTGGCTGCTGATCCTGCTCGGCTTTCTCGGCGTCGATTACTGGACCCGCGCGCTCGTCTAGCCACATGCGAGCCCTCTCGGGCAAAAAACGCGCAACGTTCGCCGGCGGATCATCACGCGCGATCGTGGCAAGCGATGGAGATATGCTCGCCCGTGAAAAAACCTCTTCGGAACATTGTCGGCCGGATAGGGTTCTACCCTGGTCGACGAGAGATGCCGAACGGACAAGCATGCGTTAGTAGCTCGCGAGGAGACCACATGGACCACCACTCAGATGCACGCCGTCGCATGATGATTTTCGTCGTGACGATTTTCGTTCTTGCCTGCCTCATCGCTGTCTATTTTGCCTTTGCACTTCATCCCGGCGAGCCGGTTCCGCCGACCGCGGGGGCGGTGTCGTCCCAGGTCAAATGACGGCGGCGTAATGATGTGTGCACATGCGAAAAGCGGCAGGTAAATCAGCATCGCCTGATCGAGACGGCGCGCCTGATTTCCTGGTCATCCTGTCGAGGATGTGTGCCCAACGATTTTAGACCGCGCCGGCGATGCCGTTGGCCCCGGAGGCGAACACCGAAGGTCCTCGTCAACGGGAGGTGAGGCGCAAGATCGCATCAAGGGTCTGCTTCGGTGCTTCCTGGGGAATGAAATGGCCGATCGCGTCGAGAACGACGCGTTCATATTGTGCCGCGAAATACTGGTCCTTGCCAGCCGAGGTATCAACGAGATTACACCCGTCGGAAGCGCCGTGCAGTACCAGGGTCGCAACTTGGATCGCCGGGTTTTCGGCAAGCCTGCGCTCGACATCCTCGTGCTCGGGGGCGCCGGGTGTCTCTTTCCAACGCTGCAGATAGGCATGAATGCTGATCGGCGCCCAATCGTCGTTCTGAAGCGAGGGTGCCATCTCGTCGAAATCCTGCCATTTCGTCGGCCAATCGGGAGACCAGGTCGCCCAGAGAAATCTGGCAAGGCGGAGCCGGTCTTTGTCCATTGCCTCCTGTCCCTGCTTGAGTGCAACTACCCACTCGTACCAATATGCCTTTGCCAGGTCGTAGCCTATCTCCTTGATGGGCTGGGAGGTAGCGTAACCCGCAGCCATTGCCACCAGGCCGCGCAGACGCCCGGGAAAGAGTGCCGCCACGCCATACCCGGCACGCGCACCCCAATCATAACCGCAGATCACCACGTCACTCAGGTCGAGCGCTTCGAGGAATTCGGCTAGGTCCTCGGTTAGCGCCGCGACCGCGCCACTCCTCATCGTGTCTGCCGAGAGAAAGGTCGTAGGACCGGTGCCGCGCAGATATGGAGCAATGACGCGATGACCGCCATCCACTAAAGCAGGAACGATCTTATCCCAACAACGGACATCGTCGGGCCAACCATGGACAAGCACGGTGGGCTTCCCGCGCGGGTCACCGGCTTCCTCATAGGCGATATCGAGATCGCGTGTTCTAATATGTTTCGTCATCGGCATGTCCATGATCGATTAATCACTTCCTTGGCCTCAGGCTCGAGGCGGATGAAATGGTCACACGACTAACCATAGCGCATGCCTATTGTTCCAAGGCTGATGGTCGGGTCAGACAGCTGGAATGCGGGATTATGAAAGGGCGAGGGAGGCGAAAGCCTTGTTGGCGTGGAACGCGGTATTGAGCCAAGCAGCAGCTCAATGGGAGGCTTCCAGGATCGCTCAAACCCGCTTTGGAATTTGATCGGAACATTTGGTCATTGCTCCGGTTAGGAAGCTCATTACCCGACCAAAGCGGTGAAAGGATTGCTGTGATGCAGATCAGCAGTTTCAAGGACATGTATCTCGCCGAGCTTCAGGAGCTTGTCAGTGTCGAAAGTCAACTCGCCGATTCGTAACTGCGAATGGCTGAGGTCGCAGCACATCCGTCATTAAAGGATGCACTGGTCCACCATCGCGCGCAAACCGAGGTGCAAAAGGACCGCCTCGTGTCACTCCTGCAGAAGCATGGAGCCGTCCCGGCAGCCCATGCGGATCAGGCGATGCAGGCTCTGATCCATGAGACCGAAAAAATGGCTTCCATGCTGAAGGGAAATGACCTGCGTGATGCTGGTCTCATCGCTTCCGCTCAGAGGCTCGAACATTACGAGATCGCGGCATATGGCACGGCTGCCGCTCTGGCCGGTCAGCTGGACCTGCGGGAAGATCAGGAGGTGCTGCACCGGAGCCTCGAAGAGGAGAAGCAGACGGACATCCTGCTGACCCGATTGGCCAAAGGCGAAATAAATCGAGATGCGCTGCCGTCTGACTGACGGACCACTATCGTGAATATAGCCGGCTGCGAGCTCTAACTGAAAGGAGCATTCAATGAAACACCATGCCCTTCAAGACATTCAGACCGTTGCCAATGTCACTCTCGGATATCCGCACCGGCTGCCTACGATGACCAGGCGCGAACGCCTCGAACGCTGGGCGAATCTTCTCGAGCGCTGTGGGCATCAAGCACTTTCAACCCTGGAGGAGACAGAATTTCAGCCTGCGAGGGATCGCGCGGTCATGCGCGCGGACAACTCGCCTCTGTCAGTAGCGTTTGCCGACCAGCTCATGCATGAAGCGGGCCTGAAAGACGACAGCTACGGCGAAGCCAAGCGATTCTTCGAGCTGAGTGACAATCAATTGCATAGGCTTCTCTGTCATTGCCACTTCGGGCCAACGGTGCGTGCATCGACGGCCGCGCATAACGTTCGTGCAATCATTGCTGCAGGCGATCGGCCGGGCATTTTGACCAGGCTGCGTAATATGTTCGGCGAGAAGATCCGCTTACTTGATCGTCGTTGTTGATACGCCGGCTGGAACGAACTGAAATGGAGGTTCAAATGAAAACATTTATCATTGTTACCAGCGTAGCGTTGTGTCTCACGGCTTGCTCTTCGACAGAGCAAGGCGCCGGGATCGGCGCCGCCACGGGCGCCGTCGTTGGCGGCGTAGCAACAGGCAATGTTCGCGGCGCCGCGGTCGGTGCAGCCGTGGGCGGAGTGTCCGGCGCCTTGATCGGGAACGTCGCAGGACAGCCCGGCCGCTGCTACTACCGCGACCGCAACGGGAACCGCTATGTCGATCGCTGTTGAGCTTAGCAGACGTGGTCGGTGTCGTTCTTGAACAATCCATAGGAGCGGATTCGCCCTTACACCACGCCCGAACGTCGCTGGAACGGTGAGGAAAGGGCAAGGAGGCCAAGATGGCCGACTACCAGCGCATGCGCGATCACATGATTGAGGCGCACATTAAGCGGCGCGGGATACGCGACGAGTATGTTCTCAATGCGATGCGTACCGTACCAAGAGAACGCTTCGTCGCCGAGGGCATGGCCGAGTTCGCCTATGAGGATGCGCCTCTCGCCCTCGGGGAGGGGCAGACCATTTCCCAGCCCTATATCGTGGCTTTGATGATCGAGGCGGCGGAGGTGCGCCCGGGCGATCGCGTACTCGAGGTGGGAGCCGGCTCGGGCTACGCGGCGACGGTACGCGTGGATTTCCCGACCAGGCGCCATTCGACGCCATTCTGGTGGCTGCGGGCGGCCCTGCCGTGCCGGAAGCGCTGAAGGAACAGCTCGCGATTGGCGGGCGGCTTGTAATCCCCGTGGGCGAGGAGTTCGGTCAGAGGTTGTGCAAGATCGTTCGGCGCACGGCGGTACGCTATGAGGAGACGGATCTCGGTGCTGTGATGTTTGTGCCCCTGATCGGCGAGCAAGGCTGGTCCGAGGATGGCCGGCGCGCGGCAAGCAATCATAAGCCGGGTGCGTCTCGAAAGCAGAGCCTGCCGGAAATGATTGCCGAAGCAGCGGAAGACCTACCGAACTTCGATGATCCTGCCTTCGGGCACCTTTTCGACCGCTTCGGCGACCGGCGTGTGGTTTTGCTCGGGGAGGCGAGCCACGGAACCGCCGAATTCTATCGTGCCCGGGCTGCGATCACGCGCTACCTGATCACCCGTCGAGGATACACAATTGTTGCGGTCGAAGCGGATTGGCCGGACGCGGCGAAAGTAGATCGATATGTCAGATATCGGTCGGCGTCCGGGCGTGAGGAGACACCATTCCAACGGTTTCCAACCTGGATGTGGCGCAACACAGAGATCCAAGCGCTGATCGAATGGATGCGCAAGCATAACGCAGCTATCGACGCAGAGGACCGCACCGGCTTCTACGGGCTCGACATCTACAACATGTCCGGCTCGATCGGTGCAGTGCTTGACTATCTTGATACGGTCGACCCGCAGGCGGCAGCGATCGCCCGTGAGCGCTACGGCTGCCTGACGCCTTGGCAGAAAAACCCCGCGACCTATGGCCGGGCGGCACTCAGTCGCGGTTATGCGGAATGTGAGCAGGCGGTGATCGACCAATGCCAGGATCTTTTACGCAGGCGGCTGGATTATGCCAGGCACGACGGCGACGCTTTCCTCGATGCCGCCCAGAATGCCCGGCTGATCGCTTCCGCGGAGCGCTACTACCGCATCATGTATTATGGCGGAGCGGAAAGCTGGAACCTGCGTGATACCCATATGTTTGAAACGCTGCAACGCCTGCTTGACGCGAAGGGACCGGATGCCAAGGCGATCGTCTGGGCGCACAACAGTCATATCGGTGACGCACGCTTTACCGATATGGGTGCAACGCGTGATGAGCTTAATATCGGCCAGCTTTGTCGAGAGGCTTTCGGAGGTGAGGCGGCTCTCATCGGTTTCGGCACCCATACTGGCACGGTGGCCGCCGCGCATGACTGGGATGGAGACATGGAAGTCATGCATGTGAATCCCTCCCGACCTGACAGCTACGAGCGGATGTGTCATGATGCGGGAGGGGACAGCTTCCTGCTCGACCTGTCGCCTGGCAAGCACGAGCCACTCCGGCGCCGCCTTTCCGAGCCACGACTGGAGCGCTTCATCGGCGTCATCTATCGGCCCGACACCGAACTGTGGAGCCATTACAGCCAGGCGATCCTTCCCGAGCAATTCGATGCCTATGTCTGGTTCGATGAGACGCAGGCAGTGGAGCCGCTTGGGATTGAGCACCATCGCGGCATGCCGGAAACCTATCCCTTTGGTGAATAGACGATGCTTCGCGACATTGATCGTGTCCTGGCCAAGCTCGTTGCGAGCTTCATCTCTTGCGGAGAAAAATGCGCTTTCTAAATTTTTCGGCCATCGGCACACCAGGTAAAGGGAGGAAACAATGACAAGTCACGTGTTTGACCGCCCTCTTTTCGTGAGAGGGAAGCACTTCATTCAGGAAATATGTTGCCTCGACGACATCGTTGATTTCCTTGAGGAATGGCCGGAAGAGAAGCGCGACGTCGCGCATGTCGTCGTGCTGAGGGCCTGCAGAGATGCGGTAGCGGTCAGTTTCCATTGAGTGCAGTGAGGAAGAACTTCGAGCGGTTCCTGAAGAAGAACAATATGTTGGCATCGATCGAGGAGTTTCCATTTCGTCAGCAGAGCGCCGGCGATCGCGATATCAGTGGCGTTTGACGTTTTCGTGCATCGTCGACGAGATCGCCCTGCTTACCCGCCCGCATCCCGGCTTGTCGTGAGGGTCTCTCATGCGGAACTTCAATGGCCGCTGAGTGTTTCCTGTAGATGCCGGACAATGACTTTCATATACGCTGGGATGCATCCGCGCTCGCATTGTTGCGGTCGCGCATTCGCGGCTTTGAATGGCCGTACAACGCTGCGGACAGCGGATGGCGTTATGGCTGTGATCCCGATTTCCTGCGCCGCTTTTGCCGTCATTGGGCAGACAGCTATGATATCGAAGCCGGCGAGGGCATACTCAACCGTTATCCGCAGCTGCTCGCCGAAGTCGCGCCGGGGATGCGGCTGCACGTCGTTCATGTACGCGGCGAGGCGCAGGGGCGGCGTCCGCTCCTGCTGATCCACGGTTGGCCGGGTTCGGTCTACCAGTTCTGGCCGGTCATCGATGCACTGGCTTTTCCGTCACGCTTCGGCGGCACGCCGATGGATGCATTCGACCTCGTCATCCCTTCGCTGCCCGGCTACGGCTATTCGGATAAGCCGGCCGCGCCAGTCGGCCCGCGCGTCACCGCCGGGTGGCTTGCGCGCCTAATGCGCGACGCGCTTGGCTATCAAGATTATCTGGTGGCGGGGACCGACTGGGGTGTCGTCATCGCCGCCTGGCTCGCTCTGGATCACCGCGAAGACGTACGCAGCATCCACATCGACTATCCCGGCGCGCAACCCGCGGCGGCGCCGACGACCGACGCGGAACGCGCCTATCTCGAGGCATTCGAAGCGGCCGAAAACCGGCTCGGTGCATACAGCCGGCTCCACGCGACGCGGCCGCAGTCGCTCGCCTTCCTGGCGGCGGGTAACCCCGTCGCACAGGCGGCCTGGATTCTCGAGCGCTTCCATGACTGGGCGGATCTGCGTGGGCGTGCGATCGATGAGGTCTTCGGTCTCGATACCCTCATCACTAACCTCATGCTGACCGTCATGACCGATAGCTTCGGATCGGCGACCTGGATGTATGCCGGTGCAGAATCAGAGGGTGCACGACGCCTGCCGGAAGGATGTCGGGTCCCCGTCCCGGTGGGGTTCGCGAGCTTCCCCGATCCGCGTCATCCGCGGCCGCCACGGAGCTGGGTCGAAAAGGGTTACGACGTCGTTCATTGGCGAGAACACGATCGCGGCGGGCATTTCGCCAGCATGGAAGTGCCGGATCTCGTCGTCGCCGATCTCCGGGATTGGGCGGCGTCTTTGGCCAATATCCACCGGAAGGTCGATGGTATCGTCGACGCTGAGAAAAAGGGCGACTGACTGAGCGAGGACAATTTCGTGGCGAAGTCGCCGGGAACCCTGTGGCGAATTCATGGTTAGGCGTGCTCACGGCGGTCCTTCGGACCGTGTGGTCTTCCTGCTGAAATCGACATCGGAAAGGGTATCGGATGTCTAATCCAGAAGAAGCCCCGGCCTCGGGGGTCACGAGGCGCACACTCCTGGCCGGGACAATCACGTCTGCAACGGCCATTTCAGTCGGTGCTGCCTCGAAAGAGCAAGAAGCGCGGCTCGCTGCGGTGTCGACGCAGTCTACGGTCCCGATAAAGATGAAGATCAATGGCCAACCCTATCAGTTCAGCGTTGACCCGCGCACATCGCTCCTGGATCTCCTTCGTGACCATGCGGGCCTGACGGGTACAAAAAAGGGCTGCGACCACGGGCAATGTGGAGCGTGCACGGTGCTCACCGATGGAAAGCGGACCTTGTCCTGCATGAGTTTCGCGGCGATGAATGACGGGCACAAGATCACCACGATCGAAGGTCTTTCGTCGGTTAATGGGCGTCTGCATCCGATGCAGCAGGCGTTTATCGACCATGACGCCTTCCAATGCGGTTACTGCACGCCCGGTCAGATCCTGTCCGCGGTTGCCTGCGTGCACGAAGGACATGCCGGTAACGATGCCGACATTCGCGAATACATGAGCGGCAATATCTGTCGATGCGCGGCTTACCCCAACATCCTCGCTGCCGTGAAACAGGCCCGCGACGAGATGGAGAAGCTCTGATGCTACCTTTCAGTTATCAAACTGCTCGTGATGTCGGCAGGGCCATCGCGGAGGCGAGCGAAGCAAAGGAAACTCCTCCAACCGCCGCGCCGTCACAGTTCATCGCCGGTGGCACGAACATGTCCGACTACATGCGGCTCGGCGTCAATCGGCCGTCGCGTCTGGTGGATATCAACTGCATCGAGGATCGATCATTGAAGACGATCGAGATCGGTGATCCCGATATTCGTCTCGGCGCTCTGGTCCGCATGAGCGAGGTCGAGGACCATCCGGAAATCAACCGAAGATGCCCGATGCTTGCCGAAAGCCTGAAACTCGCGGCCAGCCGACAGATCCGCAATATGGCAAGCCTTGGCGGCAATGTGCTGCAGCGGACGCGCTGCGAATATTTCCGCGAGATTTCATGGCCTTGCAACAAGCGCGATCCCGGCTCCGGCTGCGCTGCCATCGAAGGCTTCAACCGGCAGCATGCGGTGCTCGGAACTAGCGACTCCTGTATAGCGACCTATCATGGAGACTTTGCCCAGGCGCTGATTGCTCTCGATGCCTCCGTCGACATATCAGGCCAATCCGGCAGACGGCGTATCCGCTTTGCAGAACTGCATCGCCAGCCGGGCGATCGGCCGGATGTCGAAACGACGCTGCGGCCAGGCGAGATCATTACGGCCATCGCGGTGAATGTCCCGGCCTGGGCTGCACGATCTCGTTACCTCAAGATACGCGACCGTCAGTCCTATGCCTTCGCCCTCGCTTCCATAGCCGTCGCAATCAACCTCGATGGAGATATCGTGCGCGATGCGCGTATCGGTCTTGGCGGGCTGGCTACCGTTCCTTGGCGCGCCACGGCGGCCGAGGAGGCGCTCCGGAACAAGCCCCTCACGGAGGAAAGCGCCTCAATCGCGGCACAGGCCGCGTTTGCGGACGCCCGGCCGCGCGAGCATAACGCCTTCAAGATCGAGCTTGGAAAACAGACATTGATACGGGCCTTGCTCGAGGTTCGGGATATGAGGATATGACCATGAACGAGGCCGCACCACCTGCAAAGGAAAACATGGGTGAGCCACTGCCGCGGATCGACGCCCGCCTCAAGGTGACGGGAAAGGCATCCTATCCCGCCGACATTCCGGTCAACAATCTCGCGCATGGGATGCTGGTGACGAGTGCTGTAGCGCGGGGTCACTTGACATCGCTGCATCTGGACCAGGCGCGGGCCGTGCCAGGTGTAATTGACATCATTACCCATGAGAGCATCCGAGATGACTTAGAAACTCCCGAATTCGGGACATCGGGATCGACTTCCATCGGGCCTCTCCACGATACGAAGATCTGGCATGATGGCCAGATCATCGCGCTGGTTTTGGCCGAGACCATCGAGGCCGCCCGCGAAGGCGCCATGCGCATCACCGCCGATTACGAGGCGGAGAGACCGAGCACGAGCTTCGGGTCGGAAGGCACGGAAACCGTGGCTGCGGCAGAAGCGAGCAAGCAGTTCAAGGAAGACGTCAAGGCGGGCGATTTCAACGCCGCCTTTGCTGCCGCGGACGTCAAGATCGACGCCGAATACGAGATGCCGACCCAGCATCACAATCCGATCGAACTGTTCTCCACGACTGCTTATTGGCGAGGGGATGAACTCGTTGTTCACGAACCGAGCCAGAATGTCTACGGCTGGAAAGTCGAGATCGCGCGGCAGCTGAAGATCAAACCTGATCAAGTAAGGGTGGTCAGTCCCTACATCGGGGGTGCCTTCGGATCGAAGGGGCCGATCACGCCGCGAACAGCCATCGTCGCGTTTGCCGCGCGCAGGCTTGGCAGGCCGGTGCGGTGTGTCGTTACCCGACCACAGGCGTTCACCACGCAGACCTACCGTGCCGAAACGCGCCACCATATCCAGATTGGCGCGTCGCGGGACGGCAAGATAACTGCTCTAAAGCACGAGGGCTGGGAGGTGACGTCCCGTCCGGATCCTTATGTGGTCGGCGGAACGAAGACAACCGGCCTCATGTATGATTATGGATCGGTACTGACCAAGGTTTTTCTGGTCAAGGCGGACAGGCCGACGCCGAGCTATATGCGTTCCCCACCGGAGACCCCCTATGTCTATGCACTGGAAAGCGCGATGGACGAGATGGCGGTTGCTCTTAACATGGATCCGGTAGAGTTCAGGCGCGTCAACGATGCCGTGAAGGAGCCGATCGAAGGCCGCCCCTTCTCCAGCCGCTCGCTGATGGAATGCTACGATGAGGCGGCCCGCGAATTTGGCTGGTCGAAGCGCAATCCGGATGTAGGCAGCATGCGGGATGGCGACTGGCTTGTCGGCATGGGCTGCGCGACGGCGATCTATCCAACCAATATCGCGCCTTGCGCAGTTCGCGTCTCCCTGACCGAGGATGGGCGGGCACGGGTCCAGACCGCCTCCCATGAAATCGGCACCGGGGTGCGCACGATTGCCGCCCAGGTTGCAGCGGAACAATTGGGGCTCGACGTAAGCGCCGTCGAGGTCGAGATGGGCGATACGCGGCTTCCGCCGGCGCCCGTTGCCGGCGGCTCGAATACGACGGCCAGCGTCTCTTCAGCGATCATCAAAGCCTGCGGGGAAATCCGCGAAAAGCTCGCCCGCGCGGCGGTGACATCAAATGACGGGCCACTCGCCGGCCGCGATCCGCACTCGATCATGCTCAGAGAGAATAAGCTCGTCATCGGCGAGAGTTCGCAGGGCCTCAAGGACGCTTTCAAGCAGTTGGGAGCCGGCGTCATCGAGCAATATAGCGAATTTCGTCCTGACGCTGCTTCCGAGGAAGCCGTTTCCAACCTATACAAGGGCAAACTGGAAATGGTGAGCGGTGATCAAGGCAAGAAGGTAAAATATGCCTTCGGTGCTGAATTCGTCGAGGTCCGGGTTCATCGAAGAACCCGGGAAATCCGCGTCCCTCGGATCGTCGGCGCCTTTGGAGCTGGCCGGATCATGAATACCCGGACGGCGCGCAGCCAGCTCATGGGCGGGATGATCTGGGGAATTTCGTCGGCCCTTCACGAAGCGACTGAATTCGACCTGCGCGATGCCCGCGTCGTCAATCGGGATCTGCAGGACTATCTCGTGCCGGTGAATGCAGACATCCAGGACGTAAAAGTCATCCTTGTGTCGGAGACCGATCCGGACGTCAACCCGGCGGGCGTCAAGGGGCTTGGCGAACTCGGCAACGTCGGAACGGCGGCCGCGATCACCAGTGCGGTCTACCACGCTACCGGCAAGCGTATCCGCAAACTTCCGATCCGCATCGATAACCTGATTGGCTAATGTCAACGCAGGCGCTTTCTCGCGCCAAGACGTGCTTGTTCCCATTGGCAGGCACCCGGATCGGGCCACAGCTCTCTTATGTCGGCAAGCCGTTCTTGCCGGCCTGTTCCGCCTCGGTCACCGGCGGGCATGCCAATGCTCATGAAGGTGCGGATTACAGCGGTCGCTTTTCGGTGCGTCGTCGCGCCCCCGCCAGTGACGCCCCACGTCGGCACGATGGTCGATACCAGCCATTCGAAGATTTAATGTTCTCCCTCCCAGCCTCCTCAGCGCGCCGCAGCGCTTGTCATGTTTCCATCATTCGAGGCCGGCCGCCTAAGTGCGGAGCGCCTACTGGTTCCCAAACCGGTAGGTCGACAAGCATCGGGGAACTGAATTACGGACATAGCGTTGGCAAAGAAACAGGATCGCTGGGACACTCGAGAACCGGATGAGTATTCTTCGCAATGAACGTCGTCTGTTCGGATTTAGCATGTGCTGATAGCTTTTCAGGGCCTGGTTAGAAAGGTGTGCACCTCTTCGGCTTCACCGCATTCTAACGAAATGTCTCTTCATTGAGGATCGCGCAGCGAGGAAGGCGGGGAGGCGATCGAATTACCTCGACGGCATCGCCTTCGTTGCCGGTCTTGCCAAGGCTCGGGCGGCCATTACTTTTACTAGGAAACCTGTGACATATGTCGGGTGCATCTGCTGGAGCAAGGGGAATGATGCTGGAAGATCTATACCGCCTTTTGCGAACCGGACATGTCCAGGCGCAGGGAGTGGTCGATACGATGACGCAGCCGATTGTCGTTCTTGATCAGAACTTGTGCGTCGCGACCGCAAACAATGCATTCTTGAAAACGTTCGAGGTCGAGCGGGACGATATTCTGGGGGAGAGTTTCTTTGATCTCGGCAACGGTCAGTGGGATGTTACCGAGCTCCGACAGCTGATCGCCGCGGTCATCCCAAAAGCAGCCGCTGTCATTGGGTACGAAGTCGCGCATGATTTTCCAACTATCGGCCGGCGTACGTTCCTCGTCGATGCGCGCCGCCTTGTGCACCCGGATGACAATAGCACCAACATCCTTGTCCTCTTCGACGATGTGACGGAAAGGCAGCGGCACGACGCCGAGAAGGATTTCATCATTTCGGAAACACGCCATCGGATGAAGAACCTTTTCGCGGTCGTGCGATCGCTAGCGATGCAGATGAATGCGGAAGATCTGACGGCCGTTGACTACCGTGATCGTTTCCTGGGACGCCTCGAGGTCACTCTTCATGCCCAGGAGATCGCGGCCATCAATGAAACGACCGATTTTGAAACCCTGCTGAGGCAATCGGTCAGCGAGCCTGGAATGGATCGTCTCCATTGCCAGGGGCCAAGAGTGCAGATTCGGGGCTCGGAGATCGTGCCAGTCAGCATGATGTTCCATGAGCTGGCAACGAATGCGTTGAAGTACGGCGCGCTATCCGCCCCAAGCGGTGCCTTGCATGTCGAATGGTCACTGGAGGAAGTGCCGGAGAGCCGCTCTTATTTCGTATGCCGGTGGCGCGAAACGGGCGGCCCCGCGATCATGCCGCCGACGAGAAGAGGCTACGGTACCGAGCTGATCGAAGGCACTTGCCGACATCTTGGTGGAACGGTGGAACTTAACTTCAATCCAAAAGGTTTGACTGCCATCATCAAGCTCCCTTGGAAACGTTCATGAGCGAACCTGAAAATGACAAGGCTCTTGGCAGGATCGTTCTTGTGGTTGAAGACGAGTTCCTTATCGCCCTGGAGCTGGAAAGCGTGTTGACCAGTAGCGGATTCGAGGTCCTGGGCCCGGCGAGCTCGGTCGGGCAAGCCCTCGACCTGCTGAGGAGCCAACGTCCGGATGCCGCTGTTCTGGACGTCACTCTCGGCAGCGAGAAGGTTACTCCGGTCGCTTTCCTTTTAAAATCATGGGATATCCCGTTCGTCCTCGCCAGTGCAAGCGATGCGGCGGAACTTGCCCGGCATGATGTTTTGGCCAAGGCACTCAATCTCGGGAAGCCCACCGACATGAAACGTCTTGTGGACGTCGTTCAATCCTTCTTTAGCCGCTGACGATGGATAAAGCGGCGATCCGTCAAGTGAACGCCGCGAACGTGACCGCGTCGATTGGCATGCTACTCCTTTGAGGCGATCTGGAATACCAGCGAATGGGATGACACCAGCGACACGCCATCCCTGGCTCAGTGTCAGCGCTTCCGCCGCGGGCTGGTTAACAGTCGAACGACCGAAGGTAGATGGTTCAGATCTTCTTAAGCACAACTATTCGTCGAGGTGGGGCAGCAATATCGTCGGAAAAACGACATTATTCGAGATCCGAAATGCCAAGCCTTTCGATCATCCAGACGATGCTTGGGAACCATCTCAACGCGGAATAGTTCCGTCCGGCGGATGACCACCTGGAAAGGGCTGTCATGAAGAAGCGGAAACATGAAGAGATGACGGATCCCCCTCGCTCGCGACCAGCGAAATATGAGGAGACCGAGGGCGCGACCGGTGCGGTCGAAAGGCCGGCCATCCCGCCGGTCATGAAAAAGGGAGAGAAGCCGTCTTCCAAGAAAAACAAGCACAAGGACGATGCCGGCGGGCAAGGGGACTGAACCTCGCGGTTGCGCAATAGGGCTTGGCGGCTTTATCCCACCCAGTTCGTGATCCAGTAGGCTATTGCCGAGATAGCCGCCGCCGCGGGCAGGGTTATTATCCATGCGACGACGATATTGCTCGCCAATCCCCATCGAACCGCCGAGATCCGCCGCGCGGCGCCGACACCGACGATTGCGCCCGTGATCGTATGGGTCGTCGAGACCGGGATGCCAAGCCATGTCGCGGCGAACAAGGTCAAGGCGCCACCGGTCTCAGCGCAAAAGCCCTGCATTGGATTGAGCCTCGTGATCTTCGAGCCCATCGTGTGCACGATCCGCCAACCGCCAAACAGTGTTCCGAGCGCCATCGCGGACTGACAGGATAACACCACCCACAGGGGCACGTGGAACTCCGCTCCGGTATGACCTTGGGAGTAGAGCAGTACGGCGATGATGCCCATGGTCTTCTGGGCGTCGTTTCCGCCATGGCCGAGGGAGTAGAGAGAAGCGGAGACGAATTGCAGGACGCGGAAGGTGCTGTCGACGGCGAAAGGCGTCTGGCGAACGAATATCCATGTCACGCATAGCACGAGGAAGAGCGCGAGCACGAAGCCAAGCAGTGGCGACATGACGATGGCACCGGCCGTCTTAAGCAGGCCGGACCAAACAATGGCATCCATGCCAATCTTCGCCACGCCGGCACCTACGAGGCCACCGACCAGAGCATGCGACGAGCTTGATGGGATGCCCAGTACCCAAGTCACGATATTCCATATGATCGCCCCCATCAGGGCGGCGAAGATGACCTGTGGCGTGACTATGTTGGGATCGATAATGCCGGTGCCGAGGGTTTCGGCGACGTGGAGCCCGAAGAACAGGAAAGCGATGAAATTGAAGAATGCGGCCCATAACACGGCGTATTGCGGTCGCAGGACCCGGGTCGAGACGATGGTGGCAATTGAGTTGGCTGCGTCGTGCAGCCCATTCAAAAAATCGAAGAACAATGCCACCGCGATGAGGCCCACCAGCAATGGGAAAGCGAGAGTGGCCTCCATCAGACGTTCTCGATTACGATGCCGTTGATTTCATTGGCAACATCCTCGAAACGGTCGACGACCTTCTCCAATTCACCAAAGATCTCGCTGCCGATGATGTATGCCATTGGATTGGTGCCGCCATATCGGCGAAAGAGATCTTTTAGACCTTGATCATGTAGCTCATCGGAGCGACCTTCGACCTTTACAACCTCTTCGGTGAGCGCGCTGAGGCGAGAAGAGTTGGCACTCATGCGATCAAGGAGAGGGATTGCCTCGGCTACCAGTTTTGCGGCCTCGACGATCGCCTTGCCCATTTCCTGCATACCGGGATCAAAGCTGTCCTGTTCGAATAGCCGGATCGTCTTGACCGTCTTGTGCATCATGTCGATCGCATCGTCCATTGACATGATGAGATCCTTGATGTCGCCACGGTCAAAGGGCGTGATGAAACTGCGCCGAGTGGCAAGCAGAACTTCGCGCGTGATGTCATCGGCCTCGTTCTCGAGCTCAACAATGCGCTGGCAGTGCTGCTCCGTGTCTTTGCCGGCCAGCAATTCGTTCAGAGCTTCCGCCGCGCTGACGATCGTGCGCGAATGTCGAGAGAAAAGATCAAAAAACCGGTCTTCTCTCGGCATCAGTCTACGAAACCAGTTCACTTTCCGCACTCCAAACAGGCGTTGTCATAAATCCGTCATAAATGAGGAGGCCCGACATGGAAAGCCGAGACATCCCCAAAACGGCGCTCTCTGACAGCCTCATCACAAGATTTGAACTGCTTATGCGCGGTCTAATCGGTTCCCGTGACCGTCGAAGAAATGCAGGCTCTCGGCGGAAGCGGTAACCACGCATTCTGTGTCCATTGCGAGCCGGGACCGCCCCGAAACTCGAAAGACGACGGTTTGGCCGTCCGCCAGGGTGCCGTAGACATAGCTCTCCGCCCCGACGAGCTCCACCGCCTGGATACGCACTTTCGCGCTGAAAGCCGCATCGCTCGCACCGCCGGCCAGGTGAAGATCCTCGGGCCGGACGCCGACCGTCATGTCAGCGGCGCCAAGGCGGCTGTCAGGCGAAAGCACAATTGTGCTGTTTTCGGTAGGTTTCAGAAGATTCATCGAAGGCGAGCCTATGAAGGTCGCAACGAAGGTCGTGGCCGGTCGTTCATAGAGCTCGATGGGTGTGCCGACCTGCTCGATCCGTCCGCCATTCAAGACGACCAGGCGATCGGCCAGCGTCATGGCCTCCATCTGGTCATGGGTGACATAGACGCTCGTGGTCGCGAGAGATCGTTGCAGCCGTTTGATCTCGACACGCATTTGCACCCGCAGCTTGGCATCGAGATTGGAAAGCGGCTCGTCGAACAGAAACGCCGCCGGCTCGCGCACGATGGCACGACCCATCGCTACGCGTTGCCGCTGACCGCCGGAGAGTTGACGTGGTCTGCGCTCAAGGAGGGGTTCGATTTCAAGCGATCGTGCCGCTGATTGGATGCGCTGGTCTATTTCGGCTGCTGGGACATTCCTGTTCTTCAGGCCATATGCCAAATTCTGTCGCACCGTCATGTGCGGATAAAGCGCATAGTTCTGAAAGACCATCGCGATGTCGCGCTCCGAGGGTTCCAGACGATTGACGATACGACTGCCTATGTTGATTTCGCCTGAGGTGATGGCTTCAAGGCCTGCGATCATGCGCAGGAGCGTGGACTTGCCGCAGCCGGAAGGCCCGACCAGGACGATAAGTTCGCCATCGGCGATATCGAGCGACACGCCCTTGATCGCGTCGACGTTGCCGCCGTAACTTTTGCGGACGTCCTTGAGAGTGATCCCGGCCATTATTTCTCCGTCTCCACCAGACCTTTGACGAACCAGCGCTGCATCAGCACCACGACGAGGATGGGCGGAATGATCGCCAAGATCGCCGTTACCATCACAAAATTCCACGGTGTCGCCGCGTCGGCGAAATCCACCATCTTCCGGAGCCCGATGATGATCGTCGACATCTTCGCGTCATTCGTGACCAATAGTGGCCACAAATATTGCGTCCAGCCATAGATGAAGAGGATCACGAACAAGGCGGCGATATTGGTTTTCGATAGCGGCAACAGGATATCGCGCATGAAGCGGAATGGGCCGGCATTGTCGATGCGGGCGGCTTCAAGGAGTTCACCCGGCACCGTCAAGAAGAACTGCCGAAACAGGAACGTCGCGGTCGCTGATGCCATCAGCGGCAGGGTCAGGCCGGCATAAGTGTCGATCATGCCGAGATCCACGATGACCTTGTAGGTCGGCAGGATGCGTACTTCCACCGGCAGCATCAACGTGACGAAGATCATCCAGAAGAACACCATCCGCAGCGGAAAGCGGAAGAAGACAATGGCGAAGGCCGAGAGAAAGGAGATCGCGATCTTGCCGGCGGCGATGATGACAGCGACAACAAACGTGTTCCAGAGCATCCGTTCAAGGCTGACGCCGACCACGCGCTCGACACCGCCGTTCAGCGCCTCGCCATAGTTCTCGACGAAATGGCCGCCGGGCAGCAGGAAGATCGGCGGCCGCAAAATCTCGGCCGACGTCATCGTCGAGGCAACGAAGGTGTAATAGATCGGGAAGGCGACGATGATAATGCCGATGACCAGCATCAGATGGCCGATGAGATTGGCGACGGGACGCTTTTCGATCATCGGTAATCCTCACGCATAATGCACACGCTTCTCGACGAAGCGGAATTGGAATGCCGTCAGCGCTATGACAATCACCATGAGGATGACGGACTGAGCCGCGGAAGAGCCGAGGTTGAGATTGACGAAGCCGTCATTGTAGACCTTGTAGACGAGGGTCTCCGTCGCCTTCGCCGGCCCGCCGCCGGTGACGGCATGGATGATGCCGAAGGTGTCGAAGAAGGCGTAGACCGTGTTGACCACCAGGAGAAAGAAGGTCGTCGGCGCAAGCAGGGGAAAGACGATCGTCCAGAAGCGCCGGTTGCCGCGGGCGCCGTCGATGGATGCGGCTTCCAGCAACGATTTTGGGATTGCCTGCAGTCCGGCAACGAAGAACAGGAAATTATAGCTAATCTGCTTCCAGGCGGCGGCGATGATGACCAGCACCATGGCCTGATTGCCGTTCAGCAGGGGGTCCCAGGCAAGTCCGTTGCGACGCAGGATATAGGCCAAGGTACCCATTGCAGGATTGAACATGAAGAGCCAGAGCATGCCGGCGACGGCGGGTGCGACGGCATAAGGCCAAATCAGCAGCGTTCGATAGAGTGTCTGGCCGCGCACCACCTTGTCGGCGGCGGTTGCAAGCGCGAGCGCGACGCTCATCGACAGCAGCGCCGTCGCGATACTGAAGATCACCGTCACCTGGAGGGAATGCAGGTAGGTCTCGTCGGATAAGATGGTGCGAAAATTCGCAAGCCCTACGAAGCCGCTCTTCAGTCCGAAAGGGTCTTCGCGCTGCGTCGATTGATAAAGCGCCTGGCTTGCCGGCCAGAAGAAGAACACGATCGTCAGGACGATTTGTGGCGCGACGAGGAAATAGGGTAGGATCTTGTTGGGAAAGACAACGCGCTGCACGGCGATCTCCTAGGACGAGAAAACGGCCCGCAGCTTTGTCGGCCGCGGGTCAAATCGCATCAGCCCATCAATTGCCAATGGCTTGCTGGATAGCGGCATCGCCACGCTGGACAGCCTTGTCGAGCGCCGTCTTGGCATCTTCCTTGCCGGCCAGCATCGCCTCGAACTCCTCGTTCATGATATCGCGTACCTGCGGCAGGTTGACGAGGCGAACGCCCTTGGAGTTGGCCGTCGGCGCCTTGCCGAGCATTTGCAGGATCGGCGTTTCGCGGCCGGGATTCTTGTCATAGAAGCCGGATTTTTTTGTTTCCTCATAGGCGGCCATCGTCACCGGCAGGTATCCGGAAACCTGATGCAGGCGTGCCTGGATCTTGGTCTGAGACAGGAAATGGAAGAATTCGGCAATGCCCTTGTATTCTGTGTCGCTCTTGCCGGCAAACACCCAGAGGCTGGCGCCGCCGGGAATGGTATTCTGTGGGCGGCCTTCGCCTTCGTAGTAAGGTAATTGGCCAATACCGTAATTCATGCCGCTCTTGATGATGTCGCCGAGGCCTCCCGACGATTCCGTCAGAATGCCGCATTCTCCCGAGGTAAAGAGCTGCTTTGCCTCCGATGTGCGGCCGCCATAGCGGAAGGTGCCATCCTTGGCGAGATCGGCGATCGACTGGAAATGCTGGACGAAGAGAGGCGTATTCAACGCCAGCTTGACGTCGGTGCCTCCGAGACCATTTTCGTTGGAGCCATAGCTGATATTGTTCCAGGCGGCGAAATTCTCGGTCTGAATCCAGGTCAGCCAGGTCGAGGTGAGGCCGCAGGCCGATGCCCCGCTCGACTTGATCTTCTTGGCGGCGTCGAAAACCTCCGGCCAGGTTTTCGGCGGGTGCTCGGGGTCGAGCCCGGCCTTCCTAAAGGTATCCTTGTTGTAATAGAGGATCGGTGAAGACGAATTATAGGGGAAGGACAGCATCGTGCCATCCGGCTTGGAATAGTAGGAAACGATACCGGGCAGGTAGAGCGACTTGTCGAATGTATAGCCGCCCTTTTTCAGAACTTCAGCCGCCGGCATGATCGCGCCTTCCGCACCCATCATCACGCCACTGCCGGCGTCGAAGACCTGCAGGATCGCCGGCGCCTGCTTGGCGCGAAACGCCGCAATACCGGCATTCAGCGCTTCCGGATAGGTGCCCTTGAACACCGGAACAATCTTATAGTCCTTCTGGCCGTCGTTGAATTCCTTGGCCAGTTGCTCGACGACTTCGTTGTTGGCACCCGACATGGCATGCCACCATTGCAGTTCGGTCACTGCAAGCGCGTGCGACGTCCCTCCGAATGAAATGGCAGCCGCTACAAGGCAGCTCCACGCGAGGCGATTAGGCATTTTTCCTCCCATTATGATCCCTTCCATGAAACGATTGGCTAACCCTCCTTGATCAGCCAGTCCGCTTTGCGCAGCGTGGCCACCCGATTTGGCGGCAGATTTGCAAGCGCGTTCATTTAAACTAATGCCTACTCGGCTGTTGTCTACCGGGAAAACTTATAAGCCAGCTATCTTTTTAAGATCATCGATCGCACCCGGGGCGGCACCCAGAACCACCGATCCCTTGGTCAGACGTTCACCTTCCGTCGGAAAGGGATGGTACCAGCCGCCGGCTTCCTGCACGAGGCAATAGCCGGCCAGGCAATCCCAGGCATGCATATAGGGTTCGTAATAGCCGACCAAACGGCCGGCGGCGACATAGGCGAGCATCAAGGCGCCCGAGCCGTTGCGGATGAAATTGCCGCCGGCTTCGAGAACCTGCTCGACCATCTTCGCGACAAAGGCCGGTGAGACATGGTTGTTGGCGCCGATGCCGGTCACGGCGTTACGGATGTTGCGCGATACATCCAGCTTGAGGCTCTTGCCGTTCAAGGTGGCACCCTTGCCGTGCGCGGCGACGTAAAGCTCATCGTGGCATGGTGCGGAGATGACGCCGATCACGGGAATGCCGTCATGCAATACCGCGATGGAAACGCACCAGTTCGGCATGCCGCTGACGAAGGGACTTGTGCCATCGATCGGATCGACGACCCAGGTGTAGCCGGAGCTGCCCGTTTCCAGACCATATTCCTCGCCGAGAATGCTATCTTGCGGGTGCGCTTCATGGATGCGTCCACGGATGAGATTTTCAACCTCCCGGTCGGCGATCGAAACGACATCCTGCGGGTCGCGCTTGGTTTCGATGATCAGGGTCTCGCGGCGCTTGAAATAGTCGAGCGCGAGCTTGCCGGCCTCACGGGCGATGGTCTCGGCAAGGGCGAGACGTGCTTCGAGATCGGCGAGGGGAGCGGAGGTCATGCAATTATGTCCTTAATCGTCTGATGTTTGACGGCAATCAGCCGCTGATGACGGCAATGCCGCGATCCTTGAAAGCGATCGTGACATCGGTGTTGGGAGGAAGGGCGGAATCGACCGTGGCATCGACAACGAAGAGCGATCCGCGATCGGTCTTTACCTCATACTCGACATGATCGCCGAGATAGGCGGAATGAGTGATCTGGCCATGGAACTGGCCGTTGCCTGTCCTTGGCGTCAGAATGATCGCGTTCGGCCGGACGGCAAGCTGGGCGGGGCCGTGTTTGACTGAACGGTTGCTGATCCTGTGGCGAAGTCCTTCGATGGCGATTGTGATACCATCGTTGTCGGTTTCGACAACGTCGCACGGCATGACATTGGCCTCGCCCATGAAGTCGGCGATAAAGGCGGACGCCGGGGCATCGTAGAGTTCGCGCGGCGCACCTTGCTGAGCGATACCGCCATCCTTCATGACGATGATGCGATCGGAAACGGCGAGCGCTTCGTCCTGGTCATGGGTCACATAGACGGCGGTAAAGCCAAGCCGTTGCTGCAATTCCCGAATATCCGTCCGCACGCGCCGGCGCAGCCGGGCATCAAGATTGGAAAGCGGCTCATCGAGAAGCAGAACCTGCGGCTCAACGACGAGCGCACGGGCCACGGCGACGCGCTGCTGCTGGCCACCGGAGAGCTCGGCCGGAAGACGCGAGCCCATGCCGGCAAGGCCGACAAGACCAAGCGCACCCTCCGCCTTCTCGCGCGCTTGCCTGCGTTTCATGCCGGAGGATTCCAATCCATAGGCGACATTGTCGAGCGCCGTCATATGCGGAAACAAGGCATAACTCTGGAAGACCATCGAGACGTCCCGCTCGTTTGCCGGAAGCATGGTGACATCCTTGCCGCCGATCAGAATGCGGCCGGAGGAGGGATGTTCCAGCCCCGCCAGCATGCGAAGCGTCGTCGTCTTGCCGCAGCCGGAGGGGCCGAGCAGGGTGACGAGCGTGCCGGGCTCGATGGTGAGCGAGAGATCGGGAATGGCCGTGAACGCTCCGAAGGTTTTTCGAACATTCTCGAAGACGACGGAACCGGGAGCCTTCGGATTCATGCGGTTTTCTCCTGAACGAGGGATGTAGGCGCGGTCGGCGACGGTATTATCGCGACACGGTTCACGCGCCGCAGCCGCCTTTCTCCGACGAGCAGCTGGAACCCGGCGATGACTGATATCATGACGACGATAAGCGCGGAGGAATAAGCGATCGCGACGCCATATTCGCCGTTTTCGACCAGACCGACGATATAGGCAGTGGACATGTTGTACTGGGCGCTGACGAGGAAAATAACTGCGCTGATCGAGGTGATGGCCCGTACAAAGGAATAGACCAGCGCCGCGGTGATCGCCGGCCGCAGCAGCGGCAGGATCACCTTCCGAATGGTGCGCAGGCTGTCGGCTCGCAATGTCAGCGATGCTTCATCGAGGCTTTTGTCGAGCTGGCTCATGGCGGCAACGCCACCGCGCACACCGACCGGCATGTTACGAAACACGAAGCAGGCAACGAGAATCAGCGCCGTTCCGGTCATCTCCAGGGGCGGCAGGTTAAAGGCCATGATGTAGCTAATGCCGATGACCGTGCCGGGGATGGCAAAGCTCATCATCAGCGCGAATTCGAACAGGCCGCGACCGACGAATTTCTGGCGCACGATCAGATAAGCCGTCAGCAGGCCGACGGCAGCCGTCAAGGGCGCGGAGATCAGGGCGATCTCTATCGTCGTCCAAAAGGAGTTCCATGCAACGCCGGTCCAGGCAAGACCGCCATCGTCGCGCAGGCCGATCGAGAAGGCCTTGACGTAATGTTCCACCGTCAGCGTGTTGTCGAGACCCCAAGTGCGGACAAAGCCGCCGAAGAGGATCATGAGGTAGACGACGACGGTAAAGATCATCCAAGGGATGACGAGCGCATGGACGGCGATGGAGAGGCCGCGGGGCAGGGCGCCATGAGCGCCTGAATCTCCCTTGCCTGTGACCGTCGCAAAGCTCTTGCCCTGTAGCCACAGGCGTTGCGCGAGGAAGGCGCTCAGTGTGAAGACGAGCAGGATCATGGCAAGGACCGCCGCGCGTGAAGGATCGTTCTGTGCGCCGACGACACTGAAGAAAATCTCCGTCGACAGAACTCCGTGGCTGCCGCCGAGAACCATCGGATTGCCGAAATCGGCCATGCTTTCGATGAAGCCGATCAGGAAGGCGTTTGCGAGGCCTGGTTTCATCAGCGGCAGGGACACCCGCCAGAAGGTGCGCCAACGATTGGCGCGTAAAGTTTGAGAAGCCTCTTCCATCGAGGGGCTGACGCCTTCGACCACGCCGATGAGGACAAGAAAGGAAATCGGCGTGAAGGAGAGAACCTGCGCGATCCAAATGCCGGTCAGGCCATAGAGCCAGCGGCTGGGTTCCGTTCCGAAGATCGAAGCCGCGGCCTGTGTCACGACGCCGGCCCGTCCGAACAGCAGGGTCAGCGCGAGACCGACCACGAAGGGCGGCGTGATAATCGGCAGGATCGTGAGAAGCCTCAGTCCCTTCTTGAAGGGAAAGCGGGTGCGGGTGGCGACAAGCGCAAAGCAGAGCCCGAGCAAGGTCGACGCGCTTGCCGTCAGGATAGCAAGCCAAAGCGTGCGCCAGGCGACGCCGCAGCGGTCGCCGCCGACAATGCAGCTGAGGCTCCAGATCGACGGGTCCTGAATGTTCGTCGTGAAGCCGCTGGGATCGAAGGATCCGTCGAACGACTGGAAGGCTCCGACGAACATGCTGCCGACGGGATAAAAGACGAAGATCGCGACAAGGACGATCAGCATGGTAATGGCGCTGACGACGAAAGCATCTCCCTTCATCGCGCCGCGTTCGGCAAGGCCGAAGGAAAAGAACAGGACGAAGACGATGCCAAGGATAATGGCGCCGGCACCCATCGCTGGCTGGCCGTCCGCCAGCGCACCGAAGATGGTCTCGAAGATCGACCAACTCCAGCCCGACGGTGTGATCGCTAGTCCCTGCAGCGACAAAAAGGCAAAACCCAACGCACCGGCGAGCGCCATCAGCGCACCGCGCGGCATCGCTTCGGAGATGAAGCGCGCGATGCCACCGAGCATAAGGAGCCCGGCGGCGATCGCGAGCCACCATCGACCGTGACTGACGATTTGCAGGATTCCAGGCGCTGTGGAGGGGTCGCCGGGAAAGCCGCTCAGCCAGCCAAGGCCGAAGAAGCCGCCCTCTATGCGATACCATGGGAGTAGTATCAGGGCGGCAATGCCGAAGATCAGCGTAACATCCAGCCGGCGTTTGCTATTGGTCATGGTCGGATTCGCATCCCGTTCAGCAAAAATCAGAGATGACGCAGGCCGGTTGCACGAGGAGCCGGCCTGCGAGGGCAATCGAAAAAGCCGTCAGTTGGCCTTGGCGCCGATTTCCCTGTCCCATCGGGCAAGCAGCGCCTTACGGATCGTGGGATCGCCGTATTTCTTGAAGTCGTAGTCGATCAGCTTTATCTCCTCGAATTTCGGGGCCTCCTTCGGCACCTCGGCCGACTTGTTGGAGGGAAGCTGGTAGGACTTGGCATCCTTCATATGCGATTGTGCCTCGGCGCTGACTGCCCAGTCGTACCACTTCTTGGCGTTGTCGAGATTTCTGGCGCCCTTGATGATCGACATGGAGCCGATCTCGTAACCCGTGCCCTCGCACGGTGCCACCGCCTTGATGGGAAAGCCTTCGACGGTCTGTGCAACCGCGTCATGCATGAAAACGATGCCGATCGTCGATTCCCCGCGCGCTGCCGCTTTCACCGGGGCGGAGCCCGACTTGGTATATTGCGAGACATTGGCATTGAGCTTCGAAAGATAATCGAAGGCCTTGTCCTCGCCCATGATCTGCACGAGTGTCGCCAAAGTATTGTAGGACGTTCCCGACGAGTTCGGATTGGCAATCTGGATCTCGCCCTTAAAGGAGGGGTCAAGAAGGTCGGCCCAGCATTTAGGCTCCTTCAAGCCCTTCTTCCTCAAGATATCCGTGTTATAGCCCCAGCCAAGCGCTCCCGCATAAACGCCGACCGTGCGGAAATTGGCGCTTTCGGCCTGCTTCTTCGCCCAATCCTGAAGCTGGTCGAAAAGCGGTGATTTATATTCCAGCGTCAGGCCCTCGGCCGCGGCTTGCAAATGCGGGTCACCGGTTCCCGCCCACCAGATATCCGTCTTCGGATTGCGCGCCTCGGCGCGGATCTTGGCGTAGGTTTCGCCGGCCGAAAGCCGAACCATATTGACCTTGATGTCGCTTTGCTTCTCGAAGAGCCCCTTCATCAGGTCGCAAACTTCGGGATCCGCCGAGCAGATCACGTTCAAATCGCCCGCGGCATGCGCCGACCAGGCAATAAGCGAAATTCCCGCGGCAAGGGCTGTCGCGGCCATGTTGACCAATCGCATGATGTCCTCCTACTTTACGGCGCCTCCACGCCGAGCGCTTTTTGCAAGCGCGTGCAAATGCTGCATTGGTTATCTCACACTGTCAACTACCGCTGTCATAAAAGTTTCACAAAACCACCGAGATCACCATATTGCACGCGATTGCAAACTATGATGGAGTTTGGATGGAAGAGGAGAGGCGGTGTGTCGCAACGAGATTTTGTCAGTGCCGAGGAAGTTGCGCGGCGGGCGGGTGTTTCGCGCTCGGCGGTTTCTCGCGCATTCACGCCAGGGGCGAGCGTTTCGGAGGCCACCCGCCAAAAGGTTCTGCGGGCGGCGGAGGAGCTTGGATATCAGGTCAATCATCTCGCCCGCGGGCTGATGCGCAATGAAAGCGGCATCGTCTGTCTGATTGTCTCGGAGGTGGCGACACCTTATCGGTCTGCATTGCTGCGCGAGCTGACACAGCAGCTGCAGATCGTCGGCAAGGTCGCCATGCTCGTCAATACCGACCGCTCCGACGGCAGCGTCGATCGCGCGCTTCAGCAGGCGATCCGATATAGGGCGGATGCATCGATCATTCTCTCAGGCCTGCCCGACAAGTCGATCACGCAGCTCTGCCTGAGAAACGGCCAGCGCCTCGTTCTGATCAACAGAGACGACGATCAACCGGGACCCTTGCGGATCAATCTCGACGATCACGAGGCGGCAGGGCGCGTTGTGACCGCTTTCGTTCGCGCCGGCTGCACCAGGCTGGCGTTCGCGAACTCGGAAGCCGGCACGCCGAGTTTGATGGCGCGTGAGGCCGGTTTCATCGCGGCGGCGAAGGCCCATGGACTGGATGTGATCGTCGAACGATATGGCTGGACCGGATACGAGGCTGGCAAGGTCGTCGCGCAGCGGCTGCTGACCCTAAGCGAACGACCGGACGCGGTGTTTTGTGCAACCGATCTGCTGGCCTGCGGCCTCATGGACGCGGCACGGCACCAGTTTTCGCTTTCGATCCCGGATCAGCTCTGCGTCGTCGGCTTCGACGATATTGAGCAGGCCTCATGGTCGTCCTATGATTTGACGACCTTTGCTCAGCCCGTGGTGGCAATCGCACGACAGGCTGTGACATGGCTGGGCGAGAGCCCGTCATCGGACAGGCTCGAGGGCCATTCCGTAACATTGCACGCCGAATTGGCTTGGCGAGGCTCGGTTAGAGGAGGATAGGGCGCTGGATAGGCTGATAAGTTGAATGATATGACATCAAAAAAAGACAGCGGCAAGCCAACATTCCCCAAATCAAAGCACCTGCTGCAACAGCTGGCACGCACGCCGGAACAGCTGTTTTCCAGTGCGTTTCGAAACCAATATGGCGCGCTTTGTTTTCGCTACAAGGAGGGCGGTGACGAGATCGAAGTTCTGGTGATTACCTCGCGTGAAAGCGGGCGCTGGATCGTGCCGAAAGGCTGGCCCATGAAAGGCAAGGAGCCTCACGAGGCAGCCGCCATCGAAGCATGGGAGGAAGCTGGTGTCCGCGGCAAGGTGAGAAGAGCGCCGATCGGCCGATACACCTATCTGAAAGAACTTGACGACGGAAAAGTCGTGCCATGCGTCGTTGACCTGTTTCAAGTGGAAGTGAAAGAAATCCGGAATGAGTTCAAGGAGCGAGGCCAGCGGCGGGTCGATTGGGTCAGTCTCGACGAGGCGGCTAGACGCGTACGTGAAATTGAGCTCAAATCTCTGCTCATCAACTTTAGGCCTCAGCGAAAATAAACGTTGGAAATCAGAAACTTCAGAACCACAGGTCCTGGCCAACACCTGATCACATAGACTTCGGACTGTTCTCGCCCGCAATCAACCTGAACGATTTCTAGTGTTCAGGTTCGCGGAGGCCGGAAGGTTCGTTGACCGGGCTCCAGTTTGAGGGCACCGAACGCGGAGCTTGGCCAACATCGCACGGTGACGGAGCGCACCATTGAACGGGCGCCTCCTTTGATCAAACCGGTGTCTGATCTCCCAAAGAAGGTGAGAGCCGCCAAAAGAGATGCGTTTGCGGGAGCCACCTTGGACAAGGGCCCTGGTAAGGTGCAGGCGCTTGACGATTACGCGAGCAACGAGGTTCGTGCCGCATGTCGGGCCGATGATGGGAAGGGCGGCTGGACCGCGATCGCCCCAGAGATTCTCAACAAGCACTCCAGCAGCCCGTCGTTTTTCGATGCCAAGGGGATGCGATGTCATTTGCCTGCATATCAGGAAGCATATTCCTTGCCTCATGCGCCTGGTCGTAGCCCATAGCCAATCTCTGCCCCCTCCTTTCTAGAGACAGGCGGAACCATCCAGCAAATGTGCTGTCGTCGACACGACGGACTGTCCAGACATCGCGCTCGGTTCTCTCAGTCTCCGGAGGTGAACCCAAGCTCCATTCGCGCGCAGGTCACAAAGGATCTTACTGGATCGAGGCGGCACTACGTATCGAATTCTCGCCGAGGATTTTAACCAAGGTCGCGCGTGCGCGTGACACGCGGCTTTTAATCGTCCCGATCTCGCACCCGGAAAGTCTCGCCGCATCGTCATATGACAAACCATCGACAATCATAAGAAGTGCGTCTCGTTGATATGTGGGAAGGCGAGCTAAGGCAGAACGGACGTCGGCCGTATAAATGCAGAGCTGCTGGCGGCCTGCTACTGGAATTTCGAAAAGTCCATCATCACTATTACGAAGCTGGACCCGTTTTTGGCGCTTGTATTCGGTCATGTAGGTGTTTCGCATAATGGTGAATGCCCAGCTCCTGAGCTTGGTTCCCGGAGTGAAGCTATCGAGATGGGCAAGCATTTTGCCGACAGTCTCCTGCGTGAGGTCGTCGACATCGGTCTCGCTAAAAACGAACCGTCGGGCAAAGTTGCGCAAGGCTGGCAGCAGGGCGACAACTTCGTCCTGCAATGTAGAACATGCGGTTATGAGCATTTGATTTATCCTCCTGGATAAATCTGCAATGCTTACTCGCCTAGCTTGTTCCCCTTTCATATTTTCCGTACGCAAGCAGACAAAACTATGTTCGGATAATTACAGAGAGCTTGTCCTTTCCGATCACGACCCAGCATGTTTTCCCATCTAGGTTTGATATCAGTGCAGTGTTCACAAAAGACATCGCATCATCGTATTTGCAGCTAGAAAGACGATAGGAATCGCCGCAGCATCGCCTTGTTCTTGGTGGTCAATCAGCATTATTCGCTGACTTGAAAATATGGCGAATCCGCTTCGCGAGTTGTCTTCACAAGATATATTCGATTGTGACTTTGGTCTTGTTTCGATCGCAATGGCGGGCTTTATAATTGTCAATTCATCTACGAATGATCCGAAAGCGAAATGAGACGATCGGTAATGTAGGCGCTAATCCGCTTAGCGGATATGCCTCGAAGCAGACCCAACGGCTGTCGCAAGGAGCGGTCTTGCCGCGATCATCATGAGGCTGAGAGGTAGCCGTCGAAGGACGCGCCCTGTTATGAAGGCCGCCAGTGATGCTGCGGATAACTTCAGCCATGGATAAGCTCCAAGTTGGTCATGCGCAGAGGCATCAACCAATCGGATTCCACTCCAGGCGACATTCCTTGCCCGATATTTAATCGTCAGCAGTCGAATTCGCACGATTGCAATTTCGGTTCGTAGCTCCAGCAATCGCAGCTGGAGCTTCTCGCGAGGGCCGATCTCTGCCTGGTGATGGGTTTCGAGTTTAGCTGTATCCTCGAGGCTGTCATTCTGATTCATCTGGTACTCTCCCTTGTGGCAAATAAGACTCTGCTACCGCAACAGTCCTTGCCCAACGTCGACGAACACCGGAGTGCCGGTGATATGATCGAGCAAATCCCTAATCAGCTTGGCGACATTGATGGCACTTACTTCTTCCAGCCAGACCCATTCACCTGAGGCATCTCAGTTATTGCGCGTCATCCTCAATCCACCGGTATCTCGGCGGCGTTATTGATGATCGAATTGGTTAGCGTGTCATGCCACACGCAAACCCTATCACCGCGGCCGCAACTATTGTCGCGATCGGTCGCTCGCGAATCCTATGCTTGAACTCGCTTAGCAGACCGGCGCCATCTGGCGAAGGGACGGAAGCGTCACGCGCAGTTGGCGCCGGATCAGTTCGACTCGCTTGGCGCGCTGCTCGGTAAAGCGCACGAACCTCGGTTTTTGCGGCACCTTTGTCACCGGCTCCGTCGCCTGTCGTTACGTGCCTGTCTGAAGTGATAGGAAGTCTGTCTTCAAATGCATCAACATGATGCCGCGCCCTGCCTCTTTCGGAGGCTTCTGAGGAGGCATGCTTCGGTAAGACTGCTGTATGGGTCGCAGAAACAGGATCGGACGCCGGGAATGTGTCCTCAAGGCCCCTTTCGAGTTCGTTTTGCGTTGCTTGCTGCTGCTGCTCCTCGCGTTCGTTCGAGAGGGATTGAACTGCAGGAGAATCGTTCCGTTTGGGCATCTCAGGCTCCGTTCGTGGCGATCGACTTGTTTGACCGTAATGAACCTTGTTCATTAGGTACGTGTTAACTTACCGTTTTACTTCAGAGACCCGGCCGCGGGTTGTAACGACCAGGTCTTCTTCTTCGTCACGCTGCCGGCCGCCGAGGGCCGAAGCTGCGGAGGCGATGAAAGCGCCCACCAGGAGCGAAAGAGAACCGACCAGTGCGGTCGTCGCGCCCGCCTTCCTAGCCTTGTCAGCCGCTTCTTTCGCAGCTGACTTCGCGTCATCGATCTGTTTAAGCACGGTATCGACGCGGTTGCGCGCATCGGCCTCAGAAAGGCCAGCACGCGCGGAGATAATTGCTGCCATATAGGACTTATCGCTATCGGGAATTTCTCCACTGGCCGCCCCTTGCAGGAGGATGCGTGAGATTTCTGCCGCTGCTGCGCGATCATCGGATTGGGCACGGTCTGAAACCTTTGCGGGCCGAAGCAGGGCGTCGGTAAAGTAAGCTGTCGCGTCCGTCTTCGTCGCTGGTGCAGGAGAGGCACTAACATCCGCCGCGGTCTGCGCGACCTTACCCGCGGCATCGACTGACGCGCCCGCCAGCGATGTTAGCGAAGACGCTAGAAATCCAGCCACGAACACTGTTGCCAGCGCCCAACTTAGAAATCCATGCGCCGTGTCACGGAAAAAGACCTCATCGGAGTGTATCTCCACCCATTTCGTACGCAGCCTGCCAGTGATGTAACCGCCGATCGCGGACGATAGCCATTGAACCACTATCAGCCAGATCGCGGCGGTTATACCGACCGTCGCCGCTGAGCTGGTTTGGCTGGACCACGGTGAAACCATCGTCAAGCCGACCCCGGATCCGAGGAGGAGAAGGATAAGAGCAATGCCGGTCGCTGCGAGCGCGCCACCGATGATCGGGCCCCAGACGATGGCCGGCTTGGACGACTCGACTGGGACGGTTCCCGCGGGTACTTCTTCGACAGAGGACATCCGCACCTCCTATCGCGTGAAGAGAACGAGAAGAATGACGATTGGCAGCGGGATGCCGAGAAGCCAGAGCAGAATACCTCGACCCATGTTGAATATCCTCCAAACGTGAAACTCACGCCTATTGCAACGGCGGTCGACATTGTTTGTTCCAGATGATCACTCACCCGTTTGATGGATTTTCTCCGGGATCGATGCGGTTTCCCGTCACGACATAAGGCGCTCCGGGAACCGCGACGCCGGATGGGAGTTAACGGCCCATGAACCAGATAGTCGCCAAAGTCGAAGCCGCTGCCGCGGCTGCCGAAGCAAAGCTCCATTCCGGACTGATCTACATTGGCAATCTCGAAGACGGCATCACCCGAAAGCCCGGAAGGAACGGATTCGTCTATTACCTTCCAAACGGAATAAGGATTAGGGATCGAGATGAGATCGCTCGCCTGAATGCCTTGGCCATTCCTCCCGCCTATACGGATGTTGTGATCTCAACCAATCCGTTGTCTCATCTTCAGGCTGTCGGTTTCGATGCCCGGGGCCGCAAACAATATCGCTATCATCCGGAATGGCAGTCCGAGCGTGCCCGCGCGAAGTTCGATCGTCTCGCCGATTTCGGCGATACCCTTCCCGAAATTCGCCAGCGCGTCGACGTCGATCTGCGCTCGCGCGGCTTGACGATGGAAAAGGCTTTGGCCACGGTGATCTGGATACTCGATAACCTCTATATTCGCATCGGCAACACCGCCTATGCCGAAGAGAACCAGTCCTATGGAGTGACGACGTTGAAGAGCCGTCATGTCCGGGTGGAGGGCGGGACGGTCAAATTCCGCTTCAAGGGAAAATCAGGTAAAGAATGGAATCTGGTTCATAGCGACCGGCGTATCGCCAATGTCGTGCGACGTTTGCAGGAACTGCCAGGTCAGCAACTTTTTCAGTATGTCTGCGATGACGGTGGTTGTCGCCAGATTTCGTCGCAAGATGTCAATACGTATATCAGGGAAACCATGGGAAGTGATTTCACCTCGCGCCAATTCAGGACGTGGGGCGCGACCTGTTTGGCAGTCTCGGCGCTGGCTCCTCTCAAGGTCGAATCGTCGGAAAGCGCGATCACGCGGCAGCTTAATCAGGTGGTCGATGCTGTCGCAGCAATGCTCGTCAATACGCGCGCGGTTTGTAAGACATCCTATATTCATCCCGCGGTCTTCGAGGATTTCCGGAATGAGCGCCTCGGTGATGTGCTTAAGATTCAAACACGCAGTGAGCGGCTTTTAAATTGGATGGACATGGAGGAGATCCGCGTATTGCGGTGGCTTCAAAGACGGGCGGCGAGGGATGTCAGCCTTTAAACGGGAGTCCGCATCCTCTTGGATGAGGTGATCGGCGGACTGAGCATGGGAGGCGAGAATTGTTTGACGGTATGGCAGTCGAGACCGTGAATGTCGGACCTGGCAGTTTACGGGTTCGGTATGGAGGCAATGGGCCGCCCCTGCTTCTGCTCCACGGGCATCCGCGAACGCACATGACGTGGGGCCAGGTGGCGGACTTGCTGTCGCCGCATTTCACCGTCGTCTGTCCCGATCTCCGAGGGTTCGGGAAATCCTTTCAACCACCTGACACAGACGATAGCCGGCACTCGGCAAAGCGGGCAAAGGCGCTCGATTGCGTCAGCTTGATGCAGCTATTGGGCCATCGCAGCTTTGCCGTCGCGGGCCATGATCGTGGAAGCTACGTCGCTTTCAGGCTCGCCATGGATTATCCCGAGATCATCACGAAACTCGTCGTGATCGACAGTATCCCCATTATCGAACATCTCGAACGGATGGATTGGCGGTTCGCGCGCGATTGGTATCACTGGTTCTTCTTTGCTCAACCAGACAAACCGGAACAGGCGATCAATGCCGATCCAAGAGGCTGGTACAAGGCGATCACACCTGAGTTCATGGGGGAGGAAGCCTATCAGGATCTCATGGCGGCGATCCATGATCCGGCCGTCGTTCATGGAATGATCGAAGATTATAGGGCTGGCTTGACAGTCGATCGCGAAGACGAATGGCAGGATCGCAAAGCCGGAAAAAAAATTGCATGCCCGTTGCTTTGCTTATGGTCGACACGTGACGATCTCGAGTATTTCTTCGGCGATCCGAGAAAAATTTGGCGATCGTGGGCGACCAATGTCTCGGGTCATGGCATCGAGAGCGGACACCATGTAGCGGAGGAGAACCCCATGCATCTTGCACGCGCGCTGCTGCACTTCCTCAAGGCGTCCTGACGTAGGATTTTCCGCCCGGTCCTTATCTATTGTTGCGGCATTTCTTTCGTTAGCTCGTCAAAAGACGGCTTCCGCCCTTTTGCGGCCATCAGCAGGTCAAGTTCGATCGAGGATGGACCGAAGCGGATGAAGAGATCTTCGGCGCTGCGGTCGTCGAGGTCATACTTTTTCTGAAAATCGGTGAGCGTATATGCTGAGCCTCTTAACGGTCGACGTCGCTCGAAGCGCCGTTGCTTTTCCATATGCGCGGTCTCCTTAGTTGCGTTGTAGATCAAATCGATCTGGATGCAGAAGGTTCCCGCGCGGAGAAGATATTGCGAGGAGCAAGCAGGAATTGATCGTGCCGCCCCTTCCAAGCTTTTGAAATTGGATTGCTTTCGCGCGGGCTGCGTGTCCGGGAACAAATGATCAATAAGCACGGTTTGTTCGCACCGCGACCGACAAGATGCGCGGTCCGGTTCTGCAGGAGGCAGTCATGAGCGGCTATCAGATGGACGACAAAAGCTCTGTCGTCGAACCTTCAAAACCACGTCTGTTGGAAATCCTGGGACCAGGCCTGGTCACCGGCGCCTCGGACGACGACCCAAGCGGGATCGCGACTTACTCACAGGCCGGAGCGCAGTTCGGCTACCTCGCGAGCTGGACGCTGGTGTTCACCTATCCGCTGATGGTGACGGTGCAGATGATCAGTGCCCGCATTGGCCGAACGACGGGCCGAGGTTTGGCGGGCAGCATGGTGAAATGTTATCCGCGCTGGGTGGGCGTCAGTGTCACCGTTCCGCTCCTGATTGCCAATGTCATCAATCTCGGCGCCGATCTCGGCGCGATGGGGGATGCGGCACATTTGCTGTTGAATGGCAATTCGCTCATTTACGTCGCGGCTTTTGGCGTGATCTGCATCCTTCTGCAGGTCCTCCTGAAGTACAAGCGTTACGTCGCCGTCCTGAAATGGTTGAGCCTGGCGCTCTTGTCATACATTGCGACCCTCTTTGTGGTGCGTGTCGACTGGTTGGCCTTTAGCCGCGGTCTCCTGCTCCCAACCATCAAGGCGGATCCGAATTACTGGTCAATGATCGTCGCGATCTTCGGAACCACCATCAGCCCCTATCTCTTCTTCTGGCAAGCATCTCAAGAAGCCGAGGACCTCAAGGAGAAGCCTCGTGAAGAACCTCTCGTCAAGCATCCGGCGGAGGCGGAGAAGGCAAATACACGGATCACACTGGATACGCTCGTTGGCATGGCCGCTTCCAATATCGTCGCACTCGCGATCATCACGACGACCGCCGCGACCCTTAACACAGCAGGCTCAACGAATATCGAAAGCTCCGTCGACGCGGCGAAAGCGATCGAACCACTGGCCGGACCGTTTGCCAAGATCATCTTTGCAATAGGCATTATGGGGACCGGTCTTTTGGCAGTGCCCGTTCTTGCAGGTTCAGCTGCGTATGCGATTGGCGAGGCGGCTCGTTGGAAGGTCGGCCTATCTCGCGACCCCAGCGAGGCCAAGGCTTTCTACACGACCGTCGGTCTGGCGACTATCGTTGGCATGCTTTTGAACTTCACCCCCATCCCGCCGATGAAGGCCTTGTTCTGGAGTGCGGTGATCAACGGCGTGGTCGCCGTTCCCGTCATGGTGATCCTCATGCTGATCGCTTCCAATCGCGATGTCATGAAACAGTTCGTCATCGGCAGGGGCCTGCGTGCTGTCGGCTGGGCGGCGTGTCTAGCGATGTTCGTTGCCGTGATAGGAATGGCGGCAACTGCGTTTTTTTGATCGCTGCTGGGAACCAACATGTCCAAAGCCTGTTTGAAGCCGCGAGACCAATGAAGGTCTCGCAATCAAACAAGAGGAGAAACATCATGGCTTCCCAAGGTGGGTCCCACGAACAGCACGTCAAAGCCGGCCAGCAGAGCCACAAGAACGCCGACAAGGATACCAACACGAAGCACGCTTCGTCTCGTAACGAGCAGTCGGGCGGCACCCGTGGCGGTAGCCACGAACAGCATGTGAAGGCTGGCCAGCAAAGCCACAAGAATTCCTGATAGAGCTCGCTAGGGAGGTCCGCATGGCGGACTTCCTTTCAATCCTTATTCGATGGAGGACATCCATGGCATCCGAAAAGACACTCAACGACCTCTTTCTGGAAACGCTGAAAGACATCTATTACGCGGAAAAGCAAATCCTCAAGGCCCTGCCGAAGATGGCGCGCGCAGCGCAAGCGCAGGAAGGCAAGGACGGCTTTCTCCACCATCGCGATGAGACCCAAGGTCACGTCGAACGCCTGGAACAGGTATTCGAGCTCCTTGGAAAGCCAGCGCGCGGCAAGACCTGCGAAGCGATCCAGGGCATCATCGCGGAAGCTGACGAAATCATCGAAGAGTTCAAGGGAACTCCGGCACTCGATGCAGGTCTGATCTCCTCGGCGCAGGCCGTCGAGCATTACGAGATCGCCCGCTATGGCACTTTGATCGAATGGGCCAAGCAGCTCGGCCTGAAGGATGCGGTACCTCTTCTCCAGCAGACGCTCGCGGAAGAAAAGGCGACGGATCAGAAGTTGACGAAGCTGGCGGAAACAGCGGCCAATGCAAAAGCCAAAAAGGCGGCATAGGACTACAGCCGGCTCTTCTTCTTCGGTGCGTTGCCCCCTGGCAGCGCACCGCCTGAGGTCGAACATGACGAACTTTTATTTCGCAACGAAAGATCGCGAGACAGTGCTTGATGATGACGAAGGCCAAGATCTCCCGGATCTCATATCAGCCGTTGATGAGGCGAAGCGAATACTGGCGGAGATGGCGTTGGATGGTATCCCGAACAAGAACGGCGAATGCCTTGCTGTCGAAGTCGCCAGGAGTGACAAGATTCCGGTAGTGCGGCTCACTCTGACAATGGAGATCACGTACCTGGCTCTCAAGGATGAGGGAACCTGACTATATACGGGCGAGCCGCTGGTCGCCAGTTGTTGCAATCAGATTAGTTCAACCCTGCCGTGCATCGCGAGGAGCAATCGCGCCGCTCTTTGCCTGAAATCCATCTCCCACTGAATTGCGGGAACAATGGGCCCTTCGCGTGGTTCGCATCGGCAGTAACGAAAGGTTTGAACATGAACAAGCTTATCAGCATCACATTTGTCGCGATGGCTTTTGCGACGGGATCGTTCGCGCAAAGTGAGAAACCAACCACATCGCAGACAACGCCCGCCGTCAACACTGACCGCAATCCCGGGGCTCCGATCGCCGGCAAAAACAGCTTCAGTCAGAAGCAGGCGAAATCGCGCTTCGAAAACGCCGGATACAGGAATATTCGTGATCTGAAGCTCGATAGCCAGGGCGTCTGGCGTGCAAGCGCCGACAAGGATGGCAGACCAGTCGGCATCTCCCTGGATTTCCAGGGTAACGTGACAATGGCGAAATAACCCACAACAAAGCGAGAAGCATCCAATGCAAACGGTTACTGGACTTTATGACAGCTATGATAATGCCCGCACGGCCGTAAAGGCCCTTGAGGATGCCGGTGTCGCGTCTGACGAGATCAGCATCATCACGAACAAGGCCGATGGCGTCGATGTCGAAGGGCAAGGCAGCTACGGCGCGGAAGGCGCCGGCACCGGTGCGGGCATCGGTGCCGTTGCAGGTGGCGCCGGGGGCCTGCTCGGCGGCCTCGGCATGATCGCCATCCCCGGAGTGGGACCGGTCGTTGCAGCCGGTTGGCTTGCTGCGACGGCCGCCGGTGCAATAGCGGGCGCTGTGGCCGGTGGAGCGGTGGGGGGGATTATTGGCGCGATGATCACGGAAGGCATTCCCGAAGAGGATGCGCATTTCTATGCAGAGGGTATTCGTCGCGGCGGATCGCTGGTCGCTGCTCATGTCGAAGACAGTCGCGTAGCCCAGGCTCAATCGATCCTTGCCGCGTCTCGTCCGGTCGACATTGCACAACGGCGCGCGAGCTATGTGGAGCAAGGATGGACCGGCTTTGACGAATCGGCACCTCCTTACACGTCGGAACAGATCCTGGCCGAGCGCGAGCGCGCGCACCGCCTCTAGAGCAATTACAGGAAAAGTGTGTAGCGGTCTTTCGCCCGCAATTGCGTGAAAACAAAAAGATAGGGCGGTTCAGGGATTCCGCGAAAAGCTGAACCGCTCTAGGAAGCTGATCAACGGGCGGTTCAAGCCTCTTCCGGCGGTCTCGTTCGGGGAAGAACATCGGCTGGAATTCGCAGTGTAATCTTCAATCCCGCCGGATCCCAATCACGATTGATTGCACCTTGGAGGGATGCAATCGTCGCGCGCTCGAGCTGGGAGCCGAAGCCGCCCGGCCCCTCGGGTTGGTTGACCGATGGACCACCTATTTCAGTCCAGGTCAAAACAAAATCCGGATCGTACCGCACTTCGATCTCAATACGGCCCGCCGGCGCGGAGAGCGCGCCGTATTTCACTGCATTCGTTGAGAATTCGTGGAGCAGAAGCGCGAGCGATGTCAGCGTCGTTCCGCAGACTGGCACATCCTGGCCGCGAATGGAGGCCCGTTCGATGTCGGCGCCTTGGTGGGCGGCGAAAAGGGCTTTAACGAGTGTAAATAGCGACGTCTCGCGAAACTGAACGGCGGTGAGGCCGATGTCTGGCAGCGTCAGTTCATAGGCGATCGCCAAGGTATTTACCCTTGCACGGATGTCGCTCGTTAGTTCCTTGACGGTTGTTGCCGTGCGCTCGCTTACTCCAATGACCGCACTCATGATGGCGAAGATATTCTTGATGCGGTGGCTCATTTCCCGCAGCAACAGCATCTGGCGTTGGGCCGCATGCTTGCGTTCGGAAATGTCGCGCGCGATTTTTGATGCACCGACAATGGCGCCGCTGCTGTCGCGAACGGGCGAAACCGTCAGGGAGATGTCGAGCGGACTTCCATCCTTATGGCGACGGACGGTCTCATAGTGCTCTATTCGCTTTCCCTCGCGGATGCTGGCGAGAATCGTGTCTTCTTCATGCCGGCGATCTTCCGGGATGATGATGGTGATATGCTGTCCGACCGCCTCTTCTGCGCTGAAGCCGAAAAGCCGTTCGGCGCCGCTGTTCCAACTGGTAATGAAGCCATCAAGGGATTTGCTGACGATCGCGTCATCCGAACTTTCGACGATGGCTGCAAGCAGAGCTTGAGCTGAGGGAGTATCGCCGCCGCCCCGTGGAGTCGCAACAGCGGAGGGTATCGATATGGATATTCTTGGTGCTCTATAAGGGGTATCTGTTGACGGCGTGGACCGATCAGTCTTCCCAGGCATCTCCACCTCCCATTTTTCGGCAGAAAAGGTCACATGCCGTTGCCGATGCTCCTGTGGCGCCTATGTAGAAGTCATGCCAGCGAGATTTTATCTCGCAGATGATATTTGTGCTCCGCATTCCTGAGCCGATATCATTTAAGTAAAGCCTTCAGCTCTTCAGCCGAAGGGCGCTGCCGCATTTCAGGGACGGTAATAGCTACTGGCTTATAGGCGTCATCCAACGAGCGACCGCGTAGTGTAAAATAGGCCAAATTGCGAGCTTTGCCACAAAATCCGCTCTTCTGTCTGCTAGCGTACATTCCTTGTGACGCAGCTCCAAGAAGAGTAGCTTCTTTCATGTTGCCCGGCTGCAGCTCAGACGGCAAGGCGTGCATGCCATGCTCTTGCCTAACCAGGAGGAAGCGCTGTCATGCCAGCCCCCCACCAGTCCAATATGCAAAACAAACTGCTCTCCGTTCTTCCGTCGGGGGATTATGAACAGATTGCGCAAGAGCTAGAATATGTGGCGCTTCCGCGCGGCACGCTCATCGGAAAAGCCGGCCAGTCGATCGACTATGTTTATTTTCTGACATCCGGCATCGGATCAATCGTCGCCGTGACACCGGAAGGCCGCCGCGCCGAAGCGGGCGTGTTCGGCTTTGATGGCTATGTGCCGACATCGGCCGTTGCTGGCACCGAATTTAATGCTCATGATGTTATTGTGCAGCTCGAAGCGGAATCCTATCGGATGAACTATGGATCGTTTCGTCATTTCATGGATCGGAATCGAAATTTCAACAAACTTATAATCCGTTCCATCGAGGCCTTCGCCGTCCAATTGGCCTACACCGCTATTTCCAACGCTCTTCATGACGTGAACGAGAGATTGGCGCGATGGCTGCTGATGTGCCACGACCGAGTATCGGGCAACGAGATAGCGCTGACGCATGAATTCATATCCCTCATGCTTGCGGTGCGGCGACCAAGCGTCACCACCTCGCTGCATATTCTCGAAGGCAATCGCTTCATCACAGCGGAGCGCGGCAGCATCACCATTCGAAATCGAGCCGCTCTCGAGGAGTTTGCCCATGACGCTTACGGCAAGCCGGAAGAGGAATATCGGCGTTTGATGAAGGATCTCTTTTGATCGCGGCGGCAATGGCGCCAGTGGTGTTGGCGGTGGACAAGTGCTGAAGGAGCCTGCATGACACGCTACTTCTTTCATATTCGCCGAAATGGCGAAACCGTCCGCGATGGCGAAGGCGATGAATTTGCCACCATCGATGATGCGCGTTCGAGTGCAATAAAGGCAGTGCGGGAACTCGTCGCCGCGCGGATCAAGAATGGCCAGATGGTCCCCGATGAGCATATCGAGGTTCACGACGAGACCGGTAAGCTGCAGTTCTCGGTTTCATTTCATGCGGTCGTTCGCGACCATTTGAAATAGCGCTCCGTCAGAAATCACCGATAAGGCGACGATATTCCTCTTCCGGCTTGCCATAGGAGCCGCCAGTAAATTCTTCAAGTCCTCTTCTGTCGCGGATCGTAATGCGGCCACGCTCGGCCCTGATGAGCTTCCTTCCCTCAAGAACGTGCAGGGCCGTCGTGATGCTCGGCCTTCTGACACTCAGCATCGCGGCGATGAAGTCATGTGTTAAAGCAATCTCGTCGCCATCCACCCGGTCATGGCACATGAGCAGCCAGCGGGCGAGCCGTTCGTCTACCTGATAGTTTGCGTTGCAAAGGGCCGTATAGGAAATCTGTGTCGCAAAGGTCTGAATGAAACGCGCCAAAAGGTTGGAGAAAACCGGATTTTCCGGCAATGCTGCAAGGAGCGCATGCAGCGGCATCCGTACGCCCTGACCGTCCATTTGCATGAAGACCTCGTGGATGCTGATCGTCCCACCGACGCCGGCCGGCATTGGCAAAAAACCTTCGCGCCCCACCATGCCGGCTTCGGCGCGCTGGCCGTCAGGCGAAATGGCAACGACGGAGCTAATTCCACTCGAAAGGAAATAGACATCGTCGATCAGGCAATCGGCTCCGGCAATGTTGAAGCCGCGCTCGAGATCGATCTGCTCCAACTGCTTGCCGATGCTGCGAAATTCATCTGCGGGCAGGCGAGCGAGAAGCCGGTTCGTTGTCATTAAACGTTCTAGGTCGAGCATGGCTCTCGCGAAAGATCGAGCATGGGAATTGGGTCCTCGCCGGCCTGCCCTTAGCTTTGTGGGCGGATCATGATTCTATAGCACCCTGATGTTGGGGATGATTTTGCGTACGCTGGCGGACGTTCGTCGTGCACCAAGTTCCATGGCTGTTTCCGAGCGAGCGTTATCTTGGCGAATGAAGCGATCGGAGGAGGGTAGACCCTTAGGTTGGAAAGGGCGACCCTAGCGAGAATGGTGAAGGATGGCGCTGGACTGAATGACGAGTACGGCTACGATCCCGACACGTTGCTTGCCTTGCGTTTCTCCCACACTCATCGGGATGCATGCGTTCGCCGCGGCCAACGTTCGTTGACAGAAGTCATCGGCAAATATCACGTCTCGCCCGGCGCATTTTTCGCAACCCTCGCCGCTCACGAAGTTTGTCGCATGAGGTAAACTCGTGATGGCTGCAGATGGTAGCCAAAGAGGAACATTCTGATGGCTGTGCAATTTTCCTTTCAGTTCGTAAGAACTAAAATGCAAAGGAGAATGCTATGAGAACGAGACTCATCGTTTCAGCGGTTGCCGCCTTTGGCCTTCTCGCTGGTTCAGCCTTGGCGCAGTCTTCCACGGTCACTGGAGCCGCGGGCGGCGCGGCCACTGGAGCGGTTGTAGGGGGGCCTGTCGGTGCTGCAGTTGGCGGTGTTGCCGGAGCGATTGCCGGTACCGCGATCGATCCGCCGCCACAAAAAGTGATCACCTATGTTCAGGAGCAACCACTGCCTCCAACCGAGACTGTCGTGCAGGACCAGATTGTCGTCGGTCGAACTCTCCCAGAGACCGTTGCCATCACACCGGTTCCGGACAACCCGACATATGGCTACGCTGTCGTGAACCATGAACGCGTCATCGTCCAACCGAAGACGCGTAAGATTGTTCGCATCGTTGAATAATGCCGAGAGGGCCTCCGAAAGAGGCCCTTTTGGCTAAACCAGGCAAGTACATTGTCAAGTCTTGGCCGACACGGACTTGAATGTGACATGGCGCATAGCGCCCTTGTGATAAGCGGCAAACCACATCCAACTTCAGCGTTTGTGAACTCCTCCGCAGTTTGGCGATCATGGCCTCGCGCATTCCGCGGCGCAGTCGGAACATTTTTGTGGCGATATCGTTCGGCGGGGAAAAGGGAACACCCGCCATGATGCCGTTTCGAAGAATCTCGCACTGTCTCAGAATCGTCGCCATGGCCGCCGCTATCTTCTTAAAGGTGGCGGCGGTGAGCCATGCATGTCCTGAAGAGACTAGTGCTGGCTACATGATCGAACGGAGCGGTCCGCGTGAGGTTCAGACAGAAGGCACACCGCGGCCGTGTTGTTGTTCCGTCGCGCATTGTTGTGCGCTAGTTCCTGATTACTTTGCAGGCGGGCTATTCATCAGGGAAGCCGACAATCTCGTGGCCCGAACGATCCAGCCGAGTCCTCTCCTCCTTATCAGGGCGTTGGATCCGCCGCCTCTCTCTTCGTTTGGTTAAGAGAATCGAACCAAATCAGAAGGAGATCGACATGAATATCACCAGGAAGATCGCATTTGCAGCGGTCATCACCATGGCAGCCTTCGCGCTGAAACCTGCCGGCGCAGCGGCGCAGATCGCCTATCCGGAGACGTGTAAATCCGAGGAGATGCAGATGTCGTCGGCGGGCATGCAAATGCCTGGCGACATGACCGACTACCAGAAAGCGGCCATGGACGGAATGAAGAGCATGAATTCCAACATGATGCAGGGAATGATGAAGAAGGATGCGGACGTGTCCTTCCTTTGCGGCATGATCGCTCACCACATGGGTGCGATCAGCATGTCGCAGGTCGAACTCAAGTACGGCCATAATAAACTGGCGCGGCAAAAGGCTCGCAAGATCATTAACGATCAGACGAAGGAAATCAAACAGATGAGCGGCTTGCTCCACAGCGAAGCCAAGTAAGGAGGATGCCAATGCACCACGTTTCAGCCGAAATGAAAAGCTGCATCGAAGACTGCCTCGCGTGCTACGGCGAATGCCTGTCCACTGCGATGGGACACTGTCTCCAGGCTGGAGGAGAGCACACCAGTCCGCCGCATTTCAAGCTCATGATGGCCTGTAGCGAGATATGCCGGACGGCCGCGCATTTCATGCTGATAGGCTCTCAACATCATCGCCACGTCTGTCGTGAATGCGCGGAGATCTGCGCTCAATGCGCGGATGATTGCGAACGGATCGGTGACATGCAGGATTGCGTTAAAGCCTGCCGCCGCTGTGCGGACAGTTGCCATCGCATGGCGTCATAGAGAAGAAGGCCCTCGTACCATCTTCGCATCTGACAAGCGGGTCGACGTTGCATCTTTGCGCCGGCCCGCCGATTGAAGCGTCGCTGTGGTAGATGTGGGTCGGGCTTGCAACACCTCCATCCCATGATGCGGCTTCGTCAATTTCGCTAGAAAACGTCGATGCGATCAAGCTCTCCATTTAGTAGCGGAGTGATTTGAAATGCGAACGGTAGCCGTTACCATTTCCGCAGCAGGATACGACATGACGGCGCAGATTATAGCGGAATGGGCAGCACAACGGTTTCGAGGTTCTCGATCCGTGGACGTATCGTCGGCCTATGTCACTGATATCGTCTACGATCGCCGTGCCTGATTATTGACGTCTGCTACGACATCTCAGATACCGGCATACCATTCGTAGCCACGATCTTCCCAGAACCCGCCGTTACCACCCCACAAATCATCGAACCGGTCACGGATTTCGATGCGCATGACGTATTTGGCGTGTTTGTAACCAAGATGACGCTCGACGCGCAGCCGCAAAGGAGCGCCGTGTTCGACTTCCAGATCCTTCCCGTTAAGAGAATAGGCGAGGATCGACTGCGGATGAAAGGCGTCGATCAGGTCAATACTCTCGTAGTAGCGACCGCTGCCATCGAGGGTTTGTTCCAGTTCATCTGCACAATAAAAGACGGCGTAACGAGCGCCTGGCTTCAAACCCGCAGTCTGCAGGATAAGCCCGAGAGGAACGCCCTGCCATTTCCCGATGGCGCTCCAGCCTTCGACACAGTCGTGGCGGGTGATCTGGGTGCGAGAAGGCAGCTTCTTTAGGTCGGCCAACGAAAATTCCATCGGCCTATTGACCATGCCATCGATCTTGAGCCGCCACTCGGCAAATTGAGTTTCGACCATCTGGATATATTCGAAGCTGTTTGGCTGAATTGATCCATTCGGATGAAAGCTCGGTGAAATATCTGCGTCGGTATATTCTCGAGCAAGCGTCTGCGGCGAAACTATGAGCCGCTGTGTGCCCATGGTCAGCCGCTCAGCCAGAGCGAGCACCTTCTGAACGTGCTGGTTCTGGGAAATGTCATCGCATCCCGTCAGGCCCACGGCGCCCAGACTGGCGGCCGAGCCAATGAGAAAACGGCGGCGGGTGAAGATGGAGCTCATCGGTCGGCCTCCTCGTTGATGATAGCGTAGCGGCCGGTCACCATCGAACGCATGTTGTTCCAAAGCCCGGAGAGAATGACCATCGCGATATGCACGACGACGAAGGCCACCAGGCTCCAGGCGGTGATGAAATGAATGGAGCGGGCCGATTGGCGACCACCCAAAATATCGAGCAGGAAGGGGTAACCGGCGTCTATCGCCGGTGACATGGTCAATCCTGAACCGATCATCAGCGGCAGCAGGATGAAGATTACGATGAGATAGGTCAGCTTTTGCAACGCATTATAGTGCTGCGCCTTTTCCCCCTGCGGGAAGCGCAATCGGGCATGATCCTTGATTTCATGCCAGATGTTCCCGGGCTTGATGTCTTGAATCGTCGGCGCCAGATCGCGGCGGAAATGACCGCCGATGAGGCTGTAGGTCATGTAAACGAACCCATTGATGACAAGCAGCCAGGCGAAGAAGAAATGCCAGCGTCGGCCAGCCGCAAGATCCTGGTAGCTCGGTATGGTTGCCCAGGCCGGAAATGCGCGCGGCATCCTTTCGCCGTCGGCCGTGGAGGCCCCGAGTATGCCGGTTGTGGTGATCGAGAGACGGCCGATGCGCACTAATCCGGTGATGTTGTTGCCATCCCGATTGCTGGCGATTTCGAACCATGACGGATCTTCAACCGCTCCGTAGTTTCCCCAATGTAATTGTGGATCGGCATTGAAGATCTGCATGCCACTCATCATCAGTAAGGTCAAACACAGCACATTGATCCAGTGCGTTATCCGCGTAAGAGCCGAATGACGGCGAATGAAGATCTTGGCCGGGGGCGGGGGCGGGGGCGGCGCTGTGCCGATCTGCTCGATGCTTGTCATGGGTAATTCTCCTGACGTGCCGCCAAAAGGCGGTGTCCGAAATCATATGCTGCAACGCTATCGCCGCTCATTGAGCTGCCCGGATGCGATCGGCAACCGGGCAGCCCCGTGGTGGCAGCATCGATGCGTCACATTGGCGGGATGACGCCGTTTATGCCGACCACGACACGGTCGGATTCAACCGTATTGTCTCCATCGGTCATGCCGTTAATGATGACTCCTGCGCCGGGCTTGATGTCGTCCTTCGTCGCCTTACCGAAGGTGACGACCGGCGTGCCCGGCGGGATCGAGATCTTTTTCTCGCCGCCCTTATAGGTGAGCGACAGGGTGGGGCCGTTGACCGAGGTGACGGCGCTGGCAACCGTCGCATTGGTCATCGAGCTCTTCGGCTTCAGATCCCAGCCGTAATCGCCCTCGCCGGTGCCTTTCATCGCGGCCGGGAAGATCAGTACCTCAAGCGCCCCGTTGATGCCGCTGTCGGTCGGAACGGACGCGATGCCGACGAAATCCCCAGGCTTGATGTCTGTCACGGAGGCGTTGACGATGCCGTTGACGGCCCAGCCGGATTTCAGCTTGATCGTCACGTCCTTGCCTTCGCGCGATTTGACCATCAGCGTATCGCCGCTAAGGCTTTCCACGACGCCGCGAACGCGCGCCTTATCGGCAGCCTGTGCGGATAGTGTGGTCGCGGCACCCAGCGCCAGCACCATACCCATGATTTTGAACTTCGTGAGCGACATTCTGCTCTCCATATCTCACATCTTTTGACATGATGCCCATCCAGCTATCTGGAGCGGGTAGGGCGATCGATTTGGAAATGAGGCAAAGCGGCTATGGCATCCTACCGGCGACAACCGATCGTCCCTCAATTCCGCCCCTTCATTCGGCGCTGGTGCGAATGCGTTACAGCGATCACGCCGTTGTGATCGCAAGAAGGGCGACAAAAAATCCGGTTCGGGATGTAACAAATAGCGCCGATCAACGAATGACTGCACGCGAATGACGAAATCGGTATCGGAACAGGTCCTGAAAGGCTTGATGCTTCTCTCGCTTGACGGCGATGAGGCTGCGTACAGGCGCTTGCTCGTCATGTTGCGAGATCTGCTTCTGGCATTTTATCGAAGGAGGCTTGGATCGAATGCGGACCGTGATGGCGAGGATCTGGTCCAGGAGGTGCTTTTGGCGGTGCATAGCCGGCGCATTACTTATGATCGGGAACGGCCGTTCACCGCGTGGTTTTTCCAAATCGCGAAATACAAGCTGATCGATCACTTCAGGGTAAATGGCAGCAGAAGAGGCGTAGAAATTGCTTTGGAAGACGAGATCGCCGCTGAATTTCGAGAGGAGACACTCTTTGCTCACCTCGACATCGACCGTCTTCTCGACCAATTGCCTGCCAAACAAAGGGAGCTTCTGCGCCAGGTAAAGATTGCTGGCAAAACCACTGCTGAAGCCGCGAGCGAGAGCGGCCAGTCGGAAGCAATGGTTCGCGTCAGCATTCACCGAGGGATGCGCGCGATTGGACGCAAGCTGGGTTTTGCCAATGACGAAAAATGATGAATTGATCGACGCTCTGGTAAGCGATCTCACTCCGGTTCGCCATCATGCGCTGCGAGTGAGGCTTGCGCTTACAATCATTGTCGGCGTGATCGGCGCGGCCATAGCACTGCTGATATCGCTAAGTTTTCGCCCGCATCTGCACCACGTGACGGTGGCGGCGTTTTGGGTGAAGTTCTTATATACTGCCGTACTACTGAGCGCGACGATCGTGGCCCTTGAACGGGTTGCGCGCCCAGAGGGTTCGATTGGGAGTATGGCTCGGGTTCCGGTCGTGGCATTCGGCATCGTCGCGCTTCTGGCCATCGCTCAACTCGGGCTGTCGCCGGCTTCATCCTATCCGGGTTTGATCATCGGATATTCGGCGTCCTTTTGCCCTTTCCTGATCGTAGCTTTCGGCATTCCCGCTTTCTGCGCCAACATGTGGTTTCTCAGACGTGCAGCCCCCACGCGCCCGGCACTCGCAGGTTTCGTTGCAGGCGCTTGCGCCGGGGGCGTCGGCGGCTGGGTCTACTCCTGGGCCTGCGTCGAAAACGGCATTCCATTCATCGCGATATGGTACACGCTCGGCATCTTGCTGAGCGGGCTGGCCGGAAGCCTGGTCGGCAAATTCAGTCTACGTTGGTAGGTACGTTTTGACCTGCCGAGGTGCTGCAGGCATGCTGCCGATCTGAAGCCTTTCCCAATTTTTTGATGGTGATGGTCATCATGAGGGTGATCGGCGGGAGACGATCGGGCATTTTCGCGGTATGAATGGTAGTCATTGATCCTACCAATCAGACGCTGAGGTCCTTCACATGGCTTTGAACGTGCTTTTCATTGGCGGTACCGGCCAAATCTCATATCCCTGCGTCGAGCGTGCTGTTGGCGAGGGACATCGCGTCAGTGTCTACAACCGCGGCCTGAGAGGGGACCCGTTGCCTGCTGGCGTGACTTCGATCACCGGCGAGCTCGGATCGGCTGCCTATGCTAATCTGGCCAGAGCCAACTATGACGTCATATGCCAGTTTATCGCTTTCACGCCGGATCAGATCGCGCGAGACATCGAGGTGTTTGCAGGCAATTGCGGCCAGTACATTTTCATCTCTTCGGCTTCGGTTTATGAGAAACCGGCACGCCACTATGTCATCACCGAAAAAACGCCGGCCATCAATCCCTACTGGCCCTACAGTCAGGCCAAGATCGCCTGCGAGGAGCTGCTGATGGCGTCAAAGGGGCTGGCCTGGACGATCGTTCGCCCCAGTCACACCGTGCGCACGGGCCTGCCGATCATGATGGGCGACAGCGATATAATGGCGCGGCGCATGCTGGATGGCGAGCCCACGATCGTCGCGGGTGATGGCCACACGCCGTGGACATTGACGCGCTCGGTCGATTTCGCAGTGCCTTTCGTTGGGCTTTTCGGCAAGCAGGCAGCTTTAAGCGAAATCTTCCACATCACCTCCGATCGCGCCCATTTATGGGATGATATTCAGAAGGCGATCGCCAGATTGCTGGGTGTCGAGGCGAAAATCGTCCACGTACCGACGGATACGCTGATCAAGTATAATCCGGATTGGGTAGGCCCTTTGGTCGGCGACAAGGCCTGGACCGCGATCTTCGACAATTCGAAGGTCAAGCGCGTTGCCGGTGACTTCAGCTGCGCCGAGAACCTGGAAGAGATCCTCGCCGAACCGATCATGCATTTGAAGCATCGCTTCTCCAAAAATCGTCCCCCAAAGGGTGAGCTCGACGCTCTGATCGACAGGATTTGCACAGCACAAAGCGCTCTGCGATAGGACAGGCATCTCTCGAGCGACGCTCAGCGTATTGCCGGTTGATTATCAGCTGAAAATGACCCAGCTGCACATTTTACGATCACCTGCTGCGTTCCCAACTTTTTGAAAGAATTGGTCTTTTGCTTCTGTAAGATCGGAGTGAAGTGTCAGACTGGGCCGATTCGAGGCAATATCAGCACTGAGCCGAAACTCGGATTGACCGGCGGCTGGCGGCTTTGTAGATCCTGCCTTCAGGGGAAGGGCAGGCTTGGACCCCGGACAGTCAAACCTGGGTAGCTCCGCCGTCCACGCACAGTTCCGCGCCGGTCGTGAAGCTGCTTTCGCTGCTTGCGAGGAAGAGCGCCGCCGCCGCCACTTCATCAGGTCTGCCGAGACGGCCTAGCGGGATCATCCCGGTAAGTGCGGCACGAACTTCGTCTGTAGTCGCCGCCATCATGGCCGTGTCCGTAGGTCCAGGGCTAACGACGTTGACGCGGATCCCTCTGGGGGCAAGTTCGTTTGCCCAGGTGCGGGTGAACGATCGAACCGCCGCCTTGCTCGCGCTGTAGACACCGTATCCTTTCGGACCGATCGCATCGGCTATGGATCCGATCAACACGATCGAACCGTTATCAGGGATGAGTTCCAAGGCGTTCTGTGCGGCAAAGAGGAGAGAGCGAACGTTTAGGTCGAATATGCGATCGTATAGATCTTCCGAGATGCCGCCGAGCTCTGCGTATTCCGACATGCCCGCGTTCAAGACCAAGACGTCAATTCCGCCGCGTTCCTCGCGAACCCGGTCGTATAGCTGCTTCACATCGGAGGCGAGGCCGGCGTCTGCAACGACCGGGATTATCCGGCCTTGGTCAGGGGACACGAATGGCTTACGGCTAGTCGCGTAGACAATTGACCCTTCGGCCGCAAAGCGAGCCGCGATCGCGGCTCCGATACCGCTTCCACCACCAATAACCACTGAAATCTTGTCTTCGAGTCTCATCGTGAACTCCTTGCGATTGAACACGAGGAGTCAGATATAGTTCCTATATCTAGTGCGAAATACGCACCGTGTGTAAATCAGATATAGGAAAGTATATCAGTGCCAAGTTCTATCGATACGAGAACCGCAACCGCGGGGCGGACCCAAAAGTCGACAAAGAAGTTGATCGACGAGGCAATGATCGATGCAAGAAGGGCGAGGCCGGTGCTCGAGCAAGTCGCGAATAAGTGGTCGCTCCTGATCCTAAGCGTACTCTGCACGAAACCGTCCCGTTTCAACGAGATCATGCGTCGTCTCGACGGTATAACGCACAAGGCCCTCGCGGATGCGCTCAAGCGTCTCGAGAGAAACGGACTCGTTCGAAGGCATGTTTTGCCGACAGCCCCGGTGGGCGTCGAGTACTCCATCACGCCAATGGCCGAGTCTCTTCGCGAGCCCTTCGCGGCGCTCTACCAATGGGCGATGGCGAACGGCGCGGCCATGGAACAGTCTCAAGAGGAGTATGACCGCAGGACCTCGACTTCAACCGGGGAAACGTTCTGATGGAAAGCTGGGCGGCCGACGCTCTCGATACGGTCTGGCATGTTCGACCCGCATCATCTTCAGCTTGCCGGCAAGCCATCCTGGAAAGATGCAGAAGATGATCGTGGCGAGCGCGTGCGCGATCGTGCTGCTGTTCGGGCGACGCTTGCCCTTGAAGATGAAGTAGATACACGGCGCTTATGTTCCATAATACATCTTACGTGCGAAAACCGTGTAGCGGGGCAGATTCCAATTTCAAATGCAACGAAGACAATAATGGCCATTATTTGAGGAGGATGGAATGGCCCGCTCTTTTGTGCAGTTGAGTATGGACGAACGTCGCGTCATCGCGCGGATGCATGAGAAGAAGATCAGCCAGGCGGAAATCGCCCGCACCCTTGACCGCGACCGCTCGACGATCAGCCGGGAGCTACGTAACATGTTCCATGACTGCGAGTTTCCGCGATATAGCGGCTACTTCTCTATGCTTACCGATGATATCGCCAAGGAACGCCGCGGGCGCTTGAGGAAACTACGACGCCAACTGTGCTAGGCTCCTTTCAACAGGAAACCTCTCTCTCTATCTCGCATCCGCCGTAGAGCGATCTCAGCTTAGCTCGCTGAGTGCTCGACATTGTCTGGGAAAAGTCGCTCAATGCCCAGAACAGCGCGATCTTTTCGAGCTGGGTCGGATTGACTATTCCACATCGAAACAGGTCGATCAACGCGACGGCAAAGCCCTCCCGGCTGTATTCAGCGTCATCGAACCAGCTCTGTGTCGTAGCTAAGTCGAACACCCGCTTTATGACTTCGAGCTCGCTTTGCGATAAAGCGCCTTTTGCGAGGCGTTGCAACCTTTCCATCATCGTCTCCACCGCGAGACTGTCGGCAACCCCACGTATGCCGGCCGAGTTCTCCTAGGTTCTTTCCGCCGTTGACCGTGCCCATAGAGTTTGGGGGTGGACCAGCACACTCGGCGGTATCAAGCATGAAATTGCGACAGCGATAGGCACTATCAACGATTGTCTTGCCAGCGTGATCGGGGTCGCTTCACGATTCCTATTCTTAGCCTTGGATCAGAGCCAGTTCAGCGAACGGCAGATATTGTAGGCAATCGCAAGCCATGCAGCGATGATTGCTCCAAATATTACGAACGCAACCCTCATATTCCCTTCTTTGAAATCCGCGACGATGCCTGCCGTATCGGTGGAGCTTACTTTTCTCACGGACCATCCCACCCTGGTTAGTATTCTTCTCAGCAAACTGGATCTCTCGAAGTTTCCGTGTGTCAGCGCGACATCAATCGTTGATAAGAGAAAGACCAGAGCTTGCTAACAGTGACCACGTGCGTCGCCGACAAGCCCGTTCAGATGCTCGCCGGACAGCCTCGGGAACTCGGTTTCCAAAAGCGAAAGAAGAGCAGCTTGTGCGGCGTTTATAAGGAATACGGCCTGCGATGCGTTCAGCTCACTTGCGACGCCTCCGGCATACTGCATCATTTTTGCAAGCGCCAAAATCTCTCCCTGGCGTTCCTGTTCCTCAAAATCAGTCACTTTTAAAACCCCAACAAATGATTTCGTTGGGGTAGATTGGCATATTTCGATCGACACGGTGCGTTGCAAAAGCGTTGCACACGCAGTGCCTGTATTTTGGAATAAATTATATACGGTAAAATTGTGGGAAAAGTTTGCGCCACAGCGGAGTTGCATTGAATGACCAGTCCGTTATAGGTGCCAGCAACGGTGCCCTGGCAATGGCGCGTATAAGCTCTATGGCATCGTCGCGCTTTTGATCAGTCCATGCTGTTGCGACGAGAGCCCTCACCTGCCCTATGTCCATATCGGCAGTTTCGGCAAGACGTCTCCAGGTCCGATCCTTGAAGAATAGACGTCGTGCCGCCCGGGAGAGCCGCAGAGCCTCTTCCTTGCCGATAATGGCCTGGTCAATCGCAGTCTCTAGTGTCGCATCGACATTGACCAACGGCACCGACAAAGGGGGATAGCCCAATTCCGCTGGGCCATGAAGGAGAGCGACATCCGCATCCTCCTCCCGGAGTCCGGAGGCATAGTCACCGAATATCCTCCCGATGCCGACCATGCCGTAGGCCTGGCACTCCACCGCGCGGAGCGCTCCCATGCTGGCTGCTCCGAGCACGGGAAGGCCCTGGGATAGGGCAAAGAGCAGCTCCTTGTGCCAGACCGGCGCGACGAACTCGAACTGGCCGTCGACAAGACCGATAGCGGTCGCGCCATTCTCAAGTGCTCTGACAACGTCGCCCTGGGATGCCGGCGGCCGTATGACCATTGTGTCATCGGCGAACGTTTCTGCATCGGGGAGGCTCGGACCCACGAAGATCACTTTCATAGGAAACCCTTTGACAATGCCCGGCTGCCGAGACGAATGCGGCGATCCCCGTCTGGATGCTCAAGTTGCGGCGCGAAAACCTTTGCGACCGATGCCGGTAGCCATTCAGGTGCCAGCTCGATAGCATAAAGCTGGTCAACTCCGCATTCCAAAAGCGTCTCGATAAGCTGGTCGAGCGCATCTTGCGCCGACGTGGCCGACATCGTCGGCAGTTCGGCCAGGCTCGTCGAGCATCGCGCCTGAAACGACTGCAGATGGTCGGGATCGGCGCGGCGTGAGAACAGCTCCGGGATAAGATCATCTCTGGCCCCGGCGATGAAGGTCATCCGCGACTGCACAGCCTCGGAAATGGCGCGGGCTGCTGCCACATCGGGGGACAAGGATGCCCCTGCCCCCATGGTCAAGTCGACATATCTGAGCGAGCCGTCATCGCCTTTCGGCCGCAGCAGCGCGACGATGGAGGCAACGGCCAGATCGCTCGTCACATCGAAAAGGGCGAGATCGAAGTCGGCCGAGAAAATCTTCTCCAGCATCTCGCGAATACCCTCATCTTCAATGCTATGCGGATCGATCCGGCGCGCATGCCGGCACGCCGGATCGCCAATATTCCAGAGGACGCAAGCATCCCGCTCTACCCGCTCCAGCAACCCGTGCAGGACCGCCTCGTGCCAAGTATTCCCCGATGCCAGTCCATCTGATGATACCCAAAATCGCGGGCTGACATGCGTCCGGTCAAGATGAACGGCCTCGAAAGGTACGAATATCGAGGCGTTCTTTGCCAGATCGTGGGCTTGAGACCATCTGATCTGTTCCATGGTCTCTATCGGTTGCGCGCCGATCGCCAGCAGATCTTCCAGGCAATCCGTGGCATGGCCACTTGCGGCAAGCTCATTCTGGCTTGCCATGAGCGCTGAACAATAGGGTTGGGTCGCGACCGATCGTTCGATCGCTTCCATCACCGCGGATGTCTTTGCGGAGACGTCGTCAAGGCCTTTGCCTTGAGCGATGACGATCGCCCTGGAATTCGGGGCATAGGCGCACCAAACGGGAATGCCTATGCGATCGAGCTCGGTCTGTCGGCCAACACGGGTTATGCCAAGTCGTCCCAGATAGGGCCAAACCCTCGACAAGGTTTCGCCAGGCGGGAATGCTCTAAAGTTGCTTGACACCGATCGACGAGTACCTAGCCTTCAAAGAGGCCCGAAGCCACGTCACTTGCCGACGACAACGCCACAGCGAAATCGACATCTTTCTCCACTCTAATCCCTTTGGCTCGCCAGGATTCAGCCTTCCCCAGATCGCCCGTCAGTCGCCGCGTGTATCGAACGATGGTCCCCTTTTCGAGGTCAGCCAACCAAAGTCCCTTTTCACCCTTAATTCCAATCAGAACTGCCCTTGCCATAATCTCTACCTCTCAAAAACCGGCCTTCACAAGGCCTTCCCTGTAATGCTCAATCTGCCACTCTTCCTTGATTGGAATCATGGATAGCCATGCCTCAAGATCGAAATTCGGATTGTCGCGCAGGGTGCGCTGTCGATACATCTTGGCCTTCGCGAGATCCCCCAGCATTGCCCAACTTGCCGCCGCAAGCCTGCTTGCTGGTCCCGCGTCTCTCATTCTGTCCAGATAGGCCAGCGTTTGGGTATATTCCCCAATGAAATAGCTAGCTCCTGCCGCGGTCCAATAATAATAGTCCGGAGCAAGGGGATTGAGATCAAGAGCCGTTGCAACTTTCGCCAACGCTGCTCTTGGATTGGCGCCATGGGTGAGACTGTCGGCGTGGCTGCAAATGACATCAGCATAATGCGGGCTTAGGTTCTCGGCATTCGACAAGGCCTCGAGGCTGCCGTCGATATTTCCCCGGTAGAGCCTGGTGACGCCGATTTCCTTGAAGCCTCCGGCAAACTGGTTGTCATCCCGGATTGCATCGGCCGCCATTTTTTCCGCTTGATGCAATAGATCGCCATCGCCGCGCGCCGTCAGAACCCATTCCATCGTCAAGGTTCTGGCAATGCCCGCAAGTGCCGCTGCAAAACCCCGCTCGTGCTCGAGCGCCTCCTTAAAATGCTTGCGCGCGCGACGGACATTCTGAAGGCTCAGGCGGGACAGACATTGTACGCCCTCAAGATAGGCAAAATAGGCTTCCGGCTTGCAGCTAAAGTCAGAAACGATGTGGTGGAAGGCTCCCACACGCTCGATGATGGAGTGCTGGATCGCAGTGGCGATCGCGTTGCGCTGTTCTGTTATGGCCGCATTGTCCAGCTGGACGCGCGTTGCCCAGACAATTTCGTCGCGCGGCATGAAAATCAGCTGCGCGAAAAGGCTGTCGCCCGTTCTCTTGGTATCGAGCGCGTAGACAACATTATGTTGCTTGAGAAGTCCGGCCTTGTCGTTTGAGGAGCGAATCTGCTCAGCGGTATAGGGCGCGACTACGGATACGCTTCGATCGACACAAAGACTGATCGTCAGATCTTCGATGACAGCATTGGCGACCGATCCGGCACGCTCCGAATCCTCCAGGGTCTCGGGAGGAAGCAGAGCGATACGTGGCACTGCGTTGTCGGTGATCGCAATCGTATCCTGAGCCGACGGGCCGGGATTCGGATCTCTCGTTACGCTAATCAACTGACTGTAGGAGGTGATTTTTTCACCGAGCGCGACCCTGACTTCATCATCGGTCTGGTCCCAGTCCAGCAGAAGCATGGCTGCACGCTTCAATTCGCCGCGATTTTGAGACAAGGAAGGTTGGCTCATCGCCTTGAAGAATTCTGCTCGCAGCTCCCGTGCAAACCGTGCCCGAACATCGCGTACCCAGATAGCCACAGCTCCGGAGCCATTGCCGTAAGCCGGTAGAAACGTCTTGGCGACGGCATCGGCGAGTACGCTGAGCTTGGCAACGCCGGACGCATTTTCGATGCTATCCAGATCGCACCGCAACGCGTTGAAGTTCAAGGTAATGTCCGTCGTGACACCGCCGATCAGCGGCTGGGAGGATTTGGACGTCGCAGTCGCCAAACGCAGCAGGGTCGACCTCAAATTGGCGCCGGCGGCCTGAAGATTGCTGGACCAAAGAAAAGCCGCCAAATCTTTCCGCGGCATCGGCTGCCGACGGTCGTAGAGATAGACCAGCATGAGCAGAGCCTGCTTCGGCACGTTCACGCGATCGCCCATCTCATCATAAAGGGCGCAGCTGCCGAGTGTCGTTAAATGAAATGTCATCTTGCCAGGTCAGCGCTCGTTGTCGGGTTCGGATGATTGCACGAAAGCGAGGATCTTCGCCCGCAAACGCTTATCCTCGATCCCGGACAAGGCCGTGCGTAGAACGGCCTTATGATGCTTCGCAAGTCGAAAATCGGCCAGCGCCTCCTTGGAGGGAAAGGCGTCGTCCGATGCACTTTCGAAGAAAAACATGACCGGTACAGCGAGGAGTTCTGAAATGCGCAGAAGGCGGCCAGCGCTGATTTTTTCGATGCCGCGTTCGCATCTGTCGAGCTGTAGAGGGCTTATGCGAAGCTTCTCGGCCAATGCATCCTGCGCGATTGACAATTCCTCCCGACGCAATCGGATACGTAATCCAACCTCGACATCGATCGCATCGGTTTTTTTGTCCATGAGGGAACCGCCAGAAGAGAAACTTCTTTCATGTTCGCAGGTTTCCCTTGAATTCACAATCTTCCAGCAAGACACTCAAAGTCAATTTTACACAGCGGCAGGGCGTTTCCGATCATCGTATCAAGACAATGGCGAAATCGTTCTTGGCGGTTGCAGCCGCCTCGGCGATGTCTTTTCGCAGCAGTTCCCGGCTGCCGTACAATGTCAGGCGTTGGCGAAAACATCGGCGCCGAGAATTCTCTTCAGCGATCCGATGGCCGAGGCTGGGGTATAGGAGCCGGTCACACCGCCGAGCGACTGCGAACTCACCGAAATATCCCATTCGAGACCCCTGCCGGAAACCGCTATATGGTGTCGCATCGCTTTCGTATCGGGATCGGCGACAACGATGCTGCGGGTACGGTCGAAACCGATCCCCGCAAAGGCAACGGCGGCATGGACATTGACGTTGCGCGGAAACCGCATGCAGGCTTCGCGGGTCGAGCCATCGAAGAGCGTTCCGCTGGCATCGGCCGGCTGACCTAGGCTCGCGCCGCTTTTCGTCGTGGTTATCACTACTTCTTCGATCTGCTCACGACCATCGCGCAGACCATCGAGACCGAGAACGGCGCCGTGGGGAACGAAGAAGCGTCGTCCGCTCCTGCTGGCTGCCGCATGCATCGCCGCCTCCAAGGTACGATCCGCCAACGCGGAGCAACTGAATCCGCAGAGGTCCGAATGGGCGAGGATGTCCGGCCCCAGCATACCCAGGAGAGCCGGCGTCGCGCATTCGAGCACAAGGTCCGCCTTCCGGTCGAGCGCATATTCGGCCTCATCCGTGACGAATGCAGCTATGGCGGCGTTCTGCGTGTATTTGTCCTTGTCGGATACGAGAATATAAGCGACCTCGACCCCATCCAGACTGCTGACATAGTCGAACAGGCTCCTGCCGATCACGCCTGCGCCGATAATTCCTATAGTTCTATATTTCATTGTTCCCTCCACATGGATTTCAAGTTTTGGAGATCCCTTCACAGGCCTCGACAAACGCGCGAATGGCCGCAATCCGTGGGCCGGAATTCGCCCACAGCACTCCCATATTGCGAAGCTCGCCATCTTCCATGCGATGTTTTTGCAGGCGCAGTCCCTCCGGCCACGGCGGAGCCCAGTCGGGAACGAGCGCGACGCCCAGTCCGCGATCGACCAATGCCGCAATGGCATCCAGTGCGTCCAGTTCCGCCCATTCGCGCACGCTGATGGCATGACGGCGCAGATAACGGTCGACGATCTGGCCTCCCCACTGATTGCGGTCATAACGAATGAAGGGCTGCTGCGTAAGCGCGAGATGAAAATCGTGAATTTCCAGGTCGGCGGGCGCCAGCAAGACCAAAGGTTCGCGCCGGATGGTCGACCAGCCGAATGCTTTCGGAATCGGAAATTGCGGCTCGATGATGAGAGCGGCGTCCAGCTCACCTGACAGAACCGCATGATAAAGGTTCACAGACGAACCCGGCTGCAGGAAATAGTCGATCTGCCGAAATCGCTCGCTGAGGGCCGCGGTAATCTGGGGAATGAGACCCGTCATGGCCGTCGCCGTCGCACCGAGGCGAAGCTGCCCGCTCGGGAGATCGCCCGCAGCTATTGCTCGTAGGTCCCTTGCCATGCGCACAAGCGCCGGTCCATGGCTCTGCACGGCAAGTCCCGCCGCAGTGGGTCGGACCGTGCGCCCCACGCGAGAAACCAATGGCTGCCCGAGCTCCGTCTCCAGCGCCCTTATGCGCTGAGCGACCGCCGCCGGCGTCATATTCAAGCGCCGCGCGGCTTCGGCGACCGATCCGCATTCGGCGACGATGAGGAAGCTTTCGAGGAATTTCGTGTCCATAAGATATATTTTCTATCTTCTGAAGAAACTGGCAAGCATATTTTATTGCTTTAAATCCGGGCTATCCTAGCTTTCCAGTCTTACGCCCTCGCCGATAGAAGGAGTTTCAATGACCATTCAAGCCAAGTTCGAGCGCATGGGCACCGACGCCGCGCCAGGCCAGGAAGTGCGCCAGCAGGTCGAAGGCATCGAAGCGCTGTTGCGGGGTGAACGGATCGCGGGACGTCAGGTCGATTTTTCCCATGGTGACGTCGATGCGTTTACGCCGACGCCAGGCTCTTTCGAAGTCTTCACCGCTGGGGTGGAGGCCGGCGGCAAGCAGGCCTATACCGAATACCGCGGTGATCTCTCGATCCGCGAGCAGCTTGCGCCTAGTCTTGCGAGCTTCACAGCCGCCCCGGTCGACCCCGCCGATGGCATGATTCTGACGCCCGGCACGCAGGGCGCACTGTTCCTCGCCGTCGCCTCCACCGTCGCCCATGGCGACAAGGTCGCGGTGGTGCAGCCGGATTATTTCGCCAACCGCAAGCTGGTGGAATTCTGCGAGGGCCATATGATGCCCATTCAGATGGACTACCTGAATGTCGAGGGGCGTGCGGGTCTCGACCTCGGCCAGCTGGAAGATGCCTTCGCGGCCGGGGCGAAAGTTTTCCTGTTTTCCAATCCGAACAACCCGGCCGGCGTCGTTTATTCGCGCGAAGAAATCAAGACGATCGCATCGCTGGCCAGCCGTTATGGCGCGACCATCATCGTAGACCAGCTTTATTCGCGGCTGCTCTATTCCGGCGTCGATTATGCGCATTTGCGCGCGGAAGCCGTCGACGCGGAAAACGTGATCACCATCATGGGGCCCTCGAAGACAGAGTCGCTGAGCGGTTACCGTTTGGGCGTCGCCTTCGGCTCGAAGGCGATCATCAACCGGATGGAAAAGCTGCAGGCGATCGTATCCTTGCGCGCCGGCGGCTATAGTCAGGCGGTTTTCCGTACTTGGTTCAACGAACCGCAAGGCTGGATGGATCGGCGCGTGCGCGAACATGAGGCCATTCGGGACGATCTCCTCGGGCTATTTCGCGCCGGCAAGGATATCAAGGTTCGCACCACCGAGGCAGGAAGCTATATATTCCCGCAATTGCCTCCCCTTGCCGTCAGCGGCAGGGATTTCGTGCGGATCCTCCGGTTGCAGGCAAGCGTCATCGTAACGCCCGGCACCGAGTTCAGCCCTTTCTGCGACAGCAGTGTGCGCCTGAACTTCTCGCAGGACCACGCTGCCGCAGTAGCCGCGGTGGAGCGGCTCGTTTCGCTTGTCGATCGATATCGCGCATGAAACAGAGCTCCGCAATATAGCATGAAGGCTCCCTGCTCGCGGATATCGAGTGGACAACACCCATCATGAGCTCCGTGCGGAGGTCAAATCCGACCGCGCAGCTTTTAAATCGATTTTAAAAAAGCGAGATACGAAGCTAATCGATTTTAATTTGCGTATTAAAAAATTCTTGTTGCGGCGCGAAGAAAATCACCCCTAATTGCCTCAGCTGTTCTGTCCGTTCTCAGGAAACGCGCAATGACGATTTCATTTCCGCTTACAGACAAACGTACTGTCGATGAGCTGCTGAAGCACCTGAACGCGCATAAGCTGTTCTGTCCAGGAAACTGCGCCATCACCGTCAAACCCCTCGCCGCGCACGTTTCGTCGTGCCTTTCATATGCGCTCAGCACCGCCCGGACCGCGTGGTAGACCTGATCGTTCCTCCATTAAGCCTGTTTCGAGTGTGGAGATCCGAAGCTTGACCTCGGCGCAGGCCGCGTTGTTGGCATCCGCCCGGCATTGCTTGATTCCATAACGATACACTTCCGCAGGAGAAAGACATTGATGACGACATTCGAAGCCTATCTCGATGCCCATAAGGGAACATTGTTGAATGAGGACATGGTCGCCATCCTTCGCAATATTGCCGAGGCTACCCGGCAGATTTCGAACAAGCTCAGAAGCTCGTCATTGTCAGGCCTGACGGGCGCGACCGATGCTGTCAACGTTCAGGGCGAGACGCAGAAACCGCTCGATATACTTTCCAACGAGATCATGCTCGAGGCATGCCGTAAATCGCCGGCGGTCGCATTTGCCGTATCGGAAGAACTCGATGCCGAAGTGCTCATTCATCCCGCTGGCAGATATGCGATGATCTTCGATCCGCTCGATGGATCCTCCAATCTCGATGTCAACGTAACGGTCGGAACGATCTTTTCCATCGTCGAGGCTAGCTCCGCGGCTGAGATCCTGAAAAGCGGCCGCAGTCAGTTGGCTGCGGGGTACGCGGCTTACGGGCCGCAAACCAATCTCGTGCTTGCGATCGGAGATGGCGTACAGATTTTCACGCTCGACCAATACGACGTCTACGTGATGACGACCGCGAACGCCAAGATCGTTCCGGAAACCAAGGAGTTTGCGATCAACGCGGCACGTCGCCCGTCATGGGACGACGTCATTACCGAATATGTCGACAGGTCCATTGGAACTCCTGGGTACAATATGCGCTGGGTCGGTTCGATGGTTGCCGACACGCATCGCATCTTCAACCGCGGCGGAATCTTTCTCTATCCCGCCGATCGAAGTAAGCCTGCCTCCAGCGGCCGCCTGCGTCTGCTTTATGAGGCAAATCCGATCGGCTTTCTGGTCGAAGCCGCGGGCGGTTCCGCCATTGCCGGGAAGACCGCGATCCTCGACATCGAACCAACCTCCTTGCACCAGCGGGTTCCGGTGATTTTTGGCTCGCGCCAGGAGGTCGAAAAGATCAGTCGGGCGTATTGCGTCGAGCGGACCATCGAGACGGTGTAGCAACCGAACAGAATTCCGCTTGAACGGGCAAGCACCCGCTCCCGCTCCAAGCCTTTGTCGCGATGATCGGATCATGAAAAGCGCGCGCGTCGATCGTTGCACCGTCGAGAAGTATCATGAGGATCGAAGCAACGCACGCAGCGGCGGCTTCTGGTAAAAGCGCCTTAAGCATGTCGGCCATCAATGCCGTCATGGTCTTCTTGCATCGAATGGCGAGGGCACAGATATTTGGATAATCGGCTCCGAACGAGATTTTGCGCGAACACGCAAAACGTTTGATCGCGCGCCCATTGCCACATTCTCCGGTTGCTCTATTTATCGCTCAAAGGCCATAGGCCTGAAAGTAGACAGTTCCCGTGAACCGGACGCCTTCGACCTTCATGTTCAATTTCTCAATACTCGACTTTCCCGAAAAAGATCGGTTTCATGCTTGGGTCAGCGACAACAACTGCGATTGTATATCGCGTGACGATGCTCCCATCGAGTTCGACGCAGAAGCAAGCAGCGCGGCGCTTGGTCCACTTATCCTGTCCACCAGGCGGTGGCTCAATCAGGTCCGACCTTCTGCCTATGCGGTTAATCCAACCGAACGACATATACGAAGCGATCGCCCGAGGTTTATCGATGCAAATCGGACTGCAGGTCCGCATTGGCCGATTTTCAGAAGGCGCTCGCATTGACGTCGGCCGATGATCCAAGCCGCACCAATATGCTGTTGGCAACAGAATCGGTGAAAAGATGAACTTAATCGCCAGCTTCGCCACGAACCGCGCCGCAGCACGGCACGTGGGGTCGGCCACGCGACTGTCCTAGCCCTGCCCCATAGATCTATCGTCGTATCATCAACAGAGGACGTTTTCGCTTTGTATAAGACAGCTTTCTACGCTTTTGCGTTCGCCACTATTTCTCTCGGCTCCGCCGCCGCCAGCCCATGCTCGCAACACTATCAAAGCACCGGCGTTCCGCTTGTAACCGGGGTGACGTATAAGACCTGGATGGAATTCCCGTCAATCAGCCCAGCCGTCGCCTTTGATAAGGTTTCGCGGGCGGTCCTGGCCGAAGGTTTTGTGGATGTGAATGTCGAGAAGCAGCTCGGCACGCTAACCGCGCAGCAGGAAACAACCGGTTCGGGTCGGCCTCAGACCCTGCGCGTCGTCGTCAGAAAGAGCGGCAAGGGCAGCCGGGTTGATGCGCTTTTCATGGTGCCGCAGGGCCAAGTCGCTCCCAACATGAGCGACAATCTCTGCCGTGTCGTGAACTCTGTAAGCGATTAAGTCTCTCGCGCTCCCGCCGAGCGTGCGTGTGTTTAATCTCACCACGCTTCGGCTGCTATTGGAGTTTGATTGCTGCTTGGGCCGGCCGCGACATGCGGCCGCGCTCTCCAATATCGACGGGTTCGACTTGATCCACTCGTGAACAACGGCTTCACGACCGTAGCTCAGTAGGAAATACGCCCATCGACGATGGGCGAGGAGCCAGATGAAAGCTGCTGCTTCAACACCTGCCTCGCATCATCGCTGACAATAGACATGGGAGCGGCGACCACAACTTTCGCTGCGGAGCCCGCCAGGTCCGCGGTTCGCACCGCCGCCATGCCGACCCGATCCGCAAGCGAGGTTTGCCCGGTGTCCAACGACTGTCCTGCCAACCGCCGTCCAAGCAATTGGACCATATCGCGATTGTCCGCAAACGTATTGTGGCCCAGCGCATCGTCGGGTTTAACGGAACTCGTATCGACCACCGTGATACCGAGCTTGGCCAAATCGGCTGCATAAGGTGTCGAATCGAAGCCGCCGACACGGTTGACGCCGCCGGAGAGCCATCGCGAGACCTGGAGAGCCTTGTCCCTTGTCGATGAAAAGATCGTGAAATGCGGGTGCTGCGGCCCCATTTCGATCATCTGCCGACGAAAGACGTCGATATCGATGTCGGGCGATGCCAGGATGACATTCTTTACCTTCGACGGAATTGTCTTGTTACGCATCGCGACGCCGCGCAGCGCCTCTGCGGTCAGCCAGGATCCCATGGAATGGGCAAGAATGGTCACCTCCCCGACGTCAGGGCTTCTGGCAGATTGCAGGATCAGATCCTCCAATGCCCGGCGGGAGAAATTCGTGCTCTCCTTGTCGTAGAGATAGTCGAAGACATTGCCGCGCGAGGGCCAGGTGAAGAGGATCGGCGCGGCGTCGGTTCCCGAATCATGAATGATCTGCGCGAAGCGAAAGACCGCGTCGGAATAGGTATTGTTGAAGCCGTGCACGAAGATGACGACCTGGCGCTTGGCATTGCGGTTCTTGCTGAACCACTCGAAAATATTGCGCTCGGACGCCACCCTTCCGACCTTGAGGACAGCGAACTCTTTTTCGGGATTGGCCGGCGCATGCGATGGCCATTGCACTTCGCCGATCTTGCGATTTCGATCGGGAGGAATGGAGACGACGATATCGTTGAGAGAAATCGCCGTTCCACGTTCGCCGGAGTAAAGCTCGCCTGGCTTGTCGGTCGGCTGGCGTGTCGTCGCCACCATCATGTCCACGGTGCTGGTGCCCGGTCCCGCCGTGGCGACCGGCTGGAGAACATTCTCCAGCCGCCCCGCGCATCCGGCCAATACCGATAGGGCCATCAGGACAGAAAGACATGGCCGCCTAGCAGCACAGGTCGCCTTTCGAACGCCAGACATCAAATCACCTCGTGCTGCGCGCCATCACGGGGAATGCGAAACCAGGCGACGTACAAGGCGGGAAGGAAAAGCAACGTCAAAGCCGTGCCGACGACGATGCCGCCCATCATCGCATAGGCCATCGGACCCCAGAATATCTCCCTGGAGATCGGGATTAGCGCAAGCGTTGCCGCAGCGGCCGTCAGCATGATGGGCCGCATTCGATGCTCCGTCGCCTCGATGACGGCTTGCCAGGCCGGCACGCCCTCGCTTCGAAGGTGCTCGATCTGCACGACGAGGATCACCGAATTGCGGATCAGGATCCCTATGAGAGCAAGCACGCCAAGGATTGCGACGAACCCCATCGGCGCGTTGCTGAAGAGAAGTGCGATAACGACACCGATAAGTGCTGTGGGAGCGACAGCGAACACCAGAAAGAGCCTGCTGAAACTTTGCAGCTGGATCATCAGGATCGTCGCCATGATGAAGAGCATCAGCGGCGCCACCGCCACGATCGGCCCTTGCGCTTTGGCGCTTTCCTCGACCGAGCCGCCATCCACGATATGGTAGCCGCTTGGAAGCGTCTTGCGGAATTCGTCGACTTTCGGCTGCAGTTCGTTGACGATCGTCGCCGGCTGCGTCGATCCGACGACTGCGGCCTTGATGGTGATGGTCGGTATGCGCGTCCGCCGCCAGATCGTCGGCTGCTCCAGTTCGTAATGGAAATTCGCAACCGCCGAGAGGGGCACGGATTTGCCGTTCGAGCCGGCCAGTAGAAGGTTCTGCAGCGTCTCGATCGAGCCGCGCTCGGCCGTCTGGGCTCTGCCGATCACATCGATCAGATAGATGTCGTCGCGAATATTCGTTGCGGCCGTTCCCTCGACGATGCCGTTGAGAGCCGTTGCGATATCTTGGGACGAGACGCCCAATTGCCGCGCCTTGTCCTGCAGAACGTCGACCTTGACGACGCGCGAAGGTTCGTTCCAGTCGAAGGTCATGTTGGACAGCAGCGGATGCTGACCGACGATGCCCGCAAATTGCTGGGCGATGTCCCGGACCTTCTGGACATCGGGTCCGCTGATCCGGTACTGCACCGGTTTGCCGACCGGAGGACCGATGTCGAGCAGCTTCACGAAAGCGTCGGTTCCTGGGAAGGTCTTCGTCAGATAATCCTGCAATTCGGCTTTGACCTTGTCGCGAACGTCAAGACCCTTGGTGACGATCACGGTCTGACCGAACGAGACGTCGGGTGTTTGCACATCGAAGGACAGGATGAAGCGAGGAGCGCCTTGCCCGACATAGCTCGTCCAATGATCAATATCCTTGTTGTTCGCCAGCATCTCGCGTTCGAACCTGGCCATCTGCTTGTTCGTCTCGGAAATCGAACTGTTCTGCGGCAGGTTCCAGTCGACGATCAGTTCAGGTCTGTCGGAGGAAGGGAAGAATTGTTGTTGTACCAGGCTCATTCCGCCGATGGAGAGGGCAAACGCGGCCACGGTCGCGCCGATGGTTATCCAGCGCCAACGCAGGGCAAGGCTCAGGAGCCAGGCAAAGACGCGCGCAAAGCGGCCTTTCTGCTCATGGTGGGATTTCATGGTCTTCGGAAGGATCGTCACGCCCAGAAGCGGCGTGAACAACACCGCGACGACCCATGAAACCAGGAGCGAAACGGCGATGACCACGAAGAGAGTGAAGGTGAATTCCCCGGCGGCACTGGTGTTGAGGCCGACGGGGATGAAGCCCGCCACCGTCACGAGCGTGCCTGTCAACATCGGGAAGGCTGTCGAGGTGTAGACGTAGGTCGCCGCCTTTCTGAGGTCGTCGCCCACTTCTAGCCGGGCTACCATCATCTCGACGGCGATCATGGCATCGTCAACAAGAAGGCCAAGGGCGATGATCAGCGCTCCAAGCGAAATACGCTGCATGGAAATGCCGGTATAGGCCATAACGAGAAAGGTAATCGCCAGCACGAGCGGAATGGAGATGGCGACCACGAGCCCTGCCCGGACGCCAAGGCTGATGAAGCTGATCGCAAGCACGATGACGATCGCCTCGAACAGCGCGCGCGTGAAGCCCGATACAGCCTCGTCGACGACGGCGGGCTGATCGGACACGCGCTGAACGTCGACGCCGATGGGAAGATCGGCCGTGACCTGCTCGATTTCCTTGTCGAGCGCCTTGCCGAACTCAAGCAGATTTGCCCCGGTCTTCATGCCTATGGCAAGCCCGATGGCCGGCTGCCCGTTAAATCTGAATAGGGATGAAGGAGGATCGACATAGCCGCGTTTGATCGTCGCCACGTCGGTCAGCGGAAAGAAGCGATCGTTGACGCGAAGATTGATCGATCTGAGGCTATCCTCGGATGTGAACTGTCCGCTGACGCGCAAGGCGATGCGCTCAGGACCGGCGTCGACGAAACCGGACTGGGTGACGGCGTTCTGCGCCTGAAGCGTGTCGATGACGGATTGCTGGTTAAGGCCGAGAGCAGCGATCTTTCGCGTGGAAAATTCGAGATAGATGGCCTCGTCCTGCGCGCCGATGATATCGACCTTGCCGACATTGGGAACCGTCAGCACCTTCGCGCGCGCATCCTCGACCAGATCCCGAAGCTGGCGCTGCGTCAGCCCATCACCGGTGAAGGCATAGATATTGCCATAGACGTCGCCGAAGTTATCGTTGAAAAACGGCCCGACGACGCCGCTTGGAAAATCTCCCTTGATGTCGCCCACCATGTTGCGGACCCGCATCCAGATGGCATTGACATCCTTGGCCTTGGTCGTCGGCAGAAGCTCAACGAAAATGGTCGTCTGGCCGGCAACCGTCTCGCTCTTCGTATAGTCGAGCGAATCCAGCTCCTCCAGCTTCTTTTCTATGCGGTCGGTGACCTGTTTGGTCACCTCCTCGGCCGATGCGCCAGGCCATTGGGCCTGAATGATCATGGTCTTGATGGTGAAGGCGGGATCTTCTTCGCGACCAAGACCGATATAGGAAAACGCGCCGGCCAGAATGAAGACGATCATGAAGTACCAGACGAGCGAACGATGTTCGAGCGCCCAGTCGGACAGATTGAATTTTTTCACGAGGATCTTTCCTTAATCTACCCTGACGGCCTGGCCGTCCGTGAGCTTGTGAACTCCGGCAATGACGATGCGTTCGCCGGGGCTGATGCCTTCGGCGATCCTCACCGAACCGCCTTCGACGAGGTCCCCCTCGATCTTGATCGCGCGAATGGAGACCTTGCGAGCCTCGGTATCGACCACCCAGACGTTTGGCTTTCCGTCTTTCACCAGCACGGATGAGGACGGCAGCAGGATCATCGGATCCGCGATAACAGTCGCGGTCGCGGTAACGACGGAGCCAAGGCGAAATGCTGCCGGCGGATTGATGAGCGTGATTTTCGTGCGCCGCGTGCGGGTGGTAGCTTCGGCTTCCGGAGCAATCTCTCGGACCACACCGCTCGCGCGGATGGTCGGGTCGAGCTGGAGCGCCACTTCAAACGGCGAGCCCACCTTGAGACCGTCGAAGCTTGCCACCGGTATGTCGATGATGGCATCGCGCTGGTCGGGACGCGCGACGGTGGCGATGCTCTGGCCGGCCGAGACGACTTGGCCCACTTCGGCGGAAGTTGCGGTCACGACACCATCGAATTCGGCGCGCAGCTGCGCATAGCCCAGCTGCTCCTCGGCCTTGTCCAGATTGGCCTGCGCCTTGGCAACCGCCGCACTCGCGCTCTTGCGGCCAAGTTCGGCTTCTTCGTAGGCCGCCTCGCTTCCCGATCGGCTCTCGAGCAAGGACCGTTGGCGTTCTTCCGTGGATGCGGCATTTACCAGCTGCGCCTGGGCATTCGAAAGCTCGGACTGGGAACTCTTAACCGCAAGCTCGAGCGAAAGCGGATCGATGGCGGCAACGACATCGCCTTTCCTGACGATGTCGCCGACGCTGACCTTGCGCGCAATGACTCGTCCCAGGACCCGAAATGCCAGCTGGGTCTCGATCTTGGCCTCGACCGTTCCCGGCAGGGTCAGCGCCGAAGCCGCTGTGGACTTGGCGACAACGGAAAGCACGGGACGCGGCGGCTCGTAATGGGCTTCATCCTGTTTTTCGCAAGAAGTCAGCAGCAATGACCCGAGGATCGCCAGGCCAGTCGTGATGCGGATATTCATTTTGCAGCTCCGTTGTCATATATGACGGCCTGGCCCGATCGCAGGAATTTCGCGCCGTCAGCGACAACGATCTCGCCCGGCGACACGCCCGCCCGCACGGCAAAACGGCCGGTTTCATAGCTGGAGACTTCGACCTGGCGAAGAGAGACACTCGACGAGGCAGGATCGACAATCCAGACGGCCGGCTTGCCGCTCTTCGACGCCATCGCCGACCACGGCAGCTCGATTGCGTCCCGCGCCGCGGACCGAAACAGCCCGACCACCGGAGCGCCGAGCGGCATGTCTGGCGCCCCCTCGAGCGCCACCTTGATCCTGATCGTCCCGGTCGACGAGTCAATCGTGGGCGAGATTTCGCGGACGGAGGCCTCTATCCTGTGAGACGGCGCCGAAAGGAGGCTGACAGCGACCTTGTTTTCAAGATTGCGGCCCAGATAAAGGGATTCAAAGACGTTGAAGACCGCGTCGCGCGGACCGTCATGCGCAAGGGTGAAGACAAGTTGCGCTGCTTGCGCGACCTGGCCGACCTCGGCGTTTCTGGCGGTGATCACACCGTCGGCATCAGCGCGCAGCTCCGTATAAGAAAGCGCGTCCTGTGCGGTGTCGAGCTGCGCTTGCGCGGATTTCACGCTCCCCTGGGCCGTCAGGAGGGTTTCCTGGGCCTGATCAAGCGCGGCGCGGGTCGTAACCTGCGTCTTGAAGAGGTTCTGCTGCCGGTCGAAGGCGAGCTGAGCCTGTGTCTGCTGGGCAAGCGCCGATTGCAGGTTCGCCGTGGCGACCCCCAGATCGGCCTTCTGTTCTTCCGCATCCATGCGCGCAAGCACCTGTCCCGCCTTCACCGACGAGCCGACATCGACGAGGCGTTCGACAATGCGCCCACTGACCCTGAAGGAAAGATCGCTCTCCACCCGGGCACTGACTTCGCCGGTGATGCTGTTGTTTTCGACGACCGGCGTCACCTTGGCGACGACGGTCTCCACATTCTTCGGCTTGGCCTCGCTCGCGCTTTGCTCTTCGCATGAGGCAAGCGCGACGGCGCTGACACCGAGCCAGGCGACGACAAGGACAGTTTTCATGAATTTGACCTCTTGCATCCGTTCGGCAGACGAATATTATTGACTGACTAGGAAGTCAATGGAAATTGTCTTGACGCCAAACGACGAATAACGCTCAAGGTGCGATATGCCCGATACGAAAAAGCTGACGCGCGCGGAGCAGAAAGCCCGCCGCCCCGTTCAGATCCTGGATGCTGCGTTTGAGGAGTTCGTCGAACGTGGTTACGTCGCGACGCGCGTCGAAGATATAGCCACCAGGATTGGAGTTACGAAGGGAACCATCTACGTCTACTTCGAGACGAAGGAGCAGCTTTTCGAAGCAATGATCCGGCACATTTCGACGCCCCTCGAAGATCTATTGATAAGCGGAAATGAGCTGAAGGGGACCGCTACGGAGCGGCTTCGGAAAAATATCGAGCTGATCTACGATCTCATAATCAATGATCGCAAATTGCGCGAATTGATGAGGTTCGTCATTGCCGAAGGTTCGCGGTTTCCACATATCGTCGACAGGCACCACGACATATTCATCGATCCTCTCGAACGGCAGATGCAATCCCTTATCGACGAAGGGGTAAAGCTTGGGGAGTTCCGTCAAGCACCAGCGGCGTTCTGCGACGCGGTCGTCGCTCCTGCCATTGCCTTTCTATTCTTCAAGCTTCTTTTCGACGAGCGGCGAACTCTGGACAAGGCAAGCTATGTGAAAGCACATATGGATCTCGTCCTGCATGGGCTGCTTGACCGGCGTTGAACGTGCAATGCTCTTTATGGCCTTGCCGGCCATGGTGCGTCTCGGAACTCAATGCGCCCCTTTCGGCTCTCTGATCTGCTTGGTGGAATCGTTCGTCCGAACAAAAAAGCAGACCACTCGTGAGATATTGAGCAGAAAGCTAACCGATGAAACAGCGTATGGCCAAAACTTACGGCGGCAGGCTGGGACGATTATAGCCTTATCGACTGACACATGGAGGACGATATGTCGCCGAATGATTTCGGAAATGTCGGAGGCGCCTATCAGAGATATTCGGAGGGGATACGCGGCAGAATACGACACGAACTGGTGTTCCAGGTGGTTGCTGAACTGACAGCTGCGGGAGGAACGGTTCTGGATATGGGATGTGGCGATGGTGAAATAGCCGTGCGTCTATGCGAGGCGGGTTTCAATGTTCTTGGTGTCGATGCATCGCCCGAAATGCTGCGTCGAGCATATTTGCGTAAGGATCAATTGTCGGAGCGAGCCCGCAATCGACTAGATTTTGCAGTCGGCACTATCGAAAATTTCAAGCCAAAGCAGACATTCGACGCGGTCTGCTGCCACGGAGTGTTGATGTACTTGGATGACAGCGGCGCTGCCATTCAAACATTAGCAAACCATGTCAGCCCCGGCGGCCTGCTTAGTATTCTAACCAAGAATGCACTCTCCAACGGTTTTCGCGAAGCACTCCGAGGAGACTATGAGTTGGCTCGGCAGTTGATCGAGACCGGCGCGGCGAGCCGCATCGGCAATCTCGGCATCAGCACGCGCGGCGACGATCCTTCAACAATTGTTGACTGCATGAAGCAATGTGGTTTCAACGACTGTCAGTGGAGGGGAATCCGCATTTTCTCAGATCACCTCGATGCGGACAGCTTTGACGACAGTATGGCTGATGCACTCATTGCGCTGGAGCAGGCAACCTCGCTGCGCGATCCATATAGGCTAATGGCCCGGCTGTTCCACGCGACGGGTCGAAAAAATCAATAGGTTTGCCACTGAGCTGGTCAAGAGCGAAACGCTGGCGTTATCGTCGCGCCGTTACCTTCCCCGAAAGTCACCGCGCGTCGCCATGCCCGCTTACCGCAACGTGCCGATCGTTGCCGCACAGCTCGGGCGCCATGCCGGCTTGATCGGTGCGGCCAGCCTCATCTTCGATGGCTAGCTGCTGGCAGACAGCTCGTTGTTCGAGAAATAGCTCATCGGGTCTTTGGTGCGGCCACTCGTTCGAGCCGTCCGCATCGTGCACTTTCTATCGGCTGGCCAATGCAACAACGCGATCGGCCGCCGCTGAAAAGCCTTGCAGAGACACCTGGAAGCCAAGGGCATTGCCGCCATCGGCAACAACCTTGAGGTTCAAGCGGGAACCGGTTCGCAATTTAGCAAGTGTCGGAGCGTCGATCGGAAGCAGGGCTATGCAGCCGTTCGGCAGGCAAGTACGAAAACGCACCGGCTTCAGGGGCGGCTGATCGTCGATATTCGGTGTGACGCCCGAGTCGAGCACAATTCCGAACGGCAACAGCAGCGTTGCGAGCGCACTACCATCGGGACGCATCTGCATTTCGACGGCGAGCAGTCTTTGACCATTCTGCTGGGTTTGATCCTGCGAGAGCGCACAAGACGCAGCCTTGTCGCGCTGATTGCACGCAACATGCCAATCCTGATAGGTCTCTTGCAGGCTGGACGCGCCGTTCGGCAGAGCCGATTGGGCAAAGGCCGAAGGTGCAGGCGTCAGAGCAAAGCCCGCGGAGATGAAGGCGAGTACCGCATAGGATATGCGGCCGATTGTTCGAGATGAAATGAATGCGGATTTTGACAAGGGATAAAATCTCTCAACTTGAAACACGACCTTGTGCAATCGGTTGCGCAAAAGGCCAAGATAACGGGCTAGCGGCGGCGGCCGCCTTTCAACGCGAACTGGCGCACCCAAAGGCGCTCACGCTCGAAAGCGTTCAGGTACATACCCACTCCCGCACGCTGCAGCGGGAGCCGGAGCGCTCGCAGGCCTTAAGCGCGAGGTCTTCGGCTTCGCGACGCGTCGGTGCCGAATTCGCACTCCATGGCGTAACGCGCTTGCCGCCTTCCTTGCCGATGGCGAGTGCGCCGCAATGATTGTAGGGAAAGCCGGTTTTGTCGTCGTCATCCCAGTGACGATGATTGCGGAAGACGCTGACGACGATGCAGCTCTTACCCTTATCCCGCTCGCAATGCTTGAGGGCGATATCCATAGCTTCCTGGCGCTTGTCGGCGCCCCAGAAGAAGCCATATTTTTCATCCGGTGCCGAATAGGCGATGGCTGCCCATATGCCGCGCTCTTCAGGCGGAGGAGCCGGCGGCTGTTCTGTCGTGAAGAGATCGGCTGCCCATGGGTGGACGGCGGAGACAAGCAGCATGCCTATCGCGGCAATCGCGGATTTCAACCTCATTTTGCGCTCCCTTGGTTTCCTGCTGCCGAAGCCACGGAAATGACGACGCAGCCGCTTCCTGTCGGCAAAAGCATCGCGTCACCGCCATCGTTGCCGAGCTGGTAGACACCGATCTGGTCGAGATTGTTGACGAGCTTGCTTCCATTCGGGAACTTGGCCGAAACTTCCGGGCAAGACATCGTGAACGGTGCAACGCGAACCATTGATCCTTCACAGCCGGATGCGACGGGTGCAGCAAAGACGATGCCGGCCGCCGGACCGCTATAGCCCTGTGTGGCATAGTTCATGCCGACAAGCGCTTGTACGGCATGCTTGTCGGCTGCCTCTTTGTTCCACACCGATTGGACATTGTACTGCGTGCCATTGGTCAACAGCTGCCCGAGAACCGGGAAAATCGTCGAGCAGGAGTGCAGTCCGGCCTGCTTGGCGTGCTGCAGGAATGGCGTATCGGGCAGCGCCTGATTGGCGTCGTTCGCGGCAGCGACCGCCGGCTGGGAGAGAAGATTACCCAAGATATCATATCGTAAGACGGCATAGCCGCCAGCGGCGACGATTGCGATCGCCAGCACCGAAAGGGCGGCGGTCTTTCGCCAGCTTCGCTTCGGCCTGACTTGCTCGACGGCCAGGTTCTGAATTGCGGCGTCCTTGGTGTTTCGCGACATGATGCGATCGTGAATTGATTGCTGGGTCATTGAAATCCATCCATCACTTTATCGCCTTCACGGCTGTGGAAAGGCCTTTGAGATTTGCGGTCACGCTGATCGTTCTCCCGTCCGCGGTCGGGTAGGAAACCGTTGGCGCGGTATTCTTGGAAATCTGCTCGCGCAGTAGGGGGCCGACCGGCAGCATGCCGACGCATACCGTGTTGTTGCAGCCGTTGAACCGGACCTGTATCGGCTCCTTGCGGCCCTCGAATTGCAACAGGATACCGCCGTCGTTTTTGGCAATCGGGGCCGCACGCAAGATCATGTAGGGATCGCCCTTTTTCGTCGCGGCGAGTGACCAGCTGAATGCGACCTGCCCCGCCTCGTTCTCGATGATCTGGGTAACGTTGCAGACCCGCTGGCGAATTTTGAGATTTTCGTCGCAGATCAGCGTCCAGTTTTCGAAGGGACGAATGGTTCGCTGATAATCGCCAGGCCTTACTTCCGGAGGAACAACGACCTCAGACGGCTTTATGCGATACGCGGGAGTGGCAGTCTCCTGTCCGGCTGCAATCGGGCCGAACAAGAGCATGCACATCAGGAAAGTCGGGACGCCGAGAAGCGCTCCTTTGACCATGACAGGCTCAATTCAGAGTGAAGCTGAGGCCAGCGCCGACACCCACCTGGCCGCCGGCTGCCGTACCGGACAAATTCGCCCGGACCCTCCCGTTCTCGCTGGTGTAGCCGGCACCGAAGGCCAAGGCGCCCTCGCCTCTCCACACACCGCCGCCAACTGCTACGCTCACCTTGCCGGGGCGATCGTCATAGCGAAGCGATGCCGCGGCAAGTCCAATCGCGGCTGCCTGTCTCGCTTCCGACCGTACGTCTCCGAGTTCTCGGTTCAATTGCCCGAACTTCTGGTCTGTATAGTTGTTCGCGGAAGCCAGCGTAGTGGCGGCGGCCGTGTCCGCGTAGGATTTGACCTGAGTGATGCTGTCACCCAATTGAGCGACGTTGACGGCATCCGTCGGGGCGACACCCTTGCCGACATTGGAAATGACCACCGGCGCATTCACGTCACCACCCTGCAGCGTGATGCTGTTCTTCTTGCTGCCATCGGGATTGAGATCATAGGTGACGGCGTTCTTGGTGATCGTTCCGACACCCGTCTGCAGGCTGTCGATCGCCTGATTGGTCGCATAAAGCTGCGATCCGTTGATGGCATCGGTGCTGTCGGAAGAAATGCGGCCGGCAGCGACGTTCGTGATGGTTCTTTCAGCCCCTTGGGAACCCACACTCACCGTTCCGACAGGCGTGGTACCGGCGAAATCGTAGTGCTGACCCTGAATATCCGTGCCCGACGTGCCGACAGCAGCTTGTGTTGTAGAACCGGAGCCCAAGGCCACATCATTGGCATTGTTAGCCTGCGCCCCCTGGCCGAGGGCAACCGCCCCCTCCCCTGCCGCCGTAGATCCAAGTCCTGCTGCCAGGCTGCTCACGCCGCTGGCGACACTCTGCGGACCGATCGCAACGCTATCCGTGCCGCTGGCGGTGGAATCGGCCAGCGTCGAGTTGGCGTGGAAATACTTGATGCCGCCGCCATTCATGATGTTGGTCAGGGAGTTATCGACCGCACCGAAGGCATCATAGACCGTATTGTAGTTGTTGCCCTGGATATTATAGGTCGGGCCAGTGATCGATCCATCCGGGTTTACCGTCGTATTGCCGCCGATCAGGTTGGTAACGTTGGTGCCGAGACCCTTGAGCTGGCTGACATTCACCGCATCCGTATCAGCCGAACCGGCCGCGAGATTGGTCAGCTTGCGCTCCGATCCAGCCGAGCCGATCGATACTTCGCCGACGGAGGTTTGCGGCGCCGTAAGGGCAAAGCCGGTGTAGCCGGTTTGAGCGCCCACTGTGGTTACGGATTGGGCACCCAGCGCAACGCTGTTGATGTTGTTGGCTTGCGCGCCGGCACCGAGCGCCACCGACTGGACGCCCGCAGCCAGCGAGTTCGTACCAAGCGCGACGCCATCAGCCAGCATGACATGGGCATTCTGGCCGATGGCCGTGCCGCCAGGGGCAACCTGGTCGACGACAGCGCCATTGCCGATGCCGATGCCATTGTCGCCGTTGACGACGGTCGTCGGGCCGACTGCTACCGACTCTGCGCCAACAGCAAGCGAGTCACCCGCCGCTGAATTGGCATGGAAGTATTTGCTTGGTGTCGTCGCCACCGAAGCGATGGCGCCCTGGAGCTGACGAACGGTGACGGCGTCCTGCGCGTTGGTGCCATCAGCCACATTGATGATCTGTCGATAGGCCGTGCTCGAACCGACCGAAACGGCGCCCAGCAGGGTCTTGTCCGTCGTATTGTATTGGATGAAGTTCGTCGGCCCGGCCGCGATCTGGCCCGTTGCCGGTGCGAGGGCGCGATCGGAAACCGAGTCGGAACCGAGGGCAACTCCGCCGACGATGGTGGCTTGGCTTTGTCTTCCAAGTGCCAGGGCATCGCCTGCCGTAGCGGTCGCGTTATAGCCGACCGCCGTGGAGCCGACGCCCTGAGCCGAGGAGTCGCTGACGGCAAGCGTGCTGTCATTGGTGCGCACATATCGGATACCTTTACCGTTTGCATCGGTATAGGTCGTCGATGTGTCACCGGCGAGATTGTTGATCGTATTGCCGAGATTGGTCAGGTTGCCGTTGATGGTGGTGACCGTCGTGCCGAGAGCATCGACCGCCTGGTTGGTGGCGAAGAGCTGCGAACCGTTGATGGCGTCGGTGGACGAGCCGCTGATCCGGCCCGCCGCCACGTTGGTGATGGTGCGCTCGGCGCCAACTGCGCCGACGCTGACCGTCGAAGCCGGATTGGTGCCCTGGAAGGCGTAGGTCGTGCCGTTGATCACCGTACTGGCGGTGCCGACGGCGACGTCGGTCACTGAGCCCGAACCGAGTGCCACTGCGCCTGCGTTGCCGGCGGTAGCGTTGACGCCCAGAGCGAGCGCATCTGCGGCACTGGCATTCGCTTGTTTGCCGAGAGCGGTTGCTTGAGCGGCGGTGGCAAAGGCATTTTGGCCGACCGCGGTGCTGGAGATGGCCGTGGCATTGGCATTGGGGCCGACGGCCGTGCTGTAGTCACCCGTGGCCTGGGATATGTATCCGAACGCTGTCGCGTCGAGACCGGAAGCCGTCGCGCTGTTGCCGGCCGCGATGGCGTTTGCCCCTGCCGCAGTCGAGAGAGGTCCGATCGCAACCGACTCCGCACCCGTCGCCGATGAGTCTGCCGCTGCCGAATTAGCATGGAAATACTTGATGCCGCCGCCCGTGGTGATGTTGTTGACCGTCGTGCCGATGGCATCGACCGCCTGGTTGGTGGCAAAAAGCTGCGAACCGTTGACGGCGTCGGTGGACGAACCGCTGATCCGGCCCGCCGCCACATTGGTGATGGTGCGCTCGGCGCCAACTGCGCCGACGCTGACCGTCGAAGTCGGGTTGGTGCCCTGATAGGCGTAGGTCGTGCCGTTGACCACCCCACTGGCCGTGCCGACCGCCGTGGAGGTCGAGGAGCCCGAGCCCAAGGCCACGTCGCCGGAACTCGCCGCCGCCGTTGCGCCGTTACCCAAGGCGACGTTGCCGACGAAGCCAGAAGCGCCCGCCGTGGAGCCGTTGCCCAGCGCAACCGAGCCCTGACCGATCGCCTTGTTGTTGTTGCCGATCGCGACCGCACCGGCGGCTTGGTTGGTGCTGGTGGCGGTCGCCGTGCCATCGCTATTGGCGATGTTGTTGGCGCCGCCCGTGAAGGCGCCGGTGCCGCTCGCATAGCTCGGATCGCCGATCGCGACCGCGCCGTCACCGTAAGCGGAATTGCCGTAGCCGATTGCGACGGCCTGACCGCCATCGGCGATCGCGCCCGTGCCGATAGCCACGGAATCATCGCTGAGCGAGCCGGCGGCGGTGCCGATGGCGATCCCGTTCACGCCTTGTGACACCGCGCCCGAACCGAGTGCAGTCGAGGCCGCTCCTGTCGCGACGGCCGACGTGCCAATGGCGGTCGAGTCATCCCCTCCGGCATTGGCGATACGGCCAGCGGCGAACGCGCGGTTACCGGTGGCCTTGGCCGCCGATCCGATCGCTGTCGCATAGTCGGCTCCCCCGTTCGCGTTAATGCCCAAAGCAACCGACTGAAGCCCGCTGGAGACCGACCCGCCGCCGATTGCCGTGCTGCTCACACCACTGGCGGTGGAGGACTCGCCTAAAGCAAGGGTGTTTGACTGGCTCGCGTTCGCGTTCGGGCCTAATGCGACTGCATTGATGGCGGTAGCCTGTGCTACATAACCTATGGATACGGCCCCAGTGCCTGAGGCATTCGCACCGGCACCAACCGCAGCGGATAAATTGGACGCGGAGTTTGCGTTGTTGCCGAGAGCAATGCCGGAAGTCGCACCGTTTGCGACGACTGCGCCCGAACCTATCGCAACGGCACCGCCGGCAGCGATTGCTTGTGCCTGGTTACCTAAGGCAACCCCGAAGGCTCCCGACGCGACGGTAGTAGGACCGATGGCGAGCGAATTGGTTCCGGAGGCGGCGGCTGACGTGCCAACGGCGATGGTATCGGTGTTCGAGGCGGCGGCGAGATAACCCATGGACGAGCCTCTCAAGCCGGAAGCGGTCGCCCCATTTCCGATTGCGGTGGACTGGTTGGCCGACGCGGTCGCTGACGTGCCGAAGGCACTGGCTCCAGTCCCCGTAGCCGATGAGCTGGAACCAACCGCATTCGCCCACGCTCCCGTGGCCGTCGCGGCGGAGCCTAACGCAACAGACTCGAACGTGAAGCCGGAAGGAGCAGTGCCACTTGCATTGGCATTGGTGCCGATGGCAATCGGAGAGCCGCCGCCTGTTCCAGCGTTAGCCTTGGAGCCGACGCCCATGGCGATGGCGGCACCGTTTGACGATGAGGCGTTGGAGGACAATCCAACCGCTATCGAGGCGCCTCCGGAAGCGCTCGCAGTCGAGCCGAGGGCGACGGCGTTCGCTCCATTTGCCGTGGTGTTGACACCAAAGGCCGAAGCGCCGTCCTTCAATGCGCGGGCATTTCCACCCACGGCAAGAGCATTGACGCCGGTGGCGTTCGCGAAAACACCCATGCCTATGGCATTGAGGCCATTAACACCCATCGAATAGCCGATGGCGATCGAAGCATCCCCCGTCGCACTATTGGAGGTACCCAACGCGATGCTGTTCGGATTATTCGCTACGGTACCGTTACCGATAGCGACGGCGTTGCCGCCGGTCGCCGTGCCGCCGCCGGCCGCATACTGCGCCAGAGCCGGCGTGGCGATGCCCCCGAATACGATCGCTCCCAGTGCCGCCACTCCACCAACACCCAGCATCCCGTGCCCCAGACGGCTCCGCTTGAAGCCGAGCACGCGAGATGCCATCCGCAGCACCGCCATCAGCCGACGGCGAACCAGGCGATTGCCATCACCGCCCGAAATCCAGCTTCGTGCAAATCCGACACGCGATTTAGTCTGCAGATGTTCCCCAACGCACTCGCTCATGCTGCTTTCTCCTCGCTGCTATCTGGACGACCGAGCGCGCGTGAACCCGCATCTGCGGCTGTGTCGTCATTGAAATTGTGCGCTTCCTGAAGCGCACGACCCATTTTGCCGGCCTGACTTTCGAGCTGTTCGCGCACGGTGTCGGCCCATGGCTGCGTCAGTTCCGGAACGGAATACAACGCAGCGTCAGCCCGATCGGGCGGAAGCTTCATCGTCACCAGGGCGCGGCAGACATCGAAATGGAATAATGGTTCTCCTTCCCCATAGGCCGGAGAGGTCAAACCAAAGACAAGGCAGGCAAATAGATAATCGACTTCCGGGCCGGTCAGGCGGCTGGCATATCGCTCTTGCAAGGCAGTCCAGGCTACCTCGATTTTCGGAGCAAAGATTTCAAATTCAGGGAATTGAATGTCCATGAAGCACCGGATGGTTACCAGCACGAACATGGCCTTATTTCAGCACAACGGTATTTTAGAAAATTCCGGATTTTTTTTAGGAAATTACGGTTTTTTGCTTAGCCGGTTGCAGGTGTAACCGCTTTGCCACACTTAACCTAAAGCTGTTCCGCATGAAGAGGCGAATCGCCTGATGCTCGGCGCCAAACGATTCTTTTCATTCCGAAAATCTCTTCTGCCGCGTGAGCAGAAAAACCCCATGCCACATGCACCTCTCGGTCAGCCCGCGGAAAATCATGGGTCACGAAATATTCGAATTGGCTTGGGACGAATCCGGGGGTTGCCTACTAAACCCGCGCGGTTATCGCATGTATCGAAGCTCCGTCGGCGTCCGTCCACGGTATCTCTTCATCGTGGTCGCCAGGTGGCTTTGATCCGAAAAACCTGTCATGTAGGCGATTTCCACAATCGCGATCTCGCCTTCGGCTAGCAGCTTTTCCGCAAGATCCAAGCGCAGATTTATCAGATACCGGTGTGGGGGCATGCCAAAGGTCTTGGCGAATCTCACGATGAAATGGTTGGGCGAAATGCCAGCGACCGCCGCAAGTTCAGCGACGTGAACCTTTTCGGTGAAATGTTCGCGAAGATACTCTTCCACGCGTCGAGCGCTTTTCGCGGAGAGCCCTCCCCTGGGCGACGGAAGCTGTCTCATATTGTTCGCATAGGTACGGAGAAGATGGGTACTAAACAGCGTAACCAATGAATCCAGATAGAGTTCATTCGGAGTTGCTTTCCCGGTTAGCTCGACGGAAATCCTCTGCGCTATGCCGAGGGCGACAGGATCGACGGTTCCAAATGCTGGAGGTTCGAGTTCTACGTCGGCAAGATCAAACTCCTGGAGCGCCAGCTCGGACAAAATTTGGGGAGGAATCGCGACCACCAGATTTTCCCTGGTTTCCGACCAGGCAAGAGTGCTGTCCACGCCGGCAGGATTGATGATGAGGCAGCCAACAGGCGCGTCATACTGGGTGATCTTGTCGCTGCCGAGAGACGCTCGCAAGCCACGCATGGGAGCCAATACGATTCCCATCGCATGTTCTTTGGCCAGGAACGTTTGTGATCCAGGCTCGCGAACGGAGCTGATGACGCTCCCCCGCATGGTGGCCTTTCTCGGACCCGCGCTTTCGGGAATTATGTCGAACACATATCGATCGGTACGTTCCCGCACCTCACCCGCATAGTCCATTCTTCATCGCCCCGCCCGAACGAAATCATGCAATTGCTAGCAAGCAGACGAGATCCCAATATCAGCCGAGATCTCATTATTCCCAACACTGCCCGCCGGATACCGCCGTAAACCAGCTTATAGCGCAAGATTAAATAGTATAATTCACTGAGTTTGGAAGGGGGGATACGCATATGGTAAAGAAAGAATGACGCGGTAAAAACACGTCATTCTTTAGCGCGGACAAATATATCCACGCACTTCGATAGATGGTTGCAGTCGGACTAAACCTTTGTTCACGTCGAAGTAGAAAAAACGATTGTGGGGCGGCTGTGACCGCTAAAGATCGCCTCGGCGCTTTTCATATAAGTCCCAAGCGACATCCACCATCGCTAGAAGAACATCCTTCTGATTCCATCCAGCGGCAGCCGCGGCCCGAACGATTTCACTAACTATAGGCTGCAATTGGCGCTGGCACTCGTTTGAAATGTCATCGGCCCCGTTTCCTACAGGTGGTTCACTAAATTTGAATTCTGCCATTCGCGCTCTCGCAGCCTTAATATATGTCAGCTATCACATTCCCAACATAAAATAAATCCGTAAGGACGCCCCGAGATTTTCATAGCCCCGTACCTAGTCACACTATCGCTATGCTGTAATCAAGCCAAACTTCATTACAACCATTAACTCTATATCATTGGGCAACTCGCACAGTGAGCAGCAAGTGATACAAGAAGAACGGAAGTTATTCTGGCGCCCCTACAAATGAGCTGAAAGACGCGGCGGCAAATCTCCAAAGCCGATCATCAGGCCGAATCCTCAGCGAAGAGGTCTGTGCCTTCGAAATCGCGAACATTGCGTATCACGACACTCAAACCGTGAACGAGCGCAGACGGGCCTTCTGGATTTCGGGCAAATGGCAGGCGCACCCGCAACGGGTTAATGCGGCCCGGGTCTTCGGATTGTGGTGCCGGAGAGCTAGCCTATCGCCCGCTATTGGACCTCATGCACATAGCGATGGCTTCTGGTCGTCGCACGATGTTTTGCGACGAGAACCGGAACCGCGGATTGATCATAGGCCACTTCGTCGATCGTCAGTACGGCGCTGGGCATGCTCAACTGCAACAGCCGGCAATCCTCCTCCGTCGCCATGTCGGCGGCAATCTGCTCTCTGACGGCGGAAATGCGAATCCCGTAGCGATCGAGAAGGAAGAGATAAAGAAGGGAGGGAATCTCCTCCTTCTTATCGGGAAACTCCGGCAGCATGCTTGCCGAAAGTGCCATGACTTCATGCATGACCGGCTTGCCTCCGACGCTGCGCAGCCGGTGAATCGAGATGACTTCAGCCGCATCGTCAAGCCGCAGTCCGGCCCGCTCTTCTTCGTTCGCCCCACGGCGTTTCAGCGAAAGAATGTCGGATGTCGAGTTTTGCAGCGAACCGTCGAGCCCGTGCAGGCGAAAATACTGGAAGAAAAAGCGAAGGCTGTGCTGCGGCGTGCGACCGGTGACCACCGTCCCCGTCTTGCGCCGGCGGCTGAGCAAGCCCTCATTGGTCAGGTCCTGCAAGGCACGCCTGATCGTGCCGACAGCAACTCCAAACTTTTGCGACAGCGCGATCTCGCTCGGCAGCACGGTCCCGGCCGGCCATTTGCCCATCATGATTGCTTCCGTGATCTGACGTTTCACGACTTCGTAGAGCGGAACGGAGAGCTCGGATGCACGCGGTACATCTGCTGAAAATTTGGGCATTTCGCGCAATTATTTGCCTCTTATTTGGAGTTGACTCGAAGCGTGAGGGGCAGCATCATTACTATATAGTTTATATAAATACGAGTGCGGAACCTCCCTATGTTTCTGCGCGTCTTTTCGGGTTTCGAGCATGCGCGATCAAATCTTGTCATCTTTCGAGGAGCCATTTGCAAGCGCCTTGAAAATCATTGAAGAGACCGTCGAAAGCGCTGTCAGCGACCTCGCGCGGATGGTCGCGATCGATACCTCATTTCCGCCCGGAGACGGCTATCCCGCTTTTGCGGCGCTGATGTCGGGCCTGCTGGAACCCATGGGCTTTCATTGCCGGGAGGTTACCGTGCCGGAAGAGCTATGGCGGGTCAGCAATGGCCCTGCCCAAGGGGCGCGGGTTAATCTCATTGCCGAGCGATCCGGCAGCAAGCCGGTTTGCGGGCTGTACTACCACGTCGACACGGTTCCGGCCGCCCCTGCCTGGCAACAGGATCCGCTCTGTCTGCGCCGCGAAGGCGAACGCCTCTTCGGGCTTGGAGCTGCGGACATGAAAGGCACCATCGCGGCGACCCTTCTTGCGCTGCGTGCCGCCGATGCCTGTGGGGTCGAGCTTGCCTACGATCCGATGCTGCTCCTTTGCACCGATGAGGAAGGCGGCCTCTATCCGGGAATCCGCTATCTTGCCGAGCAGGGCATGCTCAAGGGACATATCGTCAATTTCAACGGTTCGGCGGCACCACGCATCTGGGCGGGCTGCTTCGGCGTCTTCAATCTTCAGATCACTATTCGCGGTCATGCGGTTCACGCGGGCGAAGGCAACCGCACCGGCTCGGGCATCAATGCCATCGACTTAGCCCTTCCGCTTCTGAATGCCTTGCACGCCTTGAAGCCGCAAGTGGCTGCCTTCACATCCGCCTTGCCGGCGCCGCCGCATGCGAGCGGACCGCTGCGGCCACAGCTTTCCATCGCCGCCATCAATGGCGGTACGTCGGGAGGACAGGTTCCCGCGGAGCTGAAGATCCTCGTCAGCCGCCGTTACGCACCCGAGGAAAGTTACGAAACGGCAAGGGCTGAGATCGAAGAGCTCGTGCGCACCGTCATGGCAAAATCGCCCGAGCTGCGCGTCGAGATCGATCTTGTCGGCCATCTTATTCCGACCTCAGACCCGGACGGTCCGCATTGGCCGCGCTGGCAGAAGGCGCTCAGCCTCGGCTTCGGCTATCAGGATTCCGATTTCAGCAAATGGGGTGCCGCCAGCTGCTCCGATTTCGGCTACGTGCAGCAAACGGGTGCGATGCAGGAAGTCCTGCTCGGCGGCCTTGGACGTCCGGAGAGCTGCATCCATAGCGCCGACGAACATACGACGACGACGGATATCGTCGCGCTGGCGCAGAGCATCCTTGCCTATCTCGCCCACGACTTTGAGACCGGCCTTATTCCAGAACACGCACCATCAAAATAAGGGAACATCGCAATGCTGAAGCTGAATCGACGTCATTTCCTGGCGAGCACCGCCGCCATTCTGGCAACGCCCGCCATCGGCTTTGCTCAAGCCGCCGTTCCAGCCAAGGGCGGCACATTGCGCATTTCCGTCGATCAGGCCGCAAGCGTGATCCATCCGCTGCTGACGCGCGTCAACCCGGAATACATGGTCACCGAGCTGCTCTACAGCAATCTGACGCGGCTGAAGGTCGATATGTCGGTCGAGCCGGATCTTGCCGAAAGCTGGAGCGCCAACGATGCGCTGACGGAATGGACCTTCAAGCTGCGCAGCGGCGTCAAGTTCCATGACGGATCGCCGCTGACCGCAAACGATGTCGTCCAGAGCTTCAAGGCAATCCGCGATCCGAAGAACGCTTCGCCGGCACTCAACAATGTCGGCCCGATCGCCGACGTGATCGCGGCCGATCCACTGACCGCCGTCTTCAAGCTTTCGACCCCTTACGCCGACTTCCCAGTGGCGACAGCCTACACGGTCGCGCGCATCATCCCAGCCTCCATCGCCACAGGCGACTTCAAGAAGCTGTCGACCACGGCGGTCGGCACTGGCCCGTTCAAGCTTGTCTCCTACGAACCCGACCGTCTGATCGTCGTCGAGCGCAATCCCGATTATTACGATCCGAAGCGTCCCTATCTAGATCGCGTCGAAATCCAGGTCTTTCCAGATACCTCGGCACAGACCTCGGCCCTGCTTGCCGGCGATATCGACATCATTTCGACCGTGCAGCCGACCGAATTTCTGCGGATGAAGGACGCCCAAGGCGTCAATCCACTGCGCGTGCCGTCGGGCCAGTTCTGCAACATCAATTTCGGCTGCGACACAAAGCCCTTCAACGATGCCCGCCTTCGCCGCGCGCTGGCGCTTACCGTCGACCGGCAGGCGATGGTCGACTTCGTCACCGAAGGCTTCGGCACGCCGGGCAACGATACCGCCCTCAATTCCTCCTATCGCTTCTATGCCGACCTGCCGCTGCGCCAGGCCAATATCGAGGAAGCCAAGAAGCTGCTGGCCGAGGCCGGTTATCCGAACGGCTTCGAGGCGACGCTGATTGCATCGGACAAGCCGAGCCAGCGCACCCAGCTCGCTGTCGCATTGCGCGAGATGGCGAAGGAAGCCGGCATCAACATCAACGTCCAGACGATGCCGCACGCGACCTATCTCGAACAGGTGTGGAAGAAGGGCAGCTTCTATGTCGGCTTCTACAACATGCAGCCGACGGCGGATGCGATCTTCAAGCTTCTGTACACCTCCGACGCCGCTTGGAATGAAACACGCTGGAACAATGCCGCCTTCGACAAGGTCGTCAACCAAGCGCGCGGCATCACCGACGAAGCCAAGCGCAAGGAGCTTTATGCCGAGGCGCAGAAGCTGATGAATGAGGACGTTCCTTCCATCATTCCGGTCTTCTTCGATGTTCTCGCCGCCAAGCGGGATTGGGTCGCCGGTTTCGAGGTCCATCCGCGCGCTTCCGTCTTCCGTCTCGATTACGTCTCCTTGACGGACAAGGCGCCGAAGCGGAGCTGATAGCACCTGCGAGCTGAATGAGCGTCGCGAGGCCAACGACCTTCGCGACGCATCCCATAGCAAGAAGATCGGCGCTTATGTTGAAGCGACCGGTCGCTCCAACGCCAGGGAATGGCCCTTGTCACCGAACTATCTCCTGAAGCGGCTTTTGATGATCGTTTACACGCTCTTCATCGTGTCGCTCGTCGTCTTCGCGATCACCCAGGTCCTGCCGGCGGATGCCGCCGTGATGATGCTTGGGGAGAACGCCACCGACCAGGCGCTTGAGGCACTGCGCCAGCATATGGGATTGAACGATCCCGTCTGGCTGCAATATCTGCATTGGCTGGGCGGCGTCCTGCATGGCGATTTCGGCCAGTCGCTGCGCACCGGCCAGCCCGTCGGGCCGGCCATGCTCCAGGCTCTCGGCCGTTCGCTTCTACTCGCCGTGCTCTCCATCGCTTTGATGCTCGCGCTTGCCATACCCCTCGGTGTCCTCGCAGCGATCCGCCGCGGCAAGCTCGCCGACATGATCGTCAGCCTCATCTCCTATGCCGGCGTATCGCTGCCGGAATTCGTGACGGCGACGCTCGCGGTGCTCTTCGTCGCCGATTGGGCGAAGCTTTTGCCACCGACAGGCTATGTGCCACTGACCGAGAATTTTGTCGACGGCCTTGCCCACCTGGTGCTGCCGGTTTGCGTGGTGTCGATCATCCTCATCGCGCATGTCTCTCGCATGGTGCGTTCCGAACTCGTCGATGTGCTGCATACCGATTACATCCGCGCGGCGCGGCTGAAGGGTCTTTCCACATCAAGGGTGCTGTTCGGTCATGCGCTGCGCAACGCCCTGCTGCCGACCATCACCGTCGTCGCGCTCGATGTCGGCTATCTCCTCGGCGGCATCATCGTCGTAGAGGAAATCTTCGCACTTCCCGGCATCGGCAGGCAGTTGATCGTCGCCATCCAGACGCGCGACCTGCCGGCAATCCAGGCCGGCGTGCTGCTCATGGCGGCAACCTATTCCATCGTCAATTTCGCCGCCGACATTCTCTACGCATGGCTCGACAAGAGGATCCAGTATGATTGAGCTTCTCAAACGGCTGCTGCGCACGCCGCAGGGCGCGGTCGGCCTTTTCCTGGTCGTCCTCGTCTTCATCGTCGTCGTCTTCGGTCCCTGGCTTGCTCCACGCGATCCGGAAGCCATGTCGATCCTTGCCCGCTATAAGGGCCCGAGCGCGAATTTCCTTCTCGGCACCGACCAATACGGCCGCGATATCTTGAGCCGCCTGCTGATCGGTGCGCGCTCGACCGTAACGATGGCGGTCTTCGCCACGCTTGCCGGCACGCTTGCCGGAGCCCTCATCGGAACGGTATCGGCCTTCCTGGGCGGCCGCGCCGACGAATTCATCATGCGCACCATCGATGCGATCATGGCAATCCCGAACCTTCTATTCGCGCTGCTGATCGTCAATCTGCTCGGGTCCAGCAGCATCAATGCGCTTGTCGCCGTCGCCGTCGCCTTCGCGCCGGGCATGGCACGCATCACTCGCAGCGTAGCCCTTGCCGTGCGCAAGCAGGACTATGTGAGCGCGGCGATCGCCCGCGGCGAAAGCTCGCGTTACATCATCCTGCGCGAAATGCTGCCGAATGTCGTCGCACCCATCGTGGTGGAAACAACGATCCGCGTTTCCTTCGCCGTCATGCTGTTCGCGACGCTGAGCTTCCTTGGTCTGGGCGCCCAGCCGCCCGCCACCGAATGGGGGCTGATGGTCTCGGAGGCGAGACAATACATGCACCTCAGCGCCGGCATCCTGATCTGGCCGAGCCTCGCCATCGCCATTGTCGCCATCGGCTTCAATCTTCTCGGCGACGGCCTGCGCGATGCGCTCAACCCGCGCACCGGAGGCTGAGATGACAGAAACGGCAAGCAATATCGTCCTACAGGTCCGCAATTATTCGCTCGACTATCTGACGGCGGGCGGCGTGTTTCATGCGCTCAAGAATATCGATCTCCAAGTCGGAGCCGGCGAGATTCTCGGCCTCGTCGGTGAGTCCGGCTCGGGCAAAACCTCGATGGCCTGGTCGATCATGCGCTATCTGCCGGCGAACGCTCGGGAGGTCGGTGGCGACATCCGGCTTCGCGGCGAGGATCTAACGGCGAAATCGCCAGCCGAGGTCAATCGCATGCGGGGCAAACGGATCAGCATGGTGTTCCAGGACCCCGGCACCTCGCTCAACCCGACGCTCTCGCTTGGCACGCAGCTCACGGAAACGCTGAGGCGCCATCGCGGCCTGACCGCAAGGCAGGCCTGGAGCGAGAGCGAAGCCATGCTGCATCGTGTCGGGCTTAAAAGCCCCGCTGACATGATGAAGCGCATGCCGCACGAGGCATCGGGCGGCGAAAAGCAGCGCGTGGTTATCGCCACCGCCTTTGCCTGCAATCCGGAATGCATCATCTTCGACGAGCCCACGACGGCGCTCGACGTCATCACCTCCCGTCAGATCCTCGACCTCTTCCTCGACCTGCAGGCCGAGACGGGCGTCGCCTCGCTCTATATCTCGCATGATCTCGCCTTGCTGTCGCGCACCGCGAAACGGGTCGCCGTCATCCGGCGCGGCGAAATCGTCGAGCAGGGAGCGGTCGACTCGATCTTCAATGCGCCGCAGCATGATTATACGCGCCACCTGACCGCCGCGGTGCCGCGGCCGAGCGACCGCCGTACGCAGACACGCCCGTCCTATGAGGACCAGCCGTTGATGAAGGTCGAGAATGTCAGCGTGCATTACGGCCGGAAGCCGTTCCTGTCGACGCTGACCGGCCGGTCCTTCGAGCGCTTCGCGGGCAATCGTGCCATCAGCCTCAGCGTGCAGCCGGGAGAGATCCTCGGCATCGTCGGGGAATCAGGCTCCGGCAAATCGACGCTTGCCAAGGCAATGACCGGGCTCAATCCCTTCGAGGGCCGGATGACCTTCGCCGGGCGGACGATTTCAGGCCTCGCCGACATGGACAAATCCTATCGCAAGAACGTGCAGATGATCTTCCAGCATCCGGACGCCTCGCTCAATCCGCGCCAGAAGATTCGCGAAATCCTGGCACGGCCACTGAAACTCTATGGCGAAGGCGAGAATGGGGCCATCGCCCAGCGGATCGGCGAGATGCTCGAACAGGTGCGCCTGCCGCGTACCCATGCCGATCGCTATCCGCATCAGCTCTCCGGCGGTGAAAAGCAGCGCGTCGCCATCGCGCGCGCCTTCGCATCCAGACCGAAGCTGGTGATCTGCGATGAGATCACCTCCGCGCTCGACGTCTCGGTGCAGGCCTCCATCATCGAGCTGCTGCTGGAACTGCATCGCGAGCATTCCACCGCCTTCCTCTTCATCACCCACGACCTCAACCTCATTCGTCAGATCGCGCACCGCATCGCGGTGATGTATCGCGGCGATCTCCTCGAAGTCGTGCCGGCGGAAGACATCACCAGCCCCGAGCGGGCCGACTATACGCGCCGGCTGCTTGCCGCGGTCCCGACGCCTGTCGGCGCCGCACCTACAGAACAAGACTTCTAAGGAGCATCAAAAATGGACCCGAAATCGCTCATCGGAACAATCGATGAGAAGAGCTGCCTCGACTTCCTGTCGATGATGGTTCGCCAGAAGAGCCATTCCCAAACCGAAGGCGAACGCGAGCTTGCGCGCATCATGGCGCGCCAGATGGAGGCGATCGGACTTCAGTCCGAATTGCAACCCTTCGATAATGGCGAGCGCTTCAATGCGATCGGACGCCTGAAGGGAACCGGCGGTGGGAAGAGCCTGCTCTTCAACGGCCATCTCGATACAAACCCGGTTACCGAGGGCTGGACCGTCGATCCCTGGGGCGGCCTCGTCGACGACAAATTCATCTATGGCATCGGCGTATCCAACATGAAAGCGGGGGATGCCGCCTACTTCTGCGCGGTCAAGACCTTGCTCGACGCCGGCGTCAAGCTGAAGGGCGATGTGATCCTGACCTATGTCGTCGGCGAGCTTCAGGGCGGCGTGGGCACGCTTGCAGCCATCCGCAGCGGCGTTCAAGCCGACTATTTCATCAACAGCGAGCCGAGCGATCTTGCCGCCGTGACGATGCATGCCGCCGCGCTAAGCTTCGTGATCGAGCTGACCGGCGACACACGGCACCTGTCCAAACGCGAACAATCGGTCGACGCCATCGCCGCCGCCTGCGATCTCATCCCGCGTATCAACGCCATGACCTTCAGCGGCGCGAGAAGCGAAGTGCACCGCTCGATCAATCGCGGCCATGTCGGTGTCGTCCATGGTGCGCTCGGGCGTGAGCTGGAGGAATGGCGCCCGCCGCAGGTCGCCGATTTCGTCCGTATCCGAGGCTCGGCCCGCTATGCGCCCGGCCAGACGCAGGAAGGCGTGCTTGCCGATCTCGCCGCGGAATTGGTCGCGCTCGAAAAGCGCTTTCCCGGGCTGAAAGCCAAGCTGGTGCCTGAGATGATCGAAGGCCGTCCTCTGATGCCTCCTTTCGAAGTCTCGCCGACTTCACGCATCGTGACCTCGATCAACGCCGCCTATGAGACCGTCCGCGGCGAGACGCAGCCGACGGGCGCCATTACGCCCACGCGCTTTTACGGAACGGACGCCGGCCATCTCTACCATGAGCTCGGCATGGAAGGCATCGTCTGCGGACCAGGCGGCCGATACAACACCATGCCGGACGAGCGCGTCGACATCGTCGACTATCTCGACATGATCCGGGTCTACATGCTCACCATTCTCGACATTTGCGAGGCTGTCTGAGGCCGCATGTTTCCTCGTGACGAATATGATTGGCGTATCGCCAAGGCACATGCCGCCATGGACGCCGCCGCCGTCGATCTGCTCCTGATCGACAGCGGTGAGCTCCTTGCTTGGCTTACCGGTTATACCGTTTCGGAAACCATGTACCGCGCCGCCTTTCTCCCGCGACACAGTGCGCCCTGGTTCGTCCTGCGCGAGCTCGACGAAGCGCCGTGCAGGGAAAAAACCTGGATTTCCGATATCATCGGGTTCGCCGATACAGCCAATCCACACGAGGCGATCGCCAGCAGCATCCATGCTCGAGGTTTCGCCAGCGCCCGCATCGGCGCCGACTTCGCCTCCTATAGCTTCAGCTCCGATACGGCGGCCAGGCTTCGGGCGCACCTGCCCCAAGCGCAATTCATCGCTCTTCCCGGCATCAGCGACAGTCTGCGATGGGTCAAATCGGCTCGCGAGATTGCCGTTCTGACGCAAGCGGCCGGCATCGCCGACAGGGCCATGCTGGCGATAGCGCAGAATACGCGGGCCGGCTCTTCGACCCGTACAGCCGCAGCGACCGCGGCGGCCACCTTCCTGCTTGAAGGTGCTGATAGCGGCGAGACCGGTCCGATCGTCAAGGCCAGCGGCGACCACCAATTCCTGCACGGCTCTTTCAAGAGTGAATTGCTTGACGCAGGCGATATTCTGCACGTGGAGCTTATTCCGCGCGTGGGCGGCTATGGTGCCCGTCTCATGCGGCCGATCGTCATCGGCAGTGCATCGGCAAGGCTTCAGAATATCGCCTCGCGTATCATCGCATTGCAGGACCGGCAGATCGAAGCCATGAAGCCAGGCGTTCCTGCCTGCGAGGTAGACGCGATTGTCCGCCAGGGTCTCATGTCGTCAGGACTGAGACAGCGTTACGACAATGTAACGGCCTATACGCTTGGTCTCTATACCCGCACGCCGCGCACCAGCGATTTCTCCCGGGTCTTTCTGCCGGATGCGGATTGGCCGCTGGAGGAAGGCATGGTTTTCCATGTCTATACGACAGCCGCCAGGCTTGGATTCAGCGAGACGGTGGTCGTTACGCCGGAGGGCGGAAGGCGGCTGACGATGACGCCACGCCACCTCCTCGGTCTGGCTAAATAACATCTGGCCGACGCGCGCAGGGCCTGCGCGCGGCAAGATTTTAGCCGAGCGCCTGGCTAGCAAGAGCATATTTGGCCGCCATACCGGCGCTGGCCTTGTTTCTATTGGAGGGATGGTTTCCAAGCGACATGGTCAGGACGGTATCGTAGACAAGCATCCCGCACTGCGACACGTAAGAGGCGAAATCGCCGCTCTCCATGTGCGTGTCGAGACGGAGAAATTGGCCGGTATGATGCGCCACGTGTGGCTCGACCACGACAATCGCATCGCCGTCACTTGACGCAACCACGGGCCCGACGACATGGCCGCGTCCGAAAGGCCGGCACAAGGCGAAAGCCTGCAAATCCGCTCCCCGGAACAGGCCGTAACCGATCGATTGCTCGTGGAGACGCCTGACCAGCTCCGAGCGATCGGCACCGAAGGCCATGGCATCGAGCCGCAGGATCGCTGCAAGATCGTCGGCGCCAAGCCGCCTTACCGTGCCGTCCGAAGGCAGCGGCGCGAAATCCTTCGCGATCCGCGCCTCCCCCTGACATTGGTAGACCGTCTTTTCCGGCTTGAAATCCAGCGAAAGATACAGACGCCGCGCCGCCCGTGTCGCGCTGAGGCTGAGGCGGCGGCCCGCAACCTTGTCGAGGATCCGGCTCATCAGCCATTGGCCGGTGCCATTGGTCTGCAAACGCGGAGAGGTAATCACCATGCCGACGGTGGCAAACTCGTCTCCGTGCGGAAACCACATAGCAGATCCCATGACGCGACCGATCTCATCGAGTGCGACGATGCCGCTACCCGTCTGCCTCAGAAATTCCCAGTCTTCGGCTCGATGCGGCCAACGGACCGAGATCGACAGCGCGTGCAACTGATCGAGCTCCACGTCCCTGATGTCGCCGATATGCATGGAGAAAGCATCGACCCGCAAACTGTCAGATACCTTCACTGGACCACCTCGAAACCTGCTACCTATACCCATGCGCCAAAACAGACGCGCTCCCCGTCAGCAAGGATAGGCGACGCCCGCTGATACAATTAGCTCGAATTGCGTGTGCCTGCACAACAATCGACTGAAACACTTCGACATTCGGCATGCAATTATGAAAGCGCAGGCCAATGCTATTGGGAAATGTCAGCAAATGCCGCAGCTCCGAGGAGCATATGGACACGGTTGAAATCCTCGCCCGTCTTGTCGCCTTTCCGAGCGTCGTCGGCACGCCGAATGACGGGATCGTCGGCTGGATCCAGACGTATCTGCAAGGCCTCGGAATCCACGTCACCGTGCTTCCAGGGCCTGAAGGTGACAGGTCCAACATCTTTGCCACGATCGGCCCCAGGGATGTCGCGGGTTATATTCTGTCTGGCCATATGGATGTCGTTCCCGCTGGAGAGCCCGGCTGGACGTCGGAACCTTTCGCGCTCAGAAAGGAGGCCGATCGGCTCCACGGGCGTGGTACGACCGACATGAAAGGGTTTCTTGCCGCAGCGCTTGCCGCGGCGCCGGAACTTGCCAGGGCAAATCTTGCCCGTCCCATTCATCTCGCATTCTCCTATGACGAAGAAGCGGGATGCCGGGGCGTGCCGCATCTACTGGCGCGGATGAAGGAACTCTGCGCACCCCCGCAAGGCGCAATCATCGGCGAGCCCAGCCGCATGCAGGCCGTGCGCGCCCATAAGGGGAAAGCGGCGGCTCGCGTCACCGTCGGCGGACGGGCGGGCCATTCGTCTCGTCCAGACCTGGCGCTCAACGCCATCCATGCCATGTCGCGGGTGCTCAATTCGGCGGTCGATGAAGCTCGGAGGCTGACGCTCGGCCCGTTCGACCCCGTATTCGAGCCGCCGTACTCGACGCTTCAGGCCGGCATTGTGTCCGGCGGACTGGCGCTGAACATCGTCCCCGACAACTGCCGGCTCGACCTCGAGGCACGTGCTATCGCCGACGTGCCCCCTGAGGAACTGCTGGCCCCGATCCGCCATTGCGCTGACATGCTCAAGGAACAGGGCTTTTCCGTCGATTGGACGCCGCTCAGCGCCTATCCCGCGCTGTCGCTTGCGAAGGACGCGCCACTTGCAGCGCTGTTGGAAGAAATGACCGGCAGGCCGTCGCTTGCGGCGGTCAGCTACGGGACCGAGGCTGGCCTATATCAGGCAGCCGGGATCGATGCGATCATCTGCGGGCCTGGCGACATAGAGCGCGCCCACAAGCCCGACGAATACATTCTAGAGGACGAACTCGAGGAATGCCGCCAGATGATATTGGCCCTGGCCGCGCGCCGCGCACGGGCTTGAGGGAGCGATCGCCATGACATTTCTCTTCAATTCGGATGCCAAGCGCGGAGCGATCTTCGCGCGGGCTTTCGCCGAGGAACTGCCGGATCTGGCATTTTCGATGAATGCGGCGAGCGTCGACCCTGATGAGGTTCGCTTCCTCATCACTTGGACGGTGCCCGACGACCTCGCCCGTTACCGCAATCTGGAAATCCTGTTTTCGATCGGCGCGGGCGTCGACCAGTTCAAGACGGATCTCGTGCCCGAGCATGTGAAGATCGTCCGCATGGTCGAGGATGGCATCGTCAGGATGATGCAGGAATATGTGACGCTTGCGGTGCTCGCGCTGCATCGCGGCCTTCTTTCCTATCTTGCGCAGCAGCGCGCCGGGGAGTGGCGAGGCCTGCCTCAGCGCCAGGCGCATGAAAGACGAATCGGAGTTCTGGGATTGGGCGTTCTCGGGACAGCCGTGCTCGAGCGGCTGAAGCCCTTCGGTTTCCCACTCGCCGGCTGGAGCAGATCCCCCCGGACGATCGAGGGCGTCGAGTGTCATCACGGCGAAACCGGCCTCAGAACCATGGTGGCTGCGACGGACATTCTCATTTGCCTGCTGCCTCTGACGCCGGAGACCACGGGGTTCCTGGGCGACACGCTTCTTGGCGGCCTTCCGGCGGGGGCGATGCTCGTGCATGCCGGTCGCGGCCCACAGCTCGATGCGCACGCGCTGATCGAGGCGCTCGATAGCGGCCGTCTGGCGGCGGCGGTGATCGACGTGACCGACCCAGAACCCCTGCCCTCGGGTCACCCTTTATGGCGACACCCGAAAATCATGCTCACTCCGCATATCGCCAGCGTTACACAGCCCGATACCGCCGCACGCGCGGTGATCGACAGCATCCGTCGTTATCGCACAGGCCAGGATCCCATCGGGCTCGTCGACCGGCGGCGCGGATATTGAACCCATAGCAATGAAAGGCTCGCCATGACCTTCCTCAAGACCGTCGTAACCAATCCCGGTACGGCCCCGCGTGAATCCAAAGCCTTGCCGGAAAGACTGATTGCCGGCGATCCTTCGTTCAAGACCTGGGCGCAGGATGAGGCGAAGGACGGCGCCGTGCGCACCGGTGTCTGGGAGGCGACGCCAGGCGAGACCAGGTCGATCAAGGGCGAGACCTTCGAATTCTGCCACATCCTCGCGGGTGTCGTCGAAATCACCCCCGATGACGGCGAATCGGTCATCTACCGGGCCGGCGACAGCTTTGTGATGAAGCCGGGCTTCGTGGGCAGATGGAAGACGATCGAGACCGTTCGCAAGATCTATGTGACGGTGGGATGAAAGCTGCTGGCCGCCGCAACAGAAATCACTGTTCGCCCCGGCTGAAACACAAGATTCGTCGGCCCGCGCGCCGGCATACGGAGCAAGCTGCTAGTAAGCCGGCGCTAGGCTCAGGCAAAGCCCTAAGAAAGAGCTTCCCATGAGCTTGAGCTTCGATCCTGACACCTTGCCATTGCCGATCGGCCATTTCATCGGCGGGGAGCTCATTGAAGCGCCCGGCGAGATCGACATGAAAAGGCCCTCCGACGGCAAGCCTTATGCAGGTTGCCCGATTGCGAGCCACGAGATGGTGGACCGCGCCGTCGAATCGGCCAAGGCGGCATTGAAGGCCAGCAACTGGAGCGGCCTGCGGCCGCGCGAACGTGTCCGCGTAATGCATGCCTGGGCGGACCTGATTGAAGCGGAGACGGAGACGCTGGCTCGAATAGAGGCTCTGTCCTCCACCCGATTGATCAGTCAATTGCCGGCCGGCGACATAGCGGTCACCGCGGAGCAGATTCGTTTCTTTGCCGAATTCGCCGACAAGGAGGGCAGCGATGTCGTGCCCACCGATGACAAGACCTTTGGCATGATCCTCAGCGAACCCTACGGGGTCGTCGGCGCGATCACGCCCTGGAACTTTCCGGTCTCCATGGCCGGCTGGAAGCTCGGTCCGGCGCTTGCCGCAGGCAACGCCGTCGTCCTCAAACCCTCGGAAATGACGCCATTTTCGACTGTTTACCTGGCCGAGCTCGCCGTGAGGGCCGGATTGCCCGCCGGCCTCTTCAACGTAGTTCTCGGCGACGGGCTCGCCACCGGTACGGCGCTCACCGGCCATCCCGATATCGCCAAGGTCAGCTTCACTGGCTCCACCCGAGCGGGATCCGCGATCATGGAGAATATCGCCCGCTCTGGCATCAAGCCGGTGACCCTGGAGCTTGGCGGCAAGAGCCCGCAGATCATCTTCAAGGACGCCGATCTTTCGAAAGCGGCCGATGCGATCGCCGGCAGCATTCTCTTCAATGCCGGCCAGGCTTGCGTCGCCGCGACGCGCGTAATCGTGGAGGCAAGCGTTGCTGGCCAATTCACGGAAGCCCTCATCGCGCGGATGGCGGATATCGGTCCCGGCCCCACCTGGAATGAGGCGACACGCTATTCGCCGATCATCTCCGAGCGCCAGCGCGACCGGATCGACGCGATCGTCGCTGCCGCGATCAGCGAAGGCGGCCGCTGTATCGCCGGCGGCAAGCCGATGGATAGGCCGGGTTACTTCTACGAACCGACGCTTTTGACCGATCTCGATCCGTCTTCTCCCGCCATTCTCGAGGAAATCTTCGGGCCGGTCCTGACGCTGCAGACTTTCGAGGACGAAGACGAAGCGATGGTGCTTGCCGATCACCCCTCCTATGGGCTTGCCGCGGGCCTGTTTACATCCGACCTGTCGCGTACCATCCGCCTCAGCCGGCAGATCCAGGCAGGTACGGTCTGGGTCAATCGCTACAGCCGCTCGCGGGATCATATCTTACCGACCGGCGGCTATAAGCGCTCCGGCATCGGCAAGGACCTGGGACGCGAGGCTTATCTTGCCAATCGCAAAACGAAGAGCGTGCTCATCAGCCTTTGAGGGACCTATACCATGAAGACCTACTCGATAGCTCTGATCCCTGGTGACGGCATCGGCAAGGACGTGACAGACGCCGCATGGTCGGTGCTGCAAGTTGCCGCCAAGGCTGGCGGCTTTGCACTGAATAGCACCGAATTTCCGTGGTCCTGCCGATTCTACAAGCAGACGGGGCGGATGATGCCGGAAAACGGGATCGAGACGCTAAGGTCGTTCGATGCGATCCTACTCGGGGCCGTCGGCTGGCCGGCCGAAGTGCCCGATGCGGTCTCGCTGCACGGCCTGTTGCTGCCGATCCGCAAGGCCTTCGTGCAATATGCCAATATCCGACCGCACCGGCTGCTGCCGGGGGTCCAGGGACCGCTGCGGGCGGAGACATTCGACATTCTCTGCATCCGCGAAAACACCGAGGGTGAATATTCGGGCGCCGGCGGTCGCGTCCATCAGGGCACGAGTGATGAAGTCGCGGTGGAGACGTCGATCTTTACCCGCGCGGGCGTCGAGCGCATCCTGCGTTTCGGCTTCGAGCAGGCGCGTGTCCGGCGCGGCAAGCTTGCCTCCGTCACCAAGTCCAATGCTCAGAAATATTCCATGGTGTTCTGGGACGAAATCACCGCCAGGCTTTCGGCCGAATATCCCGATGTCGAAGTCACGAGCTATCACATCGACGCGATGGCGGCCCGCATGGTGATGGCGCCGGAAAGCCTTGACGTCGTCGTCGCCTCCAATCTGTTCGGCGATATCCTGACCGATCTTGGCGCCGCCATTCAGGGCGGCCTTGGATTTGCGGCTTCAGCCAACATCAACCCGCAGCGCAATGCCCCATCGATGTTCGAGCCGGTTCACGGTTCAGCCCCGGACATTGCCGGCCGCGGCATCGCCAACCCGATCGCCGCCATCTGGTCGGGAGCGATGATGCTCGATCATCTGGGCGAGAGGGATGCTGCCACCTGCATCATCGCGGCGATGGAGGCAGCAACCGCGCGCGGCATCGGCACACTTCCGGGCAAGGATCGAACGGAAACCATCACCGCCGGCATCATCGCGGCGCTCTCCTGATTGCAGAGGACCTCATGTTGGATTTGAAAGACAAGCAGCTTTTTCGTGACAAGGGATTGATCGATGGGGCCTGGGTCGCGGCGGCCTCAGGCGCGGCGGTGGATGTTCAAGACCCCGCCAGACAGGCTAACATCGGCACGGTGCCCGACATGGGTTCTAGGGAGACGCGCAACGCGATCGCGGCTGCCGAGCGCGCGCAGCGCAGCTGGAAGCGCAAGACGAATGCGGAACGTGCCGTCCTTCTCGAAGCCTGGCACGATCTCATGCTTGAGAATGTCGACGATCTCGCCCTCATTCTGACAACGGAGCAAGGCAAACCGCTCGATGAAGCCCGTGGGGAAATCCGCTATGGCGCCTCCTTCGTGAAATGGTTTGCCGAGGAAGCCCGCCGCATCAACGGTCACACGATACCGTCTCCCACACCCGATCGCCGCATCATCGTGCTCAAGGAGCCGGTCGGCGTCTGCGGCATCATCACGCCCTGGAATTTTCCCAATGCGATGATTACGCGCAAGGTCGCGCCCGCCCTTGCCGCCGGCTGCACCGTTGTCATCAAGCCCTCGGAATTCACCCCCTATTCCGCGCTCGCCCTCGGGGTCCTTGCCGAGCGCGCCGGCATCCCGGCCGGCGTCATCAATATCGTCACCGGCATGCCGGCCGAGATCGGCAACGAGATCATGGGCAACGAAACCGTGCGCAAGATCTCCTTCACCGGCTCGACGAGGGTTGGCGCGCTGCTGATGCGCGGTGCCGCCGGCAGCATCAAGCGGCTCAGCCTCGAACTCGGCGGTAACGCACCCTTCATCGTCTTCGACGACGCCGATCTCGATCTGGCCGTCGAAGGCGCGCTTGCCTCCAAGTTCCGCAATGGCGGCCAGACCTGCGTCTGCGCCAACCGGCTCCTTGTGCAATCGAGCGTCTATGACACCTTCGCAGCGAAACTGAAAGCGAAGGTCGATGCCATGAAGGTCGGGCCGGGCACGGAGGCCGGCGTGTCGATCGGCCCGATGATCAACCAGGCGGCAATCGAGAAAATCGACCGGCATGTCCGCGACGCGCTGGCAAAGGGCGCAACGATCATCACATCCGCCCGGCAGCTACCCGACGGCGGACAATATACGGCTCCGATCGTCCTGACCGGGGCAACGACCGAGATGGAGCTTGCCGGCGAAGAGACCTTCGGACCGGTGGCGCCGCTCTTCCGCTTCGAGACCGAAGACGAGGCGATCGCGATCGCCAATGGCACGCCCTTTGGCCTGGCGTCCTATTTCTATACCGACAATCTCAAGCGCGCCTGGCGCGTCGGCGAGGCCTTGGAATTCGGCATGGTCGGGCTCAATACCGGCTCGGTTTCGATGGAAGTTGCCCCCTTCGGTGGCGTCAAGCAATCCGGGATCGGCCGTGAGGGCGCGCAAGCCGGTATCGAGGAATATCTCGAATTGAAAAGCTTTCACATGGGCGGGCTGGGCTAGATCAGAATCCAGTACCATAGCGGGTCACTCTGTTCGCGATCGGCCCGCCATGGTCCCGGCAACTGTCGTTACTGGAACTTGTCCAGCGCCTTATAGTAGAGGCCCACCAACGGCAGGAACCATGGTTTGCCGAAATGACCCGGCACGGCCGGCCAATCGACATCCCTCATGGGATTGCGATCTTCGCGGCCGAGCATGGCATCGGCCATGATCATGCCGAGATGCGTCGACAGTTGAGCACCATGGCCGGAATAGCCCATCGCATACCAGCTTCCATCATGATAGCCGGCGCGCGGATAGCGATCCTTGGTCATATCGACGAGACCGCCCCAGCAATAATCGACATCGACTCCGGAAAGCTGGGGGAATATCTCGGCCAAACCCGCCCTCAGGATTGCGCCACTTTTGGCGTCGGAACGATGGTCGGAGGTCGCGGAAAATCGTGCCCGGCCGCCGAATAGCAACCGGTTGTCGGGGGAGAGGCGGAAATAGTTGCCGATGTTCATCGAGGTGACGCAGGTGCGGTTTCCCGGCATGACCGATGCGATCTCATCCGCCGTCAGCGGTCGGGTCGCGATCAAGAAGCTGCCGACCGAGATGATCCGCCGGCGGAAATAGCTGAAATTCGGGGTCGTGTAGGCGCCGGTCGCCACCAGTACATTGTCGGCCGTGATCTCGCCGCGCGGTGTCACCAACCGATGCCTGCCCTTTTCCCGCAGCCTGTTCGTCACCGGCGCCGCCTCATAAATTGCCGCGCCATGGCGAACCGCTGCATCCGCGAGGCCGACAGCGTAGCGGCCCATATGCATCATCGCGCTTTTCTTGAAGAGCATGGCTCCATGGAAAGGCGAGCCGATTTCCTGTTTGAGATCGTCCGGCGTAAGCAGCGCCGTATCCGGATCGACTTCGGCATGAACCTCTTCGAAATTGCGGGCGATCGATCCGAAATGCTGCGGCTTCGATGCCAGCTTCAGCTTTCCGGCCCGGCGAAAATTGCAGTCGATGCCCTCTTCGGCGATAAGCGCCTCGATCGTATCGATGGAGGCGTCGAGCGCCTTATAGAGCGCGATCGCCCTCTCCTTGCCGAGTTCGGCTTTGGCGGCTGGATAACTATGGGCAAGACCGTTGTTCAGATGACCGCCGTTACGGCCCGAGGCGCCCCAGCCGACACGCTCGGCTTCGAGAACGACGACCCTCGCACCGGCCTTGGCCAGTTGCCGGGCCGCGGACAGTCCGGTGAAACCGGCTCCTATGACACAGGCGTCGTATCGTCCTTCGACCGGGCCTTGCCGACCTCCGGCAAAGGCCGGCGCCGTGTCGTGCCAATAGGAGACGAATTTCATGAGGCTGCCTTTCCCTTAAAGTCCGACGACGCCGGGCAGGCCGGATATGTCCGCGATCTCGACATAGCCGTAATAGGGATTTGCCGGCTCATGACCACGGTTGACCCAGACCTTGTTCTTGATGCCGAGATCATGCGCCGACATCAGATCATAGCGGAAAGAGGACGAGCAATGCAGGATGTCCTCCGGCCCACAGCCCAGCATGTCGAACATATATTCGAACGCCTTGAAGCGCGGCTTGTAGGCATTGGCCTGCTCTGCCGTATAGACGGCATGGAAAGGCGCGCCGAGTTTCTCGACATTCGACATGATCTGGCTGTTCATCGCGTTGGACAGGATGACCAGAGGGATTTCCTTGGCAACCTTCGCCAGTCCGGCCGGCACGTCGGGATGCGGCCCCCAGCCGGGCACGCGTTCATAGATCGCCTTGGCGTCTTCCGCGCGGAACTTGACGCCATTCGCGCGGCAGGTCCGCTCGACCGCATTGTGAACGACGTCGGCATATGGCTTCCAATCACCGAGAACCTCGTCCAGCCGATAGGCGGCGAAATTCTTGATGAATTGCAGCATCCTCGCCTCATCGAGCTCGGCGCCATAGATGTCGCGAGCCGCTTCGGCCATCTCGAAATTGATGAGCGTGCCATAGCAATCGAAGGTGATGTATTTCGGCCGGAAAGGCGCCATGTCCGTTCGTCCTCTATCTAAAGGGCATCTGCGTTCTTTATGAGACGATCATAGGCTGAAGTCCCACGACGGACGTGATCGAATTGGCGTGTCCGCAAAGCATATTGTTTCGTATGCGCGGCGTCCTTTGGCAGAGTGTTGCAGCGGATATGCGTCGCGACGTTGTTTTTGGACCATTGCGGAGCGACCGAAAAAGGATCTTCAGCATAAGATGCGGCCAAGCGCGCCCGCTACGGCGAAAGATATCACGACGAACCATGCCTTCAGATAATCTGCCATGCGGGGATCGCCGAGACTTGGGGCAAGGAAAGGATGCCCATGCGTACCGATAGCATAAATTTGGTCAGCTTCACACCGGAGCATATAGACGGCGCCCTCGCCCTCTCACGTCAAGCCAAATGGCCTCATCGTGCCGAGGACTGGAATATGGCCTTGCGTTTGAGCCAAGGCGCAGCAGCCGTGGACGAGACGGGCCGCGTCGTGGGCACCATCCTGATGACCCCCTATGGAGAAGATTGCGCGACGATCAATATGGTGATCGTCGACGAAAACCTGCGCGGCCGCGGGCTTGGCCGCAAGCTCATGGATGCGGCAATGGCGCTGGCTGGCCACCGCCCTCTGAGACTCATTGCAACCACGGACGGACTGCCGCTGTATCGCAAGCTCGGCTTTGTCGCCGAGGGCGAGATCTTTCAACATCAGGGACATCTCGCCGACCTCGCGCCGGCTGGGGATGTCGAGGCCGCGACCGCCGATGATTTTTCCGCGATCAAAGCGCTCGACCGCGCAGCTTTCGGTGCGGATCGCCGCACGTTGATCGACGCTCTCACAGATGTCGCGCAGATAGTCGTCATTCGGCGACGCGGCCGTATCGAGGCTTTCGGCGCGCTGCGCGCCTTTGGACGCGGCGATGTGATCGGGCCTGTCGTCGCATCGAATACCGAGGATGCGAAATCGCTGATAACGGCGCTTGCCCTTCGCAAGCCGAGCGAATTCCTGCGCGTTGATACGAACGAAAGCTCGGGACTGGCCGGCTGGCTGGCGCAGATCGGCCTTAGCCATGTGGGTGGCGGTATCGCGATGCGGCGCCCGGGCGCCGCTGGAGCCTTCGGTCGGGACGCGAGAATATTTGCATTGGCCAATCAGGCTCTTGGATAATTTGGAGATCATCATGCTCGCCAACTCGCTCATCGAACTTGATCGCGCGCACCTCATCCATCCGGTCTCATCCTATCGCGGCCATGAAAAACTGGGCGTGCGGGTGTTGCGGTCCGCAAAAGGCGCAACCGTCACCGACGCATCGGGCCATCAGCTTGTCGACGGCTTTGCCGGCCTCTGGTGCGTGAACGCGGGCTACGGGCATGAGAGCATCGTTGAAGCAGCAGCCCGCCAGATGCGTGAACTGCCCTATGCGACGGGTTACTTCGATATCGGTTGCGAAGCGGCCATTCGCCTTGCGGCCGAACTCGCCGACCGGGCGCCCGGCGATCTCAATCATATCTTCTTCACGCTCGGCGGATCGGATGCCGTCGACAGCACGGTGCGTTTCGTCCGCTACTACTGGCATGCCAAGGGCAAGCCGGAGCGCGACCAGTTCATCTCGATCGAGCAAGGCTACCACGGCTCCTCGACCGTTGGAGCCGGCCTCACGGCGCTACCCGGCTTCCATGCAGGCTTCGGCGTCCCCTTCGACTGGCAGCACAAGATTCCCTCGCCCTATCCGTATCGCAATCCGGTCGGCGAAACGGCAGATGCGATCATTGCCGCCTCGATCGCGGACCTCAAATCAAAGATCGAAGCGATCGGCGCCGAGCGCGTGGCGGCATTTTATGCCGAACCTATCCAGGGATCGGGCGGCGTCATCGTGCCGCCGAAAGGCTGGCTCAAGGCGATCCGCGATCTCTGCAGTCAATATGACATTCTCTTCATCGCCGACGAGGTCATTACCGGCTTCGGCAGGACCGGTCCGCTGTTCGCCTGCTCGTACGACGAAATCGTCCCTGACTTCATGACGACGGCCAAGGGCCTGACCTCCGGCTACGTGCCCATGGGCGCCGTGTTCATGTCCGATCGGGTCTATGATGTCATCGCTGACAGCGCCGGTAGTGTGGCGGTCGGCCATGGCTACACCTATTCGGCCCATCCCGTCAGCGCGGCAGTCGGGCTCGAAGTACTGAAGCTCTATGAGGGCGGCCTCCTCGAAAATGGTGTCAAGGCTGGTGCGCGTCTGATGGAAGGACTGGAAAATCTGCGTGACCATCCGCTGGTCGGCGATGTCCGCGGTCGCGGCATGCTGGCGGCCGTCGAACTGGTCGTCGACAAGGCCAGGAAGACCCCATTGCCAAGTGCTGCCGCGCCGGCGCGCAGGATTTTCGATCGCGCCTGGGACAATGGCCTCGTCATCCGCGCCTTCGCCCATGGCGTGCTTGGATACGCACCGCCGCTTTGCTGCACGGATGATGATATCGACGCGATCCTGGAGCGCACACGAAAGACCCTCGACCAGACTTTGGAAGATCCGGACGTCCGGGAAGCCATGCGTTGAAGCGGCGTATGCCGTTCTTCGTTGGCGAAATGTCGGAGAGGGCCAGAAATTCGGAATTTTGTGCCGCTGTACACCATCGATTCGGCGACTTCGCCGTTCAGGAACTGCCAAACTGCTTCCTAGAACGGCTGAAAGCCGGCTTTTCCGGGCCTTGGCAGGACGATTTCCGCCCTTTGGGTCAGAATTTTATGCTGCAAGCGGCTTGTCCGCAGCGGATCATGAAGGAGAGCATGACTTGGCCAAAGACTTTCAGGACTTCAAATATCTTACCTTCGATGTCGTCGGCACCCTCATCGACTTCGAAGGTGGCATAAAGACCTGCCTCGCCGAGATTGCGGCTGAAGCTGGCACCTCCATCGATGGCGAAGAGGCGCTGAGGCTCTATCGCCAGGCGCGCTACAGCGGAGACGCGGAACTCTTTCCGGACGATCTTTCACGGGTCTACATGGTCATCGCACCCGCCCTTGGCCTGCCGGCGGAAGATCGATATGCGCAGCGACTGCGTGATTCCGTCGCCAACTGGAACGCGTTCGACGATAGCGCGGCAGCACTTGCCGAGCTCAAGAAAACGCACCGCCTCGTCGCCATGACAAACGCTCGCCGCTGGGCGCTCGATCACTTCGAAAAAAAGCTCGGCTCGCCGTTCTTCGCGAGCTTCACGGCCGACGACACCGGCACGGAAAAGCCAGATCCCGCCTTCTTCGAACAGGTATTCGAATTCGTCGGCGGCAAAGGAGCGAGCAAGAACGATATCCTGCATGTCGCTCAAAGCCAGTACCACGATATCGGCATTTCGCGAAAGCTTGGGCTGACCAATTGCTGGATCGAGCGCCGTCATGCGCAGGACGGCTATGGCGGCACGATAGAGCCGGAGAGCTTCACTCAACCCGACTACCACTTCACGTCGATGGCGGCCTTCGCCTCGGCGGTCAAGGAAAGGCTGACCGAAAGACAGTGACCCAACCCGGGAGAGCTTGCGACCAAGACGGGCATCCCATCAATCAATAGAAAAAGGGGAATGAGATGACTGACGGAATTACGAACTGGACCACCGCCGACGACGCGATGGTGGAGAACGCCATCAGGCGCGGTGCAACGCGGCGCGACCTCCTGAAACTGATGCTGGCGGGAGGTGTTGCGATATCATCGGCGGGCATCATTCTTAGCCGCGCCACGCAGGCCGTCGCAGCAGCGCCGGTTTCCGGCGGCGCTTTCAAGGGGGCCGGCTGGTCGTCCTCGACCGCCGACACGCTGGATCCCGCAAAGGCGTCCCTGTCGACGGACTATGTGCGCTGCTGCTCGCTCTACAATCGCCTGACCTTCATCGACAAGGCCGGCGTGACACAAATGGAGCTTGCCGAGAGCATCGAAAGCAAGGACGCCAAGACCTGGACGATCAAGCTCCGCAAGGGCGTGACCTTCCATGACGGCAAGGAACTGACGGCTGACGATGTCGTCTTCTCGCTGAAACGCCATCTCGACCCCGGCGTCGGCTCCAAGGTCGCCAAGATCGCCGCCCAGATGACCGGCTTCAAGGCCATCGACAAGTCGACGGTCGAAATCACGCTTGCCGACCCCAATGCCGACCTGCCGACCATTCTGGCCCTGCATCATTTCATGATCGTCGCCAATGGCACGACGGACTTTTCGAAAGGCAACGGCACGGGCGCCTTCGTTCTCGAAACCTTCGATCCGGGTAATCGGTCGGTCGTCGTCAAGAACAAGAACTACTGGAAGTCCGGCCAGCCCTATCTCGATTCCTTCGAGTTCTTCGCGATCAGCGATGACAATGCCCGCGTGAATGCCCTGCTCTCGGGCGACATCCATCTTGCCGCCGCCATCAATCCCCGCGCCGTGAAGCTGGTCGATGGCCAGTCCGGCTTCGCACTTTCGAAAACGACAAGCGGCAACTACACCAACCTCAACATGCGCCTCGACATGACGCCGGGGAACAAGAAGGACTTCGTCGACGGGATGAAGTCCCTGGTCAATCGCGAGCAGATCGTCAAATCGGCACTGCGCGGTTTTGGCGAAGTGGCCAACGATCAGCCCGTTTCCCCGGCGAACATCTACCATAACAATGACTTGAAGCCGAAAGCCTTCGATCCGGACAAGGCCAAGTTCCATTTCCAGAAGGCGGGCGTGCTCGGACAGTCCATTCCGGTGATCGCATCCGACGCGGCAGGCTCGTCGATCGATATGGCAATGATCATCCAGGCCGCGGGCGCGAATATCGGCATGAAGCTCGATGTCCAGCGCGTTCCGTCTGACGGCTATTGGGATAATTACTGGCTGAAGGCGCCGATCCATTTCGGCAACATCAATCCGCGCCCGACCCCCGACATCCTGTTCTCGCTCCTCTATGCCTCCAACGCGCCATGGAACGAGAGCCAGTATAAGTCGGAGAAATTCGACAAGATGCTGATCGAAGCTCGCGGCTTGCTCGATCAGACCAAGCGCAAGCAGATCTACGACGAAATGCAGGTGATGATCGCCGACGAGGCGGGCACCATCATCCCTGCCTATATCTCGAATGTGGATGCCATTTCGAGCAAGGTACACGGATTGGAAGCCAATCCGCTCGGTGGCATGATGGGCTACGCGATGGCGGAATATCTCTGGCTCCAGGCCTGACCCCTGCTGGACATCTCTCCCGGGGACGGTCGCGGCCGCCACCGGGAGCCGTCCCGCGAACGCCATTCGTTTCGTAGAACGCCGCAGGAGCGATTTGTTTGAGATCCGAGGTTTCCATTCTTGTCCTGAACCGGCTTTTAATTGCGATCATCTCCTTGTTGATCGTGTCGTTCGCCGTCTTTTTTGCAACCAGCATGCTGCCGGGAGACACCGCCTCGATCCTGCTCGGCCAGGCGGCTACGCCCGAGGCGGTTGCGGGCTTGCGCAAGGCCATGCACCTCGACGAGCCAGCGATCCTGCGGTTCATGGGATGGCTTTTGGGTCTGATGAGAGGCGACCTCGGCATTTCCTACGCGAATAACATGCCTGTCGCGCAGCTGATCGGCGGCCGCCTGGTGGCGACCTTGGAGCTTGCCGCCATAACGACGCTCGTCTCGGTGCCGCTCGCGCTGCTGCTCGGTATCACATCCGCCATGCTTCGCGGCTCCTATTATGATCGGCTCGTAACCGTCATCTCGATCGGTGTCATATCAGTGCCCGAATTCATGGTCGCGACGCTCGCTGTGTTGCTGTTTGCCGTCTATCTGCGCTGGCTGCCGGCATTGTCGTCGACGAGCGAGGCGCATACGCTCTTCGACCTCATGAAAATCTATGCCATGCCGGTCATCACGCTCACCTTCGTGATCTCCGCGCAAATGATCCGCATGACCCGGGCAGCGCTTATTGAGACGCTGAAGACCCCCTATGTCGAAATGGCGCTGCTCAAAGGCGCCTCACGCAGCCGCATGGTGTTCAGGCACGCATTGCCCAATGCTCTCGGGCCGATCGTCAATGCCATCGCGCTTTCGCTTTCCTATCTCGTCGGCGGCGTCATCATCGTCGAGACGATCTTCAACTATCCAGGCATCGCCAAGCTGATGGTGGACGCGGTCGCGACCCGCGATCTGCCGCTGATCCAGAGCTGCGCGATGATCTTTTGCCTTGGTTATCTCCTGTTGATCACCGCCGCCGACATCATTGCCATCCTGTCGAATCCGAGGCTGCGATGACCACGAAAAGCTTGGCTCCCCGCACTCCGTCCCTGTTTGGCTACAGGGTCAGCCCCGTTGGCGTCGTCGCCTTCGCCATCATTCTCGGCTGGACGATCGTCGCCCTGTTCGCACCCTATATCATCCCCTACTCTGTCGGTGACATCGTCGATACGGACTATTTCGGCCCGATAAGCGATCAATTATGGCTCGGCTCGGACTATCTCGGCCGAGACATGCTTTCGCGCGTCCTGATGGGCGCGCGCTACACGGTCGGCATTTCCTTGGCTGCGGTGGCGCTCTGCTGTCTTTGCGGCGTGGCGCTTGGCATGACGGCCGCGGTCATCGGTGGGTGGTTCGACACGATCCTGAGCCGGTTTCTCGATGCCCTGAACTCGATTCCAAGCAAGCTTTTCGGCCTGGTGGTCGTTGCCGCCGTTGGCTCTTCCATCCCCGTCCTGATCATTACGCTCGCCGTCATCTACACGCCCGGCGCCTATCGCTTTGCTCGCGCGCTCGCTGTCAATATCAATACGATGGACTTCATCACCGTTGCGCGTATCCGCGGCGAGAAGGTCGGCTATATCATCGCCTCCGAAATCCTGCCGAACATTCTCCGACCGGTCCTGGCGGACTTCGGCCTGCGCTTCGTCTTTGTCGTGCTCCTGCTCTCGGGCCTTTCCTTTCTCGGCCTCGGCCTGCAGCCGCCCCATGCCGATTGGGGAGCCCTGGTCCGCGAGAACATCGGCGGCCTGCCCTTCGCCGCCCCTGCCGTGATCGTGCCTTCCTTCGCCATTGCCAGCCTCACCATCAGCGTCAACCTGCTGATCGACAACCTGCCACGCAGGATCAGGGACAGGAGCGCATGACGATGACCAACCTCGTTGAAATCAGGAATTTGAAAGTCGAGGCCAGGACAGATTCCGGCCGCGTCATCGAGATTATCAAGGATGTCAGCTTCGACATCGCGAAGGGCGAAATCATCGCCCTCATCGGCGAAAGCGGCTCGGGCAAGACGACGATCGCGCTGACGCTCATGGGACATGCGCGGGAGGGCTGCCGCATCTCCGGCGGCAAGATTTACGTGGATGGTCAGGACATGGCCGCGCTTTCCGAAAGCGAGCGCGCAAAGGTTCGCGGCACGACGGTTGCCTATATCCCGCAAAGCGCGGCCGCCGCCTTCAACCCGGCCACGAAGATCATGGAACAGGTGATCGAGGTTACCCGCATTCACCGGCTGATGCCTCCCGAACAGGCCCGTCGTCGCGCGATCGAGCTCTTCCGGGCGCTGTCGCTGCCAAATCCCGAGACGATCGGCGAACGATATCCGCATCAGGTCTCCGGCGGCCAGTTGCAGAGGCTGGCAGCGGCCATGGCGCTGATCGGCGAACCCAAGCTCGTTATCTTTGACGAACCGACCACCGCGCTCGACGTGACGACGCAGATCGACGTGCTTAAAGCATTCAAATCCGTCATTCGCGCCGGTGATATTGCTGGAGTCTATGTGTCACATGATCTGGCGGTCGTCGCCCAGATCGCCGATCGCATCGCCGTGCTCAAGGGCGGCGAAATCCAGGAACTTGCGAAGACCGAGGCGATCCTGACGCGACCAAGCCATCCCTATACGCGCGAGTTGTTGGCCGCCTTCGAGCCGAAGCAGGCCATCCGGGATAGCAAGACAGGCGGGTCGATTGAGCCCGTATTGAGGATCGACAGCCTGGTTGCGGGCTATGGCGATCTCCAACCCAACGGCCTGCCGGCGGTCTGCGCGGTTCAGTCCGTGAGTCTCGAGGTGGAGAAAGGCAGGAATCTCGGCATCATCGGCGAATCCGGATGTGGAAAGTCGACGCTGGCGCGTGCGATCGCCGGAATACTGCCGGCCGTGTCGGGCACCATCGGCTTCAATGGCAGCGATATCAATCGCGCCGCCAAATCGCGTACGCGCGATCAATTGCGGGAGATGCAGATCGTCTTTCAATATGCCGACACCGCACTCAATCCGGCAAAGTCGATCGCCGACATTCTCGAGCGGCCCCTGGCATTTTATCACGGGATGGATCGCGAGGCCCGGGCGGCGAGGGTCGATCAACTGCTTGACATGGTGCGATTGCCCCGCGCGCTTCGCTATCGCTATCCGTCGGAATTGTCAGGCGGACAGAAGCAGCGCGTGAATTTCGCCCGCGCCCTTGCCGCCGAGCCACGCCTGATCATCTGCGATGAGATCACCTCCGCTCTCGACACCGTCGTTGCCGCCGCGATCATCGATCTCCTCAAAGAACTGCAGCGTGAGTTGCATCTGTCCTACATCTTCATCAGTCACGATCTTTCGGTCGTCGAGGCAATCTGCGACGAGATCGTCGTGATGTATGGCGGCAAGAAGGTGGAGCAAATCACGCGCGAGACCGCGAATGCGCCCCGGCACCCCTATTCGCAGCTGCTGTTCGGGTCGGTTCCGAAGCTCGATCCGACCTGGCTCGACAATCTCGTCCAGGACCCGGAGCTCAAGCGCGAATATGGGCACGGCTAGAGCGTGATGCCGAAAAGTGTCAGGGGATTTCGGACGACATCACGCTCTACTTCTTTGATTCTAGAGCGGATTCAGATTTTAGGTCGACTCGATCTAAAATCATCCGGCTCAAGCCGCCGACCTGGCCTTGAAAGCTCGTTACATGGGAAACAGGCTGGTCAGCGGCATATGCGACTTGACGATCGGTGATTTCAGCACGACGAAGCTGAAATATTTGTCGATCCCGATATCCATATCGGTCAGCCGTTCCATGATGGTCTGGTACTCGCCGATCCCAGCGGTTACGAACTTGATGAGATAGTCGTAGCCGCCCGATACGAGATGGCACTCGATCACCTGGTCGATTTTCTCGACCACGTTGAGGAAGCGCGCAAAATCGATCTGCCGGTGGTTCTTCAGGGTGATTTCGGTAAAGACGGTCAGCGTCTGCCCGAGTTTGGCGAGGTTGATCTGGGCCGAATAGCCTTCGATATATCCTTCCACTTGCAGCCGTTTGACTCGCATCAGGCATGGGCTGGGTGAAAGAGCCACCAGTTCGGCCAGCTCGACATTGGTGATGCGGCCGTTTCTCTGAAGCTCATAGAGGATTTTGATATCGATTCGATCCAGTTTCATCAGAGGTCCGCCATTGAAAGAGCGTCGGGGGAAGACGGCACGAAATGCTGTTATCACGCAAAGCAGAGCCTAACATATTGCCCCGTTATGTCTATCGGGAAGACAAATCTCCTTTGAAGCACAATAGTTTATAGACTGCATCAATCACGGCATAAAATTTTGTGGATCCACCATCTCCGGCAACGTCTGGCGAAGCAATGGGGTAGATTTGGTTCGAACCTGGAGATCGCGCATGCCTGCACCGCTTTGCCTTGTCGAAAGCTCGCCGATATTGCCGAAGTCAGCCGATGTCGTCGTGATCGGCGGAGGAATTGTCGGCGTTTTCGCCGCATACTATCTCGCACGGTCGGGCCTGCGCGTCGCCCTTGTCGAAAAAGGCCGGGTCGGGGCAGAGCAATCCAGCCGCAATTGGGGATGGTGCCGGCAGCAGAACCGCGATGGGCGGGAACTGCCGATCGCGACGAAAAGCCTCGATCTTTGGGAGCGATTTGCCGCCGATAGCGGCGAGGACACAGGCTTCCGCCGCTGTGGCCTGTTCTATCTCAGCAATGACGAACAGGAGATCGCCGGTTGGGCGCGCTGGCACGACTTTGCGAGAACCGTCGGTGTCACGACGCATATGCTCGACAGCGCTGCAGCGAGCGAACGTGGCCGCGCCACGGGGCGCATCTGGAAAGGCGGAGTTTTCTCGCCGACGGACGGGGTTGCCGATCCGGCCAATGCGGCGCCGGCGGTGGCACGCGCGATCATGAAGCTAGGCGGCACGGTCCATCAGAATTGCGCTGCCCGAGGTCTGGAAACGGAAGCGGGGCGCGTCAGCGGCGTGATCACCGAAAACGGCGCGATCCGCACCAAGACCGCGATTCTCGCCGGTGGCGCCTGGTCGTCATCCTTCTGCCGACAGCTGGGCATTCGCTTTCCTCAAGCCTCCGTTCGTTCATCCATTCTGGCCGTTTCGGCCGGTGCCGAAGGATTGCCGGATGCCTTGCACACCAGCGGCGTATCGGTCACGCGACGTGGCGACGGCGGCTATACGCTGGCCATCAGCGGTCGCGGCCGGGTTGACGTGACGCCTCAGCAATTGAGGTTCTCGTCGCAATTCATTCCCATGTTCCTCAAGCGGCGAAAAAGCCTGTCGCCCGGCGGTCTCGAAGGCTTTCGCTCCGGTCATGAATCGCTGAAGCGCTGGCGGCTCGATCGAACGACGCCGATGGAGCATATGCGCATTCTCGATCCAAGACCGGACCATGCCACGATCGAACTGACGCATGCGAGAGCCCTGGAACTCCTGCCGGAGCTTCACATGACGAGGATCACGGCCGCCTGGGCAGGCTATATCGACAGCACGCCGGACGGTGTTCCCGGCATTGGGGAAATCCAGGGCCTTCCCGGCTTCATCCTCGCCGCCGGATTTTCCGGCCATGGTTTCGGGATCGGGCCTGGCGCCGGCCATTTGATTGCCGACATCGTGACCGGTGCAGCGCCTATCGTCGATCCGACGCCCTATCATCCAAGCCGCTTCGCCTCATCCGTTTGGGGCAAGGTCGCTGATTTCTAAAATACAAAAGCCGCGCCGGTCTCCTGATTATCGGCCACGCTTCCGCGGACGGATGTTATCATCGGCAAGGGGTAGCCGCCCCGGAAAGGCGATGGACATGCCTCTACACATCAAACGAATTTACGAACCCGCTGATGACGGCGACGGCAAGCGTATCCTGGTCGACCGTCTATGGCCTCGCGGCATCAGCAAGAACGATGCTCATATTGACGCCTGGTTGAAAGACCTTGCGCCGAGCGCTGAGCTGCGACGCTGGTTCGGTCACGATCCCCAAAAATGGGATGAGTTTCGCCGGCGCTACCAGGATGAGCTCAAGAAGAACTCGAAGGCAGTGGAAGAGCTTAGGGACCAAATCGGACAATCAACCGCAACCCTTCTTTATGGTGCGAGAGACACCGAGCACAATAACGCTGTCGTGCTCATGGACTTCCTCACCAATCGGTAGATCATTGACCGGCATTGTCATCGCCCGAAGATGGAAGTATGTCGAAACCTCCGCGCGGATTTCAGGCGACGGCCTGAGCCGGGGCATCGCGGGGCGGCAGAAGTCGCGCCATCGCGCTCAACAAATCCGTCTGCGATATCAGACCAAGAACGCGCCGATCGGCATCAATGACGATGACCGCGTGTGTGCGTCCGTCCGTCAGAACAGGCAGGAGCGAAAGAGCAGGATCGGTCGCGTCGGCGACAGCCGGTTTCGATATGGCGTGCGCGATGGCGTCGAGGCCGCTGGAGAGCTCGCGCAAACCAACCGTACCGATCAGGCGGCCCTCCCGATCCTTGACCGGCAATGTTCGAATATTGTGCTTCAGCAGAAGATGTCTCGCGTGATCCGGCTCAGCATCCTCGCCAATGGCGATGACATCGCGCGACATGATGTCGGCGCAGCTTATATCTCCATGCGATCGCACCGCTGCCTGCAGTTCGACCTGCCGCAAGAGGCGGCTGAGGTCGGCGCGATCGATATCGAAGGTCTCGTCCAGCACGCCCAAGGCGGCATCGACATCTTCTTCTCGAAAGCCCACCCGCAAGGGCGGCGGAAGATCACGTGTCTGATGGATATTCTCGGCAGGCTTTGCGGCGACATGCGGATAATTGCGCCTGGAAAGCTTGTGAAACATAAGTCCGAGGCCGACGAGTATGCAGGAGTTCAAGGCAACCGGCACGAACGGAAACAGGAAGCCCCAGCCTGCGACGACCGGGCCGCCGAGAACGGCGGTCAAGGCGGCAGCACCGCCTGGCGGATGCAGGCATCGCGTAAATGACATCGCTCCGATCGCAAGCGAGACGCCGACCCCGATCGCGATGATCGGATCATGGATGAGATAGGTGGCAATGATACCCATCATGGCTGAAATGGTGTTGCCGCCAATAATCGACCAAGGCTGGGCAAGCGGACTTGCTGGAACCGCGAAAAGCAGCACCGCGGATGCTCCCATCGGCGCGACGATGAGCGGAAGATGCGGCCCCTGACCGAAGAGATAGCCGCTGATCACGCCGGTAAGGCCGATGCCGATCAAGGCACCAAGGCACGCGATCAGCCGTTCGCGCAAGGTGGCTCCGGCCAGGATCGGGGAAAACAAGCGGAACCGGCTGGATCCCGCCTTATGGGATTCTGGATGCTGCATGATGAAACCAGTTTTAGAGAAGGGCTTTCCTTGGATGAACGGCGGGACGCTGGCTAGTTCGACGGTAGCGGCAGGCCCTTGCCCCTGGTGGCGCCGAGGACCTCTTGAAACGCATCGAGCGAACTCGGACGACCATTCTTGCGCGAGATAAGGATCGTGTCGACCATGGCGAGCTGGTGAGTCACCGATGTCGCCGGCCAGTGCATGAGATCGAGAACCGATCTTGGCATGACACCGGCTGCGTTGCCGGTCGCCACACTGGCCAGAATCGCATGATAGGAGCCAAGTTCGGTCGTTGGCAGAGAGCTCGACCTGCGCGCCCAGCCTTCTGCAATCCCGCGATAAGTGCATCCGGGCTCAAGGGCAGCAATCGAACCAACGCGCAAATCGGCAGCCGACCGGATCGGCGGATGCCCGGATGGCAGCAGGAGCAGCAGATCCTCGACAAATACCGGTTCGGCTTCGAGCTGTTTGAGTTCAGCCGCGAAACTTGGATCTTCATCCAGCATTGCCTTTGGCGGCCGGGCGATCAGCGCGCAGTCCAGAACATCGCGCAGAACATCTTGAGCAAGGTCGCGGGAGGCGCCAAGCGTCAGCTTGAGCGATACATCCGGCCACATTTGGTTGAACCGGCTGAGCGCCGCGGGCAGCCGGCTTGCCGCCGTGCTTTCCATTGTCCCCAGACGCAATGTGCCCGTTGGGCGCTGGGGCCTGACCGCCTGACGCGCCTCGAGCGCAAGCGCGGCGAGCCGATTGGCATAGCGGTGAAATGTCTCGCCTTCTTTCGTCAGGGTCATCTTCTTGCCGTCGCGGCTGAAGAGCAGGACGCCCAGATCGTCTTCCAACTGCTGAATGCGCGTCGTCACGTTCGACGGCACGCGCCCCACGGCCTTCGCGGCCTTGGTCACGCTGCGGTCACTGGCCACGGCAAGGAAGATCTCGATTGATGAGAGGTCCAATTGAAAGATCTCGATTCAGGAATTAAGTTGCCTTATTATTCCCTATATAAAAATCATTGTCGCAGCTCAAGCATGTTTCGGTATCGAGCCAGGAAATGGAGTTCTGACGGGCGGATGGCAAAACCAGATCAACGTGAAACCGACGAGGCAATCCGCGAATACGCATCGCCTGCCTGCATGTTGCACGAGGTCGACCCAGCCTATAGCGGCATTTCACCCGATGAAGACCGGACTTCGGATATTTTCGCGTGGCGAAGGACTGAGCGGCAAAGGCTGATCGGCGAGCGAAAGGCGCTGCCAATCGCAAAGCGTGAAGAATATGCAGGCGCGATCGCCACCTATCTCGATCAGATTGTCACCGATATAGATGGCAAACATATCAGCCTGTTCTGGCCCTTCTCGGGAGAGCCGGACTTGAGAGGATGGATGGCGGCCTTGACGGCACGCGGCGCGGATTGCCTGTTGCCGGTCGTTGTCGCCAAGGCAGAACCCTTGATATTCCGATCATGGAAAACAGGAGAGCGGCTCGAACGCGGGGTATGGAACATTCCCGTGCCGGCAGAGGGCAGGCAAGCGGTTCCCGATATCGTCATCGCGCCCCTGGTCGGCTTCGATCCAGCCTGCTACCGTCTTGGTTATGGAGGCGGATTTTTCGACAGAACCCTTGCGGCCCTCGAGCGCAAGCCTTTGGTCATCGGCGTCGGCTTCGAATCGCAGAGGATCGATACCATCCGTCCGCTCGCTCATGACATTCCGATGGACGTGATCGTCACGCAAGCGGGACCGCGCTATCGATGAACTCAAAGCCCCTTTCCTGCCCGGCATTAAGCCTGCCAATTCCGACGGATGCTGAACGGAGCGGCAGATCGCCGCACAAACGGGCAGCAGTCTACACCTGAGCTCCGATATACCCGGCCGGATTAACGCCTGCGCCTATTGGCACATGAATTGCGTCTTTACGATTGATCCATCGGAAGAGACGATATTCATGCTGTCCATTCTCCTGCCGCTACTTTTGAGCATTTCCCTCGGCTTGAGCTGGAACAGGTTTCTGCTGACCTTCGCAAGCCGCGGTGACAGCCTTCAAAACCAGATGCCGGTTACGATGGTCGCGGCGGCAGTCAGCCTGACGGCCCTTGCACTGTCCTTTGCCGATAAGGGGCCGTTACTGGGAAGTGCCATCGTCTTGCTCGGCCTGCTGCTCGCGGCCATCAGCAAGAGCCTTTCCCACCCCGCTGCCATTGTGGCGCTTTCCGCCGTCAGCCTTGCGGCTTATCTCCAGTTTACGGGGTACCACTGAGCCACCGATATCTGCACGGTATTCGAAGCATACATCGAGTCCGACGTTGAAATCGGAGATTTCCGCGACATCAGGCCTAGCGTCGGGGGCTGGGCGCGGATCATCGGCCACAATACGATCTTCGTCGACGATCGAGATCCTTTGGCCTATGGTTTCCAGATCAAATAGAAGAGGTCTGTCCGTCGAGGCATTGCATGAAATCCGTCAAACAAGAAGCTAAGCACGATCCCTTGAAGGTCGGATTCATCCTCGCGCGATCATTTACGCTTTCCGCCTTCGCCCTGTTCGTGGATACGCTGAGATTGGCGAGCGACGAAGCCGATAAATCCGGCAGGGTGCTGGCCGACTGGCAGGTATTGGGTAGCACCCGGCATCTCATCACATCGAGCTGCGGTGTTCAGGTCGCACCGACGTCGGACTTTATCGACCCAAAGGAATTCCATTACATTGTCGTCGTCGGCGGACTCTTGAATGCCGACATCACGATCGATCAGCAGACTTCCGATTATCTGAAGAAGGCCGCGGCTCAGAAGATCCCGCTGATCGGGGTCTGCACCGGCACGTTCATCTTGGCACGCCTTGGCTTGATGAAAACACACCAGACCTGCGTCAGCTGGCTGCATTATCAGGCCTATCGGGAGCAATTCCCCGAGAACCCCGTTCGCTCCGATCGCCTGTTCAATCTCGACCGGAGCCGCGGATCATGCGCCGGCGGAAGCAGCGCCGCCGATATGGCCGCCTTTCTCGTCAGACGACACATCAGCCGGGACGCCGAGCGAAACGCGCTTGAAGTGCTGCAGATTGAGCGCGCTCGATCCGGGCTGGATATCCAACCGCGCAAGCCGCTCGCGATCGAATGTCAGGACCCACGCCTGAAGGCCGTGCTGATTACCATGGAAAGCCATATCGAGGACGTGGTGCCGACCGAAGATCTTGCCGCATCGGTCGGACTGTCCCGACGGCAGCTTGAACGTCTGTTCACCGAGGAAATGAAAACCTCTCCCGGCGTCGTCTACACCCGTATTCGCATGGAACGGGCCAAGCAGCTGGTTCTCCAGACAGAGGCTCCGCTCATTGAAATCGCACTGGAGGTCGGCTTCGATAGCGCGTCTCATTTTGCTAGGCTCTTTCGCCGGCTCTACGGACAATCTCCCACGGAGTTGCGTCGCGCGCATGCCTGAAGCAGCCGTCGAAACGTGACGTGACAATGGCTGCCGGCATCCACCAAGGATGCTCCCGATGAGGAGCGAGCCGCGCCTCAGGCAGGCGATCTTGGCGACATGGTGCGCATATGCGGATCATGCGCGCAGCGGTATCATTCAACGTCCAGATCAAAGAAATGCTGGGTCGCCAGAGCTGCGGCGCCCCGCGCCCAGGAGCCTGGCACCCAGTCAGGAAGTAATTCCGGCGTATTCAAGAAGACATATTTTGCCATCGAACGGCGGATCGGCTCAAGAATCGCCTCGCCAAACTGCATGGCTTCGCCGCCCGCGATGAGGACCTCGGGATCGAACAGGTTCACCAGATCGGCCAGATGGCGCCCGATCAGCTCCCCCGCCTCTGCCATGACCTGGAGAGCCGCCGGATCGCGGCTATCAATCGCGGCTGCGAATTCATCGCGATTGGCCTTTGCGCCTCTTTGTCGGCCCCAGTCTTCGATCATCGCGGCCTCGGCTGTGTGCGCCTGAAGGCAGCCCCTTCTCCCGCATTCGCAAAGACGTCCGCCGGGAACAGTGATGATGTGGCCGAGCTTTCCGGCCAGGCCATGGCTTCCGTGATAGATTTCCCCACCCATAACGAGCGATGACCCGACGCCGGTGCCAACGGCGATCGTCGCGAAATTGCTGTAATTGCGGCCCGCGCCGAAGAGCCGCTGCGCGACGGTGAAGGCGCTGATATCGTCGTCGATCCAGACCGGAACATGGACCCGCTCACGCAGCAGCTCGGGAAAAGCAAGATTGCGCCAACCGAAGCGCGGGCTCTGGACGCAGATGCCGTTGACCGCGTCCACCTCGCCCGGGATGGAAACGCCGACCCCCATGACCGGCAAACCGGTGCGGCCAGCATCGGCAAGAAGCTTCGGGATGGCCGTCGCAATCGCCTCGACCATTGTTTCCGGTCGCGTATCCGGCACAGGCATATCGAAGGAGGCGATCGGCGTCGTGGCGAGATCGGTCAGGACACAATCGATGCTGTCGTGGCGAAGCTTGAAGCCGACAGCCAGATGACCATCATAATTAATATCGACCGGCACAGGCCGCCGACCCGTGGCACCCGTCTGCGCTTTTCCCTCGATGACAAGCCCCTCCTCGACCAGCTCCGTGACCACGAAAGTCACGGCCGCCGGGCTGAGGCCCGTCACGGTGGCGATTTCGGCGCGCGGCATCGCTCCGCGATTACGCAGCAGGTTCAGGATGAGCCGCCGGTTGAGGGCTCGGGAGGTACTAGGGTTGCCGCGCACGGTGATCCTTTAAATTTATTTTGTAAATTAACTATTGTCGCTTCTTGGAAGATACGGTATGCAATAGCGCATGGCAATGGAGGAATGTCTGCTTGTATCAGCACAAGCGGAATTGCCGGTTTATTGCGTAGTTTCTGAAGGTTAGTGGCTGCTCACGTCGGTGGGCGGGCCTGGAATTTGATGTGCCTCGGGAGGAAAAAGATGGCGTCGAAGAACGAACTTTCACTCGTCAATGCAATCAGGGCGTCTCGGCGCCAGTTCATGATCGGCACGGGCGCTGCCCTGGCCGCCACGGCGCTTTATCGGCCGGCAATTGCCAATGGCGGCGAGGTGACGATCATTTCGGATATCGGCAATGCCGATCAGCGCGCCGTCCTTGACCGCATCGCGGCCGATTTTACCAAGAAGACGGGGACGAAAGTCACCATCAACAATATGGATCACGAGGCTCACAAGACGGCCATCCGCAGTTACCTCGTCGTCGGCGCCCCGGATATCTGCTTCTGGTTCTCCGGCAATCGCATGAAGGCATTTGTCGATCGCGGACTGTTCGACGACATTTCCGACCTGTTTGCCAAGGAAGGCTATAGCGATAAGCTCGGCGCTACCATGACGGCCGTCACCGTCAACGGCAAGCAGTACGGTCTGCCGCTTGGCGGCATTCTCTGGGGACTTTTCTATCGCAAGGATGTTTTCGCCGAGAAGGGCTGGACGGCGCCCAAGAACTGGGACGAATTCTTGAAATTCGGCGAGGCGGCGAAATCCGCCGGCATGACCCCGATCAGCATGGGTACGAAGGAACTCTGGCCGACCGGAGGCTGGTTCGATCACATGAACCTGCGCATCAACGGTCTCGACAAGCACCTTGCGCTGATGGAAGGCAAGATCGCCTATACCGACCCGATGCTGAAGCCGGTCTTCGACAAATGGGAAGAGCTTATCAGGGCCAATTTCTTCTCCGCCAACGCGCCGTCCTTCGGCTGGGAACAGGCAGGCGCGGCCCTGGCGCAGAAGAAGGCCGCGATGATGGACCTTGGAGGCTTCATCAAGTCCGCCTTCCCGGCAGGCGACGAGGGCCAGATCGCCTTCGCTCCCTTCCCGGAAATCGTCTCCGGTGTCGAACGCTACGAGGATTTCTCGGTCAACTCCGTGCATATCCCGGCCAAGGCGAAGAACCGGCAGGGTGCGCGTGATTTCCTTGCTTACTTTTATCAGCCTGACAATCTCAGCGCATTCCTCGAAGCCGAAGGAACCATTCCGCCGCGCAACGATTGCCCACCCAGCAAGGACCCCTTGGTCAACATCGCCGTGGAGTCGCTCAGGAGCGTGAAGGGAACGGCGCAATATTATGACCGTGACACCGACCCGGACATGGCGCAGGACGGCATGAAGGGCTTCCAGGAATTCACGGTCAAGCCCGAGCGTCGCGACCAGATCCTGGCGCGGCTCGAAAAGACGCGCGCGCGCATTTTCAAATAGTCCTCCCGGACCAAGGCGCGGCGGGCATCGGCTTTAAGCCCTCACCCCGCCGCGCGTGCCTTGAATTATCGAACCAAAAAGTCTGAGCCATGTGGAAAAAACACAGGAACTGGCTGACGCCTGTCCTCTTCATCGTGCCGGGATGCATCCTATTCGGAACGATCATCATCGCTTCCTCGATCCAATCGATCTGGATTTCCTTCTTCGATTGGGACGGCGTCGGACAGAAGAGCTGGGTGGGATTGGCAAACTATTCCGAGCTTTTTGCCGACCCGCAATTCTACGTCTCGCTGAAGAACAACATCATCTGGCTCGTCATGTTCATGGCGGCGCCGCCGCTTGGGCTGGCACTGGCACTGCTCGTCAACCAGCAGATCGCCGGCATGCGGATCTTGAAGTCGCTCTTCTTCATTCCGCTCGTACTCGCCACGGTCACCGTCGGTGTCGTATTCGGCTGGGTCTATGATCCGAATTACGGGCTTCTTGCGCTGATCTTCAATCTCTTCGGCGCGACGGCGCCTGCCCTGCTCGCCGATGAGCATTTCGTCACCTTCGCCGTGGTTGCCGCCGCGCTCTGGCCACAGATCGCCTTTTGCATGGTGCTCTTTCTCGCCGGCCTCAACAATCTGAGTTCCGATATCATCGGGGCCGGACGTGTCGATGGTGCGCGCGGCTGGAACATGCTCTGGCACGTCGTCCTGCCGCAATTGCGCCAGGTGGGTTTCATCGCTCTTGCCGTGACCGTTGTCGGCGCCTTGCGATCCTTCGACATGATCGCGGTAATGACATCAGGCGGGCCCTTCGGCTCGTCGGAGGTGCTGGCCTACCAGATGTACGAGCAGTCGATCTTCTCCTATCGTTTTGGCTACGGCGCGGCGATCGCCACCGTCCTCTTTGCAATCATGATCGTTTTCATCACCTGGTATCTGCGCGTCATGGTGCGCATGGAACGGGAGACACGCTGATGTATCCTCGCCCCATCCCCGAAGAAAAGCCCGTACTTCGCGGCCTTTATGCCGGCTTCGTCGGCCTGATCCTGATCCTCTGGCTGCTGCCCCTCTTCGCGGTCATGTTGACCGCATCCAAGACGGCCGATGAAATCATGGCCGGCAAATACTGGACATGGCCCGAGCACGTCAATCTCGTCGAGAATTTCCAGGCGGTCTTCCAGCAGACGAACATGTGGGGCTATTTCATCAATAGCCTCATCATCACGCTGCCTTCGGTGCTGCTGGTTCTCCTATTCTCGACGCTGACCGGCTATGTGCTCGCGCGCTATAATTTTCGCGGCAACGCCCTGCTCTTCTCGCTCTTCGTCGGCGGCAACTTCCTGCCCGCGCAGATCATGATGATCCCGGTGCGCGATCTCATGGTCTCGGTTGGCCTCTACGACACCTATTTCGCATTGATCATCTTCCATGTCGCCTTCCAGACCGGCTTTGCCACCCTGTTCATGCGCAATTTCATAGCGGCTCTGCCCGACGAATTGTTTCAGGCCGCGCGCGCGGAAGGCGCGTCCCCCTGGCAGACGATGCGCCATGTCGTCATACCGCTGATGCGGCCGGCGCTGGCAGCCCTTGCGATCCTGATCTTCACCTTCGTCTGGAACGATTACTTCTGGGCGATCGTGCTCACCCAGAGCGATGTCGTGAAACCGGTAACGGCGGGCCTGAACAATCTCAGAGGCGAGTGGACCTCCGCCTGGAATATCGTGGCGGCGGCAACCTTGTTCGTCGCCGTCCCACCGGTCCTGATGTTCTTCCTGATGCAGAAACATTTCATCGCGGGCCTGACCATGGGCGCCGTCAAGGGCTGACATGTCCCATACCGCGCGAACAGATTTGGAGTATCACTCATGAGCCATGTAAAGCTGATCGACATCGACAAACATTATGGCGGCTATCACGCCCTGCGTTCGGTCAATCTTTCCGTCGACAAGGGCGAGTTCATCGTCATGGTCGGCCCGTCGGGCTGCGGCAAGTCCACCACGCTGAAGACGATCGCGGGGCTCGAAAACATCAGCTCCGGCGAGATTTGGATCAACGGCCGCGACGTGACGCGCGAGGAGCCGGGCGATCGCGGCATTGCCATGGTCTTCCAGTCCTATGCGCTTTATCCGCATATGACGGTCGCCGAGAACATGGGCTTCGGCCTGAAGATGGCGAAGCGCCCGCAAAGCGAGATCGATGCGGCCGTCAAACGCGCGGCCGAAATCCTCAGAATATCCGACCAGCTCGACAAGCGCCCGAAGCAGCTTTCGGGCGGCCAGCGCCAGCGCGTCGCCATCGGCCGCGCCATCACCCGCTCGCCGGAAGTCTTCCTCTTCGACGAACCGCTCTCCAATCTCGATGCCGCGCTGCGCACGCAAATGCGCGTCGAGCTTTCAACGCTGCACCAGCAGCTTGGCTCGACGATGATCTATGTGACGCACGATCAGGTCGAGGCGATGACCATGGCGAGCCGCATCGTGGTGTTCAACAAGGGTATCATCGAGCAGGAAGGCGCGCCGCTCAATCTCTATCACAATCCGGCAAACCAATTCGTCGCTGGCTTTTTGGGCGCACCGCGTATCAACTTCGTCAATGCGAAGCTCGTTTCCCTCAGCGACGGTATTGCTGAAGTCGCGCTGGAAGCCGGCGACACGACGGTCCATGTTCCGGTGGCCGATGTCGGCGATCTTAAGGCGCAAGCCAGCCTGACGCTGGGAATTCGGCCGGAATCGTTGAAGATGGGCGCCCTCAACGAAGACACAGCCATTTCATTCGACGGCAAGGTCGGGTTGGTCGAGCAGCTCGGCCGTGAAACCATTCTCTATGTCGATGCGGGTCCGCTCGCAACGATCGGATCTGAAAGCGGCACGCGCAATTTCACCGTTCAGCTCGGCAATGCCGCCGGCTTTTCGGCCGGCGAGCAGATCAAGCTATCCGCCTCGACATCGTCCCTCTATCTCTTCGGTCCCGATGGCAGAACCCTCAGCCGGCCGAAGTCAATCATTGCCTCTCTGTAAAGAAAGCTTGTGACCTCATGAAAGTTTTGGAAAGAAAGCCGCTATCCGTCTGGCGGACGCTCAATCTCGACGGCTTCTTGGTCGGCGTGCCGCATTATCCCGAACATGTCGACGAGAGTTATTGGGACCGCGATGCGGAACGCATGGCGACCGCCGGTTTCAACACCGTTCGCATGGCGGAATTCGCCTGGCATATCATGGAGCCGCATGAGGACCATTTCGACTTCTCGCTCTTCGACAAGGCAATCGCCGGCCTGGCCAAGCACGGCATCAAGACCATTCTCTGCACGCCGACGGCAACGCCGCCGCGCTGGCTGACTGCGAAGTACCCCGAAGTCCTGCGCGTCGATGCCAATGGCCGGCAGGCAAGCCATGGATCGCGCCAGCATTGCGACACGACGAGCCCGGTGCTGCGCCGGCACAGCCAACGGATTACCCGTGCGATGGCCGAGCACTACCGGGACAATCCTCACGTCATCGGCTGGCAGACGGATAACGAGCTGAACACGACGACTTCCGAGAGCTATTCGCCCTCGGCACTCATCGAGTTCCAGAAGTTCTGCCGCGCGAAATATGGAACGATCGACGCGCTGAATTTTGCCTGGGGCGGCGACTTCTGGGCAACGGCGTACCAGACCTTCGACCAGATCGTCTTCCCACAGCCGATGAACCCGTCCTTCTCCAGCCCTGGTCACGTGCAGGACTATCATCGCTTTCTCGCCTTCGCGACGGCCCTCTTCCAGCACGATCAGGTCGAAATCCTGCGGGCGACCAATCCCGCATGGTTCATCTTCCACAATCTCGGCGGCCTTGTAGATATCGATTTCCGCGGCCAGTTCGGCCAGGATCTCGATTTCATCGGCTTCGATATCTATCCGTTCCTCTATGACGAAATGCGTCGCGGCGGCGGTCATGCGATTACACAGGCCTTCCATCTCGACCAATGCCGCGCCTATTCCGGCAATTTCATCGTCCCGGAACAGGCCTCCGGCCTCGGCAGCCAGCCCGGCTTTTCCTCCTCCGTGCCGGAGCCGGGCGAGATGCGCCGCATGGCGATGACCTCGGTATCGCGCGGCGCGGACGGCCTGATGTTCTTCCGTTGGCGGCCGGCGCATTTCGGCGCCGAGATCTACTGGAACGGCATTATCGACCATGACGACGTTGCGCGCCGTCGCTACGAGGAAGCCAAGCAATTCGCATCCGACATCCGCAAGATCGAGGACAAGCTGCTCGGCACGACCGTCCGCATGGATATTGCCATCGCCGGAGCGGATTTCGATAATCAGGAAGCCTACAAGAGCTACGCGATCGGCCTGCCAAGCCCGATGCAGGATGCAGCCCATCTGCACCGCGCATGCTATGAGGCGGGCATAGCCTGCGGCTTCATCCATCCGGAAGATGATCTCTCGCGCATCAAGGCCCTCTATGTTCCCCATTGGGTCATGTGGAAGGAGGAGTGGTCGAAAGCCGTGGAGAAGTTCGTCGCCGATGGCGGTACGCTCATCCTGTCGGCGATGACCGGAACTCGCGACGACAACAATCACATCATCCGTACCCAGGCACCGGGCAAGGCGCTCGCGGAGCTTTCCGGCGTGCGTGTCCATGAATTCGGTCCTGTCTCCGCTCCAGGAGCGGATGGACTGTTCACCGGTTTCCGCGAGGGCGGCATCGGCAGCCACCAACCGTCGCCACGTCCGGCCGCAACCTCGGCCTCGCGCAAATATGCCTATACGATCGGCAATCGTCAGCTGGAAGCCGGACACCTTTACGAGAAGCTGGAGACATCCGCCGACACAGAGATCATCGGCCGCTGGTCCGACCGTTTCCTGGAAGGCACGCCGATGCTGACGCGCAGCCGGCATGGCAATGGTCAGGTCTACTACCTCGGCACCTATCTCACCGCGCCGCTCGCGGAGGTCATTCGCGAGCTTCTCGTCAGCAACGATGTTGCCGCGCCGCTGGTGCAGGATATGCCTAATGGCGTCGAAGTGTCACTGCGCGAAGGTGGCGGCAGGAAGCTGCTGTTCGTGCTCAATACCGAGCATGAAACGAAGATCGTCAATCTGCCGGCGGGTACCGACCTGCTGACGGGCAAAGCCATATCAGGCGCGACCGAGCTTGCCGGCTACGGCGTATTGGTGATCGAGCAACCGGTCTGATATCACTTGTGACGTCTCCGGCGCAGAGGATGAAACTTCGGCGCCGGAGTTTTGGGATCGAGGCTCTTCGATTATTGGTCGGCGTTTAGGCGCGCAGCGAATTGAAGTGCTGCATCATACGCTCGGCCGCCGGACGGATGCCGGTGAAGAGTTCGAAAGCCTTCACCGCCTGGAATACCGCCATGCCGCCGCCGTCGAGAACACGGCACCCTGTCTGTCGGGCGCGTTTCACCAGCGCGGTCTCGATCGGGAAATAGACGATTTCCGCGACCCAGAGACGATCGGATAGAAGTTGCGCATCGAGCGGCAGCCCAGGATGGGCGGCCATGCCGGTTGGTGTTGCATGAACCAGACCATCGGCGACATCCAGTGCCGTGGCAAGATCATGACCGACCGAGAAACGGCAAGCGGCATGTGCCGCCTGAAGCTGGTCGACGAGGGCCCGCGCACGCGAAGGGTCGAGATCGAATATCTCCACGGAATGCGCGCCCATTTCAGCTATTGCATGCGCAACGGCAACGCCGGCGCCGCCCGCGCCCAGCTGCACGACATGGTCGAGTGAAACCCCGGCCAGCCCGCGCCGAAAGCTTTCGGCAAATCCCCACCAATCGGTATTGTGGCCGATCCTGCGCCGCCCATCAAAAACGATCGTGTTGATGGAGCGCAGCGTCTGGGCATCGGGCGAAAGCTCGTCCACCAGCGCGACGGCCGCCTGCTTGCAAGGATGGGTGATATTGAGGCCGGCAAACCCCATCGCCTCGGCCTCATCGATGAGAGCCGGCAGGTCCGATACGGAGAGACCACGGACGTCGAGGTCGATGAGATCGTAGCGATAGGACAGGCCGCAATGCTCGCCTTCGCGCATATGCATGGCCGGCGTCAACGATCGGCCGATCCCGGCGCCGATCAATCCGACATGAAGTTGACGAGGAACAATGGCGGCTTGAGTATTCAATCTTTCCTCCCGAGCAGCAAAACAAGGCCATGCCGCAGGCTTGTTCGCAAAATGTACGAACTAGTACGTAAAGTCAATAAGGCGTGATGGAGCGCCGCCGGAAAACGCCAAAGCCAATCAAATCACCCCGGGCCTCGTCAGACCATTTCGGAGGAAGGATCTCTCAGAAATGCAAGGATCGCATCGACGATTAGCGACTTGTGCCGCTTCTTCAAGGCTTCGGACGACAGGTCACGCTCGAAGATCGCCCCAAAGGTATGGCGATTGGAAACGCGAAAGAAGCATTGGGCGCTGATCATCATATGCAGATCGACGGGGTCTACCCTGCGCACGAAGCTGCCGTCCGCGTAGCCCCGTTCAAGGATTTCCGTGATGATATCGATGACGGCGATATTCATCTGCGACAGGACGACCGAACGTTTCATATGTTCGGCGCGATGAATGTTCTCGATGCTGACCAGCCGTACAAAATCCGGATTCTGGTCGTCATGATCGAAGGTGCTTGCGATCAATTGCGCCATCGCCTGAACGGGCGGCATGTTTTCGAGATCGAGTTCGCTCTCCAGCGTACGAATCTTCGTATAGGCCTGCTCGAGAACGGCGAGATAGAGCCCTTCCTTGCTGCCAAAATAATAGTAGATCATGCGCTTGGACGTCTTGGTGCGCTCGGCGATCTCATCGACGCGCGCACCGGAAAAACCGGCTGCGACGAATTCCTCGGTGGCGATCTTGAGAATGTTTTCCTTGGTCGCGTCTGGATCGTTCTTTCGCGTAAGACGCTCGATCTTGGCCGCTTGCGCTTTGGTCATGCCTTGCCCGTCTTCCTGGGTCTGTCCCTGCCCAACATTGAAGATCAAAGCTTTAACACAGGCTTCACGCCAATGGGGAGGGCCTAAAGTTTCGGCAGACCAATCGGTCGCAGATGCCGCCTCAGCGCCGCAATGCGAAAAATGGCATTCGCCGCGCCATACCCACGAGAGCCGCTGCGCTGAACGATTTCGAAGAAGAAGCCTTCGCCGTAAGTGGGGCTGTAAAGCTGGAAATATTCGCCGTGATCGTCGCGGTCATAGAGGATGTTGTGCGCCTTCAGGCGATCCGTGAAAGCCGGCTCCAGGCCGAATCTCGCTTCCAGATCGTCGTAGTAGTTGGGCGAGATCATCAAGGTGGCAAAACCGTTGTCCGACAGAGCGGCCGCGGCGGCAAAGATATCATCGGTCGCAAAGGCAAGATGCTGGATGCCGGAGCCAAAAGTTTCGGCGATGAAATGCCCGGCGAGCGTGTTGCGATTTTCCGCACCGTTCAGCGTGATGCGCAAGCTGCCCGGCTCGTTTTCGACGACCTGGCTGCGAACGACCCCGGCGGGATCGATAATGTCGACCATCGGCGTCTTATGCGCATTCAATATCGCGGTATAAAAGAGCAGCCAGGTCAGCAGCTCTTCGTATTTCATCGTTTGCGCGACATGGTCTATGCCCGTCAACCCAACAGGCCGCCAATCGGTATCATCATGGACCGGATCGAATTCGATCTCCCATATGCGGCTAAGCGCGCTCCTGCGATCGAGGAAATACAGGATGCCACCGCCAACGCCCCTGACACCAGGCATTTCAATCTCGCCGGGATCCAATGGTTGTTCGAAGCGTTCGGCGCCCAGGGCCACGGCCCGCGCAACCGCGGCTTCCGCATCATCCACCCATAATCCCATCGCATAGGCCGACTGCCCGTGCAAAGCGTAAGAAGCGCCCGCAAACCCGTCCGGATCGGTATTGACGACAAGATTAATGTCGCCTTGCCGGAAGACATCGACACGCTTGCTCTTATGGCGCCCGACATGGCGAAAGCCCAGCGCACGCAGCCGATCAGAAAGGACAGACGCCTCGGCTTCGTCGACGGTAAACTCGACAAAGGCAACGCCGTCCACTTCGGCACGCGGCGGCATCGGGGGCAAGGTGAGACCGCTGTTCTCCGCGCGACGAACCTGGTCGCCAAGATAGATGAGCGAGCGCCGGCCATCGACGGCGATGGCGGTCGGCGAGCCGCCGCGGAACTGGTCGTTGAAAATCTCCAGCGACAGATAGCCGTCATAGCCCGTCGCGGCGACGGCCTTCATGAATTCGAGTACGGGAAGATCGCCCTCCCCTGGCATGTTGCGGAAATGGCGGCTCCAATAGAGCAGATCCATGTCGATCAGCGGCGCGTCGGCAAGCTGGATGATGAAGATCTTCTCTTTCGGGATCGACCGGATCGAATTGACGTCGATCTTGCGAGAAAGCGTGTGGAAGCTGTCGAGAATGAGGCCGATATTTGGATGATCGGCACGGCGGACGATTTCCCAGGCATCGCGGTGGTCGTTAATGTGTCGTCCCCAGGCGAGCGCCTCATATCCGACGCGCAAGCCGCGTTTGGCCGCTCTCTCGCCGAGCTCGAAGAAGTCGGCGGCGGCACGATCAATCCCGCCCAGCGCCACGGACGAGACGTTCGAACAAACAAGAACGAGATCGGTCCCCATCTCCTGCATTAGATCGAACTTGCGTTCTGCGCGATCGAAGGTCCGGCTGCGGAAGGGTTCAGGCATGCCTTCAAAGTCCCGGAAGGGCTGAAAGAGTGTAATCTCCAGCCCATGATCCCTCACGATCTGACCCACCTGGCGCGGTGATTCATCGAAAGCGAGAAAGTCGTTCTCGAAGATTTCGACGCCATCGAAACCTGCCTTGGCGATGGCCTGAAGCTTTTCCTTGAGGTCACCGCTGATCGAAACGGTCGCAATCGAGGTTTTCATTGTTTCATCCCGTTACTTGACGATTTTCAACAAACTCATCCGCGATCGCGACACGTCATTGCTGCGCAGATCGGGACTGGCCGCTAGACAGCCCGATCGGCGTGGCGAACGGCAGCTGCCAAGCGTCGTTCATCCCTGCCAAGCTGATCGATCGGCGTCCGGTAGGTCTCCGTCGCGGTTGCCGCGGAAATGGCGGCAATCAAGGCTGTGATGGAGGTAAAGACCGCGACTGGCACCCAACCCATCGGTCCGGTGCCCATGACCGCCGCGCTGATCGTTGGCGCGAAGCCGCCGAGCGCGAAACCGATCTGGGTTCCGACGGCCATGCCGGACAGACGCACGCGGGTATCGAACATTTCGGCATAGAGGGCCGGCCAGATGCCGTTCGATGCACTATAGACCACGCCCGAAAGCAGGATGCCGAGGACGAAGACGAGCATGAGGTGGTTCTGGCTGATGGCCCAGATGTAGGGCCAGATCAGCACCGCGCAGCCGACGGCTCCAAAGATGAACACGGGTTTGCGGCCGATGCGGTCTGCTAGAATGGCCCATGCGGGAATCGCGCCCAGCGCCGCGATATTGGCAAGCACCAGAACGGTCAGCATCGTCGAACGATCGATATGCATGGTATTGACCGCATAGGACAGCGTGAAGACGCTGAAGATCGTGCTGACGACGGAAATCAGTGCCGCGAAGATGATGCGCAGGACATCCGCCCAATAATTGGTGAGCAGCAAGACGAGCGGCAGCTTTACGATCTCGCCCTTCTGGGTTTCCTCCAAAAAGGCCGGGGTTTCGGCAAGCGTGCGGCGAACCCAGAATCCGACGATGACCACCACGAAGCTCAGGAAGAACGGGATACGCCAACCCCATGACATCAACGCGGCTTCATCGAGCTTTCCAAGCGGAATGAAGACCAATGTTGCAAGGATCAGTCCGGCCTGTGTTCCGCTCAGCGTGAAGCTGGTAAAGAAGGCCCGTCTATTTTCTGGCGCGTGCTCAAGCGTCATGGAGCTGGCGCCGGCCTGTTCGCCGGCGGCCGAAATGCCTTGCAGCACGCGCGCCAGAACCAGAAGAATGGGCGCCAGGATGCCGGCCTGATTATAGGTGGGCAGGCAGCCGATGATGAAAGTCGAAAAACCCATGAGGAGCAGGGTGAAGGTCAGCACCTTCTTGCGGCCGAACTTGTCGCCGACGTGACCCAGGACGACCGCCCCCAGCGGCCGCATGATATAGGCGACGCCAAAGGTCGCGAATGAGGCGATGGCGGCCGTTTGCGGGTCTTCCGCCGAAAAGAATACCTTCGGGAAAATGAGCGCTGCTGCCGTACCGTAGACGAAGAAATCGTAATATTCGACGGCGCTTCCCAACCAGCTCGCAAGAGCCGCGCGCTTGGGTGTTTTATGTTCGATTTGTCTTTTCATGGTCGTTCCTCCCCAGAGCATTCGAATGTCGAGGACATATCGCAACCGTGCGCATATGGCCTCCGCCTGCACCCGTTTGCAAGGACATCCCAGATCATCCTGACAATCTTCGATGCGGCACGATGCGGCACCATCACTCCTCATCAACAATAATGTACGAACTAGTTCGTTTTGTAAAGCGCCAGCAACCTGTCACCCCGCAGCGCCTCGGCGGGAGCAATAGAAACAATGCATTGAAGCAGCTTATTACGTCACAGCCTGAAGGCGGCGAACGCCTTGCGGTCGGGTTGAGCGCGCCTGCAGAGGCCCCATCATTATTCGTTGAAAATCTTGAAGATCAGGCAATATCAGCCGGACCAAGGACAGTTCCCTCTCGCCTAGTGCATGTCAATGATCGGCGGCACGCCCTCGATCATCCCGCGACCCGCGGCTTACCGGCCGGCCTCGTTGCCATCTGCCAGCGGCACGAACAAACCAAGCTTGACGTCACGCAGCACCACATTCGTGTGCATGCGCCGGATCTGCGGATTTTCCGCCATGATCACGGCGGCGATGTCGTCATAGTGCTCGACATCCCTGGCGGTGACGATCGCAATGAGATCGACCGCGCCCGTGACGTAATAGACCTGCTGGATATGATCCTGCTTTTCCGCCCAAAGGCGGAACTTGGCGAGCGCATCGTAATTGTCCCGCTCGATTTCCATGCCGACAATGAACACCATTGGAGTTCCGGTCGCCTTGCGGTCGACGACCGCGATTTCCGCCTTGATGATACCGTCCTCGCGCAACCGTTTCAGGCGCCGTTGCACAGCCGAAGTCGAAAGGCCGACCTCCTCCGCGATCGCTTCGGCAGTGAGCTGGCAATTGCGCTGGACGATATCGAGAATATCGCGATCAAAGCGATCCAGATTTTCCATTCCCGCTCCTTTCGGCGTCGATGAACTTAGGCGACGACATCTCTGTTCCATCGTAAAAGATGCACAAGAAATACATTTTTGCTTTTTATATGCAAAATAATCGGAAATTGCGCGCAAATTCCGCTCTCCTTCGCGATATTCTCCGCAAATTGTTTTTCATCGGAATTCTATATGACAGAGCTGCCCTCCCAGGCTCTTCGCGTGGAAGATCTCCACAAGAGCTTTGGGTCACATCAGGTCCTCAAGGGCGTTTCAACGACCGCCCATCAAGGGGACGTGATTTCCATCATCGGCTCGTCCGGTTCCGGGAAAAGCACGTTCCTGCGCTGCATAAACCTGCTTGAAATGCCCGATCGCGGCCGCATCGTCGTCAACGGCGAGGAAGTCGCGCTGAGGCAGGGACGCCATGGACAGATGCAGCCGAAAAGCTGGCGGCAGATCGAACGGATGCGCAGCGGATTGGGCATGGTATTTCAGAGCTTCAATCTCTGGGCGCACATGACCGTTCTCGAAAACATCATCGAGGCTCCGGTGCATGTCCTCGGCGTCCCCCGTCGCGAGGCTATCGACAAGGCAGAGGTTCTTCTCAACAAAGTCGGGCTTTACGACAAGCGCGACGCCTATCCGGCCTTTCTCTCCGGGGGACAGCAGCAAAGAGCGGCGATCGCTCGCGCGCTTTGCATCGACCCGGCCGTGATGCTCTTCGACGAGCCGACATCGGCGCTCGATCCCGAACTGGTCGGCGAGGTCCTCAAGGTCATCCGCGATCTCGCGGAAGAGGGCCGAACCATGCTGCTGGTCACCCACGAGATGCGCTTTGCCCGCGATGTCTCGAACCACGTTCTCTTCCTGCATCAGGGACGGATCGAGGAGGAAGGGCCGCCAAAGCAGATCTTCGACGCCCCGATCAGCAGCCGATGCCGGGAATTTACCGGCATGCTGACGTCCTGATCCACATCCCATTCGCAGACAACACCATTAGGAGAATCCCTTATATGAGAATGGCTTCCACTCTGTTCGCCGCGCTTGCCTTCGCTCTCTCTTCGATGACGGCGCAGGCCGAGGTTCGCTTCGGCATCATGAACGAATCCTACCCGCCCTTCTTCGCCAAGGATGCCTCCGGCAAATGGCAGGGCTGGGAAATCGATATGATGGACGCCGTTTGCGAGCAGATGAAAGAGAAATGCTCGATCATCGAGCTTTCCTGGGACGGCCTCATTCCGGCCCTTCAGAGCAAGAAGTTCGACGTGATCTGGTCGTCGATGTCGAATACCACCGAACGCTCGAAGATCATTGATTTCACCGACAAATATTATAATACGCCCAGCACGCTGATCGGCCCGAAGGACCAGAAGACCGGAGCGACGGCAGACGATGTCAAGGGCAAGACCATCGGCATCCAGGTTTCGACGATCCAGTCGGAATATTACAAGAAGTACTTCGCCAAGGTCGCCGACGAAAAGACCTACCAGACGCTCGACGAGGCGTTTCAGGACCTCGCGGCAGGCCGCATCGACTACGTCTTCGGCGATTCCCTTGCGCTTGATGCCTTCCTGAAGAGCGACAGCGGCAAGGATTGCTGCGCCAAGATGGGCGATGTCGCCGACGACAAGGAAGTCCTCGGAGCCGGCGTTTCCGGCGGTTTGCGCAAGGAAGACACCGAGCTCAAGGCTAAGCTCAACGCAGCGATCGCCGCGGTACGCGCCAGCGGCAAATACGACGAGATCACGAAGAAGTATTTCAGCTTCGATATCTACGGCGCCAAGTAAACGATCGCGACGATGGCGACCTCTCCTCAGGGCATTCTGGACCTGCTCTCCCCCTATCCTCCGGGCTGGGGTGGAGTACTCTTGACCGGGGCCGCCTCCACGGTCGCCATCTCGTCCGGCGCTTTTCTGATCGGCCTTCTGCTCGGTACGGGCGGCGCGCTCGGCAAGCTCTCCGGCATCAGGCCGCTCCGGCTGCTGCTTGAACTCTATACGACCGCCGTCCGCGCGGTCCCCGAGCTGATCCTGATCGTCGGGCTCTATTACGCAGGGATGGACGGCCTCAATCGGCTCCTCATTGCGCTCAATCTGCCGGCATTCGAATTGAATGGCTTCGCTGTCGCGGTCGCCGTGCTTGGCTTCGTGCAGGGCGCCTATATGACGGAAGTGCTGCGCGGCGCGATCCTGGCGATCCCCGTCGGCCAGATCGAGGCGGCAAAGGCCTTCGGCATGGGCGCACGCCTGCGTTTCCGTCGCATCATCTTACCCGCCCTGCTGCCGAATGCCCTTCCCGGTCTTGCCAATCTATGGATGTCGGTCACCAAGGACAGCGCTCTCGTCGCCGTCGTCGGCTACCAGGAACTGGCTCTCGCCACGCGGCTCGCTGGCGCTAGCACCAAGCACTATTTCATCTTTTTCCTGGCTTCCGCCCTCATTTATCTCGCTCTCACGCTCGTCTCGAGCGCCCTCTTCGACCTGCTGGAGCGGCGTGTGCGCCGCGGCCAGCCGAAGCTTGCCTGAGGAGTGTTGGCATGACCTTCTCATGGATATCCGCCTATTGGCCGCTTCTGTTGACGGGAGCCGTGCAAACGCTGTCGCTGCTTGTGATTTCGGTCGTCTTCGGCTTCGTCATCGCGATCGGCCTCGCCTTTTCCCAGGTCAGCGGCGGCCCAATCCTGCGAAGCCTTGCGCGTGGCTACTGCACCTTCTTCCGGGGCACGCCGCTGCTGATACAGCTCTGGCTGCTCTACTACGGCGTCGGCTCTCTCTTGCCGATGATCCCGGGAATCCGCCAAAGCCTGTTCTGGCCGATCCTGCGTGAAGGTTTCTTCTTCGCGGCCGTCAGCTTCACGTTGAATTACGCGGCCTATGAGGCGGAGGTTTTGCGCGGTGCATTGCTGGCCGTCCCGAAAGGCGAGCTGGAAGCCGGCCGCGCATTTGGCATGCGCCCCCTGACGCTGACGCGGCGCATCTGGCTGCCGCGCGCCATTCGCATTGCATTGCCGACGATCGGCGGCGAAATCGTCATGCAGTTGAAGGCAACGCCACTCGCCTTCACCGTCACCGTGATGGACCTCTATGCCGTTGCCACCAAGGTTCGTCAGGACACCCTGCTGGTCTACGAGCCTCTGATCGTCGTCACCGTCTTCTATCTCGTCATCACAGCCATCATCGCGCGAAGCTTCCGGTTCCTAGAAGCGCAGGTGCCGGTGCGGCGCTAACCCCGGCATGAAGGAGAGATCAAACCTCTCCGCAGATCCGAGCCATTCTGGAGATCCCATTCATGAGCAAACCCTTGATCCTCGACGGCGGCATGAGCCGCGAACTGCTGCGTCTCGGCGCGGAACTGAAGCAGCCGGAATGGTCGGCGCTCGCGCTGGTCAATTCGCCAGAGATTGTCCGGCAGGTGCATGACGAATTCATCGCTGCCGGCTCGGATGTCGTTACGACCAACAGCTACGCGCTCGTGCCCTTCCACATTGGCGAGGAACGGTTCTGGAAGGAAGGGGCTGATCTCATCACCCTTTCCGGACGGCTGGCGCGCGACGCCGCTGACGCCTGCAAGGATCGAAAAATCCTGGTCGCAGGCTCCCTGCCTCCGATCTTCGGCTCCTACGAACCACAGAATTTCGATCCGTTAAGCGTTCAGGACTATCTCAAGGTTCTGGTCGAAAACCTCGCCCCTTACGTCGATGTCTGGCTCGGGGAAACCCTCAGCTTGATCGCGGAGGGAGAGGCGGTTCGGACGGCGGTCGCTGAAACCGGCAAACCGTTCTGGATCTCCTTCACGCTTGCGGATGACGCCGCGCAAAGGAATGGCGCCTCGCCTAAGCTCCGCTCCGGCGAACTTGTCGAGGATGCGGCTCGGTGGGCAGCGTCATCTGGCGCGGACGCGCTCCTGTTCAACTGCAGCAAACCGGAAGTCATGCGCAAGGCCGTCGATGCGGCAGCGGAGGTTTTCAAGCTGGGCGGCGATAATCTGCGGATCGGCGTCTATGCCAATGCTTTCGAGGGAGAACAAGGCGAGTCGGCCGCCAACGAGGGCCTTCACGCGACCCGTCAGGATCTGAATGACGACGCCTATTCGCGCTTCGCCTGTTCATGGGTCGATGCCGGCGCGACGATGGTCGGTGGTTGCTGCGGGATCGGCGCCGGGCATATTCATAGGCTGAGGAAGGCTCTCCTTCATCCTCAAGGAGCATAGGAGAGCCTTGCGCAAGCATCGATCCGGGCAGGATCAAAATAGGCTGTATCGGAACGATCAGGCAGCCTTGAAGGGAGCGCTTGCGGCCCTGTAGGCAATCAGATCCTCGATCGTCACGAGATGGAGGCCATGCCGCTCGGCAAAGACCTCAAGCTCTGGAAGGCGGGCCATCGTGCCGTCGTCGTTCGCCACTTCGCAGATGACGCCGGCCGGCGAAAGGCCGGCAAGCCGGGCCAGATCCACGGCTGCTTCCGTGTGCCCAGGACGCGACAGGACGCCGTTTGGATGCGCGCGAAGCGGAAAGATATGACCGGGCCGGGCAAATTCCTCCGGACGCGATCCGTCCCTGACGAGGGCTTGAACGGTTGCCGCCCTGTCGGCGGCGGATATTCCGGTCGTGGTTTCCGGAATGTAGTCGACGGAAACGGTGAAGGCGGTCTTGAGGACTTCCGTGTTGCGCGGCACCATCAACGGAATATCGAGCTCGTCGAGCCTCTCGCCCTCCATCGGAACGCAGATGAGACCACGGGCATGGTTCATCATGAACGCGATCGCCTGCGGTGTGACCGCTTCCGCGGCGATCACCAGATCGCCTTCGTTTTCGCGGTCACGATCATCGACAACCACGATGATCTCGCCCCGCGCAATCGCAGCGATCGCATCTTCAATTTTCGAAATTGCCATTTTCCTGCCTTTCAAGGGTTGCCGTTCGAAACGGCGTGCATGGCCGGTCAAAGCCACCATTTTCCCTTGGGCGAACAAGCATGTGAACGCCGCCACGACGCGGCGTCTCCTGCGTTGCTCTCTTCCATCCGGACTATACCGTCGGCTCCGGCATCTCACCGGATCTGCTGACCCTTCCGAAGCTCGGAAGGCGCTCGCGGGCTCGAGGAAACTCCCCATACCGCCGGTGGGGAATTACACCCCGCCCTGAGAACAATTGAAAGATAAGGGATCAATGCCTCATTCCGCAAGAGGCTTTGATCGCTAAAACGTCGAGAATCCGATCCGCCCAACGAACGCACCGTTCCTCATTGTCGAACTACGACATGATCAAGCCGCCATCGACATTGATCGTCTGGCCCGTGATATAGGCCGCATCGTCGCTGGCCAGGAAAGTGACGAGACCGGCGACATCTTCGCCCGATCCGGCCCGTTTCATCGGAATGCCCTGGACCCATTCCTTCATGAGTTCGCCGGGGCCGTAATTGCCCAAAAGCTTCCCCCAAGCCTGGTCGTTATAGGCCCACATGTCGGTTTCGATGATGCCTGGGCAAAAAGCGTTCACTGTGATGCCTTCGGTCGCGACTTCCTTGGCAAGGCTCTGGGTAATGCCGACGACGCCCATCTTCGATGCCGCATAATGCGGCGTGTAGATGAAGCCGTCCCGCGCCTGGCCGGAAGCGGTATTGATGATGCGGCCGCCGCGGCCATGTTTGCGCATGCGGGCAATCGCCTCCTGGGCGCAGAGGAAGACACCTTTGGTATTGACCGCCATGACCTTGTCCCATTCGCCCTCGGTCATGTCCTCGACGCGGGCGATGGTGATGACACCGGCATTCTGGATGGAAACATCGACGGCACCGAAGGCCACCTCAGCCGCCTCGTAGAGCCCCTTCACACTGGCCTTGTCGGTCACGTCACCGATGAAGGAAATCGCCTTCCCGCCGTCAGCCTTGATCGCATCGGCGACCGCATGGACGGAATCCTCATTGGCCGAGACTACGAGATTGGCGCCCTCACGTGCGAACCGTCTGGCGATCGCGGCCCCGATGCCGCGGCTCGCGCCGGTGATGACCACGGTCTTGTTTTCGAAACGCTGCATTTCCTATTCCTTTCGCGGTGACAGCCACGCCAGGCGCCGGCTCAAGGAGCCGAGCGCCCGCCTGTTGCTGGCGACTTCAAACGGCAGCCGAGATAATCCCGGCAAACTCCGATGCCTTCAGGGATGCGCCCCCGACCAGGGCACCATCGACGTTGCGAACGCCGAAGATTGCCCTTGCGTTCGATGCTTTGACCGAACCGCCATAGAGGATCCTGACATCCTTCCCCTCTTCTCCCAGCCGCTTTTCAAGCGCCTGGCGGATGGACGAATGCATCTCCTCGATCTGCTCCAGGGTCGGAACTAGCCCGGTTCCGATCGCCCACACTGGTTCATAGGCGATCACCGTGTTCGAACTGGTTGCGGTGTTGGGAATTGATGCTTCTAGCTGGGCACGAACCACTTCGATCGCCCTGCCCTCGTCCCGTTCCGCACGTGTCTCCCCGACGCAAATGATGCTCGTCAGCCTGGTCTCATGGACCGCGACAGCCTTGGCCGCAACTGCGCCGTCCGTCTCCCTATAGGCCGAGCGCCGCTCGGAATGTCCCAGAATGACGAAACGAGCGCCGATTTCGGCGAGCATCTCGGCGGAAACATCTCCGGTATAGGCGCCTGAGGTCCGCGCGTGACAATCCTGTGCCCCAATGGCAATCCCTGATCCTCGCACCCGTACGACCGCTTTCTCGACCAGCGTTAAGGGCGGGCAGACGACGATGTCACACGCCGCGTGGTCCGTTATTCCCTTCAGCGCCTCGATCTCGGCCAGGGAGGACGCGAGACCGTTCATTTTCCAGTTGCCGGCAATCAGTTTCCTCATCGCATCACCAGCAGCAAAACCCGCCATCGACGAGCAGATCGACGCCCGTCACGAAGCTTGCGGCATTCGACAGCAGGAAGACGGCGGGGCCGACCATCTCATCGACCGTTGCCATGCGCTGCATCGGCGTCTGCTCTTCGAAAAGTTTGGTCTGATGAACCATTTCCGGACGCGTGTTCATCGGCGTCGCCGTGTATCCCGGCGAGATGGTGTTGACGCGGACGCCGCGACCGACCCACTCCATCGCGAGCGACTTCGACATGTGGATCACACCGGCTTTGGAGGCGTTGTAATGAGCCTGGCTCAGGCCGCGATTGACGATAACGCCGGACATAGAGGCGATATTGACGATCGATCCGCGCCCGTTCTTCAGCATCGCGCGTGCTTCCGCCTGGCAGGACAGAAAAACGCCCTTTAGGTTGATGTCCATCAGCGTCTGGTACTGTTCTTCTTCCATCTCTTCCGCGGGATTGGCGTTGGCGATACCGGCGGCATTGACTGCAAGCGTCAAGGCGCCAAGCTCCGCCTGTGTGCGGGCAACCGCATCCGCAAGAGAAGATTTGCTGGTGACATCAGCCTCGATCTGGATGGAACGGCGACCGGCCGCTTCGATATGCGAAGCCGTGTTCGCTAGACCATCGTCGGATCGACGGTCCAGAAGCGCGACGTTGGCGCCGCACTGCGCAAGACCGATGGCGATACGCTGCCCAATCCCGCTTCCAGCGCCGGTCACAAGCGCGACCTGTCCCTCAAGATCGAAAAGCTTCGGGGCGTTCAGAGTGATGTCGGACACCGCTCTTCCTTTCTGTTTGTCTAGATTGTCGCAAGTTCCATGACAGAGACGTCATTGGCCTCGTCACGATTGAGAATGCCTGCCTGCTTGCCCTGTGCAAGCACGAGAATCCGGCTGGAGACACCAAGAACCTCCTCGAGATCGGAGCTGACGACGATGACGGCCACCCCCTGCTTTGCGAGGTTGACGATGATGTCGTAAATGCTGGCGCGCGCGCCGACATCGATGCCACGGGTCGGCTCGTCGAGGACGACAACCTTGGGGTCACGCATCAGCCACTTTGCGATGACGACCTTTTGCTGGTTGCCACCCGACAGGTCCGAGGCATATTGCTCGGCCCGGCCTTTAACGCCGAATTTCGCCACAGCCTTTTCGGCGAAAGCACGTTTGATGCGCGATGTGATCCAGCGCCCACCGAGCTTATCGAGATTGGCATAGATGATGTTTTCACTGATGCGATGGCCAACGACGAGACCCTGCTCCTTGCGATCCTCGGGCACCATCACGATGCCCTTGGCGATCGCATCGGCCGGATGGCGAAGCTTGAGCTCCTCACCCTCCAGCTTGATCGAGCCGGCGATGATCGGATCAGCGCCAGAAACGGCACGGACGAGTTCGGTGCGGCCGGCACCGACCAGCCCGGCAATGCCGAGGATCTCCCCGGCGCGAACTTCGAACGTCACGTCCTGGAAGGACCCGTCAGGCGAACTCAATCCGCTGACCTGCAAAACAGGGCGATCCGTCGGTTCGGGAAGAGCCGGGAACATCCGGTCCAGCGAACGGCCGACCATGCTTTCGACGATGGTACGAACGGGTGTGGCGCTGTCGGCGAACTCCTGAACCCGCTCGCCATCGCGCAGGACGACGATGCGATCGGTGATCTGCTTGATCTCCTCCATGCGGTGGGAGATGTAGATGATGCCGACACCTTCGGACCGAAGCTTTCTCACCTGCTCGAACAAAGCCTCGGTTTCGGCCCCGCCAAGCGCTGCGGTCGGCTCATCGAGAATCAGCAGCTTGGCATTGAGCGCCAGCGCCTTGGCGATCTCGATGAGCTGCTGATTGGCAGTCGACAGGCCCGCGACCTTGCGTGTCGCTGGAATATGTAGGTTCAGGCGTGCGAGCTGTTCCTGGGCGCGCCGGACCATCTGAGGGCGATCGACAGCCCCGTTCTTCATCGGCCATCGCCCGATGAAGACATTTTCGGCGATCGAAAGATGCGGCAGGAGCTGCAATTCCTGATGGATCAGGACGACGCCCTTGTCGATCGCCTCGCGCGGAGTGGCGGGGGCATAGGGCTGCCCCAGCCATGTCATCGTTCCCTCGGAAGGCGTGCGTGATCCGGCGATGATGCCCGACAAGGTCGATTTGCCGGCGCCGTTTTCGCCGAGAAGCGCGACCACTTCACCCGGATAGACATCAAGGCTGACATTCTTCAGCACCTGAAGCGGTCCGTAGCGCTTGGATATGCCCCTCAGGGAAAGAACGGGCTCAGTCACGGCACACCTCCTCAAGATTTCAGGACGATTACGGGTGGTTGGCGATGAAGCCGGCCACGTTTTCCTTGGTCGTCAGCGTGGCGTCCATGAGCTGCACCGCGGGCACCTTCTCGCCGGCGACGAGCTTGACGGCATTGGCGACCGCGTCGCGGCCCATCTTCTGCGTCTGCTGCGTCGCGGTCACATCGAAGACACCCTTGCTGAGCGCTTCCAGAGCCGCCGTATCGCCGTCGAAGCCGCCGACAACGATCTTCTGGGACGGGTTTGCAACCTTGATCGCCTGCGCGGCGCCGAGGGCAAGCGCGTCGGCCTGAGCAAACACGATCGATACGTCGGGATTTGCTTGCAGCATGTTCTGCATGATCTGGAAGCCCTCGTCCTGGGCCCACATGTTGGAATATTGCTCGGCAACCACCTTCACGCCGGGGTTTGCCTTCAGCGATTCGGCGCAACCCTTGCTGCGGTCGACTTCAGGCGTCGTGCCCTTCTGGCCGTGGATGATCACCATCTTGCCCTTGCCGCCGGCCTGCTTGAGGATGTAGTCGCAAACGGCCTTGGCCGACGCGACGGAATCCGTCGCAAGGAAAGTGTCGCCAGGCGCGCCGTCGGCATTGCGGTCGACGTTGACGACAGGAATACCCGCATTCTTGGCGAGCTTTACCGGAACACTCGCGGCAGCGGCACCGGCCGGAATATAGATCAAGGCATCGATATTCTGGGTGAGCAGATCCTGAATCTGGTTGATCTGCGTCGGACCGTCGCCCTTGGCATCCACGGTGACGACCTGAATGCCACGCTTCTTGGCTTCATCCTCGACGGACTGCTTGATCTGGTTGAAGAAGTTTGCCTGCAGGTTCGCGACCGCCAGGCCGATCTTCTTGGTGTCTTTTGCCTGAACAGAGCCCAACGACATCGCCAGCACGGCGGCCGAGGTCAGAAGAATGCGCGCAAGTTTCATTTCATTTCCTCCTTTTTTAGTGAACCCTTGGGCATATCCTCCCCCTCGGGCAAATGATCCGCTCCAAACCGTTCGGAGGGGAAATCGCTGGGATCCGCCGGACGCGGGCCAGAATGTCAGGCCCGCCGCCTGCGGATCGTTTCCGCACCAACCGCGAGCACGATGACGATGCCAATGATGACCTGCTGCAGGAATGGCGAGACGTTGAGCAGATTGAGACCGTTGCGCAGGACACCGATGATCAGGACGCCGATCAGCGTGCCGCCGATACCGCCGGACCCACCGGAGAGCGAAGTGCCACCAATGACGACGGCCGCAATCGTGTCGAGTTCGTATCCAAAGCCGCTGGATGGCTGAACCGAATCGAGACGAGCCGCCAATACGATACCGGCAAGACCGGCAAGTACCGCGCTTGCGACATAGACCGCAATCGTCACTAGCTGAACATTGATGCCGGCGAGACGAGCCACTTCCGGATTGCCGCCCATGGCATAGAGCATGCGCCCCTCGGAGCGGAAGTGAAGGAACACCCAGGCCACGGCGACGACCGCCAGCATCAGGAAGACCGTTGCCGTCAGCACGCCGAAATGGCGATCGATCGCGAGCATCATGAACCAGTCGGGAAATCCGACGATCTGCTGGCCATCCGTGATCATGTTCGCGACACCGCGCGCGGCCGACATCATAGCCAAAGTTGCGATAAAGGCCGGAACCCTGAAAAGAGTGACGAGAAGCCCGACGATCAGTCCGCTTACTGCGGAGGCGGCAAGTGCGACTACGATGCCGGCGGCAAGCGGCAGGCCGGCGATATTTGCCGTCCAGCCCATGACCATCATGGACAGCGCAAGAACCGAACCGACGGAAAGGTCGATGCCGCCGATCAGGATGACGAAAGTCATGCCGACGGCCATGATTCCGAGCACGGTGATCTGATCGAGAATGTTGAGGCCGTTGCGGAGCGAAAGAAACGCATCGGTGCTGAGGCTCAAGAAAACGCAAAGAGCGAGCAATCCGACAAGCGGTCCGGTAGCACCGGTGAGCTTTCTCAGCCATGCCACGGACGGACGGCTCTGTTCATTAACGTCGATCGCCACCATCATTCCTCCCAGGGACCTGAGGCTAGCGGCCATGTCTGGCGGCTAGAACTTCAAGCTAGAATATTTATTCACATATGCTGGAAAATTCATTACCAACTCACTTTGGCGCTGTCAACCGGGTCTTGTCTGCCTGTTTTACTGACAATGGATATATGGGGGCTTGACTAACGGCCCTCCTGTGCAAAAATATAAACTAATGAATATTTATTCACACGAGGAAATAATGGAGCCTTCCGAACTTGAACGTGTTGCTCGCCAGATACGTCTGCGAGACCTCCAGGCAGTCTACGAGGCAGGGGCCGGACATATTGGCGGCGAGATGTCCGTGATCGACCTTCTGACCGCGTTGTATTTCCGCGTGCTGCGCGTCTGGCCGGATCAGCCGAAACATCCCGATCGGGACAGGTTTGTGCTGTCGAAGGGACATACGGCGTGCGCGCTCTACGTCACTCTGGCGAAACGCGGCTTCATCCCGGAAGACGAGATTTCGACGTTCCTGAAGCCGCATTCGCGGCTCAATGGACACCCCAATTGCAACAAGGTGCCGGGCGTCGAAACCAATACTGGTCCTCTCGGACACGGCCTGCCGGTCGCGGTTGGCATGGCCAAGGCGGCGAAATTATCTGGGGCCGGCTACCATACCTACGTGATCACCGGCGATGGCGAGATGCAGGAAGGCTCCAACTGGGAGGCGATCATGGCCGCGGCGCAGTTCCGGCTTGATAACCTCACCCTGATCGTCGACCACAACCGTTTCCAGCAGGGTGCCGCGCTTTCGGATACGAACGACATAGCACCTCTTCGCCCGAAGCTCGAAGCCTTTGGCTGGGACGTCAGCGAAATCGACGGCAACAACATGCACGAGGTCGTCCCGGCGCTCGAGCGCCGAAGCGAGCGCCCCCACTGCATCGTGGCCCACACCAACAAGGGGCACGGAATCTCTTTCATGCAGGACCGTGTCGACTGGCACCACAAGGTTCCGAACAAGGAACAGTACGAAGTCGCATTGGCAGAATTGTCGGAGGCACTTTAATGAACGCGCCCGTGAACGCACCCAAGCTCCATGATTGCCGAGACGCTTTCGCAGCGACGCTCGAACGCCTTGCCGCCGAGAACGAAACGATCGTCGCAGTCTGCAACGATTCGGTCGGCTCTTCGAAGCTCGGCGGCTTCAAGTCCAAATTCCCCGATCGGCTGGTCAATGTCGGCATCGCCGAGCAGAACATGGTCGGCGTGGGCGCGGGCCTCGCCAATGGCGGACGCCTCCCCTATGTCTGCGGCGCGTCACCGTTCCTCACAGGTCGATCGCTTGAGCAGATCAAGGCCGACATCTCCTACTCGAACGCTAACGTCAAGCTCGTCGGCATTTCCTCCGGCATGGCCTATGGGGAGCTCGGCCCGACCCATCACTCGATAGAGGATTTCGCCTGGACCCGAGTTCTGCCCAACCTCCCCGTGATCGCGCCTTGCGACCGCATAGAGACGGCGGCGGCTGTGGAATGGGCGGCAAATTACAATGGCCCTTGCTTCCTGCGCCTGTCTCGGGTCGGCGTGCCCGACCTGCTGCCGGAGGACTGCAAGTTCGAGCTTGGAAAGGCCAATCTCTTGCGTGAAGGTTCCGATGTTACGCTCATTGCGAACGGAACGTTGACCCATCGCATGGTGAAGGCCGCCGATATCCTAGCGCGACGCGGCATAGAGGCCAGGGTGATCAATCTCGCCACGGTTCGTCCGATCGACGAGGATGCCATCATTGCCGCCGCCAAGGAAACCGGCGCGATCGTGACGGCGGAAGAACATTCGATCTTTGGCGGGTTGGGATCGGCCGTGGCCGAGGTTGTCGTCGACAACGCCCCCGTGCCGATGACGCGCCTCGGCGTTCCCGGCATCTACGCGCCGACCGGTTCTGCCGAATTCCTGCTCGACGAATTCGGCATGGCCCCGTCGGCTATTGCGGACGCCGCGCAAGCGCTTATCAAGCGCAAATAGACGAACAGCACGCATTCAAGCCGGGGCGGCTTGCCGCCCCCGCCTTATCGTGAGAGCCGGATGATTTTAGGCCGAATCGGCCTAAAATCTGAATCCGCTCCAAAATCAAAGAAGTAGAGCATGATGTCGCCCGAGAACCGCTTACATGTTTCGGCGCCATGCTTCGGTGGAGGATATGATGCGGGCCATTCTGGCAATCGACCAGGGAACCACCAATTCCAAGGCGGTACTGGTCTCCGAGAACGGAGACATCATTGCCAGAGGCTCTGCTCCGGTAGGCATCTCCTATCCGCAGCCCGGTTGGGTCGAGCAGGATCCCGATCGGATTTATGCATCCGTCTGTGAAGCGATCGCACTATGCCTGCAAAACGCGCCTGGCGCGACAATCGAAGCGATAGCGATCTCCAACCAGCGAGAATCCGTTACTATTTGGGATGCCGAGACGGGCAAAGCGCTTGGACCAGTTTTGAGCTGGCAATGCCGGCGCACGGCGCCGGACTGCGAGCGTCTCATCGCCGATGGACATCTCAAGCGCGTGGAGGCGCTGACCGGCCTCCCCCTTGATCCGATGTTTCCCGGCCCGAAGTTCCGATGGCTTCTCGATCGGGTCGCGCGCGGAAAAAAGGTCCGCATCGGCACGATCGACAGCTGGCTCATTCATCGCCTTACCGGCCGCCGCAAGTATGTCTGCGACGCCTCGAACGCCGCGCGAAGCCAGTTGTTCGACCTTGAGGCCCAAGCCTGGAGCAGGGAATTGGGTGCGATTTTCGGAGTCGATATCCGGCTCCTTCCGGAGGTACTCGACAGTTCCGCGGACTTCGGAACAACGCACGGTCTTGCCGGCGTTCCGGACGGCACGCCGATCAGATCGGCCATCGGGGACAGCCATGCGGCCCTGTTCGGACACGGGGCCTTCAAGCCGGGCGACGGCAAGGCGACCTTCGGAACAGGGTCTTCCGTCATGACCACTCTTCCGCGCTTCATCGCGCCGCGCAACGGCATCACCACGACGGTCGCCTGGCGCATCGCCGGACAACCGACTTTCGCATTCGAAGGCAATATCCTCGTGTGCGCCGCGAGCCTGCCCTGGATGGCCGGCATCCTGGGCCTTCCGGATGTTGGCTCCCTTGTCGACCTAGCGGCGACCGCTGAGCCTGATGGCCCGGGCTTCGTGCCCGCTTTCGTCGGCTTGGGCGCCCCTTACTGGAATTCCGACGCCCGCGCCCTTTTCTCGCAGATCAACTTCAGCACAACCCGCGCGCAGATGGCGCGCTCGGTTACTGACTCGATCGCTTTCCAGGTTCATGACGTGATTACGGCCATGCGGGCACAGAGCGGTGGCGATCTCGGCACGCTTTATGTCGACGGCGGCCCGAGCCAGAACCGCTTTCTCATGCAGTGCGTATCAAACCTGGTGGGGCACGCCGTCATCCAGTGCGAGGCACCGGAAGCCTCCGCTCTTGGGGCAGCCTATCTCGCAGGTCTCTCGATCGGCCTGTGGCCGGATCTCGTCGCCATCGCGGCGCTTCCGAGAAACAATAAGATCATCGAGCCGGAGAACATCGACAGTACAGGCCTCCTGAACAGGTGGAATGATGCGCTGGCCCGCTCGACGTTGCGCGCAACTCCGGTTAAAGGTGAATAAAAATTCACCCCGGGATCAACGATGGCTCGCCTTAACGAACTCCGCCTTATCTCAAGAGTTGCCCAGATGTACCATATAGAGGGCAAGCGGCAGGCGGATATCGCGCAGCACCTTCGCCTGTCGCAGGCGACGGTGTCGCGAATGCTGAAACGGGCCGAGGCGGAAGACATCGTTCGCACGAGCGTCATTCCGCCTGTCGGCACCTACAGCGAACTCGAAGGAGCGCTGCGCGAGAAGTACGGTCTCCCCGAGGCAATCGTCGTCGAATGCACGGAGGACCGCGACGGCGCCATCATGGCCCGGATCGGCGAAGCCGCCGCGCATCTTTTGGAGGTGACGCTTGCACCCGGCGAAATCATCGGCGTTTCGAGCTGGAGCCAGACGATCTTCAGGATGGTGGAGAACATTCATCCGCAAAAGAGCGCTCAGGCCAAGTACGTCGTTCAGACGCTGGGCGGCATGGGCGACCCGTCGGTCCAGACTCATGCCACCCAGCTGACCACCCGCCTCGCTCGACTGACCGGCGCCGAACCGAAGCTTCTTCCAGTACAGGGCGTCACGACCTCGCGCGAGGCCAAACTCCTGATGCAGGCGGATCCGTTCGTGCGGGAGACCATGGATCTTTTCGGCAGCATCACGCTTGCCATCGTCGGCATCGGCGCCGTGGAGCCGTCGGAACTGCTGGCGAGATCCGGCAATATCTTCTCGTCGCGGGAGCTCGCCGATCTTGCCGAGGCCGGTGCGGTCGGCGATATATCGCTGCGGTTCTTCAACAAGGACGGCAAGCCTGTCAAAACGCCGCTCGATGAGCGCGTGATCGGCTTCCCGCTAGAAGATCTCGAACGGGTCGATCGGGTCATCGCGCTTGCCGGCGGAGCGAAGAAGACAGCGGCGATCGCCGGCGCCCTGAGGATCGGAGTTATCGATACCCTGATAACGGACAAGTTCAGCGCCGAGCGCCTCATAGAATCATAGGCGGCCACGGCGGCAACAATCTGTCGTCAATGGAATCGCCGCCTATGTGGTTGGCCGTAGAGACTTCAAACGCCCGTAGCTCAGATACCTACGATGAGGCCTTTGGCCTTCAGTACAGGTTCAAGCTTGCTGACTTCGATGACCGACTTGCCCTGTTTGTAGGCCTCGATGTATCTGGCTTCGGCCTCGTCGCGGGCCTGTGAGAGCCGCGCGACATCCTGCGCCTCCTCCCGGCGAACGATGACCAGTCCGTCGGCGTCGCCGATGATGATGTCGCCGGGATTGATGATCTCTCCGCCAACGATGACCGGATCGTTGACCGCAGCGATCGTCTCCTTGACCGTGCCCTTGATGCAGACGCTCAGCGAGAACACTGGAAATCCAAGTTCTCGCAGTTGCAGCGTGTCCCGCACGCCGGTATCGGTCACCAGGCCACCAATGCCCTTGGCAAGGCAGGCATTGGCCAGAACATCGCCGAAGGAGCCGGCTTCTTCATATTCGCCGGCGGAGACAACGATGATATCGCCCGGTTTGGCGTAGTTGATCGCGAGCTGCAGCATGATGTTGTCACGTGGCGCGCACTTGACCGTGAATGCCGGGCCGCAGAGCTTCATGCGATAATCCACGGGCTTCAGCCGCGAGGACAGCGCGCCGCGACGGCCCTGGGCCTCATGGATCGTCGCGGGCGAGAATTTGGCAAGCGCCTCGATGTCGGCCTTGCTTGGACGCTTGGCAATATCTTTGATGTGGGTCAAGGAAACCTCCCATGGTTAAGCCGGCGGCGGGCGCACCCGCCGCCTGTTATCGATAACGATTTTGATGGATGGACTGACCGGCTAGGCCGCCCTTCGTCAGGGGATGGGGTCGAACTTCAATTCGGTGATCGGGACGACCTTTTCGGTACGGGTCATTTTGTACTCGGTGTTCTGTCCGAGCCATTTCTCCCAGATCTTGTTGATCTCGCCTTTGCCGTCGAGAGTGTGCAGGATTTCGTTGATCTTTGCGGTCAGCGCAGGCTGATCCTTTTGCATACCGATGCCAACTGGCTCCAGCAGCATGGGTTCCTCGATCATGCGCATCTGCTTGCCCTTCGTCTTGGATTCGTTGACAAGCAGCGTCGTTGTCATGGTGTTGGCAACCAGACCGCGCGCCTTGCCCTGCTGAACGGCGAGATAGGCAGACCCGGTGTCCTGGAAGGTCAGCGGGTCGGATTTGTTGAGTTTGATTGCCAGTTCCGAAGTCGAGCCCTTGGTCGAGGCAAGACGCTTGCCCTCGAAATCGGCTTTCGTCTTGCCGGCATCATCCGCGGGAACGATGAGCATTTCCTTGGCGATATAATAGGGGTCGCTGAACTGGATCTGCTCCGCGCGGCTGAGCGTATAGGCAAGATTGGCAACCGTGATATCGACGCGGCCAAGCTTCACTTCGGGAACACGCGCCTCGACCGAGATCGGCTTGATCTCGGCCTTCACGCCGAGTTCATTTGCGATCGCCCGGCACAGATCGACATCGAAGCCGACCATTTCTCTGGTTTTGGGATCGGGCGAGGAAAACGGCGGCACGTCGGCATAGGTCGCGCAGCGCAGCGTCTTTGCCGACATGATGGTGTCGAGTTGATCCGCCTTGGCCGGCAGGGCAATGGCGACGCCGGAAAGCGCCAATGTCAGGGCAAGATATTTCCAGTCCATAGCTGTTCTCCTTGTTATTGATTTGTGGTGCTTTATCTCTTTGTTTTCTCGCAATTCCGGACGGAAAACCGCTACACACTTTTTCTGGAATTGCTCTAATGGCGCAGATCGGAAAGAAAGCGCTGAGCTCTGGGATGACGAGGGCTCTTGAAAAACTCCTCGGGTGGCGCGGTTTCCAAGATCTCACCGGCATCGATGAACCAGATCCGGTCGGCCACATCGCGAGCAAAGCCCATTTCATGGGTGACGCAGAGCATGGTCATTCCTTCGGCCGCCAAGCTTTTCATGACACTAAGCACCTCGCCGACCATCTCGGGATCAAGCGCGCTCGTCGGCTCGTCGAAGAGCATGACCGGCGGCTCCATCGCGAGCGCGCGGGCAATGGCGACGCGCTGCTGCTGACCACCAGAAAGCTGGCCGGGATAGGTAGTCGCCTTGTCGGCAAGACCGACGCGCTCAAGCAGTGCGAGCGCCTTGTCGCGCGCCACTTTCGCCGGCACGCCCTTGACCCGGATCGGCGACATGGAAACATTGTCGACGACAGATAAATGGGGAAACAGGTTGAAATTCTGAAAGACGAAGCCGATCCGGCTGCGCAGCCGATTGAGCTCGGCAGCGCCCATCGCGGCATGAATATTCTTTCCCTCGAAATCTATCGAACCGCTATTGATCTCCTCCAGCCGGTTGATCGTGCGGATCAAGGTCGACTTGCCGGAGCCAGACGGTCCGCAAATAACGACGACTTCGCCTCGACTGACATCGGCATCGATGTTGTTCAACACCTGATAATGACCATAGCTCTTGCAGACCGCGTGAAGACGGATCTCCTGAGCGCCGTCCTGCGGCCCGGAAACTGGGGTGCTCATAGCTGCTCCGTGAATGTTTTTAGGGGGACGACATCGCTGCGCAGGCGTATCTTCCGTGGCCCGGCTCGTCGACGGGCAATTCGCCGTTCGACGCTGTTTGCGGCATGGGTCAGGCTCCAGCAGAGCACGTAGTAGACCACGGCGAGGATGAAGAAGACCTGGAAGGGTTGCGACAGAAGCTGGTTGTTCACCTGGCTTGCCGCGAAAGTCAGATCCGGCACATTGATGATATAACCGAGCGTCGTATCCTTGATCGTCGAAACGAACGTCGAGATCATGCTCGGGATCATGTTGTAGAGCGCCTGCGGCAGGATCACGAAGCGCATCGCGCCGATGTAGCTGTGGCCAAGCGCTCTCGCAGCATCCATCTGCCCCTGGCCGAGCGAGACGATGCCGGCCCGCACGACCTCGCTTAAGAACGCGCCCTCATAGATCACAAGCGTTACCAGCATGATCAGGAAGCTCGGGACATCCGCCCCTGTCCATAGCGGAACGATGAAATAGCACCAGAGGATCAGCATCAGCAGCGGAACGCCGCGCGTGATGTAGACGAGGCCGGTTGCGGGCCATCTGAGGACTGCCCATTTGGAAAGACGGGCCATGGCTAGCAGTATGCTGACGGGAAATGCGAGTGCTATGGCCAGCGCTGAAAGGATCAGCGTATTGGCAAGGCCGCCCAGCGGGCCATTGGGATACTGGCCGATCAGCAGCAGAAGCCAATAATCATGGATGATCTTGATGATATCCTGGATCACGCGCGCCCCCTCCGCACCGGATCGCTGCGCAGCGAGATATATGCGCCGAAGGCCATGATAATGAGGGAGAAGAACAGGTAGATGACCGTACCGATCAGATAGATCTCAAAGGTTCGGAAACTGACATTGTCGATTTCCTTGACGGCGTGGGTAAGCTCTGACGCACCGACGACGATTGCGAGACTACTGTTCTTGAACAAGGAAACGCTGTGATTGATGAGCGGCGGCAGAGCATTGCGCGCGCCCTGGGGCAGGATGACGAAACGCATGGCCGAGATGTAGCCATGCCCGAGCGCTTTGGCCGCTTCCATCTGCCCTGGGCTGACTGACCGCAACCCGGAGCGCAAATCCTCGCTGAAATAGGCGGCCTGGCACAGTCCCAGACCTATGATGGCAAAGATTGCCTCGGCATTGTGATCGGCCAGCCAGTCGGTGATGCCTTGCGGCATCAGCGTATAGATCCCGAAATACCAGAACATCAGCTGCACAAGCGTCGGCACGTTGCGGTGATAGGAGACGTAAGCTTTCACGATCGGATCGCCGATGCGAAGGGGCGAGACGCGAAGGGCAAAAAGCAGGATGGCCAGCGTCATCGCAAGGAGCCAGGAGCCGATATAGATGACGAAAGTCATCTCGATGCCACGCAAGAGCATCGCGACATAATCCGGATTCCTCAGGATGGCCGACAGATCGAACCCGCTCACCGCTTCGCACCTTCCGCATCATAGGTGGCGGCGGACGTCTCCGGCTTTGCCGTCTGCAGGCCGCCCATCACCTGCAATGTCGGGGTGATCTCCATGTGGCCGATATTGACCGCGACCGGCGCTGAAATCGCAAAGGCGATCGCATCGGCGATATCGGCCGCCTGCGGCAGCTCGAACCCATCGATGAAGCGCTCGCGCACGCTCGGGTCATCGCCATGGACGTGGTTGAAGATATCGGTCGCGACACGGCCGGGGCAGATTTCGGTAACCCGGACCCGCTTGCCGAATGCATCGATGCGCAACTGATTCGACAGCATCGCAACGCCGGCCTTCACGGCATGGTAGGTGGAGTTGCCGCCGAAATTGTAGTTTCCGGCGATCGAGGAGATGTTGACGACATGCCCGCGGTCACGAGCCACCATCCCCGGCACGACCAGACGGCAGATGTGCAGAACGGCGCGAAGATTGACGTCGATGAGGAGATCGATGTCCTCTTCATCCGCCTGAAGGAATTTCCTCGGCCGGTCAATGCCGGCATTATTGACCAGAATGTCGAACTCTACACTGCTCGCAAGAGCGGCAATTGCGGCACGATCCGTGACATCGATGACGTGTGCGATACATCCCGTGCGCTCGGCCAGTTCCTTCAGGGCACCGGCACTGCGAGCGATCGCATGCACTTCAATGCCCTCGCGGCAAAGCCGCTCAACAACTGCGGCACCGATCCCGGAGGAAGCGCCAGTGACCAGCGCGGTCTTGTAATCGGAGAATGGCATTCTGATCCCCTTTTTGTTGGTGTGGACATTAGCGGAGCTTCAACTCCTTGCCTAAGACCGATTACTTTTGGAGTAATAAGCAAGTTTTATGGAGATGTGCCGGCGGCAGGCGAGCCGGTTAAAGCTGAGGGTCGTCTCCCCCACTTTTGCAGCGATGCGCAGGTTTTTCCGACATCGGCCCGCGTTGCAAAACAGATGCGTGTCTGCAAACATGCCCGGCAAAGACAGAACAGTACGAATGCCATGGATATCAGACGCTTCAAATCCTTCATCGCCATCGTCGATAGCGGCAGTATCACGCGGGCCGCGGATATCCTGCATCTCGCGCAGCCGGCTCTGAGCCAGCAACTGGCGGCGCTCGAGGAACATTTCGGCCAGAAGCTCCTGATCCGAAGCCAGCAGGGCGTCAGCATGACCGATGCCGGACACGCGGTTTATCGGCACGCACAAATCATTCTGCGCCAGATGGAACAGGCGCAAGCCGATGCCGCCGCCGCCGGCAATTCGCTTGCCGGACGCGTTTCGGTCGGTCTCGTGCCTTTCAGCAGCGCCGCCACGCTTTCGGTCGATCTTCTGGCGGAGACACGAAAGAGGCACCCGGGGATTCTGCTTCATCTGACGGAGAGCGTCGGCCAGACCTATAGCCAGATGATCATGACCGGCCGGCTGGAAATGGCATTGATCCACGGCACGGGGCCGATCAAGGGCGTGCGTTTCGAGCCGATCCTGAGGGAGGAATTCTACCTCGTCGCTCACCGTAATTTCACGATCGATTCAGACCAGAAACCCGTGCCGGTCAGTGCCCTCGACGGGATGCCCATGCTGTTGCCGCCGGCTTACAATTTCGTGCGCCGGGCCGTCGATGCCGCCTTCACACGCAGCCGCATCAATCTGAAGGTCGTGGCCGAAGTCGAGATCGTGCGCACCCTGGCGCGTGCCGTCGGAAGCGGGCTGGGCGCGACCATCATGCCGAAAGCGATCGCCGACCGCATCGTCTCGGAATCAAGCGAGCCTCTCGTCTGCCGGCTGATCTCTCCTCGAATCGAGGAAACGCTGTCACTTTGCACGTCCGATCAGAACTCGCTGTCGGAGCCGGCATTCGCCGTCAAGGATATTCTCGTCGAGCTCACCGAGCAGTTGAAGGTCTGAAGCTTAGAGGTGGACGCCCGTGGCCTGCGACCCGGAAACCGGATCGGAGGCGCGCAAGATTACGGCTTAGCGCATATCGCGGCAGAATTCGGCGATACGGGCGCAGCCCTCGCCAAGCTTTTCCATGCTTGTCGCGTAGGAAATGCGGAAATAGGGGCTCATGCCATAGGCTGAACCCTGCACTGTCGCGACATGTTGCTCTTCGACCAGCGCCATGACGAAATCGACGTCGCTCTCGATCTTGCGTCCGCCCTTGGTGGTCTTGCCAATCAGGCCGGACATGTTGGGATAGATGTAGAAGGCGCCTTCCGGCTTGTGGCAGCGTAGCCCATCGACCTTCGACAGTTGATTGAGGACAAAGTCGCGTCTTTCCCTGTAGATTGCCGCCCGCTCCTGCAGGAGATCCTGCGGACCGTCCAGCGCTGCGATCGCCGCCGCCTGTGTGACGGTTGCAATACCGCCGCCGTTTTGACCGTTGACGTTGCTGATGGCGGCAATCAGCTCCTTCGAACCGCTCGCGCAATATCCCAAGCGCCAACCGGTCATGGCATAGGCCTTGGAGACGCCGTTCATGGTCAGGACCCGGTCGTAGAGCCTCGGTTCCGCATCGGCGATCGTGCAGAATTCGAAACCATCATAAACCAGATGTTCGTAGATATCGTCGGTGAGTATCCAGACATTCGGGTGACGCAGCATGACCTCGGCGATCGCGGCCATTTCCGCGCGCGAGCAGGCAGCGCCCGTCGGATTGTTCGGAAAATTCAGGAGAAGCCATTTGGTGCGCGGCGTGATCGCCGCCTCGAGGTCTTCCGGACGCAACTTGAACCCGGCCTGCTCGAAGCAAGGCACGGCCACCGGAACGCCGCCGGCAAACTTGACGATGTCGGCGTAGCTGACCCACGACGGCGTGGGAATGACGACCTCGTCACCTAGATTGCAGGTGGCAAGCATCGCGTTGAAGATCACCTGCTTGCCGCCGCCGGAAACGACGATCTGGCTCGCATCGTAATCGAGATTGTTGTCGCGCTTGAATTTTCGGCTGATCGCAGCCTTCAGCGCCGGCGTACCATCCATCGGCGGATATTTGGTATCGCCGCCAAGTGCGGCAGCATGCGCTGCCTCGATCGCATGGGCCGGTGTCGGGAAATCCGGCTCTCCAGATGAAAGGCTGACGACCTTGATGCCTTTGGCGGCCAGTTCGCGGGCGCGTTGGGTCATGGCGGCGGAAGCGGAGATGGAAACATTCTTCAGGCGATCGGCTGTGGAAGGCATTGGCGTGCTCTTTCAGTGGAAATGAAAAACTTAGGTTCCGGAGGCAATCAGGATGCAAGCTCAGCCGCAGGTGTGAGCGTGGCGCCGGAGGCCTCGATTTCGTTGCGGATAATTCGTGCAAGCTCCAGCGAGCCGGGCGTATCGGAATGCACGAGGATCGATCTCGCCGGCATTTCAAGCGCGGTGCCGTCGATTGCCTCGACGGTTCCATCGGTCAGGAAACGGCGCACTCGCGCCCGCACGGAAGCTTCGTCCTTGACCAGTGCTCCCGGCAGATCGCGGGAAACGAGCCTGCCGCCGGCATCATAGGCGCGGTCGGCCAGAAACAGCGCCAGCGTCTTGAGTTTCGCGCGTTTTGCCGCCCTTTCGATTTCGCTGTCAGGCGTCACGAACACGACGAGGCGCTGATCGACCCTGGCAATGGCATTCATCATCAGATCGGCGAGCGCTGGATCGCGATTGACCATATTGCCCATGGCCGCGTGAAAACTGAAATGTCCAAGGGTCATGCCTTCGCTCCTAGCGATGGCGGTCAATGCACCAAGCTGATAGAGCATCTGCTGCCGTAGCTCGTCCGGCTGGAACGGCATCTCGCGACGGCCGAAGCCCGCGCGATCCGGCAGCCCCGGATGCGCGCCGATGCCTACGCCATTCTCCTTGGCGAGACGAACCATGCGCGCCATCGTCCCCGGATCCCCCCCGTGAAAACCACAGGCGATGTTGGCCGATGAGACGATCTTCATCATCGCTTCGTCATCACATAGCCGATAGGGACCAAAACCTTCCCCCATGTCGGAATTCAGATCGATTTTCACCCGCGCCTCCTCTTGGTCCCCGCCACTCTCATCAGACCATTGCCTTCAAAGCACGCTTGACCATCTGCGACGTCCGCCTGATATCCTCGACGTAGCCGGTCATGGCCTGCTCCACGGCGCGTGCCTCGGCATGTGTCGCACGGACGAACCGCAACCGGCTTCCGATCCGTGCCTGACCGAGCCGCCACAGATCGCATTCGACGACGCCGGCGATCTTCGGATAGCCGCCCGCGGTATTGGCATCGCTCATCTGAATGATCGGTTCACCGCCGGGCGGGACCTGAATCACGCCAGGCACCACGCCATGAGAGCGCATCTCGACCGTCGACATCGGCCTTATGGGTTCGCCGGATAGTCGATAGCCGGTGCGGTCGCTGCTTGACGATATGCGCCAGACCTGACCCCAGAAGGCCTCGCCTTCCGAGGCGAACAGCTCATGTTCGCCAGCAACGATCGCACGGATGGACAGCACGCCATCGGTTGGGGCCGGAAAGACATCACGCAGCGCCACCGCCGGCTCGACGACGGCAAGACCACCAGCCGGCAATGAGAGCTCATCGGCGGCCGCGCCAAATTCAATCCTATCGCCCCTGACGAGCGCTCGACCGGCATTGCCGCCGAAGCCACCGCGCAGGGATGTGCTGCGCGAGCCCATGAGAACCGGCACATCCAGCCCTCCGCGGAACACGATATAGGCGCGCGCTAACCGGGGCGGCTGCCTTACCTCCAGAAGCTGACCCGGCTCGGCGACGTGGGTGCACCAGGAACGCAGCTCCCTTCCGTCCAGCGTGGGGCTGCCATCCGCGCCCGTGACGGCAAAGATGCCACCCGTCTCGAACCGCAGCTTGAACGGAAAGGTCTGGACCTCTATTCCCGCCGCGTCGTCGTCATTGCCAATGAGGATATTGCCGATCTTCACCGCAAGGGGGTCCATCGCGCCGCTGGCCGTGACGCCAATATCGCGATAACCGGGGCGGCCGAGATCCTGAACCGTGTTGAATGGGCCAGTTTCAATGATTTCGATCATAGCTCGATCCTTGCCGGCAGAAAACGCACCGTATCGCCGGGCGCCATCAGGGCTGGCGTCGCGGAGGCCGGATCGAACATCTGCAGATCCGCATGTCCGAGCGAGTTCCACCCGTTCGGGCCTGTCAGCACCGCAACGCCTGTCTGCATCCCCCCGATCGTCACGCTGCCCTTCTCCATCCTGAGCGACGGAACGGTCTTGCGCGGCATGTAGATGCGCGGGTCGAGCCCGTGCAGGTAGCCAAAACCGGGGGCGCTTCCCAGAGCAAAGACGCGGTAACTCGCCTCATAGTGGATGCGCACGACCTCACGGTCGCTCAAGCCGCAAAAATCGCAGATCGCGGGAAGATCAATCGCATAGCTGCCGCCATAGTGAACGGGGATTTCGATGATCTTTCCCGCCAGATCGAGGCTATCGGCCTTGTTCCATGCTTCAAGAAGCCGGCCCGCCACCAATTCGGGATCCTCGGGCGTCTCCTTGAAGATCGCTAGAAGATTGGTCATCCCGGGGATCACTTCCGCTATATCGGTCCAGCCCTTCACCGTTTGCGCCAGGGCCCAGATCCACCGCTGCGCAGGCAGATCGAATTCGCCGGGCGCTTCGAGCAGGAAAGATCGGGTGCCAATACAGGAGATCCTGGCCCGGCCCTTGGAGGCGGGAACGATTTCGCGCGACGATGTGACGGTGTTCGAGGTGGCGATCATGGCAGCGGCTCGATTTCGAACAGGAGATCCCCGAATCCGACCAGGGCTTCAGGCTCGACCAATTGCCTGGCCAGCAAACCGGACCTGCCGGCGAGAATGGGAAGCAGGACGGAACCGATGCGGATGAACCCGATCACATCCTCGCTGGAGACAGCGCGCGGAAGATGCCCGGTTCCATCGGAATCCGAAGGATGCAAAGGATAGAAGTGGCCCGCCATTGGCGCTTTGGCCACCGCCAATGGTATCGCCGGCTGAGGCTGTGCGTTTCCCGTCAGGCTGATTTCAGCATGCCCAGCCTTCGAAACCACGATACGCAGATTGGCGCCCGGCCGCGAAATTTCCAGACCATCGACGCCTGCCGCCGTCAGCGCATCGGCCAAGGCCGCGATGATCGAAGGATCGCTAAAGTCGACCGCGCTCATGCCGCGCTCCTCCGGCGAAGCCATTGCTCCAGATAGTGGATATCGGTCCCGCCGCGGGCAAAGCCTTCATCCTCGAACAACGCGCGCAGCAATGGCAGGTTGGTGGAAATCCCGTCTATCCGGATGGCGGCAAGCGCCTCGCGCATTCTTGTCATCGCGTCTGCCCGGGTAGGCGCATGAACGATCAGCTTGGCGATGAGCGAGTCATAATAGGGCGAGACGCGATAGCCGGCATGAATATGGGTATCGACCCGGATGCCCGGTCCTTCCGGCAGCGCCAGATCGGAGATCGTACCTGCCGAAGGCAAGAAATTTTCGGGGTCCTCGGCATTGATGCGGCATTCGAACGAATGGCCGATACATGCCACATCATCCTGGCGCATTTCGAGGGAATTGCCCTGGGCGACCATTATCTGCGCCTGAACGATATCGATCCCGCTGGTCATCTCGGTGACGGGATGCTCGACCTGCAGGCGCGTGTTCATTTCAATGAAGTAAAAGGAGCCATTCTCGTAGAGAAATTCGAAGGTTCCGACGCCGCGATAGCCGATCTGCCGGCAGGCTTCCACGCAGGCCAGGCCGACGGGCTCGATCGCTTCCGAAGAGATCCCGGGCGCCGGGGCCTCCTCCACCACCTTCTGATGCCGGCGCTGCATCGAGCAATCGCGATGCCCGAGCCAGACGGCATTGCCATGGATATCGCAGAGCACCTGAATTTCGATGTGACGCGGATGCTGGAGGAACTTCTCCATATAGAGCGCCGGAGAGCCGAAAGCCTGGCGAGCCTCTTCCCGTGTCAGGACGATGGCCTCGTGCAGCTCGCCTGCGCCCGGAACCACCCGCATCCCTCTGCCTCCTCCGCCGCCGGCGGCTTTGATGATCACGGGATAGCCGATCTCCTGGGCGATCTGCTCGACCGACGCCGGATCATCCGGAAGCGATGTATCGGGACCAGGCACGCAGGGCACACCGGCAGCGATCATTGCCCGTTTCGCCGATATCTTGTCGCCCATGATCGCAATCGAGGAAGCGTTCGGCCCAATGAATGCGAGGCCGACTTTCTCGACGGCTTCGGAAAAGGCAGCGTTCTCGGATAGAAAGCCGTAGCCGGGGTGGATCGCACCCGCTCCGGTCAGTTGCGCCGCAAGGAGGATCGCATTTTGATTGAGATAACTGCCGGCTGCGTTCGCCGGACCGATGCACAGAAAGGTGTCGGCGGTCTCGCCGTAAGGTGCCTGCCTATCGGCTTCAGAGCAAATCGCCACCGTCTTCAAGTCGAGTTCGCGGCAGGCCCGCTGAATGCGCGCGGCAATTTCGCCGCGATTTGCAATCAGGACCGTATCGAAACGGCGGCGTGCCAACCCCACCCTGTCGAGAGATTCCGCCATCACACGATCTCCGCGAGCATGTCGCCCGTCTCGACTTCGCCGCCATCTATTTGGGTGATCTGCCTGATGCGGCCGGCCCGCGGGGCTGCGATCTTGTTGAAGACCTTCATCGCTTCGATGATGAAGAGCGTCTGCCCCTCCTCCACAATGTCGCCGATCTCAACGAAAGGTTCCTGCCCGGGTGCGGCCGCCCGATGCAGAACGCCGAAGATCGGCGCCGCCACGGTGACGGCCGTGCCTTGTGATGAAACATCGCCGCCTTGTTGAGCATGACCGGTTGCTGCGCTGGCGGCCACCTGCGCTGGCGCGAACGAATCCGTCGGATTGGGCGTTCGGAAGATCCGAACCGTGACATCCCTTTCCGTTACCGTGAGTTCGGTAACGTTGGATCGTCCAACAAAATCGATCAGTGTCTTTATCTTCGGCAGATCCATGCGAGAACTCGGTATTTCGGAGCACCTCCCGCAATCCAATGGATAATGGCTGCGTTTGGCTGACTACCTCCCTACACGATGGCTCTCACGATGGGGTCAAAGGAACTTTTGATGGCACAGCGCTGCGACCGACAGGACAGCTGTCACCAATGGGCATATCGAAGCCACATCGGCGCCGCGCATTCCGGCCCAGCCGCCCGACAGACGGCTGAGATAGGTCTTTTAGTCATGTGCAGTCACTGCAACCGGTGGCACCGGGCTTGGTGTCCGGCTCTGCAAAAGTTCGCCACGCTCTTCCAGGACGGGATAGGCTGCGGCGGCGACGAGGTGGGAGTTGATCTGCTTGAGGTCGCGCAGAAGGTCGAGGTGAAGCGAGCTGGTCTCGGCGGTCTCGATCCCACCCTGGCGCAAGCGCTGGAAATGGGCTTCCGTCCCCTCGCGCTCCGCCTTGCGGAAAATCACCTTCTCCTCCGCCAGCATGCGGGCGGCACTTTCATTCTGCGTCATGAACAGGGCAGCCGCCGTCTGGAGGTTCGACTGCAATCGGTCGAACAATGTCGCCAGTTCGAGCTGTCCTTCCTTGGAGAAACTCAAACCTCGGCGCAGGCGTTTTGCCAGGTGCGGCAGAAGGTTCTGGTCGAGCACGTCGCCGGCATGTTCCATGTTCATCGAAAACAGCAGGATCTCGTTCAGGCGCCGCCGGTCGGCTTCTCCAAGCTCGTCGGGATCGATCGATGTCAGATAGGTCTTTACCGCCGTGTTCAGGCTGTCGAGGATATTGTCCAGCGATCGCAATCGCGTCAGCGCCTTTCGATCCGTGTCCGATAAGGCGGACTTGGCGCCCGCAAGCATTTCCGAGAGCACGTCCACCAGTCTCAGCGCCTCGCGCGCTGCCGCGCCGAGAGCAACCACGGGCGTTTCCTTGGCCGCCGGATCAAGATATCTCGGGCGCGTCGGATCGGCCTCGTCGATCTTCTGCGGCAGCAATTTGGTCAATAGATCGGCATAGGGCCGCAATAACGGCATGAACACCAAGGCCAAAACGACATTGAAGGCGGTATGAAAATTGGCGACAGCTCGCGCGCTGTCGCTATCGATCATCGCCGACAGACGTGCGGCTGGCTCCAACAGGCCGATCATCGCGATCACACCGACAATGCGTGTCAGCATATTGCCAATGGGCAAACGCTTCACCGATAGATCCGCTCCCGACTGCCCTTCGATGAGTGGGTTGATCGCGGTGCCGAGATTGGCGCCGAGAACGAGAGCAAAGGCCTGATCGACATCGACGAGCCCCTTGCTTGCAAGCGACATGATGAGCAGCACCACGGCCACGCTGGAATGGGCAGCCCATGTCAGAATGGCTGCGAGAAGCATGCTCAGCACCGGCGTCGCGGCGATCGCATCAAGGACATAGGCGAGCGCCTTCGACCCCTCATACTGCGTCATCAGGTCGAGGAGCTGATGCAGTGCCAAAAGCATGAAGCCAAGTCCGATCATGACGCGGCCAAGATCGTGCACGCGTGAATTCCCGGTTCGGCGGAACATCAGGACACCGATCAGGATCAGCGCCGGCGAAGCCGCCGCGACATTGAAAGATAACACCTGAACGATCAGGGTCGTGCCGACATTGGCGCCCAGCATGACGGCAAGCGCCGGCACGAGATCCACCAGCCCGCCGGCGGCAAAGCCCGAGGCCATCAGGCCGGTAGCGGTACTGCTCTGCAGGATGGCGGTGACGCCGATCCCGGCAAAAAATGCCTTCGTGCGATTGCTGAGCGCCCGGCCGAGAAAGGAGCGCAGATCGGGGCCGAAGGCGCGCTGGATACCGGTCTGGACCATGCGCGTGCCCCAAAGCAAAAGGGCGATGTGACCGGCCAGAGCGATGAGGCCGAAAATAAGCGCCATAGTGGTCCTCCATATGCCTACGATGCCGGGCATCAATATCGCGATTATCTAAACTTTCATTAGCCGACTATGTTTCTTTGTCTTCGCGCCTTTTGCAAGGCGAGATTGTCATAAATCAATGAAATAAGAATTTTTACATTAAAAATCATGGTGATAAGATTACCATAAATCCTATCACCATTCGTTAGGAATATCCATTTTCCCAGGAAAGGTCGGCCTGAAAGCGACGATTTTCTGTCTCCAATGAGATCGTCTGAGGGTTGTTGCCTCGCCTTTTTGCTTTGATCTGTCCAAGGTCTGGCCAATATAGCACCGAAGCCTCCGCTTGCCGTGCGACGGGTCCGTGGCCGCAGGTTGGAAAGGCAGACTGGCGAGGAGTTCGAGATGACGCATTTTATCTGCATCACATGCGGCACGCAGTTCGGCGAAGGCGACGGACCACCTCTGGCCTGCCCAATCTGCGAAGACGAGCGCCAGTTCGTACCTCAATCGGGACAGGAATGGACCGACATGGCGGGCCTCGGCCAGAAGCATCAGGTAATCTGGAACGAGGAAGCGGAAGGCGTCCACAGTCTGCAGATCTCACCCGATTTCGGCATTGGCCAGCGCGCCTTTCTGATCGAAGGACCTGACGGCAATATCCTCTGGGACTGCCTCAGCCTTATCGACGAGCCCAGCAAGGCACGGATCGCCGCCATGGGCGGCTTAAGCGCGATCGCGATCTCTCACCCTCATTTCTATTCGTCGATGACCGAATGGAGTGCCACCTGCGGCAGCATACCGATCCATATCCATGCCGACGATAGCGAATGGGTGCAAAGGCGCGATGCGGCGCTACGTCCATGGACAGGCGAGACACTGTCGATTGGCCAGGCAACCATGATCCGCTGCGGCGGCCATTTCGACGGCAGTTGCGTGCTCCATTGCCCCTGGCTCGAAGGCGGGCGCGGCGCGCTCTTCGTCGGCGACACGATGCAGGTGACCATGGACCGCAAGTTCGTCAGCTTCATGCGCAGTTACCCAAACCTCGTTCCGCTTGATGCCAAGGTCGTGACGGCGATATCGGAAGCCATCCGACCCTATCGTTTCGAAGCGATCTACGGCGCATTCCCCGGCCGAACGATCGAGATCGACGGCAACCGCGTGGTGGAACGTTCTGCGGAGAGATACCTGAAGGCGATCGCAAGTTGAGAATTTGCAACCGATGCTCCACCTCAAGCATAGGCCCACTCATACATGAAACAGAAAACACCAATGCGGCGCACACCGGATGCCGCGCTTGCCGCCGCAATTGCCTCAGGGGTCATCGGTTGCACGCCGGTTGCTGTCAGACGGTTCACAACCGGTGCACGGCACTATGTCTTCGATCTTCAGTTCGCTGACCGGCCTCCAGCCGTCGTGCGCATCGGTGATCCGTCGGCTCGGGCTGAAATGGCCGGTGCAGTTTATCTTTCGAGATTATTGCGGCCCGGAGGTGTGCCGCTACCAGCCATTCTGGCCGAAAATATCGACGCAGAGTTTCCCTGGCTTCTGCTAGAACGCTTTCCCGGCATGGATCTGGGGTCGGTCATCTTGAATCTCTCGGAAGAGAAGCTGAATGGGATTGCTTCGAGCGTGGCGCATGCTCAGGCCATTACAGGAAGAATCATATCCGCAGGACGCTACGGATATGCCGCACGAGCGGAACAAGCGCCTCACGGCGCATGGTCTCAAGTGCTATTTGCCAATCTTGCTCGTTCGCGAGAGCGGATCGGGTCTGCCGGATTGTTTAACGTCGAGCTGGTTGATGCAATCGAACACGAGGTCGCTGACAGACGCGGAGAGCTCGACAAGACCGAAGCCATACCTTTCCTGCACGACACAACGACGAAGAATGTGATTGTGACACCAGAAGGCGCGTTCAGCGGCATCGTCGATGTCGATGATCTTTGCTTTGGCGATCCACGTTATCCTGCCGCTTTAACACTGGCTGCACTGATGGCCTACGGTGGCCCCGTGAGCTACGTCTCTGCGTGGCTCCGGCATGCCGGGCAAGCCGATGACCGGCTTTTTCGTCTTTATACGAGCGTCCTCCTACTGGACCTGATGGCCGAGCACGGCCACGTCTTCAACGGCAACGAGGCTCCATTAGCGCCAGCAGTTCGGGCAAACATGCAGCACGCACTTGAATTCAATCTCAATTTAGTGCGGTCATGAACACTGTGTAGGTCAAGGATTCAGCCCGGTTCCGCCGACCGCAGCGAGACCCGTTCCCGCTGTCTCATCCTTGATAAACCAACATCGCAACTGCCATTGATCGATCATGATTAAAGGCGCCTTAACGCTTCTCAAGCATATCTGACCGCATGTCTCATCAAGACATTCGCGGCGCCATGACGGCATTTGCGGGAATGACCATGACGTTTGGCCCATCCGGCGTGTCGGCTTCTTCAATCATCGACACGCTGGATCACCGTAAAGGACCGATCCCGTGCAAACCCGTTTCAATTTGATGACGAAAATTTTGGTGGTGGCATCTCTGGTCGTCATCGCCGTCCTCTCCGGTTTTTCAATTTACATAGACAGCCTTCAGCGCACGGCCGCCAGCGAAGCGGTCAAGGGAGAGATCGAATCCTCCGGCCTTCAGGCGTCGCAGAGTATTTCGAACTGGCTGGGCGCGCGCGTCATGCTGACCGAACTTGCCGCCAATGCCGCCGCCAAGGCCGGAAATCCGGCCGGCATCAGCAGCGCTTTCGACAATCCCGTTCTGCTGCGCGAATTCATGTCCACCTATGTCGGAGACGAGCAGGGCGTCTTCACCAGCGTTCCCAACCAGCCGCTTCCGGCGGATTACGACCCGCGCAAGCGGCCCTGGTACAAGGATGCCGTGAAGGCCGACAAGCTGGTCCTGACCGATCCCTATAATGACGCCTCGACGGGCAACCTCATCATCAGCGCCGCCATGCCGGTCAAGCGCGATGGCAAGCTGTTCGGCGTCGCCGCGAGCGACTTCTCGCTCGGTTCGCTCGTCTCCATGATCAAGTCGGTCACCATGGGCGGCAAAGGTTCGGCATTCCTGGTGAAGAACGATGGAACCATTCTTGTCCATCAGGATCAGCAGCTGGTCACCAAGAAGCTCGCCGATGCCTTTCCGCAGGCAACGCCTGCGATCGGCTCCGGCATTTCCGAAACGATCTTCAACGGCAAGTCCGTCCTTGTCAGCTTCCTGCCCGTTCAAGGCTTGCCGCGCGCCGACTGGTATCTCGGCGTGCAGATCGACCGCGATGCTGCTTTTGCCGGCGTCGCCAAATTCCGGATTGCTGCGGCTGCCGCGACTGCTATCGGCGTCGTCGCCCTGATCGGCGTCCTGGCGATGCTGCTGTCGAGATTGGTGGTCCGCCCAGTCCTGCAGATGACGAGCGCCATGGGCAAGCTTGCCGGCGGTGACGTGTCCGCCGAAATTCCGGGAACCGATCGCAAGGATGAGCTCGGGCGCATGGCCGCGGCAGTCGCCGTTTTCAGGGACAACATGATTCAGCGTGGCCGCCTTGCGAAGGAGGCTGAAGATACGCGGATGCTGAGCGAGCGGGAGCGGCGCGACCGCGAAGCCCTCAGGGCCAGTGAGGAGGAACAGATCGCTTCCGCCGTGCAGTCGCTCGCCGATGGGCTTGGCCGTCTCGCCAATGGCGATCTCGTCCATCGCATCAACGTTCCCTTTGCCGGTGATCTCGAGCGCCTGCGGACCGACTTCAATACGTCGGTCGCACGGCTGCACGACGCCATGGCGACCGTCGGGCGCAATGCCCGGGCAATCGACACCGGTGCGGGAGAAATCCGCGCCGCCGCGGATAATCTTGCACGCCGCACCGAGCAACAGGCCGCTTCTGTCGAGGAAACCGCGGCAGCCCTCGAGGAAATCACGACAACGGTCAAGGATAGTGCCCGCCGGGCAGAAGAAGTCGGCCAACTCGTCACGCGAGCTCGCGGCGGCGCGGAAAAATCCGGCGAGATCGTCGAAAAGGCCGTCGGCGCCATGAACATGATCGAAAAATCCTCCGGCGAGATCTCCAACATCATCGGCGTCATCGACGACATCGCCTTCCAGACCAATCTTCTGGCGCTGAATGCCGGTGTCGAAGCCGCACGTGCCGGCGACGCGGGCAAGGGCTTCGCCGTGGTCGCGCAGGAAGTCCGCGAGCTCGCACAGCGCTCCGCGCAGGCGGCCAAGGAGATCAAGTCCCTGATCACCGCCTCCGGCGAACAGGTGAAGAACGGCGTTACCCTCGTTAACCAGACGGGCGAAGCGCTTGAGGTGATCGTGCGGGACGTTCAGGAGATCAACCGCAACATCGAAGCGATCGTGCGAGCCTCGCGCGAACAGTCGACAGGTCTCCAGGAGATCAACACGGCGGTCAACACCATGGATCAGGGCACGCAGCAGAACGCCGCCATGGTCGAGCAGCAGACGGCCGCGAGCCACGGCCTGGCGTCGGAAGCCGCGACCTTGAACGAGCTGCTCGCACAGTTTCGCATTAGCGAGCAGGCCGCCAACGAAACACGCACCCGACGCGCGGCCTGAGGCGACAAGGTCCAAATTCAATCCGTCCGCCTGCCTTGCCAAAGCAAGAAGGCGGGCGGCAATGCTTGAGCCTATAGCGAACTAGTTTTCCAGCGCCGTCTGCTTGTCCTTGACCAGCCGCGTCGGCAAATTGACGGTGACGGACAGCCCTCCGAGGCTGGAGCGGGCGAGCGTCAGCTTGCCGTCATAGGCTTCGACCAGATCCTTGGCGATCGCCAGGCCGAAGCCGGTTCCGGCGATGCTTTCGTCGAGTCGCCTGCCGCGCCGGATGAAAGCCATTTCCGCATCCTCGGGCAGGCCTGGGCCATCGTCCTCGATGCACAGCTCCACGCCCTCGGGCAGCTGCGACAGGCGAACCTTGACCCTGCCAGCCGTCCATTTCCTGGCATTGTCGATCAGATTGCCGGTAATGTCGGCAAAATCCGCCTCGTCGATCGCCAGCCACATCTCCGGCGGCGCCACGAGCTCGAAATCGATTTTCCGCTCGGCCGAGAGACGCCGCATGACCGAGATGATCTTCTGGAGATCGGCGCTGGCATCCATGACGCCAACGGTATGGGCGGCGGCGAGGCTTGCGCGGGTTTGCGCAAGCGTTCGCTTGATCTGCGCCTCCATCCGGCTCACCTCCGTCTGAATCGCCGCAGCCCGCTCCGACATACCCTCTTCGGAGAGAATACGCGCGGTCGCCTCAAGCGCCGCGAGCGGGGTCTTCAGGCCATGCGCGAGATCGCCGGCGCGCGCACGCGCCTGTGTCAATTGAGTTTCACGCGATGCGAGCAGCCCGTTGAGGTCGTCCACGAGAGGCTGGACTTCCCGCGGAAACTGACCAGTGATCTTGCGCGCGGACCGCTCCTGCACCGCCATCAGGGCCGTGCGCAGGTCATTGAGCGGCCGCAGCCCATATCGCAAGAATACCACGACTGCCCCGATCAGGGCGACTGACAGCACGCCAAGAGAGGGCGCCATGGCATAGAAGAAGCGCCAGCGCGCCGGTGCAAGCTCGCTGTTGTCGAGCGCCATGACGATATCGACCATCTGGTCGCCCGTGGCCGAGGGGATCGAAATGGACCGTTCGACGGCGAGAAGACGGCTGCCATTTGGCCCTTTCATATCCGTCGCCCGTCCGGCATCGCGAGGCCGGGCACGCAGCCAAGGCAAGTTCTGCTCCCAGAGTGATTGGGAGCGCAGCTCGACAGTGCCATTGCGGCCGACCTGCCAATAGAAGCCACCATTCGGAATGCCGAAGCGGGGATCAGTCGGCGTGTCATCAAGGAAGAGCTGATTGGACGAATTGATATCGACCGCGGCGAGAAGAACGCGCAACTCCTCGTCTATCTCCGAGAGGGCGAGAGCTCTGACGGCCAGCCCGGAAATGGCATTGATGCCGACCCCGGCGAGAAAGGTTGCAACGATGATCGCCACCACTGAACCCAGCAGCAACCGCCCTCGCAGCGAGAACGGTGTCATGACGGCGGCGCCTCGCGCGGGATAATGTAGCCCTGGCCGCGCCGGGTCTCGATGACGGTGCCGTCGAACTTGCGCCTGAGGCGTGCGACGACCACTTCGAGCGCGTTCGACAGAAGCTCCGTCTCTTCGTCATAAATGCTGTCGGCGATCTGCGTTCGGGAAAGCACGGTGCCGGCATTGTGCATCAGATAGGCAAGAAGCCGGTATTCCAGCGCGGTCACCTGAACCGGCTGCCCGCGAAACGAAACGGTGCGCTGGCGCGTGTCGAGCTCCAGCACGCCATTGGAAAGGATCGGGGAGGACTGCCCGGCGGCGCGGCGCATGAGGGCGCGCACGCGGGCCAGAAGCTCCTCCATGCGGAAGGGCTTGGTCAGATAATCGTCGGCACCCGCATCCATGCCGTCGACCTTGTCGCGCCAGCCGTCGCGCGCCGTCAGTATGATAACAGGCATACCCCGCTTTTCCGCGCGCCAGCGCCGCAGAACCGTCAGGCCATCAAGCTTCGGAAGTCCGAGATCGAGGATGACGAGATCAAAATGCTCGATATCGCCGCGATACCAGGCTTCCTCGCCATTGCTCACGGTCGAGACGACATAATGCTGATCCTCCAGGCAGCGGCGCATGTCCGCCACGATACTGGGCTCATCCTCAGCAATCAGAATGCGCATTCTCAGCGTCTCTCGATCACGGCAAGCGTTGCGCCGTCGAGCACTATATCACCACGTTTGCCATCCGGCTTCAACACGCGCACGGCATAGGCCTGACGCCCAGCTCGGCGAACCCGTTTGATACGAAGCACCTTTCCCGGCATTTCGCGCGCAACGACCGCATAGATGTCGCGCAGCGGCCGCAAACTGCCGGCATCTTCGACCAGAACACTGTTATGTATGCGACCGAATGCCTCCATACCTGGCAAGCTTAGCGGAACCGCCACCAAGAGAACGGACAGCCAGCGGGGCCAGCCGGCTCTTCGCCCGAATATGCGCAACGATATCAATCCTTCTTTCGAGCTGGCACGCAGGGTTCGCCCTGAAGCGAACCAAGCATAGCTTTCCCAACATTACAATTCACTGACAACGCCCGTAAGAGAGCTGCAAATTGAAGGGTGTATAAGCATGGGCAGATGGCACGCTGATCGTGCCGAGTTTCGTTCCGCAGAAGTTACCATGACTATCCAGATTTCGTCGATTACCCCAAATGCCAGCCTTTCAGTTTCCTCAGGCGGCATTCGGCCTGAATTCGTCCGCAATGAAACCCTGGTGGACATCTTCAAGGCAACGGTTGCCCGCAGCCCAAACAAGACGGCACTCACGCTGATCGGAACCGACCAGGCGATGACCTATGCCGAACTGGACCGGCTTTCCGATGAGGCAGCGCGTTCACTCAGCCGTCGTGGCATTGGTCCGGGTGACTTCGTCGGTCTGTGGTTCCAGCGTTCCCTCGAGCTACATGTCGCACTTCTGGCGATTCTCAAGGCCGGAGCTGCCTATATTCCCTTCGATGCCGCGGCCCCTGCCGACCGCGTGGCAGTCAGCCTCGCCGATTGCGGCGCGAAATGGCTGCTGACCCATGATGAGAAGGCGGCCCTTGCCCCCGAATTCGACGGCCAGACCCTGATCCTCAAGGGACTGCTCGCAGAAGACAATGATGGCATCGCGCCGCGTGCCGCCACGCATGGCGATCCCGCCTATGCGATCTACACCTCCGGCTCCACGGGCAAGCCGAAGGGCATCGTCATCACGCACCGGAATATCTGCCACTATCTGCGAGCAGGCAACGATGTCCTCGGCATGGTCGAATCGGACGTCGTTCTTCAACAGGCTTCGGTCGCCTTCGATCTTTCGCTCGAGGAGATATTCGTTCCCTATCTGGTCGGCGCGACATTGAAGGTTGCGACATCTGCCGTTATGGCCGAACTCGACAGGCTCGCAGATGTACTGGAAGCAGAAAAGATCACGGTCATCGACACCGTGCCGACGCTGCTCACCATGCTGGAGCGCGATGTCGAAAGCCTGCGCGTCATCATCGTCGGCGGCGAAGCCTGCCCTCCGGCGATCGTCAGCCGCTTTTCGAAAGCCGGCCGGCGCCTGATCAATACCTACGGCCCGACCGAGACGACGGTGGTTGCAACCTACGCCGAACTCGATCCATCCCGGCCGATCACGATCGGTGGGCCGATCGCCAACACGACCGCCTATGTCGTCGACGAAAACCTGCAACTCGTGGCACGCGGCGATACCGGTGAATTGCTGATCGGCGGACCGGGTGTCGCTGCCGGCTACAGAAACCTGCCGCAGCTGACAGCCGCGAAGTTCATCGCCAATCCCTTCGCCGGTCATGACGACCCGATGCTTTACCGCAGCGGCGACGCCGTGCTGATGGACGAGGAAGGGCAGCTCCATTTCCTCGGGCGCATCGACGACCAGGTCAAGATTCGCGGCTATCGCATCGAGCTCGGCGAGATCGAAACCGTCGTGGGCGAGCTTCCCGACGTGAAGGCCGCATCCGTCGTCGTGCATCGTCCGCCGGATGGCGAGGACATGCTGGTTGCCCACGTCGTTACCACGGGCAGCAGCTTCGATCGCGACAAGGCGCGCGCCGTGCTTGCAGCCAAGCTGCCGCCCTACATGGTGCCCGCCGCCTGGCATAGCCATGTCTCGCTGCCGCGGCTTCCTTCCGGCAAGATCGATCGCAAGACGCTTGCCGCCATCCCGCTGGTGACCGATCAGCCGACCCAGGCACAAGAGCCGCCGCGCACATGGACGGAAGCACAGCTACTCAAGGCCGCCACGGAAGCGCTTCGGCTGCGCTCCATCAGCTTCGAGGCGGATTTCTTCACCGAGCTCGGCGGCCATTCCATGCTGGCGGCCCGGTTTGTTTCCGAAGTGCGTAAGATCCCGCTGCTCGCCAGCATCGCCCTGCGCGACGTCTATGCCGGCCGCACTTTGCGCGGCATCGCGGCGATCCTGGAGCAGCGCGCGGAGCGCGCTTCCGGACAGGAGCGCAAGAATTTCGAGCCGGCTCCGTGGCGCCGGCGCTTTCTCTGCGGTCTTGCTCAGGCCGTGGTGCTACCCTTCATCGTCGCGATCGCAACGCTACAATGGATCGGCCTACTGCTCGCCTCCATCCTGCTGATCGATGACGGCGCGTCGGTCTGGAATGAAATCCTCATTCTGGGCGGCGTCTATCTGGCTCTCAATCTCGGTGAGAAGCTGGTCGTCGTTGCCCTCAAATGGCTTGTCATCGGCCGCACGCGGCCCGGTGTCTATCCCTTGTGGGGCACCTATTATTTCCGCATCTGGCTGATGCAGCGCATCGTTCAGCTCACCGCTCCGAAATTCCTGAAAGGTTCGCCGCTTATCCGCGTCTATATGCGCGCACTCGGCGCCAAAGTCGGCAAGGATGCGATGATCGATGAGTTCGAGGAAGGCGCGATCGACCTTGTGCGCATCGGCGCGAGATCCAGCCTCGGTGTCAAGATCAAGCTCGCCAATGTCGAAGTCATCGGCAATGAGATCCATGTCGGCACGATCGATATCGGCGAAGGCGTGCAGATCGGCAACGGCTCCGTCATCGGCCACAATGTCAAGATCGATGACGGCGCCGTCATCGGCGATCTGACGGCGATTGCCGCCGGCACCCATGTCGAAGCCCATACGCGCTGGGATGGCTCGCCCGCCCGCCAGACCGGGCACGCCGAGCACGAAGAGATGCCCGCCCATCCGGAGCTTGGTACCGTCGGGCGCGTCTTCCAGTTCGCGGCCTATTTCGTTGCCTACAATCTCAGCCTCGTCGTCGGCCTGCTGCCGATCTTCCCGGCCTTCTATCTGTTCTCCGCCGTACAGCAGATCTACGCGCCCGGCTCCGATGAGGCCCTGTCCTGGGGTATGATCGCCGCGCTCTCCTGGCCGGCCGCCTTCCTGCTGATCGTCGTGTCGATGGCTGTCGTCGTGGCGCTCAGATGGGTACTGTTGCCTCGCGTCGTGCCGGGTCGCTATTCCATTTTCGGCAATCTCTATTTCCGCAAATGGGTCGTCGGCCTGACCACCGAGGCCATGCTGGAAACCCTGAATTCGCTCTACGCCACCGTCTTCATGCGCAATTGGTACCGCCTGATGGGGGCCAAGATCGGCAAGGGCACGGAGATCTCGGCAAACTTCGCCGGTCGATACGACCTTATCGAAATGGGCCGCGACAACTTCATCGGTGACGAGACCATCTTCGGCGACGAGGAAATCCAGAACGGCTGGATGATACTCAAGCGCCTGAAGACCGGTGATCGCTGCTTCTTCGGCAACTCCTCCGTCATCTCGCAGGGTGCCGTGATCGAGAGCGATTCGCTTATCGGCATTAAGACGCGCCTGCCCGATTCCCTGCACGTCAAATCGGGCGAAACCTGGTGCGGCAGCCCCGCCTTCCAGTTCCCGACGCGCGAAAGGCTGCAGGCGGCTGCGAACACCACCTATGCACCGCCGCTCCGCATGCGCCTTGTGCGCATCCTGTTCGAGGCCATGCACACGTCGCTGCCGACCGCCATCCTCATCGTCATGGCACTCGCCATGTCCGATATGCTAGCCAGCGAAATCGACAACGGTGCCTGGGACAGCCTTTTCTGGACGCTGATGGCTGCGGGCCTTGCCACCTCCGGCATCCTCTACCTCGTTGCCGTCGCATTCAAATGGACGCTGATTGGTACCTACAAGCCGATGAACCGGCCGATGTGGTCATGGTGGGCCATGCGCACCGAAGCCGTCGCGGTCTTCTACGGCGGTCTCGCCAGCAAGATGCTGCTCGACTATCTGCGCGGCACGCCGTTCCTGCCCTGGCTGCTCCGTCCCTTCGGCGCCAAGATCGGCCAGGGAGCATGGATCAACAGCACCGATATCTGCGAATTCGATTGCACCCATATCGGCGACCACGCCGTCCTCAATATGGGCTCCTGCCCGCAGACCCATCTCTATGAAGACCGTATCATGAAGGTCGGCCGCATCACGATCGGCGACGGCGTCTCCATCGGCTCAGGCAGCACCGTGCTTTACGAGGCCAATGTGGGCGATTTCGCCGAGATCGGACTGCTGACCCTGGTCATGAAGGGTGAGGCCATCCCGCAAGGAACGTCGTGGGTCGGCGCACCTGCCCAGGCGGTTCAAACCGAGCAGGAGCCGGCTCCCGTCGCTCGGAAAGAGACCCTGCCCTCCGCCGCGGCGTGAGCGCGGGATGACGGCCCCTCGACTAGAGGTCGCCCTGACGGTCGCAGATGCGATCGCCATCCTCGTCCGCCCGATGCTTGGCGGACGAGCGGAGCGTGATCAGATCGCGCAAACAGCCTTGAGGACAGCCACGCGGCGGGACGATCTTTCCATCTATCGCCGACCGAGCGAGCGGCCAGCGCTGAGGCAGCCCTATCACGAGCTAGGTGTTTCGCTTTCACATCGCACCGATCTGCTGCTGGCGGGCTTTGCGCCCAATAATGCTGTCGGCGTGGATATAGAGGTCGAAGATATCAACGGCTTCGAACCGGTCGCCTTTGCCGCCGACCACTTCTCGCCAAGGGAAGCGGCCGCCGTGGCCACGCTCGATAACACTGCCGCGCTGGAAGTCTGTTACCGTCTCTGGGTCGCCAAGGAGGCTGCATTGAAGATCAGCGGCCGCGGCATCTTCGACGGGCTGGACGAACCCGATCTGGCGACCCAACTGAACCTCCTGCGCACCGATGGCGCGACTATCCGTCTTGGCGCCGGATCGCGGCTGCCGCCAATTGCGCTCACCGTAACGCGACTTGGCGGAACCGTGGATCAAGCCGTCTATTGCGCCCTTGCTACGGATATGAGCTGAACGACCATTCAGCGATGGGAAGCATTTCGGCCGGCACGACGCGGCTTGAAGCCGCGCTCCATCCATACCGTAGATTTCACGGCCGCGGCGGCGCGTCTACGTCTTCGCGCGAAGCAAACCAGTTTGCCAGGGTTGCGCCGGAAATATTGTGCCAGACGGAGAAGATCGCGCTCGGAACGGCGGCGATCGGCGAGAAATAGGCTGTGGCCAGCGCCGCACCCAGACCTGAATTCTGCATGCCCACTTCGATCGCCAGAGCCTTGCGCTTGTAGAAATTGAGCCTGAGCACTTTCGATGCATAATAGCCGAACAGGTAGCCGAGACCGTTGTGCAGGACGACGACGGCGAAGATCAGAAGGCCGGATTGGACGATGGCCGCCTTCGAGGCACCGACGACGGCGGCAACGATCAGTACGATGCCGATGACGCTGACGAGAGGCAGGACCGGGATTGCCGCGCGAACCAGGCCGGGCACGGCCTTTTGCGCGATGACGCCAAGCAGCAGCGGCACGATGATGACCTGCACGATACTGATGAACATCGACCAGGCATTGACAGGCAGATATTGGCTCGCGAACATCCAGACGAGGAACGGCGTGACGATGGGCGCTGCGAGCGTCGTCACACTCGTGCAGGCGACCGACAGCGCCACATCGCCACGGGCAAGATAGGTCATGACATTGCTCGAGGTGCCGCCTGGGCAGCAGCCGACCAGAATGACGCCGGCTGCGACTTCGGGCGGCATCGGAATGATCCGCGTCAAAAGCAGTGCCAGCGCCGGCATGATGCCAAAATGTGCGATGACGCCAATCGCGACCTCATGAGGACGACGCGCCAGCTCGCGAAAGTCGTCAACGGATATCGTCAGCCCCATACCGAACATGATGATGCCGAGAAGGACGACGATCCAGGGTGCGAATTGCTTGAAGACATCGGGCAGGAAAAAGCCGAGAACGGCAAACAGGATGACCCATATGGAAAAAGTCTTGCCGACGAAGGCGGAAAAGGATGCCAGGAATTTCATGGAATCTCCAGGGGGAGCATAAGGATATCCGGCCGGTCTAAACCTGGCGCATCGCGTGTCAAGGCTGCGAATTGCCGGATCCGTCCACTTCCGGCATCCATACGGCATAAATACATCGAAGGGCGCAGCAGGTTTGTCTTTCAAGGAGCCGATACATGACTGTTACCGATCCGGAACCGATGTCTCGCAAAAAGGCCATATCCTACGCAATCGGCCTACCGCTGGCGCTGCTCGTACTGATCTTTCTGCCTGCCGGTCGCCTCGACTGGTGGCCCGGATGGGCCTTCATCATTTTCCTGGTGGTAGTCTATGGGATAGTGCTGCTGATCATGCGGCGCGTGAACCCGGTCATCTTCAGAGCGCGCAGCCGCTTCCAGGCCGGGACCAAAGGCTGGGATCTCATTCTGGTCTCGCTTATCTTGCTTGGGATGATCGCCGAAATACCGCTCGGAGCCCTGGATGCTGGCAGGATGGGATGGTCGGCGATGCCAAGCTCCATCATGATTCTCGGTTATATCCTGCTGGCGGCAGGCATCGCACTCGGCACATGGGCTCAGGCCGTTAACCGCTTCTTCGAACCCGGCGTCCGCCTCCAGCGCGAACGGGGCCAGCACGTCATCAGTGACGGTCCCTATGCCTACGTGCGCCATCCCGGCTATGTCAGCGCGATCTTGGTATTTGCGGGGCTGGCACTGGCACTCGGCTCCTGGTGGGCCTTGATCCCAGCCGGCTGGGCGAGCGCTGTGCTGATCCTGCGCACGAGCTGGGAAGATGCGCTGCTTCATAACGAGCTGGAAGACTATGCCGATTATTCCAAGCGCGTTCGATTCCGATTGTTGCCTGGTATCTGGTGACGCTTTGTTTCACCGGCGCTAGGGGTTGCCATGCCAAAGGGAGCGGAGGCCACCGGCCTCTCCTTTCAGTGGATCCCTTGCGGGCACGCCAAGTTTTTCGATCATCGCCTGCTGCTCGGCCGTAGGCATTTCCCGGCAGAGATCGGCCTCCTGACCGGGAGGATAGCCGCCGATCACGAGCAGGTCTTCGCTCGCCTCCAGCCGGCAATGGCCGGTTCCGGCCGGTAGCAGCAGGGCATCGCCGGCCTCGACCGTGATTTCCTTGCCGCTGGGTCCGCCGATCATCAGCCGAGCCCGACCTGCCGCAACGCCCAATATTTCGTGGGCCGTCGAATGAAAATGGTGAAAGGAATAGACGCCGTTTCGCCAGAGGCCGCCCCAGCCATTGGTTCGAAAGAGCCGTTCGAAACTCTCAGCTCGGTCGGGGCCATCGAGCACCTGCCGATAGACGATCACAGGAAATCGCTGATTATTCGGGATCCAGCCGGACTGCTCGAATTTGATTGCCTGCTCCATCCGATCTCTCCCTGTCGATTTCCATCATAACCGCGGGATCTCGCTGCGGTTCCCACAAAGCCGGGGAACGATAGCCTGCGGCTGGAGTTTGGAAACGGGCATTCCGATCAACGATACAGCGAAAGGGATAGATCATGCCTTCCATCAATTCCGCACATATCCTCATTCTGGCGACCGACGGCTACGAACGTTCGGAACTTCGCGTTCCCCTCGACGAACTCAGGAAGCGTGGCGCCGACGTCAAGGTTGCCTCCATCAAGAAGGACAGCATCAAGAGCTGGGACAAGACCGATTGGGGCGACAGCGTTGAGGTCGATATCATCGCCAAGGATGTCGACGTGAACCAATTCGATGCGCTGGTGCTGCCGGGTGGCCAGATCAATCCCGACAAGCTGCGCATGGATGGCGATGCAATGCGGGTCGTCCGTGATTTCCTGAATTCCGGCAAGGTGGTCGCCGCCATATGCCACGCGCCCTGGCTGCTTGCCGAAGCCGATGCATTGCGTGGACGCCAGGCAACCTCCTACTGGTCCATCAAGACGGATGTCAAAAATGCCGGCGCAACCTGGAAGGACGAAAAGGTCGTGACTGATGAAGGCATCATCACATCTAGGTCGCCCGACGATCTTCCCGCCTTCGTCGACAAAATCGTCGAAGAAGTTCAGGAGGGCCAGCACCGGCGGCGCGCAGCCTGATCGATCAACTTCCACGGAACTCGTAAAACCCCGGTATCGAAGGCTGGGGTTTTCGCATTTCCCGCCTCCGATAGAACGGAACCTGCACTAATCGCATATTGACTGGTACGGCTGGCTTTGATCTGTTGGCCCAACATGACAATGCCTGATGTCCGCGCGAGGTTGCGGGCGTCCGGGAGGAAAGCAGGGCATGACGATGGAGGCTGTGAGGGCGGTCAGCCTGAAACAGGTGGCGATTTCCTTTGAAATGGCCGGCAAGACACGGTTCGACGCCGTAGCGGCGACCAATCTGAATGTTGAGGCGCATGAGTTCGTGGCTATTGTCGGCCCGACGGGCTGCGGCAAATCCACACTTCTCAATGCGACGGCGGGGCTTTTGACGCCGGCGTCAGGGACGGTCGAAGTCTTTGGTCAGCCCCTGAAATCCATCAACCGCCAGGCAGGCTATCTCTTCCAGCAGGATTCGCTGATGCCGTGGAAAACGGTTCTCGAGAATGTTGCGATCGGACTAGAGATCACGGGAACTGATACTGCCGAGGCCAGAAGGATTGCGCGGGATTGGCTGGGACGCGTCGGCCTTGCCGCATTTGCCGATCGTTTCCCGCGCATGCTCTCGGGCGGCCAGCGCAAGCGGGTCGGTCTCGCTCAGGTGCTCATCCGCAATCCCAAACTGCTCCTGATGGACGAACCCTTCGGCCCGCTCGATGCGCAGACCCGCCTGATCATGGGCGACCTGCTGCTGAAACTCTGGTCCAAGGACCGCAAGGCGGTGATGTTCGTCACCCACGATCTCGATGAGGCGATCGCCCTTGCCGACCGCGTCATCATCATGTCCGCCGGTCCGAAGTCCCGCATTATCGGTGACTTCAAGGTGCCGCTGGAACGGCCTCGCGAAATCGGCGAGATCCGGCACGATCCCGTTTTCAACCAGCTTCATCGCGATATCTGGCAGGCGCTGCGCGACGAGGTGATGACCGCCTATCGCCAGAGCAGCGGAGAGATCGCATGAACCGCTCCCTCCTTCTCCTGCTGCAGATCCTGGTGGCGCTGGTCATTCTGGTCCTCTGGCATCTGGCGACGAATACCGGCCTCTTCGGCAATCCGAAGACCATATCCTTCTTCTTTGCCGATCCGCTCAAGGTCGCGCAGCGTGTCATCCAGTGGTTCGCCAGCGGATCGATCTGGTATCATCTCTGGATCACGCTATCGGAATCGATCCTTGCCTTCCTGCTCGGCGCATTCGGCGGCGTCGTCTTCGGCTTCTGGTTCGCCCGCAGGCCTCTGATCGCGGTAGTCTTCGACCCTTATGTGAAGGCGGCGAATGCACTGCCCCGTGTCGTGCTGGCACCGATCTTCGCGTTGTGGTTCGGCCTCGGCATCTGGTCCAAGGTGGCGCTCGGCATCACGCTCGTCTTCTTCATCGTCTTTTTCAACGTCTACCAGGGTGTCAAGGAAGTCAGCCAGCCGGTGCTGTCCAATGCCCGCATGCTTGGCATGAACGAGCGGCAGCTGCTGCGCCATGTCTATCTGCCCTCCGCGCTTTCCTGGGTGTTTTCCAGCCTACATACTTCGGTCGGCTTTGCCGTTGTCGGTGCGGTCGTCGGCGAATATCTCGGTTCTGCCGCCGGTCTCGGCTACCTCATCCAGCAGGCCGAGGGTGTCTTTGATGTGACGGGCGTCTTTGCGGGCATGGTGGTTCTGACCGCTTTCGTCCTGCTGGTGGATTGGGTCATGACGATGGTTGAACGACGGCTGCTTGCCTGGCGCGGCCAGTAGCGCAAAGAAACGGAGACGTGGAGGAAAAACTATGGAACGCAGGACATTTCTGATCGGAACCGCGAGCTTTGGAATCGGCGCTTCGCTTGCGGGGATTCTGCCGGCGGTGGCGCAGGATGCGAAGCCGGAAAAGCCGGACCTGTTGATCGGCGTCGGCGGCAAGCCGCTGCTCTATTATCTGCCCCTGACGATCGCCGAACGGAAGGGCTTCTTCAAGGAAGAGGGTCTCAACGTCACCATCAACGATTTCGCCGGCGGTTCGAAGTCGCTGGAGGGACTGATCGGCGGCTCCCTCGATGTCGTCGCCGGCGCCTATGAACATACGATCCGTATGCAGAACAAGGGTCAGGATATCGTCGCGATCTGCAATCTCGGCCGCTTCCCCGGCATCGTCATCGCCGTGCGCAAGGATCTCGCCGGCGAGATCAAGTCGATGGCGGACATGAAGGGTCGCAAGATCGGCGTCACCGCGCCAGGCTCCTCGACGGCGCTCATGTTCCAATATGCCATGCTGAAGAACGGACTGAAGACGGACGATGCGTCGCTGATCGGCGTCGGCGGCGGGGCCGGCGCGGTTGCCGCGGTCAAGAGCGGACAGATCGACGGCCTTTCCCATCTCGATCCGGTCATCGCGCAGTTGCAGTATGATGGCGACGTCACGGTGCTTCTGGATACGCGCACCGAGGCCGGTACACGTGCGCTTTTCGGTGGTCCGAACCCGGCCGCGACCGTCTACATCAAGCGCGAATTTGCGAAAGAGAACCCAATCACCACGCAAAAGACGGTCAATGCCTTCATGAAGGCCCTGAAATGGATCGCGACAGCAAGCCCCGAAGATGTCGCCGGCGTCGTTCCGGAAGAATATCTGCTCGGCAATCGTGACCTCTACATGCAGGCATTCAAGAATTCCAAGGAAATGTATTCCCCGGACGGCATGGTCACGCCGGAAGGCTATAAGTCCATGATGGGTGTGTTGAAGACGCTCGATCCCGAACTCGCCAATGCCGACGTACCCTTCGAGAAGACATTCGATCCGACTTTCGCCAAGGCTGCAAAGATCTGACCGAAGCAATGGGTCTGCCCGGCGGTTGACCGGGCAGATCCATACCCTGTCGGCTCCCGGGCTAGCGAACCAAAATCCCTATCAGATCGGGCAAGCGCCGGTGGGCCGGCGTGATGCTGATGGCGGAGGCTCCCCCGCATTATGGATCCAGCCCGCTGCTGTCTTTGCACGTCAAGCGATCATAACGGCAACTAACAGCTTCCATCCCTCTCGAAAAAATCAACCAGGCGCCTAGATCACGCGTGGTAGTGTGATCTGAGGTATAGCGAGGTTTTATTGCCCGTGCCTTTCGGCGGCTTCATTCGTCGTCAAACGCCGGGATTCAAGTGGAAATCTATGGAGTACCAACGGCATGGCTTCACTTGCCAAACTGTTTCGAGCGCCCTTCGTAATTGCTTTATTTATCCTTTCCTGTGCACTTTCCGCCGCGTGGGCCGATGATGCGGGTCAATCATCAGGCGGGACTCAGCTCCCGCGGCCGACGAGCAGCTATAGAGCGACCTCTGCGGATGGTGTACCGGTGAGATTGAACTACTTCTCTCCGCAAGACGGCGTTTCAGTCGTCTTCGTCATCGGCGAAACAGGCCAATCTCTGAAGACGCTTCCATCCATCGAAGAACAAGGAAAGCTCCTGGATGGCTTGCTGAGCCAGTTAGTCAGCGAACATCGACAGGGCGATCATATTTATGCAGCTAACGGTGGAATATCTCTATGTCAGGTATGATTAGTAGTCTAATTGTCATATGACGATAGCGGAAACCTGATACGGCGTTGACAGGCGCATCAGCCAACTATCCTATTCCGTAAAGCAACACACGGGGGAAAAGTATGATCGGCACACGATATCAGATCAAGGCGGGCGATACGCTCTGGTCTATCGCCCACGAACATCTCGGCCATGGTGCGCAATGGCCGCGTATCTGGCGCTATAACAACCGCCGCGATGTTATTCGCACCACCGGACATGGAATTCCCGATCCGGATTTGATCCATACCGGCAGCACAATTCTGATCCCCGTTCTGCCAGGTCAGCGCGAGCATGGCAGCACCGGCCATAACCATACACCGCATACTTCGCAGCATCATAATCCCTCGACATCCGCCGCCACTTCGGCGCCGCATTCAGCCTCGCCGCAGCCGCTTCGCACCGGCAACCCGGCTACGGAACTGAAGAAGGAGTTGCCTCACGTCTATTCGCCGATCTCGATCAAGTACCGCTTAAACGATCTGACAATGCCCGTCATCGAGACCCCGACGGCGACAATCGAGTTCCGCATGACCGGCGATGTCGTCCTGATGACGGACAAGCGCTACCCGGCGACCTATGTGAGCAATGGCGGACGGCTGGAAACGCAGATTTCGCAGCAGGCCAACGTCGCTTTCGGCCAGCTCGTTGGCGACACCCGCTTCATCTACGATTCGAAGAAAAGGGAAGTGACAGTGCGCTCGATGCTGGTCAGCCAGAGCACGACGCCCAACGCGACCGCCACCGCGGTTGGCGTCGAGTTCAGCTCCAGCAGCCCGATCCCGAAGCTGCGTGCCGAGGTCCGCTTCCCCAAGCTGCAGGGCAGGATCGGCACGTTCCACTATGTCGCGATGAGCGTGGCCTTTGTGATTCTGATCACGCCTAAAGCACAGATTCCTCCGTCTGCGCCTTCGCCCCAGGCCGTGCGTGACGCGGTGCGTATCCGCGAGCCCGATGAAGGAACAAACTGGAGCCGCGTCATCGGCACCGGCCTGGTCATCGGTGCTGGCGTTATTGTCGTCGGCACCCTCGTTGAGGATTTCTTCTCCGGCGGTGTCGGCGTTGCCGATGATCCGGCCTCCTTCGCGGCCGCGGGCGCCTCGCTGACGCGCGGCCTCGCCATGCTTCGGGGTGCGGCCACCACAGCCCTGCCACGCGCCGCGGTTCCAGCCGCCGTGCATGTCGGCGCCCGGGTTGGACTGGCACATTGATTGTCTCACGGCGTCTTCTACTTGGCGCAGCAGTGGTTCTGGCCGGGAGCGGTTCCTACCTTCTCGGCCGATCTACACCGAAAGAGGATACCATTGCCGATCCTGATGCGTATGCGGCCAAGCTTGGCCGGCAACAGGGCCTGACGATCGGCTGTGGCGATCCATCAACCTTCTACGTGCCACCCTATCTACCCGCCGATGCGCCGGTAGAGGGCGTCGTGTTGAGCCCTGCCGACCACACCGCCGTGAAGGACTCGCTGCGCGGCATTGCCAGGGCTTTCGAAGCTTATCCGGATCAATGTCTCGGCCGGATCATCAAGGCGATCTTCATCGCCGGCAGGATTTTGATCGACGGCGCCGAAGCGGGCGGCACCTATGGGCAGGACTGGATATTTCTCGCCGCACCTTCCAATGTATCGGCCGAGACGCGTCAGCTGACCGCGGAACTTGGCGTGCACCACGAAACAAGTTCCTTCATCTGGCTCCGCAATGATGCCCTGCAACGGGCCTTCACCGCGCTCGAGCCGGCCGGTTGGCAATTTCAGAACAGTGCGACCGATCAGATCGCTCGCAATGGCCAGACCGCTCCACCGGTGGAAACCGGCTTTCTCTCCGCCTATGGCGCGACGACCTCGGAGAATGACTTCAATACCTATGCAGAGGTCGTGTTTTCCGATCCGGAGCGTCTGATAAAGCTGGCCGAAAGCGTACCGGTCATTGCAAAAAAACTCGCGCTGACACTCGATTCCTACATCGCCATCGACGAGCGGCTGCGCGAGACCTTCGCTCGAAACGGCCTGCTGAAAGCAGCCGTGCGATAGACCGGCCGATCGCCTCACCGCCATCGCGATGAAGATGGCAGTCGATGCCGCGCCGAGATGCGGCATCGATCTGATATCACGTTACGTGGAGATCGTTTCCTCGCTTACTGTTGCGCAGGTGCGGCTTTCTGAATCTTATCCTGGACTTTCTTAACGAGTACAGGATCCTTCTTTGCAGCCGTTAGAATTGCGTTGTATTCGTCTACCGACATCCCAGGAGAGGTCTGAACAGCCTGTACCATCTGCTTGCTTGCCTCGGTCTGCAGCTGTTGTTTCGCGGTCGGATCTTGTGTCGCGCCGATCTTGGCCGAATATTCCTGCCTGATCTTATCCACCTGGAGATAAGCGACCGCAAAAGCCTCTATTTTTTGATCGCTGACCGTGGGAGCGGCAGCATTGCTATCGGGCTGCTGTGCTTGGGCAGGCTGTTGCTCTTGTGTTGCTTGCTGTGCGAAGGCTTGATTGCTGAGAACCATCAAGCTCAAGGCTGCAGCGGTCAACGATACAGCGGGGATATGACGAATCATCATCTCAATTCCTCTTAGTCGTGCGGGGGGAACACCTCTTTGATGGCGTAGAGCGAAATTTGGCATACCGTATTGGATTTAGCCGCCGGTTAGGGTCAAGGAACGATCCGGCGGCAATGTGGCCGTCAAACGTTTTCTATGAGGCAATAGCGTGGCGATCCCCTGACCATGACGCGGCAGCTTCATGGCGATTGCTTATCGCGTACCCATGACGTCATTGGCCTAAAGAATCGGTCGGTGTGACAGGCGGACCGCTGATTACACGGCCACTACGCCTCTCCGCGAGACGAAGCAGCCGTGATCTTTGTCCCTCATCGGGGATGGGTGACGATTTCGACCCAGTTCGCGGGGTGTCGACGGAATAATAGTCGATTAGCATGAGCGCGCCATTTGACTAGTCCATGGCATGGACGAATGTCTGGCAAACACACATGTGTAGATGCAAGCATTGCCGAGGTGGCCATCATCTCGATAGAAATTCGAGACGGCAAGCTAACCACGAGTATCTTCCCCCTGCAAAGCGCGATCGCCGGCATTGCCGACGATCATTCGCATGTGCTTGGCTGTGCCTCACGCGGCCTTGGCCGTCTCGATGATCTTTGCGAGCGCTGCCAATTCCTCCGGCGTCAGATCGGTCAGCGGTGGGCGCACAGGACCTGGATCCTTGCCGAGAACATGCAAGCCGGCCTTGATGATCGAGACCGCATAGCCCTTCTTTCGATTGCGCAGGGCGACGAACGGGAAGAAGAAGCCCGTGAGGATTTCATCGACCGTTGCCTGATCTCCGCCCCGCAACGCGCTGTAGAAACGCTGGGCAAGCGCGGGAATGAAATTGAAGACGGCGGAGGAATAGGTCGTGACGCCGGCGGCGAAATAGGCTTGGGCATAGACTTCATGGGTCGGCATGCCGCCGACATAGACGAGACGGTCCTTAAGGGTCGTGGTGATCTCGATCACCTTGTCGACGTCACCGACCCCGTCCTTGTAGCCGATGAGATTGGGGCACTCGTCGGTAAGCCGTGCGATGCTGTCGGCGCTGAGCACCGCATTGTCACGGTTGTAGACGATGACGCCTATTCCGACGGATTGGCATACAGCCTTGACATGAGCGATCAGGCCGGCCTGTTCGGCGAACATGAGATAAGGCGGCAGGAGCAGCAGACCGTCCGCCCCCGCCTTCTCGGCTGCCTTGGCGATCTCGATGGCAAGCGACGTGCCATAGCCCGTGCCCGAGATGATCGGCGTATTGCCCGCGGATGCCTTTGCGGCGCGAACGACCTGCGGGATTTCGGCGGGATTGAGGGAGAAGAACTCGCCGGTTCCGCCGGCGGCAAAAAGAGCGGCGGCATCATAGCCTGCCAGCCACTCGACATGGCGGCGGTACTTCGCCTCGTCGAATTTGAGGTCGCTGTCGAAATGAGTGACGGGAAAGGACAGCAGACCGCTGCCAACCGCCTTTTTCAGTTCAATTGGGTTCATATCGGAATCCTGTTATCGATTGGTAGGGGCGATGGGTCTCAGGCGCCTTCGAGTGACTGGACGAGGGCGGCGATGTAGCCGTAGCAGAAGGCGAAGGCGACGCCGGTCGGGTCCCGGCCGCTGATGGTCGGGACATGATCGGGCATCAGCATGTATTGATAGCCGACTTCCTTGTAGACCTTCGCGGAGCGGACCATGTCCATGTCGCCCTCATCCGGGAAGGTCTCCATGAAGGAGAGCTTGCCACCGCGAATGTTGCGGAAATGGACGTTGAAAAGCTTGCCGCGCGTGCCGAACCAGCGGATGATGTCGTCGATCTCCTCGCGCGGATCGTCGAGCATCTCGCCAACCGATCCCTGGCAGAAATTCAGCCCGTGATAAGGGCTTTCGCGCATTAGCACGAACTTCTTCAAGCCTTCCACGGAGCCGAGCACGCGCGTGACACCCCGATAACCCGGCGGTGTGTAGGGATCATGCGGGTGGCAAGCGAGGCGGACGCGATTGCTCTCCGCCACGGGCACGACCCGCTCCAGGAAATAATCGATGCGCTCCCAGTTCTCGTCTTCCGACAGGACGCCGGCAAGGCCGGGGGCGGCCTGGTGGTCCGCCTTCTCCCAGCGAAAGCTCGCATTCATCGAACCGCCGCGTCCAGGCTCTTCCGGCGTGCGCGGTATGCCGATGAGATTGAGATTGTATTTTGCCGCGGGGATGCCGGCCGCCGCCACATCTTCGATGAGCTTGCAGACCGCATCGATCTGGCGATCGCGATCCGGTCCGGCAAGTAGAATATCAGGATAGGATGCCTTTTCGATCGGTTGAGACGGCAAGGGAAGCTGGATCATATCCAGAATCAGCCCGAAACTCTCGACCTTGTCGCGAAGGCGCTCAAGATCGGATAGCGTCCAGCTTTCCGGCTTTCCCGGCGGGTCCGCACATATATGCTTCAGCCCCAATTGCGCGAAAACGCGATAATCGTCGTCGTCGCGCGCCTCGACCTGTGTTCCTACATACACCGAGCGTCTCTCCCATGAGATTGATTCATATCATATGACATAATATGAATTATTAGAGGTGTCGAGAGCTATAGCTGTTCCGTGAGCAGGCGACAGGCGCAATCGCTGATATCGAGCCGCCCCCTCTCCGGCCTCATCAAAAGCCACCCATCTGATACCCTTTACCGCCAAGCCTATATGGCAATCGATCGATTGCCCGTTATGCCAACTTCAGGCGACGCGGGTCGCGGGTCGCCACTTTTGACCTCCGATCTTTTGCATCAGGTCATCCGCATGATCTTGCAAGCCATGTCGATCTTCGATAAATCATAATACGACATGCAGAAACCATCATACGTATTATATAGTATTCGAGGGAGGAGCCGTATGTGCGATCACGTGTTGGTCATGAAGGGCGGCACCTTCGTCGACGAACTCACCAAGGCGGATTTGAAGACCGGCACCACGCCTATGCGTGCGAACTGTTCGAGGCGTGTTTCCTTTAAGCGGGCGTGACCGATAGCCGATCGCTCCCATCTTCACGCGAAGGCAGATCGTCATCCGATTCCTATCGGGATCATGATCACGATTTTCGTGGCCATGATTTTTTCTACAACGGAATGCGGAAGCCCCCAGGACAGGTTAATGTGGGCCTATTCGCCTCGTTTCGATATGATCCATGACGATGGCGGGTTTGCATTCATCATATGATCCTGTAATCGAAGACGGATGACGCACAAGTTTCTTGCTCTCCTCTTGATCGGTCTTACGCTTTCCGCATGCGAGCAACGCGGCACCGAAGCCGTGGATTGCCCGTCGCAACCCCCAAATCTGGAAGCTATAGGCCCCAATGGCGTGTATGAGTTCCGCGAGGATTGTGAGCCCAATGCCTTGACATGCATCGATCCCAACAAGAAGGCGCGAACGGGTGACGGTACCGTCATCTGCAGGGTCCGGAAGCAATAGGCGCCGTTGCGAGCTTGCCGATCCTGACAAAAGGTTTGCTGGCACGCAGCGCCTCATGCGCGGGGTTCTTCTAGCGTGATTGCCGGAACTTCGGAACGTCTGAGGACCGCATGACCGCCGTACGGGCGTCCAGATGGCGCGCCCAGACCCAGCGCATCGAACATGTGTCGAAACAACGGCGGAGACGAAATGCGTTTATTACAGCCGTGGCCTCAGGTGCCGGGAATTGGCTCCCAGGCAGAATTGCCGGTCCTGGAGAATTGAGGAATATGAGCGAGGCCCTGAATGAGGTCGCAATCGGATCCCAGCGTCTCCTGCCAGTCTCGAGCCTCGGTCAGGATAACGCCAATGCCGACAACTTCGGCTCCCGCCTTGCGCACCAATTCCAGCGAACCCTTGAGGCTCGACCCCGAGGCGACCACGTCGTCGACGACAAGCACGCGCTTGCCCTTGAGAAGGGGGATCGCGGCGCGGTCCAGCAGCAGGCGCTGCTCACCCTTGGAGGTGATCGAGGAGATGTGTTGTTCCAGCGCATTTGCCAAATGGATCTTCGGCGACTTCTGCAGGACCACATAGTTGTCGAGGCCGAGCGCCCGCGTCACTTCAATGGCGACGGGAATGCCGAGTGTCGCCGTACCGACCACGATGTCGGGCTTGAGCGACGCGAACTTGGCGGCAAGCTTGATGCCGACGTGCTCACCGAATTTCACGCCGAGATCGATGACCATCATGAGGGAAATGGCAAAATCCGGTTTGATCGCCACGATCGGCAACTCGACGGCATAGCCGGCAACATCGACCTTCCAGTTCTGCCCGGTTCTAGGGTCCGCGGTCTCAGGGGTCATGGGCCTTTTCCTTCATGCTGAGGCGCTGCTCGACCATCAGGCCGACTTCTCGCCAGGTTGTTCGCTTGTGTTTCAGATCATACCCGTAAAGGGTGAGGGAAAACGAGATGGCGTGCGCCATGCGGATCGCCTGGACGAGCAGCGGAATGCCGCGTGCCAGCGCAAAACGCAATTTCGTCGGCAGGCTGACATCGTCGATCTCCATGCCGCGAGAACGCTGGGCGTCCGCAATGCGCTCGAAATCATCGCGCAGCATCGGAATGACGCCGAAGGTCAGTGACAGGACGAGCGTGGCGATGGACGGCAGCCTCGCAGCGCTTGCCGCCGCCAATATTTCGCCCGGCGAGCTTGTCTCCATGACGAAATAGAAGGCGGCCGTCGTGGTCACCAGCCTGGCGGCCATCGCCGCTGCGACCGACAAGGCTTCCGGCGTCGAAAGACCCTGCAGCCAGAGGTTTATCATCCAGCTCACCATGACCATGCCGGTCAGCAGCGCGGCGCCCTTGAGGTAGCCGCGAAGCCCGGGAACCTTCAAGCCCCATAGAAGGGCCAGGCAGATAAGCGCAAGGGGTACTCCGAACCGCCAGCCCGGGGCAAACCAGGCGGCCAGCATGATGATGAAGGCGATTCCCAGCTTGATGAAGAAATTGAGCTCATGAAGCCGCGTCATGCCATGCTCCAGACTGTCATATCGTAGGGTGCCTGCCAGCCGAGAGAACGGAAGGTGCCGCTTTCCCAGCCGTCTTCGGGCGCCCCCATGAACGCGATCTTGCCATTGTCGAGGACCATCAGGCGGGTAGCCAGATCGTCGACCAATTCCAGATCGTGCGAGATCAGCATGACCGCCCGCCCCGAAGACTGCATCGACGAGATGAAACGTTCCAGCATTTGCCGGCCTTTGATGTCTCTGCTCAAAAGCGGCTCGTCGATGATGGCAACAAGCGCGCCGGTCGCATCGGCGCAAGCAAGCCCCAGCAATGCTTGCTGGCGGGCCGAAAGAGCAAACGGATTGGCTTCCGCCAGGTCGGAGAGTGCGTATCGCTCCAGCGCTGCCTTGGCGCGCGCAACGACGGCCGGGTCGCTCGACGATGCGCTCGACGCCGTAATGGCAAAGATCACCTCGCCGATTACGGTCATGTTGAACAGGATATGGCGCATGTTCTGGGGAATGTAGGCGATCTTGCGCGCCCTCGCCGCGACAGACCAGTCGTCGGCCTTTGTCCCGTCGAGAAGGATAGAACCTGAGATGGTTTTCACCAGCCCGAGGATCGATTTGAACAGCGTCGTCTTGCCGGCACCATTGCGGCCGATGAGCGCCAGCACTTCTCCAGCCCGGACATCGAAACTGACGTCCTTCAATACCGGGTTGCCGCGCGATCGGAAAAGCTGGCTCGTCAGACCCGAAACGGTCAACAGCGGGCGACCCGGCTCGACGGTCTGCCGCGCCGGCCGGACGCGCATCGGCGGCAAAATGCCGGCGTCGATCCAGGCGGCATCGTGCTTAAGCATCGTCTCCGGCGGCATGCTCGGAGAGACGCCGCCGCGACGCATCAGGGCAATGCTGTCTATCACGAAGCGGAGTGCCAAAGGGTCCTGCTCCGAGATCAGCAATGTCGGGGTGCTGTCCAGCACTTTCAGCAGGATATTGGACAACCGCACGCGCGCGGCGGGATCAAGCCCGGTGGTCGGTTCGTCCAGCACCAGAATCGATGGGCTCGAGACGATCGCCGCGGCGATGGTGACCATTCTCCGCTCACCCCCGGAAAGGGTGAGAACCCGACGGCCGCTCAAGGCCTGCAGCCCGAATTCAGTCATCAGTTCGGTCAGCCGGTCCCGAATCGTGTTGCGCTCGATGCCCTTGTTTTCCAGGGGAAAGGCGATGACGTCCTCGACGCAGATGTCCCAAAGCTGGTCTTCGCTATTTTGCGACACGAAGCCAATCGTGCCGAACAGTTCCTTCTTTGTAAAGGAAATCAGCGGGCGGCCAGCAAGCTCCACCTGCCCGGAGAATTCGGCAACTGGAATAAGGCGTGGAATCAGGCCCGCGGCAACGCCGAGCAATGTCGACTTGCCGCTGCCCGCTTCACCACAGACGAGAAGCCGTTGCCCCTCGTCAAGCATGAAATTGGTTTCGGCAAGCACCGGCGCAGCGCCGCCGAAACCGATCGTCAGATTAGCGATATTGAGCACTTGTTGATCCAGATCGGGTTCAGAAGCGCTTGAAACCGGATGGATGCGCACTCTTCAGAATTTTCATGGCCGGGATGATCAGAAGTGGCGTGCCGACAACCATCGGGACGATGTCGGACAGGCCGAGATAGCCAAAACCCCACCAGAACGGGAAAATGCCGAGATAGGCAAGGCTCGCAGACACCGCTGCCACCATAACGAGCCCGACGATAAGGCAGACCACGGCGATTTTGATCAGCGCGGCGCGATCGAAGACCGTTTTGGCAGGATCGAAGAAGAGCCCTGGCACGAGGCCGGTCAGGCCGACCATGATGCCGTCAACAAGAAGCGAATGCGCAGGTATGAAGGTGCCGGCCAGCAGCGACCAGACGATGGTGCCGAGATAGCCGCAAATGAAGCCGCTGCGCCAGCCGAGCAGAATGCCGATCACTGATGGCAGAAAGGCGAAAATGCGCCATTGAATGACGCCAGGCACGAGCTGGATTGGATTGGCATAAGCCCAAAGCACGCCAGTCGCGGCAGCCGCCACGATCGAGAGTACGATAGGAAAGAGTGTATTGCCGTCGGTTTGTGAAACGGTCGCTGGTTGCATGATCTTGGTCCCTTTAAAAAGTAATTTCCAGAAATTCTCGGAAAACCCATTGGATGGCCCTCCGCGATCATTCAGGCGCAGTTTCGCGCTCTCTTATTGACGCATCCGATTACTCCGATCCCGGACTTCATCCAATCACGAACGGAGACCGGGACACCACACTCTACAGACACTCGGGATCCCCCATAGACTACTGCTTCAGCCCCCTAAAACTCACAGGGACAATGGAGAAAAGGCCAGCCTAACGCGCGGATTGGAATTGCAGTAGGAACGCAATGCCCGCGCACGGAAGTTCTCTCCAACATTCAAACGACGTATAGGAAATTCAAATCACGAAAACCACCCATGATTGCATATGGAACTTGATCAAGCACACGCAGCATCGGCAGGCCAATCCAATCATGCGCGTCGCGACCAACGAGTGCGGCAAAGATAGCTCAGCACATCATCGGCACCCTGCCTATATTCGCGCGACGTCTTTCTCGGCCATGGAACGTTTCCGCCGGATCCGCGCGGTAGGCTTGCTGACCGAAGCGCGATCTTCCGTCCAAGCATCCTTTTCGGTCGCGCCATCCGGCGTCGCCACTCCATCGATAACATCAAACTGCGGAATGTGGCCCAGACTGGTCACCAGCTTGGCGTCCTCTCCGAGTAGCGTCCGCCAGGAATGACCTTCGGTCAGAATGGCGCCCGCACCAATTATGTTTGCGCCGGCACGACGCACGAGCCTGATCGCCGCCGCCATGCTGGAACCGGTGGCGATGACATCGTCGACAACCAGAACGCGTCTGCCCTGAAGCAGCTTTATCGAACGGCGATCCAGCAGAAGACGCTGTGGCATTGCGGTCGTGATGGAACGAACATCCTCGACCAAGGCGTCGGCAAGGTGAAATTTGGGTGATTTCTGCAAGATTACATATCGATCGATGCCAAGGCGCCGCGAGACCTCGATGGCGACCGGGACGCCCAAGGTCGCGCTGCCGACGACGATGTCGGGCCGCAACGGCGCAAAATGACGGGCCAGGGCCTCGCCGACGAGATCTCCGAACCGGATACCCATGTCGATGACCATCAGCAATGCGATTGCTCGCCGATCGCTCAGCTGGACGATCGGCAAGTTGAAATTCTCGCCTGCAACCTGCACCTGATGGGTTTGCGGGGTCTCCAGATACATGCTGCGGCCTTCTTGGCACATTGATTGCATTCAAATTATTGTCTTAATAGACACTAGATCACACAATTTTTACAACCAACAAAATTCGTCCGGTGTGTTTCCTTTTCTTCAACGAGGTATACTTCCGAATGAGCCGACTCCTGTTTTCTCGCTTCGCGCATTACCTCGACGAGATAGCCAACCATGGCTCGATCAGAAAAGCCGCGGAAAGACTGAATGTGTCGGCTTCGGCGATCAACAAGCAGCTCATCAGCGCAGAGGAGGAATTCGGTGTTGCTCTCTTCGAGCGCCTGCCGCGCGGCATGCGGCTGACATCGGCGGGCGAACTGCTCGTCAATGGCTACAGGGAATGGAATAAGGATCTTTCCCGCATCAAATCCGAGATCGAGGAACTGAAGGGACTACGCCGCGGCGAGGTGAAAATCGCGGCTTCCCAGGAAACCGTGCCCGATTTCCTGCCGGCAGTGATAGCGCGATTCACGAAGGACCACCCTCGTATCCGCAATGCGATCGCAGTGGAGGATTCCGATCGCGTGCGACAGCTGGTCAGGGACGGGGACGCAGATTTCGGACTGACCTTCAGCCCCCTGCCCCTGCCGGGGGTCATTGTTACGCGCTCCGCCGATTTTCATCTCATCGCCATGCTGCCCGCAGGCGTAGAGCAGCAGGACAGCATCTCCATCGGCGAATTCTTCAAGAAGCCGACGATCGTTCCCGACACCAGCAGTCATCTACGTGATGTCGTTGATATTGCGGCGGCGCGTATCGACATCCGCTTTCAGCCTGTCTTGACGACCAACAGCTTGTCGCTCATGCGGTCCATGGTCCGCGAGGGCTGCGGTTTCGGGGTGACCGCGATCGCTTCCGGCATGCCCCTCCCGCATGAGGACGGATTGCACTATTCTCGCTTAGCCGACAATGGCTTGCCGCCAATGATCCTTTCCTTGATCGTTGACCCCAGACGCAGCCTCTCGATGACATCCATCATTGCCCGCAGATATTTCGAGGAATATCTCGATGAGATCGCAGTTCGAGCCGGAAAGGCATCCGCGCATTCATTGGAATAGTCGCTCCCTTGTCTGGACAGGATGATCCTTGCTCGGCGGCGCTATCCATCACGGCGCTATCTCGCCTCCGTCGACCCATTATCAATCAAAGGTGGCAGGCATCGCATTTTTTACTCCAGCTTGAGATGTCAACGCTCATGTCATTTTCGTGAGCGGCAGGCCGGAGCGCTGGCGCGTAACGTTATTCATGCATCGCGGAAGTATTCGGGGGCCGCTAAAGCAAATGTGGCTCAATATATTCGGATTTGAGGCGTCGGGGACACGTCGCCGTTGAAGAAAAGGCAACACACCGAACGAATTTTGATGCTTGCAAAAGTTGCACAAGCTCGCGCCTATAGGGCCAATATCTTCTGCTGCTAATTCTCGAGGTGGCATGGGAATGGCGAATGATTATAGCCCATATGAATCCCATAGGAGAGCACGACCGCAGCTTCGCCTCGTTCGTGCGCAAGAACCGCACTTCGTCGAACGGCAAACGGAAGAAATTCCCATGCCAGAAGCCAAGTCATATCTTTTAAGCACGGTCGACGGAACGATCCGGACGGTGATGCTTCCCGCCGGCAACCGGATCGAGCACATCCGCAAGTTGGTCGGCTCCAGTGGGATCGATATCGTCCGCATCGCGGACTCCCATCTTCTCTATGCCGATAATAACGGCCTTATCGACGGACTTTCCAGCATAGCGGATTTGAAAGATCACCCCTCGCCGCTGGCCGGCAATCTTTTGATCGTCGGCAAGGATGAAAGCGGCAAGACCACAAGCGTCAGTGCCAACATCGACGAGGTCGCTTCCTGGTTCACGATCATTCGTCCGGTTTTCCTGCCCGTTTTCGAAACCGTGCGCGAATCTCAAATTCTCAGCACGCGCGTCATCCGTCTGGATGTTCGCATTGAACGCTCGATCCCGAACATCATAGAATAGGGCGCGAGAAGATTTGGCATCGCAGCGCAAATTAGAAATATCTATTATATTTTTCCATGATACCCCGCTGACGGGATGTGAAGAGCATCGCTCGTAAACCTGTTTCCCGATAGCCGCATAACATAATCAGCGCCGCCCTTCCGGCAGATAAAGAGCCTCATTCAGGATCAGACAACGCCGCGCGATCAGCCCAATTCCACAAAGCAAGCTTGTCAGCTCTGGTTTCGAGTGCCATTGGTCTGGAAACGATAAGTGACGACGACAAGCAGCTTTCACATGAGACTTGATGCAATCGATCTGCGGATACTGGACGCCATTCAGCGCGATGGCCGCATCACCAAGCTCGCGCTGGCCGATAAGGTGGGATTGTCGCCGACACCATGCTGGCTCCGCCTTCGAAAGCTGGAAAAGGCTGGAATTATCACCGGTTACCATGCACATCTGGCACTGCGGCGTCTTGCTCCGATCGCCAGCGTCATGGTCGAGGTCACGCTCGCCAATCATCGCCAGGCGGATTTCGAGCGCTTCGAACGAACGGTCGCGGCGACGCCGGAGATCGTTGCCTGCTGGGCCGTCGGCGGTGGCGTCGATTACATCCTGAAGATCATGGCGGCAGATATCGATGCCTATCAGCGTCTGATCGACGACCTCCTAAATCGCGACCTCGGCATCGAACGCTATTTCACATACATCGTGACCAAGACCGTGAAGGAAGAAACGGTGCTTCCCGTCGCCGACCTGCTTTCCCCGGATGCGCCTGGCGGCGAATAGAGAGATTCTCTACAGACACCATTCACTTTAGGTCCTTTCTCTCTTCCAACCGCCAGCAATGGACAATCTCTCGCGGCGTTCCATGGCAGCATCGGGTATCTGGAACGAGAGACCCGACCATGACCGCGCTCCACGCTCGCGCCACCTATCATGAAGCCCTTTCAAGGCTGAACGACCGCCATCTGCTGCGAGATCTTTCCTATATTGCCGGTCGTTGGGTCGCCGGCAAAGCCAATCAAAGCTTCGAGGTCACGGACCCTGCATCGTCCGCGACGCTTGCCTGGGTTGCCAGTCTCGACAGGCAGGAGACCATCGGCGCCATCGATACTGCCGCGCGTGCCTTTGCCGCCTGGCGTTCGCTTCTGCCGCAGCAGCGATCAGCGATTCTGCGCAAGTGGTATGAACTCATGCTGGAGGCACGCGAGGATCTGGCGCTCATCATGACGCTGGAACAAGGCAAGCCGCTCGCCGAATCCCGCGGCGAGATCGATTACGCCGCAGGCTTCATCGAATGGTATGCCGAGGAGTCAAAGCGCATCAATGCTGAGAGCGTGACCAGCCATCTGCCAAATGCCGAAATGATCGTGCGCCGGGAAGCGCTTGGCGTCGTCGGCATCGTCACCCCCTGGAACTTTCCTTCCGCCATGATCACGCGTAAGGCCGCTGCAGCGCTTGCGGCCGGCTGCACCGTCGTCGCTCATCCGTCGTCCGAAACTCCGCTATCGGCGCTGGCCCTTGCCGAACTCGGCGAACGTGCCGGGCTTCCGGCCGGTGTGTTCAATGTCGTGACCGGTGATGCCGCAACCATCGTCGGCGCCTTCTGCGACGACCTCCGGGTCAGGGCATTGAGCTTCACCGGCTCGACCGGCATCGGCAAGATGATCGCCGGCCAGTGTGCGGGGACAATGAAGCGTCTTGTGATGGAGCTTGGCGGCCATGCGCCCTTGATCGTCTTCGACGATGCGGATCTCGACCGCGCCGTCGATATCGCTATCAGTGCCAAATTCGCGACCTCCGGTCAGGACTGCCTCGCCGCCAACCGTATCTTCGTCCAGCGCCCGATCATGGACGCTTTCGTTACGGCTTTCGCCAAGCGCATCGAAGCTCTTAAGGTCGGGAACGGATTGGATGGCACCTCCGACATCGGGCCGCTCATGCATGAACGTGCGGTTGCCAAGGTCGAGGAGCAGGTCAGGGACGCCTTGCAGCATGGCACAAGGCTCGTTACCGGCGGCAAGCGCCATGCGGCCGGCTCCCTCTTCTTCCAGCCGACCCTGCTCGTCGAGCCTGCGCCGGACGCGTTGATCATGCACGAAGAAACCTTCGGACCGGTCGCAGCCGTCAGCGTCTTCGACAGCGAGGACGAGGTGGTGGCCCGGGCTAACAACACGGAATATGGCCTCGTCGCCTACGTTGTCACGGCCAACGGTGCGCGGCAGATGCGGCTTGGCCGATCGCTAGAATACGGCATGGTGGCCATCAACCGCGTGAAGATCACGGGCGGCCCAATTCCCTTCGGCGGCTGGAAGCAATCCGGTCTCGGCCGCGAAGGCTCCCGCCACGGCATCGAGGCTTTCACCGAGCTCAAATATCTCTGCGTCGACACGACAGCCTGACGCCGCGAATAAAAAAGAAGGAACGAGAATATGTTGGACAAGCGCAACGAATTGAATGCCTGGGACAGGGACCATTTCTTCCATCCCTCGACCCACATGGGAATGCATGCGCGCGGCGAAACTCCGACGCGCGTCATCGCCGGCGCCGAAGGCGTCTACATCACGGATACCACTGGCAAGAAGAGCCTCGATGCCTTTGCCGGCCTTTATTGCGTCAATGTCGGCTATGGAAGAGAGAAAATCGCCAATGCAATCGCCGAGCAGGCAAGGAACCTTGCCTATTACCACGCCTATGTCGGCCACGGCACGGAAGCTTCCATCACGCTTTCGAAGATGATCATCGACCGCGCCCCGGAAGGCATGAGCCGCGTCTATTTCGGGCTTTCCGGGTCCGATGCCAACGAGACCAACATCAAGCTCATCTGGTACTACAACAATATTCTCGGCCGACCGGAAAAGAAGAAGATCATTTCGCGCTGGCGCGGCTATCATGGCTCAGGCGTCATGACGGGCAGCCTCACCGGTCTCGAACTGTTCCACAAGGCCTTCGACCTGCCACGTGCGCCGATCCTCCACACCGAGGCGCCCTATTTCTTCCGCCGCGCCGACCGCGCGATGAACGAGGAACAATTCGCGCAGCATTGCGCGGACAGACTGGAGGAGATGGTCCTCGCTGAAGGTCCGGAGACGGTCGCGGCCTTTATCGGCGAGCCGATCCTCGGCACCGGCGGCATCGTTCCGCCACCGAAGACCTACTGGCAGAAGATCCAGGCCGTCCTCGACAAATATGACGTGCTGCTCGTCGCCGACGAGGTCGTCACCGGCTTCGGCCGTCTCGGCACGATGTTCGGCTCCGATCATTACGGTATGAAGCCGGATCTGATCACCATCGCCAAGGGCCTGACTTCCGCCTATGCGCCGCTTTCGGGCAGCATCGTCTCCGACAAGATGTGGCAGGTTCTCGTGCAGGGATCCGACCAGCTCGGCGCCATCGGTCATGGCTGGACCTATTCGGCGCATCCGATCTGCGCGGCTGCTGGTATCGCCAATCTCGAGCTGCTCGACGAACTCGGCATCGTCGAAAATGCAGGCTCTACCGGCGCCTATTTCCGCTCCGAACTCGCCAAGGCCGTCGGCGGCCACAGGCATGTCGGCGAGGTTCGTGGCGACGGGCTGATGGCGGCCATCGAATTCGTCGAGGACAAGGATGATCGCAAGTTCTTCGATCCCGCGCAGAAGATCGGACCGCAGGTGGCGTCGGCATTGCTCGAGCGCGGTGTCATCGGCCGCGCCATGCCGCAAGGAGACATCCTCGGCTTTGCGCCGCCGCTATGCCTGACGCGCGAGGAAGCCGATATCGTCGTCAAGGCGGCGGCCGGCGCCATCGAAAGCGTATTTTCGAACCGCTGATCCGCTCCTGACGAGGCGACCCTGCACATCCTACGCCAATGGCGCGGCCTGTTGTTGACAAAAGGCCGCGCCATTGCATTCGGTCGTCGCCATCCGATGCCGAATGGTGTACATGGACTCCTGTAATTGTACCGGATCAATCCATGTATCGTCATGATTCAAAAAGCCAGGACAATGGCGCCTGGAAGCCCGTCCTTCAGCATCGCAAGGGCGTGACCAAGCACAAGCTGCTCACCGACAAGATCATCTCCGACATCGATGACGGCATTCTGCCCGTCCACGCGCAGATGCCAACGCATCGCGATCTTGCCCATGCACTGGGAATTTCCGTCCAAACCGTGAGTTTGAGCTACAAGGAGGCGGAGCGCCGCGGCTACCTGCGCGGCGAGGTGGGGCGCGGCACCTTCGTGCGCAGCCGCGTCACCGAACGCGCCGACAGCTTCATGCTCGATCGCGATCCGAGCGGCAGCGCCGATCTCTCCATCATCCGAGCTGTCTATACCGAGGCGCATGAGCGATCGGCCCGTGAACTGATGCAGGCGCTTGCCGAAAGCGACAATAGCAGCTTCATGCGGCCCTGCCGGCCGATCGCCGGCCTCGATGCCCATCGCGCCGCGGCGCAGGTCTGGCTCGCCGGCTTGTCGGTGAAGACCGATCCAGACCGGATCCTGATCACGAATGGCGCGGCGCACGGGCTTTTCCTTGCCGTCGCTTCGGTCGTTCGTCCCGACGAAGTGGTCCTGACCGAGAGCCTGACCGATCACGGCATCATCGGCCTTGCCAATGTTCTCGGCTTTACGCTGCGTGGTCTTCCGACCGATCGCGAGGGTATCCTGCCCGAGGCCTTCGAGGCGGCCTGTGCCATCGGCGACGTAACGGCGCTTGTCATCGTTTCCTCGCTTGGCAATCCCACCAGCCATGTCATGGGGGCCGAGCGTCGGCGCGCAATCGCGGATATCGCCCGCCGGCATGGTGTCTTCGTCATCGAGGATGAGGTTTACAAGCCGATGCTGCGCGATCCCCTTCCGTCGATGGCGGACCTCATACCCGAGCTCGGCTTCTTCGTGACCAGCTTCACGAAATCCGTCATGACGGGATTGCGCATCGGCTATCTCGTCGTGCCGGCACATTATTCGATCCGCGCCGCTTCGATCCTGCGCGTCACCGGATGGAGCGCCACCAACGTCGTCGCCGAAATGGCGTCGCGCTGGGTACTGGATGGGACGGCGCAAGCCCTGCTTGCCGTCCAGCGAAGCGAGGCGGAGGCCCGGCAGGCGATCGTCTCTGATGTGCTGGCGCCATTCGTCGCCGGCAGCCATCCGCTGTCGCTTTGCGCCTGGCTTTCTGTTCCGGAACGTTGGACCGAGGAAGGTCTCGTGCGGGCGCTTGCCCGCAAAGGCGTGGCGGTCACGCCATCCGATCCGTTCGTCGCCGGTGGAGAGCGGCCGGTCGGCGGCATCCGCATCTGTCTCGGTGGCCGACTCTCCCATTCCGCCCTTCGCTCGGCGCTCGAAACCGTTCGCGGCACGTTCGAACAGCTGCCGCCTGTCTTCGATGTGGGATCGATCGTTTAATCGCAACGGAAGGCGTCGAGTTCAGCGCTGCATCCGATCAAAGAACGGAGCGCAGAAACTCCTTGGTGCGGTCTTCCTTCGGCGCGCTGAAGATATCTTCCGGCTTACCTTGCTCGCAGATGCGGCCCCTGTCGAAAAAGCAGACGCGATCGGAGACTTCGCGGGCAAAGCGCATCTCATGGGTGACGAGCAGCATGGTCAGATCATGTTCATGGGCTAGATCGCGGATGACGCCGAGCACCTCGCCGACGAGCTGCGGATCGAGCGCCGATGTCGGCTCGTCGAACAACAACACCCTTGGACGCATGGCGAGCGCACGGGCGATCGCGACGCGCTGCTGCTGGCCGCCGGAAAGCTGGCTCGGATAATGATCCTTCTTCTCCGAAAGCCCGACCATGCGCAAAAGCTCGACCGCGCGGCACTCGGCCTCCGCCCGCCCAAGCCCGAGCACGCGTGTCGGCGCTTCGACGACGTTGCGCAGCACGGTCATGTGCGGAAACAGGTTGAAGCTCTGGAACACCATGCCGACATGGGTACGGATCTGGCGCAGATGCGCCTCGCTGGCGAGGAAACGACCACGGCCGTTATCCTGATGATAGGACATACCGGCCAGATGCAGGGTACCCTCCTGGAAAGGTTCGAGCGTCATCAGGATGCGCAGGACCGTCGATTTTCCAGAACCGGAAGGACCGATCAATGTCACCTTTTCGCCGGGCGTGACGTCGAAGCAGAAATTGTCGAGAACGGTCAGGTGGCCGTAGCGCTTGGTCACATCTTGAAAGCGGATCAGTGGTTGCGTCATTTGAGAGCAATTCCGTTTTTCGGCAACGCCTTTTCGAGCCAATGAATGGCCGCCGAGCAGACGAGCGTGAGGATGAGAAAGATCAGGCCGACGAGCGAAAGCGGCACCAGATACTCGAACGTCCGATCCCCGATAAGATTGGCGAGGTTGAGCATATCAACCACCGTGACGACGGACAGGACCGGTGTCTCCTTCAACATGGACACGAGATAGTTGCCCATGGCCGGAATGATGCGGGGAATGGCCTGTGGGATTATGATATCCCAATAGGTGCGGCCGCGGCTGAGATTGAGCGCCGTCGCAGCTTCCCATTGTCCGAGCGACACGGCATCCAGGCCGCCGCGATAGACCTCCGACGTATAGGCCGAATACTGCAGACCGAGCGCCAACGCACCGGTCAGGAAGGCCGGCAGGACGATGCCGTAGATCGGCAGGACGTAATAGAGGAAGAAGAGTTGGACGAGCAGCGGCGTATCGCGCAGGAACTCGATGACGAAAGCCGTCGGCCAGGAGATCACCGCGAAGCGGCTGCGCCGCAGCAAGGCGAAGACAAGGCCGAGAACAAGCGCGATCGCAAAGCCGGCGGCCGCCGCCTCCAGCGTGACGATCAGGCCGATGCCAAGGATCGGCAGGATCGACAATGCGAAAGACAGCGTCGTCGACGTATCCCAGGTGAAGCCATACATCATGCCGGGGCCCTCCCCGGGAAGGCGACGCCACGGCGAAGAATCGTCTCCAGCCAGCGCATGAAGGCAACCAGAATGAGCGCCATGATGAAATATCCGATGAGCGTCAGCGAATAGATCGTCACGCTGTCGAGCGTGATGTTGCGCAATTGCTGCGCCTGGAAGGTGAGATCGCTGATCGAGATCAGCGACACCAATGCGGTGTCCTTCAGATTCTGGACGGCGAGATTACCGAAGGCCGGCATCATTTCGACCACGGCCTGCGGCAGGACGATATGGAAGAGTGTCTGGCCGTGCCCGAAATTCAAGGCGCGCGCCGCCTCATGTTGCGTGTCGGGAACGGCCTGCAACGCCCCGCGCACCACCTCCGCGCCATAGGCGCCGATGTTGAGCGCCAGGCCGGCGATGCCCGTGGTGATGGGATCGAAGGAAATCCCGATCAGCGGCAGCGCGTAATAGAGCCAGAAAAGCTGCACCAGAAGCGACGTACCGCGAAAGATTTCGATATAGACGATCGCGATTGCGGAGAGCAGCCGCCCTCCGGCAAAGCGCGCAAGGCCGGCCGCAAAGGCGAGGATCGCGCCCAGGAACATCGAGGCGACGGCGATGAGCGCCGTCACCTCCGCGCCCTTCAGCAATGCCGGCAGATAGTGGGTCCAGCTCATGTCCGGGTCACCTCCGTTCCAGAATGGGAGGGGCCGAACAACCTGGCGATCGTCCGCAGACGGCCGCTAGGTCGTTCTCGATTATCGATAGGCTCATTTGCCCGCGCACAGGTCATCGGTGCTCTTCGTGCGCGCGGCCTCGACGCTTTCGGCGCTGAGACCATAGGACATCAGGATTTTCTTGTAGTCGTCGGTCTTCTTGAAAGCCTCGAGAGCGGTATTGAAGGCCTTGTAGAGATCCTTGTCCTCGGGCCGGAAATCAAAGCCGCCATAGCTTCTGACGGATTTCCCGTTGATGACCGGATCCGTGAACGGCTCTGCGTGCTCGACATTCGTGCTGCCCTGAACGAGCTTGGCGACGGTCAGCTCGGTTGCCGCATAGGCGTCGGCGCGGCCGGTCTGGATCGTGGACAGCGCATCCGCATTCGCCTGGATCATGACGATCTGGGACTCCGGAATGCCGAGACCATGGAAGAAATCGAGCTGATCGGCACCCGATACGATCGCGACCTTGAGCGACGGATCCTTCTTGATATCCTCATAGGAATGCAGCTTCTTCGGATTGCCCTTCGGCACCAATAACCCCTCGCCGTAGCTCGAATTCGGCGTGGTGAATTGCACCTGCTTGCAGCGCTCCGGCAGGATGTTCTGCTCGGCGGCAACGAAGTCGAAGCGCTTGGCCTTCAGGCCGGGGATCAGCGACCCGAATGGCGTTACGGTCCAGTCGACTTCCTTGACACCCATCGACTTCAGCACGGCGGCGGCAACATCGGGACCAATGCCCTTGGCGGCACCGCTCTCGTCCATATAGCTATAGGGAACCTCATTGGCGCTGGCGCCGCGGATGTAGCCATCCTTCTTGATCTGCTCGAGGCTGGCGGCATGGGCTGAAACGGCGAGGCCGAGGGTCAGACCCATGGCGGTAAGGCTGCGGTAAAAATTCGATCTCATGGTTCACTCCTCTGTGGTTGGATTCCGCTATCGGCCGTCCGGTTTTCCGGTTCTTTGCCGTCGCGGGTTGGTGATCCGCGCCGCGCTGTCGCGGCGCGGCAATTCAGGGGCCTCCCGTCAAGGTCGCGACGACGGCCAGGCAATCCCCGGTCTTGATGAGGCCGGGGAAATGACGTGCGGCGAGAACACCGTCCAGCGCCGCCCGATAGTCAAAGGGCTCCGATCCGGTGCGTCCAATCGGATGGATACGGGCGATGATTTCTCCTCGCGAAACCTTCTCACCCAGGTCCTTGAGCGGTTCGAATAGGCCGTCGCCATCGGAAAAGATGAAGCAGTCCGACGACGGCATATCGAGCCATTGCGTCGCTTCGATCTCCGGAGCGCCTGCAAGGATTCCGGCGTGCTTCAGCACATTCAATACGCCGCGCTTGGCAATGGAAGCCGTGCGCGCCGATATGGTTCCACCGCCCGAAAGCTCCGTGGTCACAAAGACCTTGCCCATTTCCTCGGCCGTTGTGTCGTACATGCCGACAGCATCGATCTCGATCATGCGCATGGAATAGGGCGCGGAGAACGCGGCAACGCTGGCGAAGCAGGCCTTTTCCTGCCCTTTGTCCGGCAACTCATGCGCTGCGGCGTACGGCAGGAAATCAAGCGTACGGCCGCCCGAATGAAAGTCGAGCACGATATCGGCCAACGGCAGCAGGTAGCGCGTGAAGTAGTCCGCGATCTTCTCGGTCACGCTGCCGTCGGGCCGACCGGGGAAGCTTCGATTGAGATTGCCCTTGTCGATCGGCGAGGTACGGGTGCCCGCCCGGAACGCAGGGTAATTCATCGCCGGAACGATGATGATCCTACCCTTGATCTCCTCCGGCTTCAGCGTCCGGGCGAGATCGAAGAGGGCAACGGGGCCTTCATATTCATCGCCATGATTGGCGCCAGTTAAAAGCGCCGTCGGCCCCTCGCCGTTCCTGATGACGCAGATGGGGATCATGATCGAACCCCAGGCGGAATCGTCGCGCGACCAGGGAAGGCGCAGATGCCCGTGCTGGATGCCGTCGCGATCGAAATCGACTGATGGTGTGATCGGCGATGGACGTTTGGATATGCTCATGCTGTTCATCTCAGGCGATCACTTCACGACAAGTCGTCGGGGGACGTTGGACAGGCACTCGACGCCGCTTTCCGTGATGACGATGCTTTCGGTGATTTCCATGCCCATGTCTTCCAGCCAGAGACCGGTCATGAAATGGAACGTCATGCCTGGTTTGAGCTCGGTGCGATCGCCGGGGCGCAGGCTCATGGTCCGCTCGCCCCAATCCGGCGGATAGGAAAGGCCGATCGGATAGCCGGTGCGGTTGTCCTTGACGATCCCGTATTTCTTCAGGACCGCGAAGAAAGCGTTGGCGATATCCTCGCAGACGTTGCCTGGCTTGGCGGCGGCAAGGCCGGCCTCCATGCCCTCGAGCGTCGCCTTCTCCGCGTCGAGAAACGCCTGCATCGGCTTGCCGAGGAAGACGGTGCGCGACAGCGGGCAATGATAGCGGCGATAGCAGCCGGCGATCTCGAAGAAGGTGCCCTCGCCGCTCTTCATCGGCTTGTCGTCCCAGGTCAGATGCGGGGCGGAGGCATCGGCGCCCGACGGCAGCAAGGGAACGATGGCAGCGTAATCGCCGCCGAAGCCGTCAACGCCGCGAATGCCGGCATCATAAATTTCGGCGACCAGATCGGATTTGCGAATGCCCGGCTCGACCTTTTCGACGATCCGCTGGTGCATGGCCTCGACGATGCGACCTGCCTTGCGCATATAGTCGAGCTCGGTCTTGCTCTTGACGGCGCGCTGCCAGTTCACGAGCCCCTGGGCATCCTTGAAACGGGCATTCGGCAAGTGCTTGACGAGCGAGGCATAGGCAGCGGCGGTGAACCAATAATTATCCATCTCGACGGCGATCGAGGCGTTGGCCCAGCCGCGTTCCTCGATGATCTTCGAGAGCAGATCCATCGGATGGCGCTCATTGGACTGCACGTAGTGATCGGGATAGCCGATGATGTTGTCGTGGGCCAGATAGGCGGTGCGCTTGGCGCCATTGGCATCCTGGCCACGGCCATACCAGATCGGCTCGCCGGAGCCTGGCACCAGCACGCATTGATGCACGTAGAAGGACCAGCCGTCATAGCCGGTGAGCCAGTGCATGTTGGAGGGATCCGTGACTATGACGAGATCGACACCGGCTTTTTCCATCGCGCGGCGCGTCTTTTCGAGCCGCTCGGCATATTCGGCGCGGGTGAAATTGAGGGTTGGTTCGCTCACGCTTAGTCTCCTGATGCTTTCGTCGTTTCGATCGCTTGGCCTGCGCCGGCCGAGACGGCGCGTCGATGGGCAAGCGTGGCAATGGCGGTATCCTGGACGCCGGTCCCGGTCAGATCGCAAAGGGTGATCGCCTCAGGCGACCGGCGGCCCGCCGCCTTGCCGGCGATAATGGCGCCGAGTTCGGGGAAATCGGCGCTCTCGCTCACAAGTCCTGCGACGATCGCATGATGAAGCTCGCCCAGCCGCCGCGTCTGTTTCAGACTATCGGCGACGTAAGGCGTGGCTTTCAAAATCAGGGACGGATCGATCTCGTTCTTGTGTTCGGCGTCGGAACCCATGGCGGTGACATGCTGGCCCGGCTGCAGCCAGGTGGCATCGAGGATCGGCGTATCCGACGGCGTGGTGGTGACGATAATATCGGCGTCACGGCAGGCTTGTTTGGCATCCGCTTCCGCCACGACGGGAAAGCCGAGTTCGGCCGTCAGGTCGGTCGCGAGTTTGTCGGCCTTTGCTAGATCGCGCGCCCAAATCCGTGCAGCCTCGATTGGTCGGACGAGCGCAAGTGCACGCAATTGCAGACGGGCTTGCATGCCGGCGCCAAAAATCGCTGCGATCCGGCTATCTGGGCGCGACAGGTGTCGCGCGGCAACGGCCCCTGCGGCGGCCGTGCGCACATCCGTCAGATAGCCATTATCGAGCAGGAGCGCCTCGACAAGGCCGGTGCGTGTCGACAGGAGCATCATCAGCCCGTTGGTGCTTGGCAGTCCAAGTGATGGATTGTCGAAGAAGCCGGGGCTGACCTTGATCGCGAAACTGGCGAGATCGGGAACATAGGCCGTCTTCACGTCGACCTCGCCGCGATGGGCGGGGATGTCGAGCCGCATGATCGGTGGCATTTCCACGGCCTTCGTCGCCAGCGCCGCGAATGCCTGCTCGACGCAATCGACAGCATCACTATCAAGCTGAACGACCTTGCGAAGGTCTGTTTCCGTCAGGATCAGCACGCGTGTCATGGCGCCACTCCCTCATCGAGCCCGCTCACGATAGCCCGATGGGTCGCCGGATCGATATTGCCTCCGGAAACGACGACAACCGTTGGACCATTGGATTTGATCTTGCCGGCAAGCAGGGCCGCTATCCCGACCGCGCCCGCCCCTTCGACCGTCAATCCCTCGATCAAAGCCGCATGGCGAATGCCGGCGGCGATCTCCTCCTCGCTGAGCAGGATGACATCATCGAGAAGCGTCCGGCACATTCGGAACGTCAGGCGGTTATCGAGCCCAATGCCGCCGCCCAGTGAATCCGCCAGGGTCTCTACCTCCTGCACATCCGTTGGACGACCCGCCGCAAGGCTTGCCGCCATCGCCGCGCCGCGCTTCATCGAAACGCCGACCACCTTGGCGGCCGGCAGACGGCTCTTGATCGCGGCCGCAACGCCCGAGGCCAGCCCTCCGCCCGAGAGTGGTACAAGGACAAGCGCGGTCTCAGGCAAGTCATCGGCGACCTCGAGTCCGAGCGTGCCTTGGCCTGCAATGACATCGGCATCATCAAACGGGGGAACGAAATACATGCCCTCTTTACGGACGAGGCGCTCGACCTCCGACATCGCATCATCTTGCGAGTGCCCGACGATACGGATGTCCGCGCCAAGATTTCGGATAGCTTCCACCTTGTTGGTCGGAACAAGTGCTGACAGGCAGATGGTCGCACGGGCGCCCATCGCCTTGGCGGCGTGGGCCACCGCCCTGCCGTGATTGCCGGTCGATGCCGTCACCAGCCCGCGCGAACGTTCCTTCTCGTCCAAACATAGAAGCGCGTTCGTGGCGCCGCGAAGTTTGAAACTGCCCGTATGCTGATGGTTTTCCAGCTTGAGATGAACTGGAATACCCGTCCGCTGAGACAGAGCTTGCGAGAGCCGCAACGGCGTGCGCAGCACCTTTGGGGCAATGCGCCGCCGCGCCGCTTCTATATCCTCCAGCGTCACCATCATTGTCATGGCGCGCACCGATGCCTTGCCAATGATGCAACCGGCGTCGTCACGAATTTCATCTCTTTCTCGGGCTGAATGTTCATGACATCAGCGTGAAAGAGACAATGGATCATGTCAATCTGTATATTGTTTCATTACAATTATAAGTGCTTCTTCCAAGACCGACAGCCAATTGAGGTCATGTCGGCATGACACGCGCTTGGCGGCTCGCCAAGCGCGTGGGAGTTCGGATTCGTGCTGGTGCTGGCAGCAGTTGCCGTGCGCTACGTTCAAAAAGACTTCAGGATTTCAGCGCGTGCCTGACCCTCAGGATCGCGAGGGCAACCGCTCCGATCACCACGGGAATGGAGATCAGCATGTAGATCGGATTGATGTGAAGGCCGGCATGATCCGCCGTCTCGATCGCGACCTTGATCAGGCTCAGAAGGTAGTAACTGATGGCGATGATCGAGAGACCCTCGACCGCCCGCTGAATTTTGACCTGGGTTTCGGCGCGTTCGGCCATGGCCTGAATCTGAACGGCGTTCTGGACCTCGATCTCCACCTGGATGCGGGTCTGAAGCAGGTCGATCAGATGCATGGTCGCATGCGACAATTGCTCCAAGCGCAATGCGGTCGCTTCACAGCTCCTGACCGCCGGTTTGAAGCGGCGCGCCACGAAAACCCCGAAACGCTGAAAACCTGGAACGTGGGTCTCGCGCAGCTCGGCGATGCGTTCCTCGACGATCTTGGCATAGGCTGCCGTTGCGCCAAAGCGATTGCGCGTCTGTGCCGCCGCGGAGATCACCTCCGCGGAAAGCTGAGAAATCTCATCGAGCAGTCGCTTATGGTCGTCAGCGGAGGTCGATACGTGGCGATTGGTCAATTCGACAAGCTTCCGGTCGTAGCCGCCAAGAACCGGGCCAAGCCGCCGCGCCTCCGGAAAGCCCAAAAGCGCCATGACGCGGTAGGTCTCGATTTCATAGACCCTGCGCACCATGCGGCCGAGCCGATAGGCGTTGAGGTCATGATTGAAAAGGATCGTGCGGCTGGTACCATTGTCTCCGACGCGAAAATCCGAGCAAACGAGCGCGGCTCCGCCGCCAATGGTGGACGCTGCCGTATCGCCGAATTGAAGCGACGAAAGGAGAGGGCCAAGTTCGCTGGGCGCCGATCCGCAAATGAGAATTTCCAATCGGCAAATGAACGCCCAGTCGGTCAAGCCAGCGAGCCGCGCCGCCTCATCGATCGACAGGGAACCCGCGGGCCAGGTCGAGGGATCGGCCTCAAGAGGTGTCACCCGGGTGACGGTCACGAACTCGGTATGAAACTCGACCTGTGTTCGAGGGCCTTCGATTGCGTCCTCGGCAACGACAACGCGGTGGCTGAGGTCGGAGATCGAGGGTGATGTGCCCGACAGGGCGATATGCTCGACCAGCGCCGGACCCGAAAAATAGATCGATGGCCGCGCATGAAGTTCCGAATTGAAATCGACTGCCACCGCTTTCGCCCCCTAAGCACATCCCTACTCTCATCGTATGCCGGCCATTGCTGCGATCGGCAATGCTTCGCTGCCTGCGACAGAGTGTCCCGAGGTTTTGAAGCCAACCCTGCTCGCCTGAATTCTGACATAGGGTAGGCTCGACGCAACCAACATCGATCGCATGACTTGCGAAGCGAGGCTTTCGGTAGAAAATAGCGGCGACCGCGCGACGGGGCCGCGGAACCACGCAGGCGACGGTTCGTCCTGGAACTGTTGAAGGGGAGACTTGCATGACAAATGCCACAAGCCTGGGATTGCCAGGCCTCCTGGGTCAAGACCATACGGGCATTACCGTTCCTGATCTTGACGAGGCACTCGACTTCTTCGTCCGAATCCTTGGTTGCAGGCATGCCTATACCTTCGGCCCGATCGGTGACGAAGACGGCGATTTCATGCGCCAGGCGCTGGGCACTCATCCACGCGCCCGCATCAGGCGCGCGGCGCTTATCCGCGTCGGCTACGGCTCCAGCCTGGAGCTCTTCGAATATGAGGCACCGGACCAGCGCCGCCTTGAACAAAGGAACAGCGACATTGGCGCCTTCCATGTCGGGCTTTATGTCGAAGACATTCAGGCGGCCAAGGCCTACCTCGATACACAAGGCATCCCGACCCGCCTCGGACCGCTCCCCATCAGCGAGGGACCGAATGCCGGACAGAGCATCCTCTATTTCCAATCACCCTGGGGCTTGCAATTGGAGCTCATCAGCTATCCGGAGGGCATGGCCTACGAAAAGACGGCCGAAACCATCCTTTGGTCGCCGAAATCTCCGGAAAAATGACTATTGGCAGCTGAGACCAGCTCAGATGTGCAGGGCATGGCCAAGCGCCTTCAACGCGGCTTCCTGCAGGCTTTCGCTGCGGGTCGGGTGGGCGTGGATCGTCCCGGCGATGTCTTCCAGCCGCGCGCCCATCTCGAGTGCCAGCGAGAACGCGCTTGACAGCTCCGAGACGCCGGCACCAACCGCCTGCAGGCCAAGCACCAGATTGGTGTCCGCGCGCGCTACAGCCCGCACAAAACCGTCTTCCGACTGGGTGGTCATCGCACGACCGTTGGCGGCGAAAGGAAAGAGACCGACGCGGATTTCATAGCCCTGGGCGCGCGCTTCATCAGGTGAAAGCCCCGCCGTGACGATCTCGGGATCGGTGAAGCAGACGGCGGGAATGGCACGTTTATCCCAGACACGCTTGCGGCCGGCGACGATCTCCGCAACCATCTCCCCCTGCGCCATGGCGCGATGGGCAAGCATCGGCTCGCCCGTGACATCGCCGATGGCATAGACACCGCGCATGGAAGTGCGGCAGCGCTCGTCGATGCGAATGAAACGGCCAGCGCGATCGAGATCGAGTTCCTCGAGACCCCAACCTTCCGTGCGTGGCTTGCGCCCGACTGTGACGAGAACCTTGCCAGCGGCGATCCGCTCCTCTTCGCCCGCAGCGGTCTCGATCAGCAGCGCCTCTCCCGAATAGGCTTTCGCCTTCGCTCCAGTCAGAACGCGCACGCCGAGCTCAGCCAAGCGCTTGGCAACCGGCTTGACGAGCTCGGCGTCATATTGCGGCAGGATTTGCGCCATCGCCTCGACCACCGTGACCTGCGCGCCCAGCTTGGCGAAGGCAGTGCCGAGTTCCAGGCCGATATAGCCGCCGCCGACAACAGCGAGGCTATTGGGCACACTTGTCAGCGACAGCGCCTCGGTGGACGAGAGGACCGCTCCGCCAAAGGGCAGCAGCGGCAACTCGACCGGTTCGGAGCCAGTCGCGATGACAACTGCTTCGGCACGGATGACCTGAGTTCCGGTCTCGGTCTCGACCTCGACGGTCTTGCCGTCGCGGAACGTCGCCTGGCCATGCACGATCTTGACCTTGGACTTGCGCAAAAGACCGAGTACGCCGTTGTTCAGCCGGCCGACGATGCCATCTTTCCAGCGTATGGTCTGCGCGAGATCGAGCTTTGGCGCCTCGACAGTGATGCCGAGCGCGTTGGGTGTGGTCATGTGGCTGACCTTTTCGAACTCCTCGGCCGCGTGGATCAGGGCCTTGGAGGGGATGCAGCCGATATTCAGGCAGGTGCCGCCAGCCTTTGTGGATTCGACGATCACCGTATCGACGCCGAGCTGACCGGCGCGGATGGCACAGATATAGCCGCCGGGTCCGGCACCGATGACGAGGAGCTTGCAGACGATTTCTTTCATGTCATCAACCTTCGATGAAGATCAGCGCGGGGGTTTCGAGCAGCGCCTTGATCCGCTGGACGAAGACCGCCGCGTCCCAGCCGTCGACGATGCGATGGTCGAAGCTCGACGACAGGTTCATGATCTTGCGCGGGATGAACTGGGTCCCGTCCCAGACGGGCTGGGTCATGATCTTGTTGACACCGACGATCGCGACTTCGGGATGGTTGATGATCGGCGTCGTCACGATGCCGCCGAGCGCGCCGAGCGAGGAGATGGTGATCGTGGAACCGGACAGCTCCTCGCGCGCGGCGGTGCCATTGCGGGCGGCGTCGGCAAGGCGTGTCAGCTCGGCGGCGCAATCCCAGATCGACCTGGCTTCGGCGTGGCGGACGACCGGTACGGTCAGGCCGGAGGGTGTCTGCGTGGCGATGCCGATATGGACGGCTCCGTAGCGGGTAACGACACCGGCATCGTCGTCGAAGGTGGCGTTGATACCGGGCTGCTCGCCCAACGTCTTCACCATCGCCCGCATCAGGAAGGGCAGAATGGTCAGCTTCGGCTGATCGGGCTTGCGGCCGGCATTCATCGTCGCTCGCAAGTCTTCAAGGTCGGTGACATCGACCTCTTCGACATAGGTGATGTGGGGAATGCGCGAGGCGGCGAGGCGCATCTTCTCGGCGATACGCCGGCGCAGGCCGGTGACCTTGATCTCCTCGACATCGGTCTTGCGGGCGGGGCCGGTTGAAGCAGCGGTTGCATGCTGCATGCCATGCGCGATGAACTGATCGAGATTGTCATGGGTAATGCGTCCCGCAGGCCCAGTGCCAGGCACCTGGCGCAAATCGACACCAGCCTCCTGGGCACGCAACCGCACGGCAGGGGAAGCAAGCGGACGCTCCGCCGGTTCGCGGGGAACCGGGCCCCCGACCGGCGCCGTCGACTGGATAGCCTTCGCTTCGACCGCCGGTCTTGCCGGAGGTGGTGCGACCGGCTTGGCCTCCGTCCCCTCGTCCTTGGCCGGTTCGGTCTTCACAGGTTGAGGAGCCGCGGCGAAGGAAGCCTCTTCGCTCGCATTCCCATCCTCGCCGGCGACCTGGATTCGCAAGAGCGGCGCCTTGACCGCGACCGTATCGCCGACATCGGCGCCGAGCCAGAGCACGACCCCTTCGACCGGCGAGGGGATTTCCACCGTCGCCTTGTCGGTCATGACCGCCGCGAGCACCATATCCTCACGCACCGGGTCGCCCGGCTTGACATGCCACTCGACCAGCTCGGCCTCGGCCACGCCCTCACCCACATCGGGCATCTTGATGACGAATTCACCCATCCTCAGCCCTCCATCACTTCTTTCAACGCCCGGCCGACACGGGCGGGACCGGGGAAATAGTCCCATTCCTGTGCGTGCGGATACGGCGTGTCCCAGCCGGTCACGCGCACGATCGGCGCCTCAAGACTATAGAAGCAGTACTCCTGAACCAGTGATGCGACTTCCGCGCCGAAGCCGGAGGTAAGCGTCGCCTCGTGCACGACGACGCAGCGGCCGGTCTTCTTCACCGACTGGACGATCGTATCGAGGTCGAGCGGCAGAAGACTGCGCAGATCGATCACCTCGGCATCGATCCCTGTCTCCTCGGCGGCGGCAAGCGCCACATGCACCATCGTACCGTAGGCGACCACGGTGACGGCACTCCCCGGCCGGCGGATTTCCGCCTTGCCGATCGGGATCGTGTAATGCCCTTCCGGAACCTCGCCGAGATCATGTTTCGACCAGGGCGTCACCGGCCTTTCGTGATGACCATCGAAGGGGCCGTTATAGAGCCGCTTCGGTTCGAGGAACATCACCGGGTCCGGATCCTCTATCGCCGCGATCAGCAGGCCCTTGGCGTCGTAGGGATTGGACGGCACGATCACCTTCAATCCGCAGACATGGGTAAACAGCGCTTCCGGGCTCTGGCTATGCGTCTGCCCGCCGAAGATGCCGCCGCCGGTCGGCATGCGCACGACGATCGGGCAGGTAAAGTCGCCATTGGAGCGGTAGCGGATGCGCGCCGCTTCCTGGGTGATCTGGTCATAGGCCGGATACATATAATCAGCGAACTGGATTTCGACGCAGGGCTTCAAGCCGTAGGCGGCCATGCCGATCGCCGTACCGAGAATACCGGATTCGTTGATTGGCGCATCGAAGCAGCGGGTCTTGCCGTATTTGGCCTGGAGTCCTTGCGTGGCGCGGAAAACCCCGCCGAAGTAGCCGACATCCTCGCCGAAGACGACGACATCGTCGTCACGCCCCATCGAGACGTCCATGGCGCTGCGCACGGCCTCGATCATTGTCATTCTTGCCATGTCAGTACCCTGCCTTCTGCCGCTGGCGGCGGATATGAGCGGGCATTTCCGCGTAGACGCCCTCGAAGATGTCGCGCACCGATGGCTTGCCGCCCGCATGCAGCGTGCCGTGGCTTTCGGCCTGCTTCTGTGCCTCGATAACTTCATCGAGAACCTCGGCCTCCGCCTGGGCATGGCGCTCCTCCGACCAGACACCACGCACGATCAGATGCTTCTTTAGCCGCAACACTGGGTCGCCGAGCGGCCAGGCCTCGGATTCGGTTTTCGGCCGATAGGCGCTCGGGTCATCGGAGGTGGAATGGGCGCCGACGCGGTAGGTGACATATTCGATCAGTGTTGGGCCGAGGTTGCGCCTTGCGCGCTCGGCCGCCCATTTGGCGACGGCATAGACCGCCAGATAGTCATTGCCGTCGACCCGAAGCGCTGGGATGCCGAAGCCAAGGCCGCGAGCGGCGAAGGTTCCGGAACCGCCGCGGGCAATGCCCTGGAAGGTGGAGATGGCCCATTGGTTGTTGACGATATTGAGGATGACCGGCGCCTTATAGGTGGAGGCGAAGACCAGCGCCGAATGGAAATCGGATTCGGCCGTCGAACCGTCGCCGATCCATGCGGCGGCGATCTTGGTGTCGTTCTTGATGGCCGACGCCATCGCCCAGCCGACCGCCTGCACATATTGGGTGGCAAGATTGCCGGAGATGGTAAAGAAGCCATGCTCCTTCGATGAATACATGATCGGCAGTTGCCGACCACGCAAGGGATCGGCCTCGTTCGAGTAGATCTGGTTCATCATCTCGACCATCGGATAGTCGTCGGCGATCAAGAGGCCCGCTTGCCGGTAGGTCGGAAAGTTCATGTCCCCTTTGTTCAGCGCCTTGCGGAAGGCGGAACTCACCGCCTCTTCGCCAAGATGCTGCATATAGAAGGAGGTCTTTCCCTGTCGCTGCGCCATCAGCATGCGCGCGTCGAAGGCCCTGAGCTTCATCATGTTGCGCAAGCCCGTCAGCAACTCCTCATCGGAGAGCAATCCGGCCCACGGGCCGACCGCCTCGCCGTCGCGGTTGAGAACGCGGATGATGGAATAGGCGAGATCGCGGATCTCCTCGGGCGCAACGTCGACCGCCGGTCTTGGCACGGAGCCGGCCTTGGCGATCTTGACATTGGAGAAATCCGGCTGGCCGCCTGGCCGCACCGCCGGCTCGGGGACGTGCAGGCTCAGATTTGGAACCTCGTTCATGCGCTGTGATACCTCCCTTGTCGGCCGCCCCTCCCGCGCTCCCCACGGCGGGCACGACCGCAAACATTCCACGAAAACATACTATAAGTTGCGCGCGATAACGATGCGCTGAACGTCGCTCGTTCCCTCGTAAATCTGGCAGATGCGGACGTCCCGGTAGATGCGTTCGACTGGATAGTCCGCCATATATCCGTAGCCGCCATGGATCTGGATCGCGTCGGAGCAGACCTTTTCGGCCATTTCCGACGCGAACAGCTTCGCCATCGACGCTTCGGTAAGGCAGGGCCGCCCCTCCTCCTTCAACTGTGCCGCGTGCAACACCATCTGGCGGGCGACCTCGATCTGCGTCGCCATATCGGCAAGCCGGAAGGCGACAGCCTGATGATCGATGATCGGCGAGCCGAACGTCTTGCGTTCGCGGGCATAGTCGCGCGCCGCCTCGAAAGCCGCTCGCGCCATGCCGATGGATTGCGATGCGATGCCAATGCGCCCGCCTTCGAGATTCGACAGGGCGATCCTGTAACCGTCGCCTTCCTCGCCGAGCCGATTTTCCACCGGGACGCGCATGCCGGTAAAGGCGATCTGGCAGGTGTCGGACGAGTGGAGACCGAGTTTGTGTTCGACGCGCACGACTTCGTAGCCGGGCGTGTCGGTCGGCACGATAAAGGCGGAAATGCCCCTCTTGCCCGCCTCGGAGTCTGTCACGGCAAAGACGATGATGACATTGCCATTCTTACCCGAAGTAATGAACTGCTTGGCGCCGTCGATAACATAATCATCACCGTCTCGGCGGGCACGAGTCTTCAGGTTCGAGGCATCGGAGCCAGCCTGCGGCTCCGTCAGGGCAAAGCCGCCGATCCATTCGCCGCTTGCCAGTTTCGGCAGGAAGCGCTGCTTCTGCTCCTCCGTGCCGTATTTCAGGATCGGTACGCAACCGACGGAGCTGTGCACGCTCATGATGGTCGAGCACGGCCCGTCTCCGGCGGCAATTTCCTCAAGTGCCACGGTATAGGCGATCACGCCCGTTTCCGAACCGCCATAGGCCTCGGGCACGAGCATGCCGAGGAAGCCGAGTTCGCCCATCTCCTTCAATTCCTCGCGGGGGAAGAGGCTCTTCGCGTCGCGCTCGGCGGCTCCCGGAGCCAGGCGCTCCCTGGCGAAATCACGCGCCATGTCGCGAATCTGGATGTGGTCTTCGCTCAGGATCATGGTCCGGTCTCCTCCTCGAACCCTTCAGTTCAGTTCGACGGCCATGGCGGTTGCTTCGCCACCGCCGATGCAAAGCGTCGCCATGCCACGCCTCATGCCGTAGCGCTTGAGCGCTGCAAGCAGCGTGACGAGCACGCGGGCCCCGGACGCGCCGATCGGATGGCCGAGCGCGCAGGCGCCGCCGTGAACGTTGACCTTGTCGTGCGGCAGGTCGAGATCGCGCATAGCCGCCATGGCGACGACAGCAAAAGCCTCGTTGATCTCGAACAGATCGACATTCCGAAGGCTCCAGCCGGTGCGTTCGGAAAGCTTGCGCAGCGCGCCGATTGGCGCGGTCGCGAAGAGATTGGGCGCCTGCGAATGCGTGGCGTGGCCGACGATAGTGGCAAGCGGTACGATACCTTCGCGCTCGGCCGTTGAGCGGCGCATCAGCACCAGCGCGGCGGCACCATCGGAGATGGACGAGGCATTCGCGGCGGTCACCGTGCCGTTTTCACGGAAAGCCGGCTTGAGCGTCGGGATTTTTTCCGGTTTCGCCTTGCCGGGCTGTTCGTCACGGCCGACAACCAGTTCGGATCGCCCTGTCTTGACGGTGACTGGCACGATCTCACTATCGAATGCACCCTCCTCGGTCGCCTTGCGGGCGCGGGTCAGGGATGTGACGGCGTAGTCGTCCTGCGCCGCGCGCGTAAACTGATAGGCTTCGGCGCAATCCTCGGCGAAAGTGCCCATGAGGCGTCCCTTGTCATAGGCGTCTTCGAGCCCATCGAGGAACATATGGTCGATGACGCGGGCGTGCCCGAGCCGGTAGCCGCCGCGTGCCCTATCGAGAAGATAGGGGGCATTTGTCATGCTCTCCATGCCGCCGGCAATGGCGATCGACGCGCTGCCGGCGCCGATCAGATCGTGTGCCAGCATGACGGCCTTCATTCCCGAACCGCACATCTTGTTGACGGTTGTCGCTCCCGTCGCAAACGGCAGGCCAGCGCCGATCGCGGCCTGTCTTGCCGGTGCCTGACCCTGCCCGGCCGAAAGAACGCAACCGAAGACCACCTCCTCAATCGCGTCCGGGCCAACGCCGCCGCGCTCGAGGGCCGCGCGGATGGCGGCGGCCCCGAGTTCCGGCGCCGTGCAATCCCTAAGATCTCCCTGGAAGCTACCCATTGGAGTACGGGCCGCGCCAACGATGACGATCGGATCTTCTCGCGTCATATCAAACCTCCAGTTACGAGCCTGCCTCAGTGCGGCGCCATGCGCAACGCTCCATCGAGGCGGATGACTTCGCCATTCAGCATGACGTTCTCACAGATGTGGCGTACCAATGCGGCGAATTCCACCGGCTTTCCGAAGCGCTGCGGAAAGGGCACGCTCTTGCTCAGCGAATCCTGCACCTCCTGCGGCATGCCGGCCATCATCGGCGTCTCGAAAATGCCTGGCGCGATGGCAACGACGCGAATGCCGCTGCGCGCCAATTCGCGAGCGATCGGCAGCGTCATGGCGGCAACGCCGCCCTTGGAAGCCGCATAGGCCGCCTGACCGATCTGTCCGTCGAAGGCGGCAATCGAAGCCGTGCTGACGATGACCCCGCGCTCGCCGTCCGTATCCGGCTGCTCCTTGGCGATGGCCGCCGCCGCGAGCCGGATCATGTTGAAAGTGCCGATAAGATTGATGCCGATCGCGCGGCTGAAACTGTCGAGCCGGTGCGGACCGTTGCGGCCGATCACCTTCTCGCCGGGCGCGACGCCGGCGCAATTGACGAGCCCATGCAGATGGCCAAAGCGTTCTATCGCCATGTCGATCGCGGCCTGGCCGTCTTCTTCCTGCGTGACATCCGTCTTGATAAAGGTCGCGCGGGCACCAAGCTCACCGACAATACCGGCGCCAGCATCGGCATTGACGTCGGCTATGACGACATTAGCCCCCTCATCCGTCAGCATGCGCGCGACCGCCGCTCCAAGGCCCGAACCGCCACCGGTAACGACGAAAGTCTTTCCCTGGATCAACATGGTCGCTCTCCTCCAGCGCAGCCGATTTCAACCGAGGGCCTCCACGCTTCGTGCAGTCGCCCGCAGTATCGCATCCCCGGAAGAGCGCGGTTACCTCGCGCCTCGCCTAAGCTTATCGTCGCGCGATATTGCATTCGATGACAAAAGCGTCTCAAATCGTCGGCCAGTTTTACCATATTTTACAGGTCATGACGATGACGGAAACCGCGCGGCGGATGATATCACCTTTCTTCGTGAAAGAGGCGATCGACTGCCTTCGGCGGCATGGAAAATCCCCCGAACGATTGCTCGCGACACTCGGCCTATCCACGCAGATCGACGTGCCGGTTTCGGCCGAAAGCTATGGCGCGCTGTGGCTGGCGATCGCGGCCGAGATGGATGACGAATTCTTCGGCATGGGCGGCAGGCCCATGCGTCGCGGCAGCTTCACGCTGCTTTGCCATTGCGTGCTGCACGCAAGGACCCTCGACCAGGCGCTACGGCGCGCTCTCAGGTTCTTAAACATCGTGCTGGAGGATCCGGAAGGGCATCTCGAAGTGGCGGATGGGTTGGCGCATATCGTGCTGACCGACCGTGCGAGCGAACGCTCAGCCTTTGCCTATCGGACCTACTGGATTCTCCTGCACGGCATTGCATGCTGGCTCATCGGGCGCCGCATTCCGCTTAGAATGGTCGACTTTCGCTGTGCGGAGCCAGATCATGGCGCCGAGTACCGACAATTCTTCGGGGCGCCCGTCCGTTTCTTACAGCCGGTTAGCAGGCTCGCCTTCGATGCCGCTCTCCTCAGACTGCCGGTGATACGCAACGAGCAAGCCCTGAGGCAATTTCTTCGCAATGCGCCGGCCAATATCCTCGTGCGTTACCGCTATGACGCCGGCCTTGCAGCGAGCGTGCGCAAGTGGCTGCGCCAATCATCGCCTGCCTCATGGAAGGCATTTGACGATTTGGCCGCGCAAATGCGCATGTCTCCTTCGACCCTGCGGCATCGCCTCAATGCCGAGGGCCAGAACTATGCCGCCATCAGGGATGAAATCCGCCGCGATCTTGCAATCGAGATGCTGCAAACGACCAAGTTCGGCGTCGGGGAGATCGCGACACGCCTCGGCTTTTCCGAACCCAGCGCCTTTCATCGGGCATTCCGGAAGTGGACCGCAAGAAGCCCCGCGGCATTTCGAAAGGAAATGACCGCGCGGAACCGGTGACCGCGCCAGCCGCCGGTCTTCCAACGGCCTGCGCCATGGTGCTTCGTCATGGCCAGCGACGGTATTCGCGATCTCGACAAGCCTTATCTAGCTTGAGTTTCGAAACTGGCCTTACCGCGTCAGCGCATTGGCAAGCCAGTGTGCGGCGTGTTCCGCGGCGAGCGTAAGGCGCGGCCTTGCTGGAAGGAGAACGTGATACCGGTCGGGGGTGGAGATCTCGGGCTCCTCCAAGGCGACGAGCGTGCCATCCTCCAGGAAAGTCTGGACAAGAAGACGCCAGCCGAGCGCGATCCCCTGCCCCGCACGCGCGGCCGCGATCGCCTCCGTATAGTGGTTGAAGCGAAGATGCGGCTTTATTCGCAACGCCCGGCCCGTTTCCTGAACCCATTGCGTCCAGGAGAGCCATGAGCGATCGTGAGCGTCTGTCTCTATGAACTCATCGGCATCGGACATCTGCGCCGTCGGACGACGCCGATAATAGTCGGGCGAGCATACGGGAACGACGACGTCCTCCTGGGCGGCGACTATCTTGGCGTCGGCAAACGGCGGCCTGCCGTATCGAATGGCTACGTCTATGCCGCCAGCGTCCAGGTCGATTCTTGCGTCCTGCGAGATGACCCTGATCTGCACGCCCGCATTCTCCCGCCGAAACTCCGTCAGCCGCGGGAGCAGCCAGAAGGAGGAGAAGGCGACGGTCGCGCCGATCGTCACGACGTTCTGCTGGGAGGATCTGACCACATCGACGGCGTCCGCGATGCTGGCGAAGCTTTGCGCGAGCGTTGTTCCCAGGGTGAGGCACGCAGCAGTCGGTTCGATGGCGCGATGCTTGCGTACGAACATCGGCAGAGCGAGTTCCTCTTCCAATGTCGCGATCTGGCGGCTGACGGCTGCCTGAGTGACGCCAAGCTCGATCGCCGCCGCCGTAAAGCTCCGGTGCCGTAGAACGGCCTCGAGCGTCATCAACGCGGTCAGGGAGGGAATTCGCCGCCGAAAGTTCATATGCATCCCTCACATTACATAATGTTATGCGTTCGTGAAAATTAATGCCGTTGAAGCATAACGGATGCAAGGGCAAACTGCGGATCATAGAACCATAAGAGGCTATCATGCTAAACAGGCTTCCATCCTCCATCTCCGCCCTGCTTGAAGCACGCGCCGATGGTTATTCCCTGCCTGCCGGCCTCTATACCCGCGAGGATGTCTTCGAGGCCGATATCGACGTCTTCTTTCACAAGCACTGGATCTGCGTCGGCCTCGACTGCGACGTACCGGAACCAGGCGATGCCACCGTTGTCGATATTGGCAAGACCAGCCTGATCCTGCTTCGCGACGACGACGGCGAAATTCGCGTGCTTCACAACGTCTGTCGCCATCGCGGGTCGCGCCTGCTCGATGCCGGCAAGACGATCGTCTCGAAGCTTGTCTGTCCCTATCACACATGGACCTACGAACTGACCGGGGAGCTGAGCTATGCGCCACACATGGGCAAGGATCTGGACAAGCGGTGCCATAGCCTGAAGCCGGTGAACTTCAAGTCGATCGGCGGCCTGATCTATGTGTGCCTCTCCGACAATCCGCCGGAAGACATCGCAACCCTCGAGCAGGTGATGATCGAGCGCCTTGCGCCCTACGACATCCGGAATGCCAAGGTCGCTTATCAGACCGATGTCATCGAGGACGGCAACTGGAAGCTCACGATGGAAAACAATCGCGAGTGCTACCACTGTTCCGCCAATCATCCCGAGCTCTGCGTCTCCTTCGTCGATCTCGACTTCGGCTTCGATCCGGAAACGTTGAACCCAGAGGACCGCGAGCAGGCCGCCGAGCACTTCCGGCTCTACGACGAGCGGACAAAAGCCTGGGAGGCGGATGGTTTCCCGTCGGCGGCAGTCGAACAGCTCGTCGACTGCGCCACGAACTTCCGCACACAGCGTCTGATCATCGCCGGGGCCGGCGAATCCCAGACACATGATGCGACCGCGGCGTCATCGAAGCTGCTTGGTCGGATGACCCGCAAGGATCTCGGCGACACGCATCTTTGGGGCCATAATAGCTGGAATCACTTCATGGGCGATCACGCTGTCGTCGCGATCGTCATCCCGCTCTCCGCCGGCAAGACGCTCGTCAGAACCAAATGGCTGGTCCACAAGGATGCCGTCGAAGGTAAGGACTATGACCTCGACAAGCTTACGGACGTCTGGGTCGCCACGACGGACCAGGATGCAGGCCTCGTCGCCCGCTCGCATGCCGGCGTACTCGACCCTGCATACCAGCCCGGCCCCTATTCTCGATTCTCGGAAACCAATCTGGACAAGTTCGCGACCTGGTATATCGATCGGATGCGCGCCCATGGGTATTGAATTCGCTCAGATGCAGCGCGGCCAGGTCGCTATGTGGGATCCGGAGCACGACGAGACGCTTGTATGCATCGACGTGCACCAGGAGACGCATGACGTGAAGAGTTTCACGTTCGCGTCTCCGGAAGGCAAGCGCTTCAGCTTCGATGCCGGGCAGTACTTTTTGTTCGATTTCCCGATGGGTCCGGATAGTGAAGCGCGCTGCTACAGCATCTCGTCGTCGCCCCATCGCGACAACGCGTTCACCGTCACGGTCAAGCGCGTGCCCGGCGGCAAGGTCTCAAACTGGCTGCATGACACCATGACTGCCGGCATGATGGTCAAGGGCCAGGGGCCGCTCGGTCACTTTATCCGTCCGAAAGGCGAAAAGACGAAACTCCTGCTGCTCTCGGGCGGATCCGGCATCACGCCGGTCATGTCGATCACACGCGATCTGGCGGATCGATACGAACCCTCGGACATCGTTTTTCTTCACGCGGCGCGCACGCCCTCCGACCTCATCTTCCGCCATGACCTTTCCGGCCTCGCGACAAGGATGAAAGGCCTGCGTCTCCAGTTACTGCCGGAAACGGTGGCTGGCGAGCCGGCGTGGCCGGGATTGACGGGGCGGCTCTCGCTCGAGTACCTCAAGCTTGCGGTTCCCGACATCGCCGAGCGTGTCGTCATGTGCTGCGGCCCGGCCCCCTTCATGGCGGCGGCGCGTTCCATCACCGCGGCATTGGGCGTTCCCGCGTCAAACTACATCGAAGAGAGTTTCGATGCGGCTGTCATCGACGAGCCAAGACCAGAGGTCGAGCAACAACCGGCCCAGAAGATCTATCGGGTGGAGTTTTCGAAGCAGAAGCGAATGCTGCAAGTCTCCTCCGATCAAACGGTGCTTGCGGCCGCGAAGAAGGGTAGCATCAGGCTTCCTTCGTCCTGTTCGAATGGCATGTGCGGAACGTGCAAATCCAAGCTCGTCTCTGGCTCGGTCGAAATGAATCACAACGGCGGTATCCGTCAGCGGGAAATCGATGCCGGGATGTTCCTGCCCTGCTGCTCGAAGCCGCTTAGCGATCTCGTCGTTGATCGCTGACGAAGGATTGATGCGAGAGGCGATGCCATCTGCTCTCGTGCTTTAGCTGGCCAGCATTGCGTTGAGCGTCTGGGCCGTGTGGGACGCCAGGGTCAATCCGATGGACCCATGCCCATGCCCATGCCCGACGGCAAGAATGACGTCCCTGCCGCCCCTGGAAGGCCCGATGACCGGCACGGAATGGGCATTGAAGGCCGAAACCCAGGTCAGGAACGACTTGGCGTCCCGGGCGCGGGAAAGAATCTCCCTCTGCAAGAATAGACCTTCTTCCGATCAGGACAACGAGCTTACATCCGAAGGTTGAGGCAATTGTTTGTTGATTAACCGTTTGCATTTCAAATAATGTAACACCATCCATGTCATGAATAGCGGCGTTACTCTATGAGCGGCGCTATGGAAATACTAAAAGCCAAACAGAAATTTCAGCATTTCATGTCCATTCGGTCCGATAATCCGGACTTGTTGAAAGCTCAGTACCGTGCTTTCACACGGCAGATGCCGATGATGTATTTAATTCTGATTTCGAGTACATGGGCGCTTTCCATTACCCATATGCAATCGGCACCGACTTGGCTCACCATTGGCATCCCTGCTTTCTTCACGCTCGGCTGCATGCTCAGGATCAAATTCTGGTGGAGGACACGCAATGTCGATCCTCAGCCCGCAGTGGCTTATGCAGCGCTCGTCCGCACCAATCGCCTGGCTATCGGGATCGCTACTGCATTCACTGTTTGGTCATTTTTGTTGGTGCCCTATGGCGATGCATATGCCCAGTCTCATGTCGCCTTCTATATGGCGATTACAGTCATTTCCTGCATTTTCTGCCTGATGTATGTTCGCTCGGCGGCATTCATAGTTACCGTGATCGTCAATGGAGCATTCGTTTTATTTTTCGCGGCCTCAAGGCAACCGACTTTTATTGCGATAGCTATCAATGTGGCACTTGTGTGCGCGGGCATGATGTCGATTCTCCTGACAAACTACCGCAATTTCGAGCGCATGATTATCTCGCAGCAACGCACGGAAGCGCTTAGCAATGAGAACCTCTTGCTTGCCAATGTCGACAGCCTGACGGAATTACCCAATCGTCGCGCGTTCTTTACGCATCTGGAAGCTGAGTTCGAAAGGGCCAAGACCGAAAACACGCGGCTGGCTCTTGGCGTCATCGATCTCGATGGCTTCAAGCCGGTCAACGACCTTTACGGACACTCGGTCGGGGACAGGCTGCTGATCGACGTCAGCAGGCGCCTTACCACCAGCTTGAAAGCCAGCCGGGCATTTCGATTGGGTGGCGACGAATTTGCAATCGTCGCCCCGGTCGCGCCTGAAGATGCTCAGCTTGTGAAAAACGCGAATGCGATTTCCGAATGGCTCGGAGCGCCTTATCACCTGCCGGAAGGAACGGTGCACGTATCCGCGTCGATGGGAATAGCGGTCTTCCCGAACCTCGCTTCTACTCTGGAGCAGCTTTTCGACAGGGCTGATTATGCCCTTTACCATGCCAAGAGAAGCCGTCGCGGAGGCGCGGTTTTATTTGACGCCGAGCACGAAAAGCAGATCAATATAGAAGCGCGCATCGAGCACCTGCTCAGGCAAGGCAATTTGGAAGACGAGCTCTCGGTCATGTTTCAACCGATCGTGAGCTTGGCGAATGATCAGACGGTTGGCTTCGAGGCCCTGGCCCGCTGGCACAGCCCGGTTCTTGGACATGTCTCGCCCGCGCAATTCTTCCCAATCGCCGAACGGGCCGGTATCGTCAGTTCACTGACACGGCCGCTGCTCAAAAGGGCACTTGCCTTCGCATGCGAGTGGGAAGAGCCTTTGCGCCTGTCGTTCAACCTGTCGGCCTACGACCTCAATTCCAACGAAGGGGTGCTGTCGTTGATCGGAATCATCGAAAGCAGCGGCTTTGACGCGAAGCGTCTCGACCTTGAAATTACCGAAACGGCCTTTACGCACGATTTCGAGCAAATCAAATCGTCGGTGGAAATGCTGCGGCATCTCGGTTGCGGCATTTCACTCGACGACTTCGGCACCGGTTATTCCAGCTTGACGCGGCTGCATGCCCTTCCTTTGACCAAGATCAAGATCGACCGCAGCTTCGTCACGGATTTGCACAAAAGGCCCGCCAGCTATAAAATCGTGAAATCACTTCTCAATCTCAGCCGGGACATGGAGCTGGAATGCGTGGTTGAAGGCGTCGAGACACCCGAAGAACTTGTGGCTCTTCAGGGGTTGGGGGGCACGCTGGTGCAAGGCTACCTCTATTCGCGGCCACTGAACGAAAAAGACGCTGCCGAATGGTGCTGCGCCGCCGCACGGCAAACAGGCTCGTCAACCAGCTGAACCACAAACATCTTCGTTATGTGCCGCAGATGGCATGCTCCTGAACGGAAGCGAGCGGGCGACCCTCACGCTTGAGAGATCATCAGCTCGACCGCAGGGCGGCGGTCAAGGGAAGTCGGCTGGCGACGGTGGCCGGCAAGGCGCCGCCCAGAATGCCGATCGCAAGTCCGAGCAGACCTGCCGTCGTCATGACATCGCCGGTTACGGAGAGCTGGAACGCCATTCGCGTTCCGTTCGTCCCAACCGTGCTTGCCTGCCAGCCATTGAAGGCCAGCCAGGATGCGAGCAGTCCAAACGCCACGCCAAGGGCGGCAAGCACGATTGCCTCCACCCATGTGCCGAGAAACGCGGATATCCGGCTGAAGCCGAGTGCCCGAACCGTTGCGATCTCGACGGTACGGTCCGACACGGAGTTCATCATTGTGTTGAGCGCACCGGCGGTCGCACCGATGGCCATCAACAGAGCGAGCGGCCAGCCGAACAGCCGGATGAGACTGGCCGTGCGGGCTGATTGCGCCGCATAGAGGTCGGCTTCAACAACGGCGCGCAGCGGCGTTGTCTTTATTGTGTCGAGCTTGGCCTGCAGCCGGGACACAGAGGCGGGATCGGACAGGCGCAAGCGCAGGCTCTGGACCTGCCCCTGCCGGTCGAAGGCGGATCGAACCGCGTCGAGATCGGCCCAGATCTCGGACTCGAAGGCGCTGCCGCGCGCCGAGAACAGGCCTACCACCGTCCAGTCGACCGTGCCGAGCCGCAAGGTGCTGCCGATCGATATTCCGACCTGTCGCGCGAGGCGATCCCCGACGACGATCTCGCGCGAACCGGGTGTGAACAGGCGGCCGGACGACAAGGCGATATGGTCGCGGATGGAGGGACCGGACTGATCCATGCCGCGAAGAGCCAAGGTCAGGCCCTCTTCCGACCCGTTCGATTTGGCGTCGACGGCAACGACGATTTCGCGCGAGAAAATCGGCATGCCGCTTGCGTCTCGCGCCACACCGATGTCATCGGTCATTGCACTCAGGGTTCGAATGACGGATGCCGGAACATCGGAGCCAGCCTCCTGGTTCGTACCGCCACCCAGAACGACGGCGAGGGAGTTTGAGCCGGCACTTTGCAGGGCCGTCTCGAAACCCCTTGTCATGGCCAGGAAGCCCGCGAGAACGCAGACGACGAGCGCCACGGAAAAAACCATGGAGGCGGAAATGGAGATGCGTCGTGGCAGGCTGAACAGATTTGCCCTGATCATGACGAATGCTTGTTTGGCATTGGAGGACATGAATCTACCTCGTTCTGAATGCGGAGATTATCGGGATCCTAAGCGCGTTCAGAGCCGGAAGCGCACCGGTCAAAAGCGCTAACAGGGTGACCATCGCAAGAGCTCTTGCAAAAATCGCATCGGAAAAAACGAGGCCGATCTCAGGTCCCGTGATGACCGTTGCAAGCAGTGCAAGTATCAGGCCGATGGTGCCGCCGACCACGAAGATGAACAATGTTTCGCCGAGGATCAGCGCCATGATCCATGAGCCGGAAAAGCCCAGGGTTTTCAAAACGCCGATCTCGAAGGTGCGCTCGCGAACGGCAAAGACCATGGTGTTGCCGACGATCATCAGCAGCGTGACGAATGCCGCGCCGACCACCATGTTCACGATCAGGCCGATATCGGCATATTGGCGCAGGAAAGCCTCGAGGAACTGCTTTTCCGATCTGGTCTGTGTCGGCGCCGCCGAATTGGCGAACAGCTGATCTATCTTCGAGGCAAGTTCCCTTGTCTGAACATCAGGCTGAGGCCTAATGATGAAGGCGTCGACCGTGTCCTTGTTGCGGGCTCTGAGCGCATTGACATAATCGTATTGGGCAACGACGAAATAGGTGTCGGTCGAGGCGTTCTCGCCGTTGAAGACACCGGCGATTTCAAAGGACCAGTCACGACTGCCATCCTGCTTTGCCGTATCGAAGCTGGTGACGGTGATCTTCTGGCCGACGGTCCAGCCTTGCGCCTCGGCGAGCGCCCTGCCGACGAGGACGGTGCTGCGGTCCCTGGCGAGCACGCCGATCAGAGACGGCGTCAGCCCGAGCTCCTTACCGTTCGAACTGTAAAGCCGCGCGGGATCGGCGGCACTCACGGCGATGATGTTCTTCTCGACCATCGCAAAGCCGCGCAGACGCGACATATAGCCGACGGCGGCTACACCTGGTTCGGTGCCGATCCCGTTCAGGTAGGAAATCGGCAGCGGCTGGGCGCGGCCGGCCGCACTCATGACGCCAAGAATATCCTCGCTCGCCGCTGACGAGCCCTGGCTACCGTCGATGAAGCTCGTCGTCAAACCATAGATGAGAAAGGCCGTGGCGACGCTGACCATCAGCAATATTGTGCGCAGCGGCTTCCGCCACATACTTTTTCGCACGAGATCGAGGAACGTCATGCGTCCGCCCTCCGCTCTTCGACGAACTGGCCCTTGTCGAGATGAAGCGTTCGGCTGGCATAGCTTGCGGCCTGCGGGTCGTGGGTCACCATGATGATGGTCTTGCCGAGCTCGCGGTTCAGAAAACGCAGCATTTCCAGCACCTCGTCCGCCGACCGCCGGTCGAGGTCGCCCGTGGGCTCGTCGCAGAGCAGCAATGCCGGGTCTGCGACGATCGCCCGCGCGATACCGACGCGCTGCTGCTGACCGCCCGACATCAGCTTCGGATACTGCTTCTGGCGACCCGAAAGTCCGACCAGATCCAGAACCTTGTCGACGCGCACCCGCCGCTCCCTCGACGAGAGCGGCTTCAAGAGAAGTGGCAGTTCGATGTTCTCGGCCGCGTTCAGCATCGGCAGGAGATTATAGAACTGGAAGACGATCCCCATGTTGTGGGCGCGCCAGGAGGAGCGGGCCGCCTCGCCCATCTGATCAAGATTACTGACCCCGATGCGCAGGCGGCCCTGATCCGGCTTGTCTATGCCCGACAGCATGTTGAGCAGCGTCGATTTCCCGGATCCGGAAGGCCCCATGATCGCGACGAACTCGCCGCGGGCGATTTGCAGGTCGAGATTGGAAAAGATCGGGACGATCTCGGTCCCTATTCTGTATCCCTTCTTGACATTGTTGAGCACGATATAGGGCTCGTTGCTTGTGGAGGCGATCATCGAGGAGTGTCTCCTGGCTGTTGTGCTGGAATGGTCGAAATACGAATACGGGCGGCCATGTTGGGCATGGTGCCGTCAGGTGGATCGAGGAGCGCCAGGCGCAGCCTGATCGTGCCCTTTTCCGCCGAAGCGACCGGCCAAAGCTGCAGGATCTCGGTCGCGAAGGGCTTATCCGGAAAGCCGTCGAGGACGGCTTCGCCGCGAAGGCCCGGACGAAGCTTGCCGATATTGGTTTCGGCGACATCAGCGTCGATCACCAGGCTGTTGGTATCGGTGATCGTCAGCAGGCTTTCATTTTCCTTGATACTGTCCACTCGGGCCAGCACCCGACCGCCGACGTGGGCGTCGAGCCGTGTCACCGTGCCCGAGATCGGAGCTTTGACGGTCAACGCATCAACATGTTCCTGCGCAATCTTCACGTCGAGTTGGCCTCTTGCATAGCTTTGGCGTGCCTGATCGACCGCGTTCAATGCCGTATCTCTGGCTGTTTGTGCTTCCTCGACGGTCTGGACCGAGACAGCGCTCTTCGCAGAGAGCGCCGCATTGCGCTGCAACGAGCTATCGGCCTGCTTGAGCGCCAGGATCTTTCCCTCAAGGGCAAGCTTGGCTGCGTCGCTGTCGGCCTTGGCTTGTTCGAGTGAGAAGCCGGCGCTGACGTCATCGATCCTGACGATAACCTGCCCGACTTCAACGCGATCGCCGATACTGACGTCAACCGATGCGATCTCTCCCTCATATTTGGAAAAGACCGTCACGATACGTGGGGCGACGACGAAGCCGGACCCGGTTATCTCCGGCGCGGATGCCGATCTCAGCGAATTGGCGGAAGGGATCGGCGAACCGCTACCGAAGGCCGCCTGAATGGATGGAACACTTGATTTGTCACCAGTTTGCGCCGTGCCCCGGGCCTCGATCTCCGGCTGCGGCTGAAGGGAGGTTTTGAGGCGAGGCGCGATATCCGGCCAGAAGAAGGCGACCGCGCTGACGCCAAGGGCGAGCATGGTACTCGTGAGGACAAACCGCCGGCTCTTCTTGACCGGCGACCCGACTGATTGGAACGAAGGCTCAAGCGACAATGACCTGAGCGTTTCAGCGAGTTTGCGATTTTGTTCGGTGTTGGTGTTCATGCCGCCAACATGAACGAGACGCCCGAAAACTCGACCTCAAACGCGTTCTGGCCCGTACTCGATCGCGATCTGGTACCTCTTGCGCCCTGCTGCCTCCAGACGGTCTTCTTCGCAACTCCAGTATTGGATGCACCCGAAGAGAAAATCATGCTTGCGGCGTTCGTTGATCCCTCCCGATCCAAGCTGCCTGGTGGGTCGCTTGCGCCGAGCATCACAGGCGGCTTTTTTCCATGGTCGATCTTGTAACAATCGCATGAATATGCTCACGCTCGGAGGTGGTCGATCGGTATCGATCGGCGCAAGTGAGACCATAACAGCCATGCCAAATATTAATCTTAAATTGCTGCAAACCTTTCTTCTTGCAGCGGAATCCGGAAGTTTCCGCAAGGCCGCGGAAGAAAGCAATCGGTCACCTTCGGCGGTGAGCATGCAGATCAAGGATCTTGAGGAGCAGATCGGCATCAGCCTGTTCACACGCACGCCGCAGCGGGTCAATCTCACCAACGAGGGCCAGGCGCTGTTCGAGGAAGTTGGGCGTGCCATGGCCGACGTTCAGGCCAGTCTCGACAGGCTGGCGGAATTGGCCGCCCGCCGCAAAGGGAAAGTCCAGATCGCCTGCGCCCCGACGCTTGCCACCAGCCGGCTCGGCGACATCCTGTCGACCTTCAAGCTGCGCTATCCGCGCAGCATGGTCGAGGTGCAGGAAACCCCGCCGCAGGCAGCACTCGTCATGCTGCAGCAGCAGGAGGTGGAGTTCTATATCGGCCCGGAGGTTCCCAATCTCAACGACTTCCACTTCGAATCGATCATCGACGATCCGCTCGTCGTCTGCATTCCCGAAGAGCTATACAGCGGTGAAAAAACGATCCGGCTAAAGACAATCGCCCAATTCCCGCTGATCATGCTCAATCGCAAGACCGCCGTTCGCGGACTCGTCGATCGCCTGACGCGTGAGGAAGGCGTCGAGCTTGATGTTCAATACGAAGTCGAGAGCGCACAAACCGCGCTAGCGCTCGCCGCGTCGGGGCTCGGCGTTTCGATCGTGCCTGGTATCGCGTTGGGGCAGAATGTCGACAGCCGCGTCCGCGTCGTACCGCTCGACAATCCCAACGCCCGGCGGGCTGTCGGCATTATCACGACCCGTGGCTATGTGCAGCAGCGCTATGCCGAGCAACTCATCGCCCTTATCCGCACCAATCTGCGCGGCGAAGGCTGAACGCTAGTCCGTCTGTATCCAAACAGCCTTGGTTTCGAGATACTCGTGAAGGTGCTCGATACCACCCTCGCGCCCGTAGCCTGACATCTTCATGCCCCCGAATGGCACGGCCGGGTCGAGCGCATGATACATGTTCACCCAGACCGAGCCCGCCTTGATGCGGCGCACCAGCTTGTGCGCCAGTCCGAGATTTTGGGTGAAGATGCCCGCCGCCAGCCCGTAGGGCGATGCATTGGCGCGCTCGACCGCTTCCTCGATCGTATCGAAGGGCATGGCTGAAATGACCGGCCCGAAGATCTCCTCGCGCGCGATCCGCATCTCGTCCTTCACGCCGCCGAATACGGTCGGCGCGATGAAGTTTCCCTTGTCGTAGAGAGCTCCGGAAAGGCGCGTGCCGCCCGCGACCAAAGAGGCACCTTCGCTCTGCCCAGATGCGATGAAGCTCTCGACGACCCGCGCCTGGCGAGCCGAAATCAACGGCCCGATGTCGGTATCGGCTTCGATCCCGTGGCCGATCCGAAGCGACCGGGCAAAATCGGCGACCTTGGCGACGAATTCCTCGTGGATCTCACGCGCGACGAACAAGCGCGAACCGGCGATGCAAATCTGCCCCGAATGCGCAAAGACCGCCATGGCGGCGACAGGCACGGCTCGGTCTATGTCAGCATCGCGGCAGACAATCACCGGCGACTTGCCGCCGAGCTCCAGCGAAACACGTTTCAAGTTGCCGACCGCGGCACGGGCGATCGATTGTCCGGTGACGGTGGACCCGGTGAAGACGATCTTGTTGACATCGGGATGCTCGGCCAGCCGGGCGCCGGCGACCGATCCCTTGCCGGTGACGATATTGACCACGCCGTCCGGCACGCCGGCCTCTTGCATGAGTTTGGCGATCAGCAGCGGCGTGAGCGGCGCGTCTTCCGAGGGTTTCAGAACCACCGTGCAGCCTGTCGCCAGCGCCGGGGCGATCTTCCAGATCGATGCTGCGGTGGGCGCGTTCCATGGAATGATCGCACCGACGACCCCGATCGGCTCCCGGCGGGTGAAGGTCACGATCTCGCCGGGTATGGAATTGTCGATCACCTCACCGTGAAGGGCTGTCGCCATGCCGGCGTAAAACCGCAGCATGCCGATGACCCGACGCTTGTTGGCAAGCGTGCGCGTGATCGGCATGCCCATGTTCAGTGTATCGGAAACCGAAAGGCGCTCCCAATTCTCCTCAAACAGGTCGGCGATTTTCAGGAGCAGCGTCTGACGCTCATAGGGTGAGAACTTCGACCACGGCCCTTCCAGAGCCTGACGCGCCGCGGCGACGGCGCGGTCGACATCGGCGGGAGCAGCCAACGGAACCGTTGCAAGGACTGCGCCGGTCGCCGGATTATAGGTCTCGCTGACTTCGCCGGATTGGGCCGCAACCCATTGGCCGCCGATGAACATTGGCCGGAAGCCACCATCGTAAAGCTCAGCCGCCATTTGCTTGGCGTCGAAAGTCAATGTCATGGCGCGGCCTCCCAGCTTCATTCTGTTGTCGATATTCACTATCAGACGGCCACAATACAAATAAAGAAAGCTAAAAAGGCGTTCAGATAATCGGACTGTGAAATCGCTTCGAGTTATCCGATGCTGTAGGAAATGGAGGAGCTTGACATGCGTCTTACGGGAAAAGTGGCGATCGTTACCGGTGGCGGATCGGGTTTCGGCGAAGGAATCGTCCGGAAATTCGTCGAGGAAGGCGCGCGGGTCGTGCTCGTCGATCGCGACCTCGCCGCAGCGGAGCGGGTGGCAACGCAGCACGAAGGATCGGTCGCGCCACTTGCCGGCGATGTCGCCACGCTCGACAGCCTCGCTGCCGCGCGAGATCTCGCGCTGGCGCGGTTCGGCGGCCTGCACATCCTCGTCAACAATGCGGGTATCGGACAGCCTCCAATGCCGATGGAGGATATGGACGAAGGCCTGTTCGAGCGCATCTTCAATGTCAACATCCGCTCGATCTACAACGGTGCGCGGGCGGTGCTGCCGCATTTCAAGGCCGAGCGGCACGGCGCCATTTTGAACATCGCCTCGACCGGCGGCGTCTCCCCTCGCCCCAATCTCACCTGGTACAATGCCTCGAAGGGATGGGGCATAGCCGCCACCCGAGCGATGGCCGTGGAGCTTGCTCCCTTCGGAATTCGCGTCAACGCCATCAATCCCGTCGCCGGCGATACACCATTGCTCTCGACCTTCATCGGCTCCGACAGCGACGAAAGCCGAGCACGGATCGTCGCCACCATTCCGATGGGGCGGCTTTCGACACCCGCGGACATGGGCAACGCCGCTGCTTTCCTCTGCTCGGACGAAGCGAGCATGATCACCGGCGTCGATCTCAATGTCGATGGCGGCAAGTGCATCTGAAGAGGCAGCGATGAAGGATATGTAAGAGATTGCCGTCGTTCATGGCGACGGCATCGGTCCGGAGGTCTGCGCGGTCGCGGTCGAGGTGGTCATGGCTTTCCGGGAATATCCAGCCGGTGCGGAACATTTCCTCAAGACGGGCGAGAGCTTTCCCGAACCGACCTTTGATGACATTCTTCGGCGCTCGCGTGGTGCGATGATGAACCGTGCTCGTATTCGGTGCTTATTCCGCCTGGCCAAGCCGCGTCAGGTATCGCCGCAGATGTCTTGCCCGCCGAAAACGATAGCAAGCACTCGAAGAACTTGCCGTTCTTCGTCGAGATCGAAATAGAAGATGGCCCGGGTCTTTGTAACCTGCCGCAACCCTGGGCCACGTCGGGCAGAAGCGTTCTCTGGTATGCGCCTAGGCAAGTGCTTCCATGTCGCCTTCGATCGCGTGAAGGCGCGCTGCACCACGATCGAAGGCGTCAGTCAACAGATCGCCAAGCGCAATATAGGATTCGATCAGATGGTCGAAGATCAGGCCGAGGTCCCGGTCGCAGTCGGCGGAACGCACGACTTTAAAGACCATGAGATGCCTTCTTGGAGGAGATCAGCTCCTGGGTCCGCCGGCGACCTTCCTCCAAGGTCAGAAAGTCACCTACCTGCCGCTCGGAAATCAGAGCCTTCAAAGCCGCGAGCTCGGCTGCCCTCAGCACGGCTTCTTGGCGAACGAGTTCAAGCCCATGCTGCACGACGGCGCTCAGGCTTGAGAAGCGCCCCTCTCCGACCAGCTTTCTCGCAAAGACGTCCTGCTGGTCGGAAATTGAGACCGATACCTTCACCGACATCCCACTTCGCTCCCTGTTGCCGAGCTCTATACATTATTCAGTAGTATATAGTGCAACCGTCAATTCACTCATTGATGCAGACGCCGATCTGGCAACCGCTAGAAAGCAAGGATAGGTCCATCACCATGGTGACTTGCTAGAACAAAGCTCCTCTCTGCAGAGCGAATTGAGTTTGCTCTTGCGCTGTCCCTTGGATGGTCTAAGTCATGTGGTCGTGGCGGCGAGCGACGTCGGCCTAATCGAATTTGACGATCGAAGGTAATTCAATGACCGGACAACTTTCTCTTCCCCGTGACCGGATTTCAGTCCTTCTCCTGGAAGGGATCAGCCAGAGTGCGGTGGACTATTTTGCCTCATCCGGTTACGTCAATCTCACCCATTTGCCGAAGGCCCTCGATGACAAGGATCTCAAGAGCCACATCGCAGAAGCACACATCATCGGCATCCGGTCGCGCACGCAGCTGACAGAAGAGATTTTCGGCTCCGCCAAGAAGCTCATGGCGGTCGGCTGTTTTTCCGTGGGAACGAATCAGGTCGATCTGGATGCGGCGCGTCGGCGCGGGATACCGGTGTTCAACGCTCCCTATTCGAATACGCGCTCGGTTGCCGAACTCGTCATCGGTGAAATCATCATGCTGACCAGGCGGATTTTTCCGCGTTCGGCTTCGGCTCATGCAGGTGGATGGGACAAATCCGCCGAAGGCAGTCGCGAGATGCGCGGAAAAACGCTCGGTATCGTCGGCTACGGCAATATCGGCTCGCAGCTGAGCGTCCTTGCCGAAAGCATGGGTATGAACGTTCGCTATTTCGATCCGTCGGACAAGCTTCGCCACGGCAATTCGGAATCCATGGCTTCGCTTGGCGAGTTGCTCGAAATCGCGGATTTCGTGACGATGCATGTTCCCGAAACCAGCTCGACCCAGAACATGATCACCGAGGCCGAGCTGCGCAGGATGAAGAAGGGTGCCTTCTTCATCAACAACTCCCGCGGCACCGTGGTCGATCTTGATGCGCTTGCGAAGGTCTTGAAAGAGGGACACCTCGCCGGCGCGGCCGTCGACGTGTTCCCCAAGGAGCCGGCATCGAACAAGGAACGCTTCGAAACGCCGCTGCAAGGTTTGGACAATGTGATTCTCACTCCGCATATCGGCGGATCGACCGAAGAAGCCCAGGAGCGTATAGGAAGGGAAGTTTCCAGGAAGCTTGTTGAATATTCCGATGTCGGCTCGACGCTGGGAGCGGTCAATTTCCCGCAGGTCCAATTGCCGCCGCGTCCAAACGGCACGCGCTTCATCCATGTTCACGAAAATCGCCCGGGTATCCTAAACAGCCTGAATACGATCTTTTCGTCGCGCGGGCTGAATATCGTCGGCGAGTTCCTGCAAACACACGGCGAAACGGGTTACGTGGTTATTGAAGTGGAAGGCGTTGGCCAAACGGCGAATGAGATACTCGACACGCTTCGCCAGATCCCGGGAACGATACGAGCGCGATTGGTCTACTGACCGATCTGCTGTTGACGACGGTGGCCCCTTTCGGTGACGATAAGGGCGCACACCCCTTCACTATCATCGATCCATAGCGTTGAACGCGACCTGACATCGTCCAGCAGACCTACCACTTTCAGCAAGGCTTGCGGGCCGAGATCGGACCTCGAGTTTTCCCTCAATAATTCAGCGGGTCTCTCGATCAGGCGATACGGCGGGCGGCAGCGATCCGGGTGGCGCCGATACTGGCAAGAGCGACGCTGAACAGGGTCGGGTTTGTGGCGGTCTTCGTGGGAATGACCCCATTGCCGGCAACATAGAGGTTGTCGAAGCCCCAGACCTTGGAATTCCTGTCGCAAACGCTGGTGCCATCGTCGCGCTCGCCCATACGGATCGTGCCCTGATAATGCAGCGACGAGCCGACCGGCTGCACGAAGGTGGCAAAACCGGGCGCCGGGCGACCGATAATGGCGGAAATTCGCTGGGCATGGCCCTTGGCCTCTTCGAGGCGCGCCTTGTCGCCCTCCGACTGACGCCAATGGATGGAAATAGCCGGCAGCCCGAGCCAGTCACGGCGATCGTCATCGAAGGTGACACGGTTGTCGGCGCTGATATCGGAGGGCACGAAAACGCCCATGCCAATCGGCTGGCCGCTCATGTCGCTGGCATGCGGCATCGAGTGCAGGCTCGCCGGGGCGATGGTGACCGAATAGGGGAAATCCTTGGTAGCCGGAATCCAGCTCATCGCGGTCATGGGCACATCGGTTTGCATCTCGGTGATCTGCGAAACGATATAATGGTCGTTGATGTAGCGACCGAGCGCTTCAGGGCGGATGCCGGAGGCGTAGAGCAGCTGAGGAGAATGCAGCGAGTCGCATGCAACGACGACCGTGCCGGCCTTGACAATGAAGGTTTCCTCCGAGCCGGCGCGGGCAAGTTCAACCCCCGTGACATGACCATTTTCATGGATCACGCGGCGGCAGGCGGTTTCAGAGAGAATATGAAAGCTCTCCTCGGGCTCGTCGACAAGGTCGCCGAGAACGACGTCAGTGCCATGATAGCGCAGGCCGTCAGGACCTGGCGTTGCCGCGAGTGGCATTGGCTGGACGAAGCGATCGGGTGAGCGACCGGGATTGAAGACCTCGCCCAGGCGCTCGCGCATGGCGATTGCCGCGACATCGCCCGCACGTGGGTCCTTGTTGGTACCCAGCAATCGCGCCGACACGGCCAGGGCCTCATGCATCTCATCGGTGGGGATGAAGGGCACCAGTTCGATCTCGGATGGCACCGGTGTGCCGGTCGACCATTTGGTGCCCATTCCGCCGACATTGGCCGCCGAGAAGCCGGCGAAGAGGTTCTCATCCTGGGCATCGGCGTCATTGGCGATGAAAAGGCCCGAGCGGCGCAGCAACGAATGATCGAAGCCGCCAGCGCGGCGGGCCTCCCACTCTTCCTTGTTGATTGGCATGCGCGGGCTGCGGTCGCCGCCCTGGGCGCGCACCTCGCAGGCCGCGCGCTCGTCGAGATCGAGAATATTGTCGAGATGTGCGCCCTTTTGCGGCAAAATCTGCGGGCCGGCTTCCACCATCAGGATACGCGCTTCCGGCCAGTCGTTCCTGATGACCCGTGCATAGGCCGATCCAGTCGGGCCACTTCCGATGATGACGACGTCGGCGGACTGACGAGACATTCCTGCTATTCCCCACTCTTAAATCAATTTGATTGCAAACAAAGATGTATCGTAGCCGAAGTCAACCGGGATTGTTAAGTTGCCGAACAAAGTTTTTGTGAAAAGCTCGAGGAGAGGCACGATGAAGGTAGGTCTGAGTTCATACAGTTTCCGTCCGTTGATGCAGAGCGGCGCCATGCAGATCGAGGATGTCTTTGCCTGGGTCGGCAAACATGGCGGCGATCATGTCGAACTGGCAACGCTTTCCGTGGCGCCCGAAGGGCAGGACCTGCGATATGAACTCGCCGATGACGGGGAGATGCTGGAGCGGCTAAAGGGCGCGTCCCAGAAAAACGGCGTCCCGCTTTCCGGTCTCTGCATGTCCGGCAATTTCATTGATGACGGCGAACGCGCGTTCCAGCTTGGCCGGCTGAAGCGTTATGTCGAGCTTTGCGACAAGCTCGGTGTCCGCTTCCTGCGCCACGATGTCGTGCCCTGGTCGCTCCGCGCAACGGAGCCCGGCCAGTTCGAAGCGGCATTTCCGGCAATCGCCGACGCCACCCATGAGCTCGCCGCGCATGCCGGGCGCTATGGCGTGACCACCAGCGTCGAGGATCACGGGTTCTTCATGAATTCCAGCGAGCGGATCAAGCGGCTTCTTCATGCCGTCAATCTGCCGAGCTTCAGGCTGACCGTCGATATCGGCAATTTCCTCTGCGTCGACGAGAATCCGCTCACGGGGACGCGTGCCTGCCTCTCTCATGCAAGTTTCATCCACCTCAAGGATTTCTATGTGCGCCAGTCAGCGCCTGGCGCGGACTGGCTGCGGACGATCGGCGGCCAGGCAATCCGCGGCTCGGTCTTCGGCTATGGCGACCTGCCCGTCAGGTCCATCATCGAGGACATCGTCGCCTCGGGCTATGACGGCTTCGTCTCGCTGGAATATGAAGGCAACGAGCCAACGCAATTTGGCTGCGAAACCGGCCTGAAGAATGCGAAGGCAATGTTTGCGGCCGCCGCCGGCCGCTGACCATCGCCCGCTTGCAATCCAGCCATCACAGCGCGGCGATCCGATCGACGCGCTTCTTCAAATCGGCGAGGCGCTGTCGGTCGCCTCCCGGCACCTCGAGGGAGGCCCAGCCGGAATAGCCAATATCAGACAGGGCCTTGTTGACCGCGGCCCAATCGCAGTCGCCCTCGCCCAGTTCGACATCGAAGCCCTTCCATGGGCCTTCGCTGTTCATCTTTTCCAGGCTGTATTCCTTGATGTCGATTTTCAGGATGCGTTTGCCGAGCGCTTCGATCCAATTTGTCGGCCGGCCGTAGCGGAGTACATTGCCGACATCGAAATACCAGCCGAGCTTCGGATGGCGGAAGCGATCGATGAAATCCGCCGCCTCAAGGGGGCTTAGCAGAAAGTCGTTCCACACGTTTTCGAGCGCGATCGATACGCCGCTCTCTTCCGCGGCGGGCAGGATCCTGGCGATTTCCTCGCGAGCTCTCGCGTAAGCGGTCTTGTAACTGGTGCCCGCATTGACAATGCCGGGAACGAGCAGCACCGTCGTCGCGCCATAGAGCTTCGCATCATGCAGAGCCTTGATCATCGAATCGACACAAGCCTGGCGTGCCGATGGATCGGGATCCGTCAGCGGACGCTTCCAGTGCACCGCATTGACGAAGCCGGGGATAGCGAGCCCAGTCTTGTCGCGGGCATTCAGAACTTCGTCGAGCGGCAGGTCATTGGGCGCATCGAGCTCGACCCCGTCATAGCCGAGATCCCGCAGGAGCTGGAACTTCTCCAGGATGGAGAGCGAAGGCTCCTCGACCATGCCCCATTTCAGGCTGATCTTCGCCAACGGGCGAGCGGAAACGGGCGAAAAGGAATTAGCTGTGGATTCGGTCATTGATAGGTCTTCGCGTGGCATGGTCGGATAGCGGCGGCACTATGTCAGCCAATCCAGGGCCGATCAATCGATCATTGGCAGCCAGGACGCGATGCCCGCCATGCTGCCGTCCGGAAGGCTTTCGGCTTCCATCGGACTAAAGTCCAATCCACGACAGGACCTAGGCCCGAAGATGCAATCTTTGGTCCTAATGCCATGGATCGCTCGGGCCTTTGCGCCAGTTGTTTCCGGCGATGGAAGCGGTCGGATACCCGGCCGCTGTCGTAATGCATGCGGAGAAGGTCGATGAATATCAACGGCGTCCTTGAAAGCGGCATCCCAGCCCCGGCATCCGACATAGTTTCCGACGGCGGCGATATCACGCCACCAGTGGCGAGATAACCGTCATGCAGCAAACAAAGCGAATCCTAGTTACCGGCGGCGCAGGTTTTCTCGGCTCCTTCCTATGCGAACGGCTTTTGCGTGAAAAACATGAGGTTATCTGCGTAGACAATTTTTTTACAGGACGGAAAAGCAACGTCTCGCATCTGCTCGATAGCAGATCTTTCGAAATCGTACGCCACGACATTACCTTCCCCCTTTATGTGGAGGTCGACGAGATCTACAACCTCGCCTGTCCGGCGAGCCCGGTTCACTATCAGTTCGATCCGGTGCAGACCACCAAGACCAGCGTCCACGGCGCGATCAACATGCTTGGCCTCGCCAAGCGGGTCGGCGCCAAGATCCTCCAGGCCTCGACATCCGAAGTCTATGGCGATCCCGAGATCCATCCCCAACAGGAGGAGTATTGGGGCCGGGTGAACCCGATAGGCCCGCGCTCCTGCTACGACGAGGGCAAGCGCTGCGCGGAGACCCTGTTCTTCGATTACTGGCGTCAACACCGGCTACGGATCAAGGTGGCGCGCATCTTCAACACCTATGGCCCAAGGATGCGCCCCGATGACGGCCGCGTCGTCTCCAACTTCATCGTGCAGGCGCTGCAGAACAAGCCGATAACGGTTTATGGCAGCGGCCAGCAGACGCGCTCGTTCTGCTATGTCGACGATCTTATAGATGGCCTGGTTCGCCTGATGGGAACAATGGACGAGATCACAGGCCCGATCAATCTCGGCAACCCGGCGGAGTTTACGATGCTGGAACTTGCCAATCTCGCGATAGAACTGACCGGCAGCCGCTCGGCGATAAAATACCTGCCACTGCCGGCCGATGATCCCAGGCAACGGCAGCCGGATATCGGGGTCGCGTCGCGCGAACTCGGCTGGAAACCGAAGGTTCAGTTGAAAGCCGGGCTTGGCAAAACGATCGCCTATTTCGAGGAACTGCTTTCGTCTGGCCGTTCGCGCGCGATCGCCGCCGAATGAGGACGGTCCTTGTCACCGGCGGAGCCGGCTATATCGGATCGCATTGCTGCAAGGCCTTCGCAAAGGCTGGATGGTCGGTTGTCACCTACGACAATCTCTCCCGCGGCTGGCGTGACGCCGTGAAATGGGGGCCGCTGGTCGAGGGCGACATTGCCGACGCCGAGGCGGTGGCGGCGACGTTACGCCAATACCGTCCGGATGTGGTCGCCCATTTCGCGGCCTATGCCTATGTCGGCGAATCCGTCGAGTTTCCCGAACTCTACTATCGGAATAACACATTCGGGACGCTGGTTCTCATCGAGGAAATGCTCAAAGCGGGCGTCAACAGGCTGATCTTTTCAAGCACCTGCGCATCCTATGGCATTCCGAGCCGCACCCCGATTGACGAGACCCATCCGCAGTGGCCGATCAATCCCTATGGATGGTCGAAGTTCATGATCGAGCGGATAGTGGAGGATTTCTCGCGCGCCCACGGCCTCAACGCGGTGATGCTGCGATATTTCAATGCGGCCGGCTGCGATCCCGATGGCGAGATCGGTGAACGGCACGAGCCCGAGACGCATGTCGTGCCGCTCGCCATAGAAGCGGCGATCAGACCGGGCCGAACCTTCACCATGAACGGCACCGATTTCGACACGCGCGACGGAACGGCCATCCGCGACTACATCCACGTCAGCGATCTCGCGCAGGCTCATGTCCTTGGTGGAGAGAAGCTGTTGCGGGATGAGGGTGTACACATCTACAACCTCGGCACAGGCAACGGAACGACCGTTAGGGAATTGGTCGATGCCGTCAGCCGCATTTGTGGACGCAGCCTTCCGGTCGCCTATGGTCCCCGCAGGGCCGGCGACCCACCGGCTCTTGTGGCTGCGGCCGATAAGGCCGAGCGAGAGCTTGGATGGGTGCCCAGGCATTCCAGCATCGAAAGGATTATCGAGACGGCGCTCGCCTGGTATCGCGACCGGATGTGATCCTTACCTGCGTGCCGTTGTCAGAAACTCATCGAGAGCGGCGCCAACCGCTTCGATCGAAAATTTTTCCATCACCCGCCGTCGGGCGGCGGCACCCAATCGCGCGCGAAGAGCTTCATCATCTTTCAATCTCGCCAAGGCCGACGCGATTTCGTCGGGCTGTTCCTGCGCGACCATCAGGCCGCCCGAGGCCTCGCCGTCGACGAGAATGTCCGGCAGGCCTTGTGCATCCGAAGCGATGACGGGAAGGCCGCAGGCCATGGCTTCCAATGGCGCGACCGGCATGCCCTCGATACGGGAAGCCGTTACATAGACGTCCGCAGCCGATAGCCAGCGGCGGATCAAGGTTCGGTCCGTCATGTAGCCGGACAACCATTGCACGTTCGCCAGTTCGCTTGCGCGAACGAGTTTGGCGAAAGCATCATTGTCCTGACCCGAGCCAATGATCACCAATCGGCACGCAGAAACACCGGCGAAGCGTTCCCAGGCCTTGAGAAGCACATCGAGCCCCTTGCGGCGGATATCGATGCGCCCGTGATTGACGACGATGAAGCAATCCCGCGGCAGGCCAAGATTTGCTCGCGCCTCGCCGCGATCCATCGCGTGCCATTCCTGGGTAGCCAGCGGATTGGGGATATTCGCTATATTGGGAGCAATGCGTGGATAGGCCCTGGCAAGACGCTCACGCTCCGCGGAAGACGCAACGATCAGGCCGCGGCACGCGCGCAGCGAAAGCCGTCTTGCAGCGGCCTCGACCCAGGACAGCGTGCGATCCCCTCCCTGAAAGGTGGCATAGAGTGGGAGGTGCAAGCCTCGTGCCAGCCATGCCAGCGCATCGAAGCGCGTATATTCATACTCTTGGGCAAGCAGCAGATCGCATTTGGAGCGGCAAAGAATCTCGCGGAAGGCTGAAAGCGGCGTTGCAGACCAGCGCCGCAGGCTATAGGCGGCAGGGGAATGGCCCTGGCGTGGCCGCTTTGCCGGTGCGACCCAGATCGGCGTGCCCGTGCCGGGGTGCTCATAGCACTCAATCCTGTTCACTCGCTCCGATGCACAGACGATGATCGGCTTGTGGCCGGCCGAACCCAGTGCCGCCGCATAGCCGAACAGCCAGCCTCCCGTCATCCGTTCGACGAAATCCTGAAGTTCAAGCCCGATCGGATCGAGGAATTCTTCGATCACGTCTCCCCATGGGAAAAGCGCGATCACCTTTGACGTCTGGTCGCCTCTCATTTGCGCCAGGCAAAGGCCGTCTCGGTGCCACGCGTGGATGGCCGGTGCATCAAGTAACCGAGAAAGGTCACGGGCGCGGCCAGCGCATAGAGGACCCTGCGACGACGGCGTCCGATGCGGGAAAACGAAACGTCGTGGAAAAACGCGGTGGCGGCGTTGATGAAGGTGGCGCGCCGTTCCGGGCGTCTGTCGAAAAGGGCCGCGAGTTCCGGGTCCCGGTATCCCCGCCTGACATGGCCCCATTCGCGCATCAGTTCGCTTTCATGCGGACAATGGCGTTTCATGACGCTGAAATAGGGATAATGCCAATTGATCTCGGGGGTGGAGATCAGGACATATCCGCCCGGCCGTACCACCCGCAGCGCCTCCTGCGCTGCGCGGCGGTCGTCCTCGATGTGCTCCAGCACGTCGAACATGGTGACGATATCGAAACTGTCGTCATCCATCGGCAGCGAGCAGGCGTCGCCGCAAATGAAGGTCGATTTCGCACAGGACGGCTGATGGTCGGCCAGTTCAGGGTCGATATCGAGCGTGACGATTTCGGCTTGCGGATAAAGGATGCTGGCAAGACCGCTGCGACCGCCGCCGATTTCCAGCACCCGTCCGGTGCCTCCGGTTTCCGCCGGCGCCACCCGATGGATGGCGCGCATCTTCTCGCGATAGAACAGGCCATCCGTCAAGCCGTTCGGATAAGGGTTTCCGGACAGAAACTGGCCAAGCGCTGCTTTCTTGATCATCGCGATATTCCCTTTTCAGCCTTAGCAGCGGTCCCCATCGGGGTTCGCCGCATTCTCCAGCCGAAGCGCAGGAGAAACTGCAGGCCGGCGAGCCAGCCCTCTACTTCGGCCGCCAAAATTCCGAGCCTGCCCGGAGGCCCTTCGAAAAGCGCCTTGACGAAGGTCTTGGCAAAATAGACCGGCAGCTGCTTGCCGATGCGCACGATGTTTCCGCGATCGCCGAAATTATCGTATTGCGTCACAAGGGCTGCGACATGGCCCTTCATATAGGCTTTGATCTGCCGCTTGAGGCCGGGCCAGTCGCTGCGATGGTGGTGGAAGACAACGGCCCGGGGTTCGTAGAGGCATACGCCGCCGGCCGCCAACAGTCGGTACCAAAGCTCCGAATCCTCAGAGCATCCCGCCGCTCCCGCGCCAAGGCGTTCGTCAAAGAGGCCAACCCGCTCGAATACGCAGCGTCGAAAGGCCATGTTGGCGCCGGCGCCGATCTTCCAGACATGGGCTCCGCTCGGCCGCGTCTCCTCAAAGAAACGCCTGTCGAAGGTGAGCGGCACAAAGGTGGAGCCAAAGCCGCCCATGGTGAACTGAAAGGAGCATTGCGCCGCCGTATCGAGACGCGCCGGCAGCACAAGACCGGTGAACGCGTCGACGACATTCTGCTCCGCAAAGGTACGCGCGATCTCCGCGGTCCAGCCCGGATGGGCTTCGACGTCGTCGTCGGTGAAAGCGACGATATCAAACTGGCTCGCTTGAATCCCAGTGTTCCGGGCTCGACTTAGACCGGCATGGGGCTCGTGGACATAGCGAAAATCGGGGAATTGCCTGCAGATGTCCCTGGCGTTCCCGTCTTCGGAATTGTCGACGATGACGACCTCGCCCGGAGCGCTGCGTTGCGCTGCGAGGCTGGCCAGACATTTGCTCAGGGCCGGACCACGATCACGGGTGCAGACGATCACGGAGACATCCCGCGCCGAAGCCGAGGATGGAATTGCGATCGCATCGAGCGTCTCTACCAGATTTTCCGATTCAAGCGCGGTCTCCAGCGAGAGCGCGGGCTTGGGCTGTCCTTCATAGGTGGCACGCAACGGCGCGCCCAGCCCGACGCTGCGCGCTTGGAGTTGTGCGGCCGCATGTTCGGCAGCAAGCTGGCGCAATTGAGAGGCACCGTGAGGTAGCTCGTCCTCCAGGGACGCCCGTGCCCCGAGCGGCAGGTCCTTCCACCAGAAGATCGACAATGCGGGCGCGCGAGCGCCGCCGATATCCGCAGCAGCAAGATCGACATGCCTCACCTCAAAACGCTCCGTCGTCATGAATTGCGCTCCCGGATCGACCTGATACGGGCGCGCGAGCGATCGTATTCACCGGCAAGGCCGTAGATTCCGCCCCACAGCTCCGCGATACCGAAACGCAGCTCATGCCCACGCAGCCGCCGCGCAGCACGGGCAAGCGCCTTCAACTGGTCGAAGAACCACCAGCGGACCATGGCGCGATGGCGCGCTCGCATCGCGCTATCGGTGCGATAGCTCTTGACGAGAAAAGCCATCATGCCAAGACCCCAGGTCCAGTATTGCCGCCTGAGCTGCGGAATGGTTTCGCGGTGCTCGTGATAAACCGCATATTCCGGCTCATAAATCATCGGGCGTCCGGAGCGCAGGACGCGGTAAAAGATATCGAGATCCCCGCCTCCGGGCAGCGGCGCGCCCGTATCGAGCGCCTCGTCGAAACCGCCGAGCTCGATCAGCAACGCGCGGTCGAAGGCCATGTTGCAGCCGGCGCCGAGAATGCCGGCGCCAACGGGATGGAGCGGATTGTCAAAGCGCGCCTTGTGAAACTCCCGCCGCGCAAAGCCGCGGCCGAACCCTCCGCGTCGCTCGAAAAAGACCTGCGCCTCGGTGTCGAGACGAAACGGCAGCACGAGGCCGGTGAAACCGCCGACGCCAGGGTTGTCGCGGCACGCCTTGGCAAGGCCTGCAAGCCAATTGCGGTCCACCACGACATCATCGTCCAGATAGGCGATAATGTCGCCCCAAGCCGCATGAAGGGCGGCGTTTCGGGCGAAATCCAACCCAGCCTTCGGTTCGAAAACGTAGCGGATATCGCGGAAACTCTCGGCGGCTTCGCGCGTGGCCGCATCCACCGAGGCATTGTCGACCACGATGATTTCGACGAACTGGAAAGGAGATCCATCCCGAACCTGATCGAGCGACCGCAGCAATCGGGAGAGGCGCTGCGCACGATCCTTGGTGCAGATCGCGATGCTGAGACTGGGCAGCGTCGTCTCGCTCGCCGGCAAGCGCGCCCTCAGCTCCTCCTCCAACTTCGCGACGAGGATGCGTTCCGCAAATCGCTCATCGGCAAGGGATTTCAGGCTCTCGGCCGGCAGCATGGAGCCGGCGGGTCGCTCGATCATTTCAAATGCGATCAGCCGGCCCTGCCATCGCGCGATCAAGCCGACACCGGTCTGCTCAGCCGAGAGTTCGATCGGCGCCAGGGGCTTCGACAACTCGATATCAATAAGCTTGTAACTCATCACCCAACTCCCGCCCGCCGCGGCGACCGTGCTGAAATTCGTGGAGCCTGGAAAAATGTCCCTGCCGCTTGAAGAGCTCATCCGGCGAACCAGCCTCGACCACACGGCCCTTCGTCATGACGATGATCTGATCGGCGGCCAGAACGGTCGAGAGCCGGTGAGCGATCACGACAACGGTGCGGTTGTGTGAGTACTCGTCGAGCGCCAGCTGAAACGCCTGTTCGGTTTCGGCGTCGAGCGCGTTCGTCGCCTCGTCCAGGAGCAGAATATCGGGATTTCGAAGGATCGTTCGCGCAAGGGCCACGCGCTGCCTTTGCCCGCCCGACAGGCGCATTCCCTGATCGCCGATCCGTGTGCCGTAGCCATCCGGAAGCAGGCGGATGAAATCGTCCGCCTTGGCGATTTCGGCAGCCTTGCGGATCTCGGCGGGCCCGGCCTCCAGATCGCCATAGGCGATGTTGGCTGCAATCGTGTCGTTGAAGAGATGGACCTCCTGCGACATCAGCGACAGGCGCTTGCGCCAGCTGCGGAGATCGAATTCGGAAAGAGGCATGCCGTCTGCCACGATCGCACCGGATCTCGGATCCATGAAGCGAAAGAGCAGCGCCATCACCGTGGACTTGCCGGCCCCCGATTCGCCGACGATCGCAGTTGTTTTGCCGGCAGGAATGCTGAAGGAGACATCCTCCAGCGCAAGCGGCTGACCAGGCGCATAACGGAAGGAGACGTTGCGAAATTCGACGGCTTTCCTGAAGGCGGGCGCCTGCACGTGCCCCTGCGAGAGAAAAGGCTTCTCCGTCGTGCGGAGGAAGTCGTCGACATCGTCGATGCTGCCGGCGAGCCCATCGAGCGCGATCTTTGATTGCAGCAACTCGCGCGTTGGGCCTTGCAGACGATATAGCAGCGAGAGAAACGCGGCCAGTGCGGCAATGCCCAATCCTACCGATTGAGCGACAAGAACGAGCGCACCGATCAGGATCGTAATCGAGATTTCCGAGACAGGTCCCGGTGTCGCCCACAGCATATCGAGCTTCAGAAGGCGTCGCCGCACATTGTCGGAAGTCTTCCGGAAGCGGTTGCGTTCGTAGTCCTCCTGGGCGAAGGCGCGGATCAATTGCAGCGCGTTGATGCTCTCCCACATCCTCAGGCCGAACTGCTTGTTTTCCTCGACAACGGCCTTGCCGGTCTCGTCCGCGCGCCGAGTGGCCAGGCGAATGGCCATGGCGCCCATGAGCAGAAACATCATCGAGAAGAAGGTCAGACGAACGGAAATCAGCAGCATCAACAGCATGAAGACGGCGAAGGTGCAGAAGCAGATCATCAAACGGTAAGCGAGGCTTAAGGCCTGACTGACTTTCCAGGTGTTGTTGGCGATCGTCGTGATGATATCGGAGCGTTTGTTTTCCACCCGGTAGTCGATGCACGAGCTTATCGTCTGATCGAAGACCCTTGCTCTTAGCCGATGCGCAACGAGACCGTCGATATACCGGGTCACCCAGATATTGACGAGATGGACGGCATTCTTCAGAAGAATGCTGACGCACAGCACGCCCACCAGGAATGCCGTCAAATGGCTCTGTGGAACGGCCGCGAGCAGCCGGTCGAAAATTCGCTGCCATTCTCCCTGCTGCGCCGCTACGGCACCGAGACTCTGAATGAGGGGAATGAAGAGAAAGAGGCCTGCCCCCTCGAGAACCGCGGCGGCCAGGCCGAGCCCGATGATGGTCGGTCCTGCCCAGGCAGGCGCCTCCGCCAGGCGGAAGAGCCGTTGCAGGCGCGTGAGAAACGAACCGCCCGGCCTCACGGGACCGTCTCCAGATAGAGCGGCCGCAACTCCGCGTTTCTTTGCAATCCCCTCAGCCGAGCCTTGAGCCAATCGGGAACCAGCCTGGCACGGCAATATACGTCCAATATGTTTGGCAGGCTCGAAATCGCCTGACGTGGCTCCAATGCCAGAAATCGCCGAAACAGATCACAACCATCGAAAAAGCGACCGCTGACAAAAGCTCTGACGACCAGCCAATGGATCATATCGACCAGATGGGCATCGAGATCGCTACCATACTGAGGATATTTTTCACGATACTCGGCGAGGACGATTTCGCATGAAGAGAGCATCCGCCTGACGTCGCTCGACATGTTCGTGTTCGTCATGCGGTAGCCGATCAAGTGCTGCTGTATGACGCGGAATTCGTAATTCTCCGCAATTCTGAGGCAGATCAGAAGATCCTCGCAACCCTGCGCGTTGCGTGCCCTTAAGGATGGGTCGAACTGCCCGGCGTCTTCGAAGGCGGAACGACGCATGAGCATCGAACTGCCGTTGCCGACGAAATTGTTTCTGCACATGCGCTGAAGCACGTGTCCTTCATGGCTTGGCCGGTTATGCAGCGAAAACACGCGGCTATGTTCGTCGATGAGCGCATACCAGCAATAGGCCAATCCCACCGACGGCCCGCCCATGTCAAGCGCTTGCCACTGAAGGGCGATCTTTGACGGAGCCCATAAATCGTCGGCATCGATAAATGCGAGAAATTCGGCATCGGTCGCGGCCGCACCGTTGTTACGCGCGACGGCGACACCACTATTGGCCTGCCGAAGGATCCGAATTCGCCGATCCTGCCTCGCATATTCAGCCACGATCGATAATGATCGATCCGAAGAACCATCATCGACAATGATGATATCGAGCTCCTGATGCGTCTGGCGACAGATGCTGGCCAGGGTCGCACCGATCGTTCGTTCGGCGTTGAACATCGGTACGACGACCGCAACGGTGGTCCTTCGCTTAGCTTCCACAGCCATTGCCACCCTTGGCGACGAAGCAGATGATACAGCTACCGACGGAATCATTGGTGAATGCCGGGGCTGGGGTGCCGCTTTCACGGGCGCCGTTCATATTCATCGATCTCTCCGCATGCACTACGACAGCGGCCGAATATCCCGCCGCTTCCCTCGCGGGAAACAACTGGCGCAAAGGTCGGGGCAATCCATGGCATTAGGACCAAAGATTGCGTCCTCGGCCCTAGGTCCGATCACAAACCAGACTTTAGTCCGATGTAGATGGCTTTGTTGCCAAAATCAGCGGGGCGATTTCCGGCAGCGATGGTTTTCAGCGGGATTTTTTACGGGCACTTCCAGGTGAACTCACCGCGGGGGCGGTGACTTTGCGGGTATATACATCCCGCCGCCTACCATATTTCGATTCGGCGCTGATCCATTCAATGCGACACGCCCGCGGACGCCAACCGGAGGCGCCAGCAATTTCAACACATCGGCGCGCACGAGGCTTGCATATGTAACGGGGTCGCGACGACGGCGCGTAGATCGATCGACAACGACTGGGCTTGATGCGTGATCCTATCCGACCACCTCCACCATCTGCAAGACATCTCGCCTTCGCCCAAAGATCATTCGTTCAGACGGCTAGCCAATCGCTTCATCAAATCCATTCGTTCATGAAAGATCGCCGCGATCAGTGCAGGCGCATCTTCGCGAAGCAGACAAAAGACATAGTAGTGTTCACATCGCGCCATTCACAATGCCGGATAAAGCGCACTCATATCCTTAAAAGGACCCTTACCCTCGGCAAGATTCGCAAAACCTCGCTCCAAAGCCGCGATGTACCAGCGCACCTGAGCGGCACCCCATTGGGCATGCGTGTAGCGGATTACAGATCGCAGATCAGATTCTGCATCCGCGGTAAGAATGTAAGCCGTCAAGCACGATCCTCGGCAATTTCCTCATCGAGGATGTCACCTACGGTTTTAGTCGACAGTTTTCCGGCGAGCCCATCATTGATGCGCGTATTCATCAACATCTTTAACTCCTCCCAGGCTCGATCTCCATCTATATCCCCGGGAAAGAGACGCTCAAGTGCATACTGTTTGATTGTCTTACCCTGCAAAGCGGCCATCGCCTTTAGGCTTTGATGTTGCTGGTCTGTCATGTCGATCGTTAAACGGCTCATCTAGCGTGCTCCTCAAGGCCCACATTAGCACATATGTGGGTACGTGACCACTGCCGTGAGGCTTATTGAAATGCACGGCGGCCGCTCCCAAGTGCTACAACCATTCCTAGAATAGGAGAATTGCTCATTCGTAACGGCGAGCAAATGATGGTACTTCGCTTGAAAAATAGCCTTGCAGCGGTTGCCTGCGCTCACCCGCGCTATACCTTGTCGATAAATATGGACGTCTGTCGTCATGGAGGAGAGCATCGTCATGCCAGCTAAGCAATGGCTGATCGGTTTTGCGGATCAATCGAAGCAGCAATGCCACGAGCAACTCCAGCGGACAATCGATGCGGCCGTGCAGGATCTCCTGCAAGATGGATCGGAACCTCAGTGCATAGCGGAAGCTCTGCTCGAAATCGCCGACAACTATTTCGATACGGTCATCGGTGACATGGAGATGACGCCTTCGACACCATTGCATTGATCTGGCATCGACCGCTTGGGGGCTACAGGTTGTTGGCCCGCGGGTTTTGTCCCACCACCTGCTCTGCGTCGACGGGCACCTCGACCAGGATGGATGAGCGACCAGGGCCGTAGCTCTCGCGCATGATCTCGGCCAGGTTGCTAAGATCCGGCGCCAGCTTGCGGCTTTCCCAACCGCATGCGCGCGCCATCGATCCAAAGTCGATGCGGTGCAGATCGCTGTGGTAGCGATCGGACGAATAGTCGGGAATGACCACGGGCAGGCCCTGCACCATGATGCCAAGCGCGCCGTTGTCCAGCACGAACAGGACGAGCCCCAATGATCGGGCTTCGGCCAGGCAACCGGCAATCAGCCGGAAGCAGCCATCACCCGTAAAAGCGAAGACCGTCGCGTCCGGTTTCGCGAGCTTAGCGCCGATTGCCACGCCGAATGCTCCGCCCATTGCCGAACCGCGATAGAGCGAATGGAAGCGGACGTCCGGATGCGGGCGCTGCGTGACATACTGACGATCCTTGTAGGCAAGGCACACATCATCGAATGCGACGCTTCCCGGCCGCCAATGACGATCGAGCTCCTGATAAAATCGGGCGATATCGATTGTGCCGGGACGTGGCGGCATGATCTCGCGATCATTAAGATCGGCCACGAAAGCCGGTGCCGGAGGGCGCGGCAGCTGAAGGTCCTCGAGCCGACCGATCGCTTCGCTCAGAACCTGATCGATCGGTCCTCGAACATCGAAATATTCGCCTCGTACGCGATGCCGAAATTCGCCTCCAACGCTGCCATAAGGGGCGGCCAGATTGGTGAAATTCCATGTCGTATGGGCAGGTATGTCCGAAAAATTAAGCGTATATTCGTCAGGGCAAAATCCGAGAGTGATGACAATATCGTCAGGGCCAAGGCTTCTCCAGAGCTGCATTGCGCGATCATTACCGCCAAATCCCAGATAGCCGAAACCGAAGACATTGTTGCGCGCCACCGCATTCGCCCCGTTTATGCTCCAGACGATCGGTGCCTGTAATGCCTTGCACAAACGTGTGGTGAGAACAGGCATATACGGATACATGGCCGCCTCTTCTCCAGCGAGCACGATCACCCGGCGCCCAGCCGATTGCCGCGGGAATTCGGCCAGAAAATGGGCGAGCGCCCCATGGTCGATCTTGTTCGGTTTATGGGGGTAGTCACCACGCCGAGGCGTATGGACCGGCTCAGGCACCATCTTTCCGAGCGCCTCCGGCGGCATCAGAAGTGCGATAGGCGAGCCCTGATCGAGATGTTTGCGGGCCTGCTCGAGTTGCTCTCCGATACGTTCCGGATCATTCAGGACGAATGTGCCTGATGGCAGCTCGGCCATCATCTGAGCCACGACGTCCGCGCCTTCCGGGCTCGTATCTTGCAGCGGCGCTCGGTATCGCGTATCCGCAGGGCTGAGAGGAATGAGATAGATTGCCGGAATATTGTGCAATTTCGCATCACTCAGGCCGCAGGTCAGCAGCCGCGTTGCGGCTCCCGTTGTCGCAATAGCCGCACCGATTTTCCCGCTCGCCAGATAGTATCCCAACGGAATAAAGCCGGCGACATACTCTCCGATATTGAAGAAAACCGGGAACTCGGCACCGTCGTCGGCAGAGACCATCGGCTCGATGTGTTTGAGCAAATGGATGACCCCTCCTCCCGTGACCCCGGCATAGTGACGCACATTCCAGGTCGCAAGCGTATCGATCAGGAATTCATATCCTGTTTTTGGCACTGCTCTCGGCTTGGCTATCCGAATGTCGCCCGCCGTTTCGACTGCAAGATCCATCGTCATTTTCTCGCTTCTCCGCTGTGACCATCGTTCCCGAATGCTGCAAACTATTGACGCGCGGTTCCCCCGGGCCGGCCGAGGTCCGCGGCAAGCGCGGTTCCGGCACATGGCCGATCCCGTTTAGACGTTCTGGAAGCAGAACTAGGCGATGTGGCTTTCCCTGGAGAGGGCTTCCATACCGACAACCGTCGCCAGAAGGTCCTCATCGCAAAGCGATGCCTTTTGATCGGCGATATCCTTGAAACGAGAGAAAGCGCGATCGAGATCGGCGTCGGAACCGAACTCGACGCCCAGCGAGCGCATGCACATGCGAAAACCGTTGCGGCCCGAATTCTTTCCGAGCACCAGCCGATACTCGTCTGCACCGACCTCCGCCGCCGTCATGATCTGATAGGTCAACGGGTTCTTCAACATGCCATCCTGGTGAATGCCGGACTGATGCGAGAAGGCATTCCTGCCGACGATCGCTTTGTTAGGCTGCACAACGAAACCCGTGATCTCCGAGACGAGCCTGGATGCGGCCGTCAAACGCCGGGTTTCAACGGAGGTTTGGCATCGGAAAAAATCCTCGCGTGTATGCAGCGCCATGACGATCTCCTCAAGCGACGCATTGCCCGCTCGCTCACCGATACCATTGATCGTGCATTCGATCTGGCGCGCGCCCTGCCGGGTCGCTTCGAGCGAGTTCGAAACAGCCATGCCCAGATCATTGTGACAATGCGCGGAGAACACGGCCTTGTCAGCGTTGGGCACGACATCGCGCAGATAGGTGAATAGCTTGCCGTATTCGTAAGGCGTGGCGTAGCCGACCGTATCAGGCAGGCTGACCGTGGTCGCGCCGGCTTTGATCACCTGTTCCACGAAACGGGCAAGAAATTCGGGCTCCGATCGGCTCGCGTCCTCGCAGGAAAACTCGATATCCTCGGAATAACGTCGCGCGTGGGCCACCGCGCGAACGGCATGTTCGAGCACGTTTTCCGGTGTCATTTGCAACTTGTATTTCATGTGAATGGGTGAGGTCGCCAGCACGATATGGATACGGGACGATGCCGCACCGGAAACAGCCTCCGCCGTCAGATCGATATCGCGCTCGACCGCGCGGCTCAGGCTGCAAATCGTGCTGTCCTTCACGACACTCGCCACGGCCTTGATCGCGTCGAACTCGCCTGGACTGGAGACGGCAAAGCCGGCCTCGATCACGTCGACTTTCAGGCCTTCGAGCATAAGCGCGATCTCGACCTTTTCCCCGGCGTCGAGGTTGATGCCGGGGCTTTGCTCGCCATCACGCAGAGTGGTGTCAAAGATTATGATCTTTTCAGTGTTCATGCGACTCTCCCGATCAATTGAAGCATCGGCTTTGCCGAATTCCTAAGGCTGGCTGTATGGCACTACACACAAGTCATGGATGACCGATGCCTCGGGCGCGTTTCATGCCTGCGGCGAAAATCCATCATCGGATGCAAGTCTCGTCGGATCTGATCCTGATCGCCCCTGGCGTTGCCGGCATGCTGGAAACCGGGCAAAGCGCTTCACGCTTTGGTCGGTATCCAAGCCTGCGCCGTCGGCGAAATTTCGCAATTCTTGGTGTACGCGTCCCATCCAGATGCCTGGCTTTCGATCTGCAGTGATATCCGTGTCTCCGGGCGGCGGCGGCGTCGGAGCGGGATGCAGTCCAGCATGCATGTGATCGGAAGGGAGCTCCGTCCCCGCGCGGGGGCGGCGGGCATCTGGCCGTTGCAGGACAGTCCAGGCCATCTCTATTTTCGGAGCAAAAATTTCAAAACCTGAGAATTGAATGTCCATAGTGCACCGAATGGTTACCACGGCGAGGATGGCTGCATTCGAGGCGGCGGTATTTTAGAAAACTATGGACTATTCTTAGGAAATTACGGCTTTTTGCTTAGTGATAGACACGTGTCGCCAGTTTGCCACACTTGTTTCTGCCAGCAGGCATTTCAATGATATGCTGACGGTTGGCACCTACCCCCGCAGCTCTTCGGCAGCATCCCACACGTCGACGACTACCTGCACCCGCGCGCCTATTGGCGGATCTTGTTCATGCCCCCCACCCCGCTGGTGCGCACACAAGGTACTTTCGCCAGTTTCCATGCTAGGCTGCCATTGATTTGGACCGGAGCACCAAACTCGGTCGACGATCTTCTCAAACTTTGCCGTTCGGAGGAGCTTACGAAGTGACGCAGACGCGGGAGTTGGTCGACTGGATCATAGCCATGGGCCTGACCAGCGACAGCATCGAAGAGATCCTTACCGGAGTTTCAGAACGGCTGACCAGGCTCGACTATCCACTCGTTAGGGCGTCCATAGCCATGCCGTCCATCGATCCACTTCAAAAGGGCTCTTCTATTTCCTGGTCGCGGTCGTCGAGCATCTCTCTCGAAATACAAGAGCACGGCGAAGCGGGTGACGCGATGTTTCGCCGCTCGCCTATTTCATATCTTCTTTCACGAGAGCTGGATGTTGGGCGCTGGAGACTGCCGCCCGGCGGTGACGCAGCCGGGTTCCCGCTGCTAAACGAACTCTCCGATCTTGGGGCAACCGATTACCTGGTGAAACTTGCCCGGTTTCCCGGGGGAACCGCGCTGGGCGGCATCGGCTTCTCATTGGCTGTCGATAACCCGGAGGGGTTCTCCGACGGCCAGATTGCCGCCCTGGATGAATTTTTACCGGCTCTCGCCCTCGCCTGCTGCCGCATCGCGGCGATGCGTGTGGCGACCGACATGCTGGCCGTTTACACTGGAGTACGCACGAGCGGCCGCATTCTCAGCGGCCAGACACGGCGCGGCAACGGTGATGCCATCCATGCCGCCATCCTGCTTGCGGACCTGAAGAATTTCACGGCGCTAAACGAAGGTTTTCCGCCAGAGCGTATCGTCGGTTGGCTGAACGAGCATTTCGATGCGATCGGCGGGCCAGTCGAGCAATTCGGCGGCGAGATCCTCAAATTCATGGGCGATAGCCTGCTTGCAATCTTCCCGACCGATATTGAAGATCCGGCCAACGCGTGTGAAAGGGCCCTGTCCGCGGCGAAGATGGCAATCGAGGCGAATGCGGCGGTCAACCGGGCACGCATGGTTTCCGAGGAACCACAGCTCCTCGTCGATATCGTTCTGCATATCGGAGACGTATTCTACGGAAACGTCGGAGCTGCCCGCAGACTTGATTTCACGGCAATCGGCAGAGCTGTCAACGAGGCGGCCCGGATGGAAAAGTTGTGCGATACGGTCCAACGCAGCGTGTTGGCCTCCGAACTATTCGCTTCGCAGGTCCAAGACGGATTTGAACGGCTCGGGATTTTCACGTTGAAGGGTGTAAGCCAGCCCGCCGCGGTTTACGGTCTGCCGGGTGAGCCAAACTGTTAACTATCACCTCGATGCGCCCTTTCTACCGCGTCCGCACGTTTCCCTACCAACGCTTCGAGCGCGATCTCAAGCTACTGCGAATTAGTTCCGCCGGGCGAGGCTTCCTCACATATCACTTTTCCACCGTCCTGGCTCCGCATACCGGTTTGGCCCACTTGCTGCCTGGTATCCGGCAAAAAACCAGCGAGCAACTGCGCAAGTCGTTCTTTCGACATCGGCGGGGCGGATAAGCGCATGACAAGCCTCCTTTTTGGTGTCGCGATCGTGCCAATGCATGCTCATGGGAGCAACGGTGACGCGGGATCATCCCCAAATAATTTCAGCTGGAAGTATTTTCAGTCGATCTGAACAGCGTACGAGTTCAAGAGCAATCCGGTTCTGGTTGCAAAATGAGTGGCCTCCGTATGCCGATCCGCTCAATGCTCAAGCCGGAGTTGCCCCGTGAAACGGCGATTGCGCTCGGCCTCGAGCCGATGGTCAACCGGCTCCTTGCTCCGCGTCATTCACCGCCAACCTGGCGAGAGCGAGCGCCGCCTCTCGCGTTTTGGCGGCGGCGATAAAGCGGCCGTTGTGGCAGAAACTTGCGCCCTCAATACCGGTCGCCATCTCCAGGTCGCGGCCGCTCAACCCGGCCCAGCCCACCGGAAGATCGGCTCGCAGTTCGAATCCTTCCTCGGCGCGGCGAATTCCCGTCAGGCACCAGTCGGCCTCGCGCGGATGGACCACGAACAGGAGATGATCGGCACCCGCCTTCACGATCGCCGAACGAAACGGCATGCCCATCGGCAGTTCGAGAACACGGCTCTCGCCGGCTGACGCAATCGCCTGCAGCACCAGAGTTTCGGCACGCAGTTTCGCATGGAGCCCGGCAATCTTCGCTTCGACGAAATTGCGGGCGATCGCAACGGCGGCGTGGAATGCCCGATCGGTCGCCTCCAGGTCCGCGTCGTCGAAGACGGGCTTCAATGTTTCGAGCAACGACGGCAGGGTCAACCCAGCCAGCAGGCCGGCGCTATCCGGGCTGAGCGCACCATTGTCGACCAAGTCGATCGGCAGGACGAAGCCGGCATCGAAAGCCGTATGCACGGTTTCGACAAAGCCGCTTGGGACCAAGAGGGCTGTCAGGTAATCGCGACCGAAATGTTTCCAGATCAACCCGAACGAACTGAAGGGCTGATCATCGTCGCGTCGCGGTGCGCCGCGCTGGTGATGATCGAAAATCCCGGCAGTCGCATCATAAGCGCCGCCGACATCATAGACGATGCGATCGACACCGGGCGTGATCCATTCCGGCGTCCTGCTGCGAACCAGGCGGGCATCAGGGAAAAGCCGCGTGAGAATGACGCTGGACAACACTTCGTCGGCATGGAAGCCGCCGGAATGGGTGACGAGGAAATTGGGAGCCATACGGCCGGGACCTTACTATTCGCGAATTGGACGGACAGGCAGATAACCGGATTTGCGCGTCATCTCAACCGGCAAAGCGATTAGGGGATCCGATAATTGCATGGCCGCATTCGGCTCGGGAATGGCGCGATGATCGGCGAAAGAAGATTCCCATTGCTTCATGGCGCCCGAGCGCGCGACCGATCTTTTCAATCGAGAGCAAGGTGATTTTACTTCGTCGCTCCAGCCGTCAGGCCTGTGATGAGTTTCCGTTGGAAGAACATATAGGCAAGAATGAGCGGTCCGATAACGATGACAGCGCCCGCCGTCAACACAGGCGTATTGACCGTATAACGTCCCTGGAAAAATAACATACCAATTGGCAGGGTTCGGTAGTTATCGTCATTGACGAGAACAAGCGGAATAAGAAACTCGTTCCATGTCCAAATAAACAGGAACAATGCCAGTGTGGACATCGACGGCAGCATCAAAGGTACGATAACTTTTGAAAGAATATATCTTCTGGATGCTCCATCGAGAACCGCTGCTTCTATGATTTCCGATGGCAGTTGTTGCATCGCGCTAGCCATGAACATGGTGGCGAAAGGCAGAGACATGGCAATTTGGGGAAGGATCAGCGCAGCATAGGTGTTTATGAGGCCGACATAGCGCATTTCATAGTAGAGTGGAATAATGAAGGCTTCGGTCGGCACCATCATTCCAACAGTTAAAAGGACGAAAATGGTGCGCCTGAACGGAAAGGTCAGGAACGCGAATCCGAATCCCGTCAGCGTGCCAAGTATGATGCTAACCACGACAACGGGGAAAACAATCATGACGGAATTCAGGAAATAGACATTAAACCGGCCATCGATCCAAGCATTTGCATAGTTCTCGAAATGCGGATAGGCTGGCAATACGAATGCGCCTTGTATCAGATCGGCACGGCTCTTCAGAGACGTAAGTATCAGAAGGGCAAAGGGAACAATCGCCAAGACCGCGAACAGCCAAAGAATGATACGTGAGGGTAGCACCGCACCTATCGTATGAAAATCTCTGCTCACGTTGCACTCCCTTCATTCACAGGGCGCACCAGCCGGTGAACGGCATAGTTGATAGTAAAGACGAGAATCGCACCGATGATGGCAACGGCCGAAGCATATCCATAACGATTCAGTTGAAATCCAAGCTCATACATATAAATGTTGGGAACAAGTGTGGCGTTGGCCGGACCGCCTCGAGTCATCGTAAAGATCAGATCAAAACTCTTGATCGAGGAAATGATCGTGAGAAGGAGCGCGATGCGTATTTCCGGCAGCAGGAGCGGCAGTGTAATGAAGAAGAATATCCTACTTCCGCTGGCACCATCGACTCTCGCCGCTTCAAACAGCGCAGGATCGATCCGCTGGATGCCGGAGAGAAACAACACCATGCAGAAACCGAAGAAATACCAGCTCGCAACAATGCCGACCGCTGGTAGGACAAACGTGAAATCGCCGAGCCAGGGCAGAGCGATGGAACCCAGGCCAACCAGCTTTAACGCCTGGTTGATCGGACCAAAAGCGGGATTGTAAAGCCAGTGCCAAATGATGCCAAGCACGGCGGTGGGCATGATATAGGGTAGGAATAGCAGTGTCCGCAGCGCGAACTGCTCCCGCTGCCTAAACGTCCAAACCATCGCGGCAAGTGACAGACCAACGACAATCGGGATGACACAGTAAAACACCATGAAGAGAGCATTGTTTTTCAATGCAACATAGAAAGTTTCATCCAAAAACAATTTTACATAATTGCCAAGACCGATCCAATTGGGCGGGCTGATCCCATTCCATTCAGTGAAACTGATACCGATTGCCGCGACAATAGGACCAAGAATGAGAGCAAAATAGAGCAGTAAGCCAGGCAGAATGTAGATGAGATTTCTACTGGCCTTCGCGTCAAGTGGTGAGCGTTTCATGCACCATCTCGTGGACATGCCAGAGGTCGAATGCTGCCGCTCTGGCCGTGATCAGGATAGACGTACCGAAGTTTCCCGCCGCTGCCTTTCTTCGATCGAGTAGCGCGGCGGGATTGGCTTGTTCGCCGGCAATCACTTGCTCTTCATGTAGGCGGCGTAGTCCGCGTCGAGCTTGGCGATCAGCTCTTCAGGCGTTTCCTTGTTCGCAAGCAGCAGGGGCGTGTTTTCATCAAACGTCTTGAGCATGGTTGGGCTGGCCCAATCGGGATAATGCCCGAGTGCATTGTCATCGTTCAATGATTTCCAGATCGCGATGCCCTCCTTCAGGAGCGGGGACGCGTTAACCCCGGCGTCTGCCGGAACAGGGGTGGCGGGCAGATAGCCGGCGCGGGCCCAGGTCACGGATGCGTCCTTGGAGACCATGTAGTTGATGTACTCGCCGGCGAGGTCCTTCATTTTGTCGCTCTTGGCCAGGCTGGTGATCGCCCAGGCAAGGTCGACGCCGCCAACCGAAAGCGGATGCTTGATACCGGCGGGCGCCGGGATGGGCATGAAATGGATATCGGGATTGTTCTGCATATCGCCGAAGTACCAGGTGCCCGAAATCAGGAAGGCCCCTTGGCCGGCGACAAAAAGCTGAACGGCATCATCGCCCGAGATGCCCTGGTAACCATCTGAGAAATAGCCGTTTGTTGCCCATTTCTGTACAAGTTTCACCGATTCCAGATTGCCGGGCGTATTCCATGTGCCGCCGCGGCCATAGATCAGGTCATCGAGCGCCTTTCGATCCGAAGCATCGATATGCGCCTGGCTGATCCCGGCCAACATATGGAGCGCCAGATGGCCCTTGGCTGTACCGATTGTCAGCGGCGCGCTGCCTGCCGCCTTGACCTTATCGAGAGCGGCAAGGAAATCGTCGAAGTTCTTGATCGGAAGTTCGACGCCAGCGGCTTTAAGAACCTTTTCATTGTAATACAGGCCGACGATTTCGGCGAGCGACGAGATGCCATAGGTCTCACCGACACCGAACTCGCCCTTGCTCGACCAGCGGTCACGCGCCAGGAGACTATCGGACTGGTTTTTATCCCATCCATATTTCTTGAGGTAGTTATCGACAGGAACGAGAAGGTTTTCCTTCACCATCGCGCCCATCGCGCCGGCTCCCTGGTTGACCTTAGTCACCACCGGACCATCGCCAGACGAAACGGCGAGCTTAAGCGTGAGATTGAGGTCCTGGAAATCGCGTACGGTGTGATCAAGCTTAACGTCGGGATGCGCCTTCTGGAAATTGGCGTTGAGTTCGGTCATCACGGCGGCTCTCGACTCAGAATCGTGGTCGTCCCAAACCGTGAGCGTCTCGGCAAAGACGGTTGTCGACATGCCGATGCCAATGAAGACGGATGCCGCCAAAATTCCTGTCTTCTTCAGAATGGATGCTGCATTGGTGGAGATGAAATCGCTAAACATTGATTGGTTCCCTCTAGCTGCGTTTTGGCAGTTTCTATCGATTCCAACCGGCTGATCTTGCTAAGACGCGCCGAATGTCTTGCATTGTCGGGCCTTTACTGGACCGACGAATTTCCTTATTCTTTTCCAAAATCTGCGGGTTTGGCCCTCAGATGCAGTCCCTCAAACTTCCCAGTTTTACCGCCGCCTGACGTCAGTTCTCACCGAGCAGCGGCCAGCAGATCGATGATGCCATGCCTCCCAAGATCGACGATTATTTCATCCGCCCGGCCACTGAGGACGACGTTGACGCCCTCTTTCACATTTGCCTGGTCACGGCTGATGCAGGGGCCGACGCGAGTGCGCTTTACAGCAATCCGCGCCTTCCCGGCTACGTATGGGCCGTGCCTTATCTCAAATTCGCTCCGGAGTTTGCGTTCGTTCTTGCCAGGCACGATCGGGTGGTCGGCTATGTTGTCGGTACGCCGGATACCGCGGGCTTTGACACAGTGCTCCGCAGAGATTGGTGGCCGGTTGTTCGACGCGAGACCGCTGGCCTGATACCCAAGACGGAAAAAGACGCCGATGTTCTGGAGCGAATAGCCAATCCTCACAGCGGCACGCCGGGCCTTGAAGAGACCTACCCCGCGCATCTTCACATCAATATTCTGCCTGAAGCCCAATCGGGCGGATGGGGACGGCTGATGATCAAGACCATGCTCGAAGCCCTCACGGCGTATGGCGCACCTGGCGTCCATCTTGGTGTCAGCCCCGCGAACGAGCGCGCCAAGGGATTTTACCGGCATCTCGGTTTCGAAGAACTCAGCCAAAACGGTAACCTCGCCTTCGTCATGAGATTGGACAAGCCGGTAGCCTAAGGAAAATCCGGCCCATCCGCTCATTACCTATTCTCCGCGTTCGCAGCCTCTAGGCCATATTTAAGAACAACAGCCGCCGGCATCGCACTCCATCCCTGCAGAAGGGAACCGCGTCCGTAGGGCGGCGAGAAATATTCGACCGCACCGGCCCATCCATTTGCGAGGCAGGTTTCCCACCAGCGTATAAGCGCATAACGCGCTCCACCGAGACCGTGGCGTATTCTTTCTTCCGCATAGACGCCGTCCCAATAGGGCCAATCCGATCCATTATGATAGCGAAAGGGGAACGCGGTCTTTGATCTTACATCACTCGCCCGTTTAAATGGCGGAAACGCGCAAAGGACGCCCCAATCGCCATAGGGCTGTTTCGTATTGTTTCGAGCCTCCAGAGCTCCTTCCATCGCCTTCAGGAGACCAATCGCGCGCGTTCGCGAAATCGCCCCATAACGGGAGAGTGTCAGACTGTCGAGCACGAGATGATCCTCGACAAATCCATCAGAAGTGATGAAATCGGCGTAACCGTTCCTGCTCGGGACAAAAAGCTTGTCCTCGATTTCGGCGCGAGCGGACAGCGCTATTTCGCTTGCCTTCCGCGCCAATGCGGGATCATGCCCGGCTCCCAGTTTAGCCACCGCATCCAGCGCGCCGACAAAAAGGCCGAGATTGTAGGAGACGAGACCTTCCCGGTAGACATTGTCCGCCCAGTCCCTGTCGTTTCGCGGCTTCAGCGGCAATACGCTGCCAGGGCCAGCGAGGGCCAGGTATCGTTCAACGATTGCGGTGACAAGCGGCCAGTGCCGCAATGCTTCCGCCGTATCCCCGGTCGCGTCCACATAATCGACGAGAAAGAGGATGAAGAAAAGCGGGCTGTCAAAATGATCGCTCCACCAATCACCTGGACGATTGTGATGCTCCGGAGCAGCCTTGCCACGATATTTTTCGGGATTTTGTTTGGCATCAAGAACGAAGTTCTGCCAGGCACGAGATTGCGCCGGTCCGGTCAATATCACGCCGCTTGGCGCCTCTCCATCAGGCTGAATTCCCTTGGCCAAAAGTCGAATTTCATCGCGTACCGCCTCCGGCGCAAGCTTCAGCAGCATTTGCATCGTCCAGTAGCCATCGCGATAATAGGTGCGCGCGGGCGCGCTATAGGCCTGACCCGCGGCTAGGCCGGCGAACACACCGTTCTCGTCCAGTCGAATGCTGGAAAGCGCGGCATGCGTGCCTTGAATCACCATGCTGCGCATCACGGGATCGGCATCGGGCGCGACGTCGCACCGGGCGACATAATTCGCCGCTTCTGCCAAGATAGCGTCGCTGGCAAGGCTCAATGCGGCTTCAGCCTCCTCTTCCGAGGCCCCGGCCGCGACGCGGATATCTCCGTCGCCAACCTCGACGATCATCACACCCCAGCCACTCACGACGATACGGCGACTATCGCGTTTGATGATCTTGGTTCGCTGACTGTCCTCATCGATCTCATGCCACCAGGCACCCCGACGAGCCGGATGGATTCCTTCCAGGCGGGCATTGCGGATCAGAAGGATGGGCTTTGACTGGGCGACGAAGATGCCACCTGCTTCGGCGGTGACCCTGTTTGGACCGTAAACGTAAGGTCCGGCAAGTTTGGAAAAACGTATTCGTCCAAGACGGCCGCTTCCCCAAAGAGCGAGATCAAGATACCCGTCGGGATGCGCGTCCGCCTGCAGTCGAGGCGCCATGATCGGCAGAATGACCGGGTGCTTGGTTGTGATTTCGCCTTGGGATGTGGGGGTCATCATGGCAAATCCAGCACCTTTCAACGCGCGGTGTCAGAGATGGGATCAAGCGTGAGATCCAGATTGCAATATCCAGTACACTCGCCGGAATGGAGCGTCACGAAGTCCTCGGCGAATGCGGGATTACACATCCTTTGACCTCGCTTTCATTACCCCTCCGCAACTTGCTCAGCCATTGGGCAAGTCTACAAATTGGGCGCTTAATTTGTCAATGACATGGACAAATTAAATGGTTTTGTTTAGCCAACTCACGGAGATTCACTTGAATTTTGCGATATTCCAGCCGAAGCTAGCGCAGCCACGCGCGAGGTTGGATGAATTAGGAAAAGGTCCCGAACTAATTAGAGGCAGAGCCCGAGCCAGCACTGATGCCAAATGCGACCCAGACACCGATAGCGCGAAAAATTTCAACAAATTCCGTCATTCGGACCATACTTGCAAAAGGCCCTATTTCCCGCGCGGATATCGCCAAGCAAACGGGCTTGTCCAAGCAAACGATTTCCGACGTCGTTCGCAATCTCGAAAATAATGGTTGGTTGAAGCCGACTGGATACACCGATGGGCGCCTGGGGCGAACCGCAATAACCTACGAGCTCGATGCAAGTGCCGGTTTCGCTGCATCGATCGATCTAGGCGGAACCAAAATCGCGGCTGTCATCTGCGATCTGGTTGGAAATATCGTTGCTGAAACCAAGGTGCCGACAAGCTCGCGCGGCGGGGTTCATCTCGTTGATCAATTCCACGCCATTGTACAGGACCTCGCCGGGGGTGCCGGCATCGATCTCTCGAAATTGCGCGTCATAGTGCTGGCGACCCCAGGCGTGCTTGATCCGACCACCGGACATATCAATGTCGCCCCGAACATCCCCGGAGTCGAAACGATTGACTTGCGCCGGCTCCTGAGCGACCGGATGGCAATCCCGGTCATCATTGAGAACGACGTCAATCTTGCCGCGCAAGGAGAGCGATGGCGAGGGCACGGCGCCACATCGGATAATTTTGCCTTCGTGGCTGTAGGCACCGGTATCGGCATGGGCATTATTGCAAATGGTAGCCTCATGCGCGGCGCACGCGGTGCCGCGGGGGAGATCGCCTATCTGCCTCTCGGCGGCGAGCCATTTGATCCGAGCGGCTTTACTCTTGGTACCCTTGAAAGCGCCGTGGGTAGTGCGGCGATGGTGCGGCGCTATTCCGGATATGGTGGGCAGAGCGACGCAACAGTCGCGGATCTTTTTTCGGCTCTGGTGGCTGGCGAGCCGGCCGCCGTTGCTGTGATTGAGGAAACTTCGCGATCGATTGCACTTGCCATTGCCGCGATCGGTGCGACCCTCGATCCGGAACTGGTGATCATGGGCGGCAGTATCGGCGCGCGCCCCGAACTTGTTGAAGCCATTCGCAGGTATCTGCCACGTTGTACGCCTTACCCACCTCGCATCGAGATTAGTCACCTTGGCAATCGGGCGGCCCTGGTCGGCGGCATCGGCATCGCAGTCGAGCACATGCACCAGGAGCTGTTCGGTGTTGATTTACAAGATTCATGAGATGGGCATCGTATCGCGCAAGCGAATTGCTTGGAGACAAATTCAACAGGCAGAGTTTAAAGATAGCAGGCTGCCGGACAACTGGCCTCAAGGAGTATATGAACAATCGGGAATGCGCGGCAGATGCTCGACTTACGTGAATGGAATGCGACTATTCCACAAGCAATTCGTCTGGAGCGATGACCTTGCCGACGGCGCAGTAACCACGATGCCCTCCGTCCGTCGGCGCATGAGCGAGAGTGCGATCCAGTAAACCGATTGCGGCCGCGATCTGCTCCTCGACGTCGCGCAGCAAATCGCGGGCTTCTCAGTGCAATTCCCTTCTCTTCCTGGGCCTGGCGCCCATCAGAGTATCCGCTCCAGAGCTGTTCAAGTCTCGAGAGCTGGCGCTCGCATCAGGCTGCCTGAGCCGCTGTTAACCGCTGCGCAACTCGTGCCACCCGCTCTCCGTAGATGCGGGCGGTTTCGAGATCGCCGCTCGACATTTCACTTGGGGCTGCGTCGGCATCGGACTGCGCCATGGGCGCGATGTACGACCCCATCCTGTTCGCATCGTCTCGTTTCGACGCCTTCACATTTGCCGGCTTCATCCCCAGGCTGACCCAAAGACCGCCGTGCTGTCCCGCCAGAAGCACGAAGTATTCGAGGGTGTTGAGCTTGTCGCCGTTCAAACTGGCGCTGTTGGTGAAACCTCCGAAAACCTTGTCCTGCCATTTGTTGGCAAACCAGGCCTTCGAAGACGTATCGGCAAACTTCTTAAACTGCCAGCTCGGGCCGCCCATGTAGGTTGGCGACCCGAAAATGATGGCGTCCGCGGCATCCAACGCGGCCCATCCCTCATCTGAAAGATTGCCATCGGCGTCAATGGCGTAAAGCACGCCTCCTGCCCCTTCCGCGACGGCCTGAGCCATCCGTTGGGTGTGACCGTAACCGGAGTGATAGACGACGACTGTATTGGCTTTGCGATGTGACATGATGGTCTGGCCTCCTTGGGGCCGTTGCTTTACACCGTCCGAAGGCGATTTCGCTCCGTACGGCACTTTCCTTCGGAAGAGTTGATGGCGGGAGTTCGGGTGACGTCCAGCGTCTGCCGACAGATGGTTTTATCCAGCCAGCTACGCGGAGGTTCTCGGCATGATGAACTCATCTGCTGCGAGATGCTCAAACATGACCGCTGACGCCGGCCAGTACCAGCAACAACAGGAACACCACAGGCGGTGGAAGTTCTCTATAGTTCCGGATGCGGACGATGGCCGCAATTGCAGCGAGCATGATGCAGGCGCCCAACGCCACTCCGATGTATCGGATACCGGCTGTTACCAACAACACCGCCGTCAAGAGCTCAAGCGCAGCCGTAACCCAGCACCACCAGAATGGAAATCCGAGCTGTACAAAGCCGGCGCGGATTTTTTGGTGGCCACTCATGTTGAAGATGGCGCCAGTGAGAAACGCCCCTGCGGAGAGCCAGACCAGAACGGTATCGAGCACGGTCGCGCCTGTGAAAATTTGGACTGGAAGATTCATCGATATTCTCTTCTCTGCCGATCCGTACCGGCGAAAACTTTTATAGCGCTATCATATATTCTAGCATCGCTAGTTTGTCAATCGACAGTCTTTTTGATAGCTTCACCGGCAGAGAAATCGCGAATGAAGACGGAGCCAACGTGGGCATCAGCGAACGCAAGATCCGGGAAAAGGACGAACGACGCCAGAGGATCGTTGCTGCCGCAAGGACGATCGCGGAACGCGACGGCTGGGCTTCGGTCACGATCCGGCGTCTTGCCGACGAGATAGAATACAGCCAGCCCGTTCTCTATTCGCATTTCCAAAATCGCGACGAAATCGTCGGCGCGGTCGCGCTTGAGGGCTTTAGTGAGTTAGCAGCAATACTGCGTGCCGCGATCCGGCCATCGTCCACGCCCGGAGAATTGGTGGAAAGTGTCGCGACCGCCTATCTCGATTTCGCCTTCGCCCGGCCTGCAATGTATGAGGCGATGTTTATCCTTCCGACCGGTCTCCGCTTCGCCAAATCCGACACGCCAGCACAGCTCCGTGAAGGTTTTGGTGCCATGGCGACCGTGATCACGCCATTCTTCAAGGATGGGGATACCGCTACCGAGACTTTCTGGGCGGCGCTCCACGGATTGGCGGAACTCGAGCGCCACGGCAGAATAAGACCCGCTTTTCGGTCTCACCGCATCACCCTCATCACGCAGATGATATCGGGTCGGATCTAAGAGATTCTGCCTTTAGGATTGTCGCAGGGCTTCAATGACAGCGCTGAAGGCAGGCGAATTCCGTTTCCGACTGAAATAATTGTCCGGCCGCAAAGATCGCGTGAGGGGGGAGGTCCGAGGATCAGGCTTGCCGAGGCTCACCTAGCTGACGCCGTTGAACACCACCATCTTGTCGTCGGCCATCTCCTCCATCGTCCAGGGAATACCCCCGACACCATATCCCGACTGCCTGCGCCCGGCAAAAGGCATCCAGTCGGTTCGAAACGCCGTGTGGTCGTTGACGAGCACCGCGGATGCGTCGAGATGCCTTGCCGCCTTGAGCGCGACGGCTATATCGGTGGAAAAGACGCTCGCCTGGAATGCGTAGGGCAGCGAGTTGGCTGTACGGATCGCCTCGTCGATGTCGCTATAGCCATAGACACAGGTCAGCGGTCCGAACACCTCGAGCCGCGACACCTTGGCGTCCGCCGGTGGATCGAGCAGGACGGAGGGCAGAAGCGTCGTCTCGGACAGCCGCCCTCCCCCGAATTGCCTTGTTCCCGCATCGGTCGCTTCCTTGATCCAACTTGCGACACGTTCCGTCTCGCGCGGCAGGATCAGGGGGCCGACCTCCGTCTCCTTCAACGTGGGATCGCCGACACGCAGACTTGCGACCTTGGCGGCAAGGGCGTCGGTGAAGTTGGCTAGGATGTCATCGTGCACGAAGAGGCGCTGCACCGACACGCAGACCTGCCCCGCGTGATAATATCCGCCTTTGACGATCGTCCCGACGATCGCGTCGATGCTGGCGCTGCGATCGACGATGACGGGGGCTGCTCCACCATGTTCCAGCGCACATCTCGTGCCTGGCGGCAGCTTGCTTTTCAAATACCAGCCGACCTTCGCCGAACCGATGAAGCTCAGGAAGGCGACGCGCTGATCCACAGCAAGGCTCTCGGCAAGCGCATTGTCCTCGGTGATGAAGGTCTGGCACCAGCGCTCGTCCAGTCCCGCCTCCCAGAACAGCTTGACGATCTCGATGCAGGAAATCGGTGTGGTTGCCGCCGGCTTGACGATGACGGGGCAGCCAACGGCCACAGCCGGCGCAATCTGGTGGATGATGAGATTGAGGGGGTGGTTGAACGCCGATATCGCCGCCACGACGCCGATCGGCTCCTTGGTGGTGAAAGCCCATCGGTTGGTGCTGGCGGCAGTCAGGCCCATCGGGATTTCCTTGCCGCCAAAATTGCGCAGCTCGTCCGCCGCGTTGAGGAGACCATCGATCCCGCGCGTGACCTCGACGATCGCATCCATCAGCGGCTTGCCACCTTCGCGGGCGATCATGATGGCAAAGCGTTCACGGTTCTCCGAGAGAAGCTCGGACACCCTTCTGAGGATGGCCATCCTGCGATGCGTGGGCAACCAGGCGCTACGATCGGCATAGGCTTTCGCGGCGACATCGAGCTTATGCTCGAGAACAGCGGCATCATCGGCCGGTATTTCGGCAATGAGCGCGCGATCGAATGCCTGATAGACCTTCAGCTTAGGCGTCATCTTGATCCTCCAGAATAGCGGGAAGCCGTTCGCGCAATTCCTTCACCAGCACACGTTCGTTTTCCGAATAATCGACCGGGACGTTGACGAGATGAACACCACCGCCGGAAAAAGCATCTTCAAGCGCCTGCTTGAACTGGCTGATGTCGTCGACCCTCGTTCCCTTGGCGCCATAAGATTGCGCATATCTAACGAAATCCGGGTTGCCGAACGTCATTCCGAAGTCTGGAAATTCGTCCACCGCCTGTTTCCAGCGGATCATGCCATAGGCGTCGTCCTCGATGACGAGGATGACAAGGTTCAGTTTCAGCCGGACGGCCGTCTCAATCTCCTGCGAGTTCATCATGAAGCCGCCATCCCCGCAGACTGCCATGACACGCCGCTCGGGATAGAGCATCGAGGCGACCATGGCCGAAGGGAGCCCGGCCCCCATTGTTGCGAGGGCGTTGTCGAGCAGCAGCGTGTTCGCCATGCGCGTCCGGTAGTTCCGGGCGAACCAGATCTTGTACATGCCGTTGTCGAGCGCGAGGATGCCGTCATGCGGCATGACTTCCCGGATGTCATGGACCAGCCGCTGCGGCGTGAACCGATCTTCCGTCGCCCGATCCGCGATGCGCTCGAGGATACGTTCCCTAAGATGAAGAAGGGCCTGCGCGTTCGGCAGTTTACCCGCAAGGCGATCCGCCAGCGCCTTCAACGATGGGCCAATGTCGCCTATGACCTCCGACTGAGGAAAGTAGACCTGCTCGACGGTCGCCGGCTGATATCCGACATGGACGACATTCGGACCACCCTTGCCCATGATGAAGGGCGGCTTCTCGATCGTGTCATGGCCGATGGTGATAATGAGATCGGCCTGCTCGATCGCCTCGTGAACATAGTCCCGCTCCGACAGTGCGGCCGTGCCCATGTAGAGCTCGGTTCCGCCCGGGACCGTTCCCTTACCCATCTGGGTCGTGAAGAACGGGATGCCGGTGCGGATGACGAACTGCGCGATATCAGAGGTCGACCGGGGACGCGAAGCGGCCGCCCCGAGCATGAGCAGCGGGCGTTTTGCCGCGGTGATGAGGGTGGCCGCGCGATCGAGGGCCGCGTCGCTTGCGATCGGCAGCTCCAGTTGATGCGGAGCGACGAGAGCGACCGGCGCGCATTCCTCGGCGGCGATGTCCTCCGGAAGCTCGAGATGGACCGGTCCCGGCCGCTCCTCCTGTGCGATCCGGAATGCCTCCCTGACCATCGTCGGGATCATCTGCGGCGAGACGATCTGCCGGGCAAGCTTGGTGAGCGGCTTCATCGACGCCACCACGTCTACCACCTGGAACCGGGCCTGCCGGGACGAAAGTATCCCTTTCTGGCCGGTGATCATCACCATTGGCATGGCGCCGAGCAACGCGTATGCCGCGCCCGTCGAAAGGTTCAAGGCGCCTGGCCCCAGCGTCGTCAGGCAGACACCCGGCTTGCCGGTCAGGCGACCATAGGTCGCGGCCATGAACGCGGCGGCCTGCTCATGCCGGGTCAGCACCAGCTGAATGGACGATTTGCGAATCGACTCGACAACATCGAGATTTTCTTCGCCTGGAATACCGAAGATACGGTCGACACCCTCGTTTTCGAGTGCGGCCACCAGGAGATCGGAGCCTTTGGTCATGGATGGAGCTCGTGCTTGTTGGCAGATCGATTAATTGATGCTTCCAAAACTGGAAGACGGACAGCAAGAATAGATCCTTTTGCAGGCTAGTCCATCATGGTTTGTATCAGATTCCAGTGATCGCCGATGACCGGAGCTGCGCGCGAATGCTCGACGAAAGCAGGCAGAACCGAGTCACGGAAGGAATGGCTATCGCTGATACAAGACTTCAAAGACGATCTGGTGCGAAAAAACACGTTTGATCACAGGACCTGACGGGCGCCATTAGCAGATGTGCTTGATCTGACAGCAGTTGCCCGCTAGGTTGCCGCCGCGATCAACTGCAAAGACATGGGGATTTCATGCCAACTGGCACGGTTAAGTTTTTCAACACCGACAAGGGCTTTGGCTTCATTACGCCGGAAAGCGGAGGACCTGACGTTTTCGTTCACGTCTCCGCCCTGCAATACGGCAATGTGCTCAGGGAGGGGCAATCCGTCTCTTACGATCTGGGTCAGGACCGGAAGACGGGCAAGTCGAAGGCGGAAAACGTCAGACCGCTCTAATCATTATGGACACGTCACTACCCGAGATCTCGGGTAGTGCCCTCGGGCGCCATGGAAATCATGTGAGCGCCCTGCTTCGCACGGGGCATGGGCGGTAGCCCTTTGCCCGTTTCTGCCGCGTCAGTGCGAGGAACAGTCTGACGGCATCCCTTTCATCCTCGAAATGATGCGCCATCGTCTGTCCGCTGAAGCCTATGCGGCCCCATCGTCGCGTAAGACACGTATCGCCGAACAGGGTCGTCGATATCTCCAGCACATAGTAGCGTGCCATGTTCTTCGCGGCATTGGTGCGCTCGATATAGAGATGATAGGGCTGAGTAAGCATGCCGGAAGAATCGTCGATCGCGCGGCTGCGGTCCAACGAGTGTTTTGAATCGGTCGGCCAGCTTCGATTCATTTCCGTGATGTATTCGGCGATCCGCCGAACAATCGTCAGCCCAATCCCGGGCGCCGGCTCCAATCCAGCGGTACCTCAAGGCTGATGTGCTACGTTGACGACGGATCACCAGGGAACCGTTCGGCCGAGATAATCCAGATATTCAAGGCCTCGCTTCCCTTGCTGGCCGAGAAGTACATTCACCAGGTTCGGAATGCTTTCCTCGATCGTCAGCCGCCCGTCGGGACCGCCCAGATCGGTCTTGACCCACCCGGGAGCCATGAGCACCAATGCACGCGCGTCCTCCGCGTGCCGGGCGGCATAGCTGCGCATCAACGTGTTCAAGGCCGCCTTGCTGCCGCGATAGACCTCCCGCATGCCCGTGGTATTGTTGCTGACGCTCCCCTGGCCCGAGGACATGACGCCGATCAGCCCCGTCGGCGAAACGAGGTCCTGCAATCCTTCCACGCTCCGCATCGGGCTTAGCGCATTCGTCACCATGACGCGCACGAACTCCTCCGTCGTCACCTCCGCTATCGTCTCGGTCGGGACATTCGTCGTTCCCGCATTGACGAACAGCATGTCGAAGACGCGGCCGTCGAGGCGCGCGCGCAGCGAGGCGAGCTGTTCCGGCTCGTTGATGTCGAGCGTTTCGATAGTGACGCGGCCATCGGAACGGTCCGCCAGATCGTGCAGTTTCGTCTTCGCCGTCGATGCCCGCACCGTGCCGACGACGGACCAGCCCTTCTTGAAGAATTCTTCGGCCATGGCATGGCCGAGACCGCGTGATGCACCGATGATCAGGATGCTGCCGGTGGACAATGATGATGACGGCATGGGCACGCCTCCTTTGTTTGCTGTGAGCCCAATATGAAAGCCCGATCCGGATTTCTCCAGACGCACAGGATGCAAAGAATAGTTGCGTCGGACGCTAGGCATGGCGATCGATCTGGTCTACCCAAATGCCATGGAAGACATAGATCTCAATCTTCTCATCGCCCTTGACGTCCTGCTTGCCGAGGGGAGTGTGACGGAAGCGGCAAAGCGTCTTGGCTTGAGCCCTTCCGCCATGAGCCGCACGCTGTCGCGGCTGCGTGCCGTGACGGGGGATCCGTTGCTTGTCAGGGCAGGCAGATCCCTCGTGCCGACACGCTTTGCCGAGACCCTTCGGGATCGCGTTCATGCCGTCACAGTGGATGCGCGCGCCATTCTTCGGCCTGCGGCCGGCGAACTCGACGTTACCACATTGGAGACTACATTTTCGATCCGCGTGAGCGAAGCCTTTCTTGAGCTTTTGTCTGCGCCCCTTGTCGCGGCCATCACGGAGGCCGCACCCCGCGTTCGCATCCGCTTCGTGCTCAAGCGCGACAAGGAGCCACACATGTTGCGGGAAGGATTGATCGATCTGGAAATCGGCGTCTTAGGCGTGCCTGCGCCCGAGCTGCGCACGCGGCTTCTGCTTCGCGATCGGCTGGTTGGAGTGGCGCGGGAAGGTCATCCTCTGCTGACGGGCGGGCCGGTAACGGCAAAGCGCTATGCGGCCTGCCGTCACCTCGCCACGTCCAGAAAGGGAGAATTTGCCGAAACGGTCGATGAGGCCTTGGAAAGGAAAGGTCTGAAACGGGAAATCCGCGTCGTGGTGCCTGGTTTTCCGGATGCGATGAGAATTGCAGCTTCGACGGATTTCATCGCGGCTGTCCCCCTCTCCTGCCTCGGCAAGAGCAAGCTGAACGAGCCGGTGGGCGAGTTTGGTATTCGAAGCTTTGAATTGCCGTTTGAAACGCCGGAAATACTCGTAGCCGCGATATGGCATCCGCGCGTCGACGCCGACCCCGCTCATAAATGGCTGCGCAATCTCATCACGCGCGTCTGCCGCGCGGCTTACCCATGAACTGATCAGCAGGCAGTCGAACTGCGAAATGAGATGCACTGGCACGCATCGTTCCCGGCTCTGAAAACCATCTCGAGAATGGAGTGTCGGATTCTCGCTCAGCCGATCGTCTTTAAGGCAGACAAAGCCACGGAGAGCAGCAATGACGATAACGATCACCGCCTTTGAAAAATCGCCGGATCGCGGCAGAGGCCTGGCGCGCGACATGCGCGTTCGCTGGGCGCTCGAAGAAGTCGGCCAGCCTTATGAGGTGCGCCTCCTCTCCTTCAAGGCGATGAAGGAGCCTGCACATCTCGCCCTTCATCCCTTCGGGCAGATCCCGACCTATGAAGAGGACGGCCTTGCCTTGTTCGAATCCGGGTCGATCGTGTTCCATATCGCGGAGCGTCATGCCGGGCTGCTGCCGGACGACGCCAAGGCGCGGGCACGGGCGATCACATGGATGTTTGCTGCGCTCTCCACGGTGGAGCCGCCGATCATCGATCGCGCAATCGCAAGAATCCAGGAGCGCGATCAGATTTGGTACCAGCAGCGCCTGTCCATGATCGATGAGCGCATCCACCAGCGGCTGAACGAACTTTCCGATCGCCTCGGCAGCGCCGACTGGCTCGAGGATGCATTCAGTGCCGGCGATCTTTTGATGATATCGGTCCTGCTCAGGCTGAAGGACTCGGGGCTGTTGCAGGAATATCCGAACCTCTCCGCCTATGTCGCCCGCGGCGAGGCCCGGCCGGCATACAAGCGGGCCTTCGAGGCTCAACTGGCGGTCTTCACCGCCGCATCGGCCGACTAAGCGAACTAAGACCGATCAACCGTTGTCGACCCGCAAGCCCTCAAGGAAAGTCCGGAATGCGCCCACCGCCCGTTTCGAGGTCGTCTCGGGATCGTCCGAATTGGCGATCCACTGCGCGGCACAGCTGCTTGCAGCATTGATGAGGCGAGCACCGGCTTCCACGTCGATATCAACGATGATGCCCTCCTCGCGAAGGCAACGAAGGCTTTCCCTGATCGTGGCGATACAACCGTTGGCGCTCGGCCATCCGGAAGGCTCGCCGAGCACGGCAGGCCCGTCACGAAACATGATGCGCTGGATTTCCGGCTCCAGCGCCATCTCGACATAACCGACATTCTCGTCGACGAATGCCTGCCAGCGCGACGGCGCTTTCGACGCGATCTGACAGAGCCTTGTGGTCATTTCCGCATCGATCTCGCTGACGACGGCCTGCAGAAGCCCCTTCTTGTCGCCGAAATGATGATAAAGTGCGCCCCGCGTCAGTCCGGCGTCCGCTGTAAAGTCGTCCATCGATGCATCGGCATAGCCGACGCTACCGAATGCCTTACGGCCGGCAGCCAACAGCTTGGCTCGCGTCTCCGCGATCATTTCACTGCGAGGTTTGCGCATTGCGTCTCCGTCGATCACGCACATTAATTTGCATACGCCACGTATATTAGTTGACATACGCCGCGTATGCAATTACTTCATTCACATACGCCGCGTATGTTTGCGGCCATTTCGTTCAATACAGGGAATGTTCCGATGTCCAATCCGTACAGAGCGATTTTCCGCGCACCAGGCGCCAGGAGCTTTTCGGCCGCGGCCTTCTTTGCCCGTCTTCCGCTTGCCATGGCTCCCATCGGCATCGTCGCCATGCTGTCTCAGACGCGCGGTGAATATTGGCTGGCCGGCGCCGTTTCGGCGACCTTCGCCCTGACCAATGCGTTTGTCTCGCCGCAGATATCGCGCCTCGTCGACCGGCTCGGTCAGCGTGCGGTCGTTACGCCCGCCACCATACTCTCGGTCATCGCCTTCATCATTCTCATTATCGCCGCAAACCAGGTCTGGCCGGCCTGGACACTGTTTACCTCGGCCTTCTTCGCGGCAATCATGCCGAGCATACCGGCAATGGTACGCGCCCGCTGGACGGAGATCTTCCGGGACCGGCCCGAATTGAATACAGCCTTCGCCTTCGAATCCGCCGCCGACGAGCTCGTCTACATCATGGGTGCATCTCTTTCCGTCGGGCTAGCGGTCTCGCTGTTCCCGGAAGCCGGCATGGTCGTCAGCACCATCTTCCTCGCGCTTGGATCGGCGGCCTTCCTGGCGCAGCGATCGACGGAGCCGAAGGTGCGCGCGGCTGGCTCCGCAGGCTCGCAACGCTCGGCGATCCGGCTGCGGCCGGTCCAGATCATCACGCTCGCCCTGATCTTCGTCGGCGCCACCTTCGCCACGGCGGAAGTGAGTGCCGTTGCCATCACCAAGCAACTGGGAGAGCCGGGTGCCGCCAGCATCGTCATCGGCGTCTATGCGCTCGGCTCCTTCATCGTCGGTCTCATCATCGGAGCGCTGAACCTCAAGATGCCATTGCAGCGCCAGTTGCTGGTGGCCGTCAGCGTTCTCGCCCTTACCTCCCTGCCGCTTCTGGCTGCCAGCACCTCGGTCGCTCTGCTTGCCTTTGCCGTCTTCCTCAGCGGCGTTGCCATTTCCCCCACCTTCATCACCGCCTTCGGATTGATCGAACGACGCGTGCCCGAAGCCATGCTGACCGAAGGCGTGACCTGGGTGATGACCGGCATCGGTATCGGCATGGCACTCGGTGCCTTCGTCTCCGGCTGGGTGGTGGACAGCTTCGGGCCCGCAAACGGCTTCTGGGTTTCGGTCGCGGCGAGCATCACAACCGTCGCGGTGGTAGCGCTCGGACAAGCAAGCCTTTCCGGCACGCGTGCGTCCGGCTCAGCCGCCGTCACGCAACTGGCGGAATGAGCGGGCCGCCAAGTTCCAACAAGAGCCGCGCGGGGGCATATTGGTCAGTGACGAATTTGCCTTCGTGACAACATTTCCTATGCGCGCCGAAAGGTCCGTTGCCTGGCACCGATCCAGTCGAGAAAAGTCAGCACTCCCCCCAAAACCAGCAGGGCCGATGCCAGGAACCCCATGTTCAGAAGGACCGCTTCAAGGCCGATATCGCGGACATCCAGGAACGGGTATGGATAGAAGTGGGAGACATATCCATGCGCAAGCGTATAAGCGGAGTATGCCGCGGGAAAAGCCAACCACCAGAGCACATCGCGCCAGGAAAGCCTGCCGCGCTCACTCAGAAAAATCCAATCCGCGGCGTACAGCAGCGGAACGCAATAATGGAGTATCTGGTCTCCGAACAATTGCCACCCGCGAGGGTGCCAAACGTCCCTTAGCATCAAAGCGTAAACGATGCCGGCGATCCCCACGTAAAGAAGAAGGGCGCTTCGTACCGACGGCTTGTTCGCCCATTTGCCGATCGACGAGAGCGGCGCAGTTTGCGCGCAAACTAGTATCACAGCGAGCAGAAGATTGGATTGCATGGTGAAATAGCTGAAGAAATTCACCGTCATCGTCAGCCGTGAAACATGCACGCCCGGTGTGATGGCGATATATGAGACCGCGATACCCGATAAAGCGAGCATGGCAAGCAGATAGCGATAGACGCGGATCAAGCCCGCCATGAAGTCCTCCCCGCTGAATTGACGCCGGAATGGGGCCAGGAAGAATTCAGCATCGTATCGTTCGACTTCATCGAAACCCTATATCTCATTGATGACAGACCAGCCTCGAAATCCCCAGCAACTCCACCGAACTCCGCGGCAAAATCGACTGTATTGAAGACATCTACCGCCTCGCAGAAGAATACGCGATTGCGGCAAATCAAAAGCAGGCGTCGAACGGCCAACCATCGGCCTGCCGCCCTTCCCTCCGACCACGCGATATTTCTCGGGCCGGCTTTCTCTGGGGAGCAGGCGCGGCGGTCTCAGGCGAGCCCAGGGATCGGAATGCCGAAAGTCTGCAGAAGCAGGATCACGTTCAGGCACAGGATCACGATCGTTCCGACGATCGCGGCGATATCGGTCATCCGGCCGTTTGCGAAATCCCCCATGATGGCGCGATTACGCGTGAACATGACAAGCGCGATCATCGGAACCGGCAGCGCGAAGGACAAGACGACCTGGCTATAGAGCAAGGCATCGGTCGTATTGACGCCGAAGAGAACGACCGCGAAGGCCGGCAGCATCGTCACGAGACGGCGCACCCAGATCGGAATATGGAAGCCGACGAAGCCCTGCATGATCATCTGACCGGCCATGGTGCCGACAGCCGACGACGAAATGCCTGAAGCCATAAGCGACACCAGGAAGACGGCGGCCGCCGCGCCGCCCAGAAGCGGCGTCAGCATGTGATAGGCGGTCTCGATCTCGGCGACCTCGGGATGGCCGGCATGGAAGGCGGCCGACGCCATGACCACCATGGCGATATTGACGGCACCGGCCACCGCCAGTGCGATGATGCACTCCCAATTCGAAAAACGGACCAGCTTGCGCCGCTCGAAATCATTGCGGGCCGGCGCGCGATGCTGCGTGAGGCCGGAATGCAGATAGACGGCATGCGGCATGACCGTTGCGCCGATAATGCCGACAGAGATGGTCAACGCAGTCATGTCAGGCATGGATGGGGTCACGAGCCCCAAGCCGACCTGCCCCCAGGCCACCGGCGCGATGAACATTTCGATGACGTAGCAAAGGCCGATGACGGCCACCAACGCGCCGATGATGAGTTCCATCGGCCGGAAGCCGCGGCCCTCGAACAACAGGACGCCATAGGTGACGATGGCGGTCACCGCCATCCCGGCCAAAAGCGGCATCTGGAAGAGCAGCGACAGCCCGATGGCGCCCCCGAGGAACTCGGCAAGATCGGTCGCCATGGCGGCAACCTCGCTGACAATCCACATCGCGATGCGAACCGGCGTCGAAAACCGATCGTGGCATATCTCGGCGAGATTGCGGCCGGTGACGATGCCGAGCTTGGCCGACAGCGCCTGGAACAGCATGGCGATCAGATTCGCCATCAGCACCACCCATAGCAGCGAATAACCATAGCTGGAGCCTGCCTGGATATTCGTCGCGAAGTTGCCGGGATCCATGTAGGCGATGGAGGCGATCATGGCGGGGCCGGCAAAGAGCAGCATCGCGCGGACACCTCGCCGCCGTCCAGCCAGCACCTCTCGGATCTGCTCATCCGTCCGTTCCGACAATGTCGGTTGCCTCACTATTTCAGTCATCGCATTTCTCCAGCCTTGGGAGTCGGCATAGATTTTGTAATTGCAACTCATTCTTAGTTGCAAGATATGGGAAATCGAGCGAGCGTCAACCATTTTTGCAAATCAGTATCAATTGCAAAAAGAACGGGACCGCCTGCTAGATGTAATTTGGTCTCAATATCAATCTGGAGGTGGTATGCTCGACAGCGTGGGATGGTCTGTCCTGGCGGAAATGGCGGGCGCATTTGCCGCCACCCTGGCGGCGGTCCCAAGCATTGCTGAAGAAAATTCAAAGTGATTACGGCCTTCACGATCATCGCTGACATGGCAAGGAACGTTGCAAGTGATGACGCGACCGTTGAAACCATCACCAAATCGGGCGCGCAGATCACGAATACAAGCCGACGCCGGGAGATATTCAGCGGGCACCAGGGGCAAAGCTCATTTTCTCGAACGACCTGTGGCCGCCGGATTATCCGATGTTTTTGCGGCCGCGCGCTCTTTTCAAGGGTCTGACATAGATCTCGAGCTTGTGCCCGACGATCTCGAAACCATGCTTGCGCGCAATCTCTTCCTGAAGGCGCTCGATTTCATCGGACCGGAATTCGGTGATCGTGCCGGTCTCCATATTGATCAGATGGTCGTGATGCTCCTGATCTGCACTTTCGAAACGCGCCGGACCGTTTCCGAAGGAATGACGCTCGAGAATGCCGTTTTCCTCAAGGATGCTCAGCGTGCGGTAAACGGTGGCGATCGCGATGCCGGGATCGATCGCCGTGACGCGGCGATGAATTTCCAGCGCGTCCGGATGATCCGACGCCTCAGACAGAACCTTGGCTATTGCCTGCCTCGGTGCCGTCAAGCGCAGTCCCTTCTCCTTGCAGAGCCCGGCAATATCTTTCTTTTCATTCATGGATCAGAACCCAAATACATCGGCGCATCGCAATTATCGTGATTCCACGCCAAGCCCCAGCGCAACCTCTTCTGCTTTACAGTCATCGACACCGCATCGCAACGATCCGGCGGAGACGCCTCGGTAAGCGCTCCGACGCACAGACGGCAGCCCATACCAAATTATCAGTTGATATCCCCACCTTGCCCCTAGAAGGTGATTTGCCTTTCGCGACAGCGAAAAAGATCGTCAGATGCGCATCCGTGGCACATCGTTGGGATCGAGGCGCAGCTCGATCAGCACCGGGCGGCTACGATTCCTGATGGCGTCCAGAGCCCCTTCAAGCTCATGAGCCGAGCTGACCGCAACCCCGTGTCCGCCGAGCGCAGTCGCGACCTCGGCAAAGGAAGGCCAGTTGAACTGGGTTAGCCCCGGATCCATGCTGCGATCACGAAACTGGATATGTTCGGCCCCATAGGCGGAATCATTGCAGACGATGACGATCAAGTCCTGCCCGAGGCGCACGGCGGTATTGAACTCGTTGACGCCGCTCATCATGAAACCGCCATCGCCGGTGAAAAGCACTACCGGTCGATCCGGCGCGGCGACGCTTGCGCCAATCGCTTCCTGCAATCCAAGACCGATCGAGCCAAAATTTGCCGTCACGACAAAACTCCGCGGGTCGCTGACGGAAATCCGGCACCAGACCTCGGTCATGAAACGCCCACCGTCGGTCACAAGCACTCGGTTCTTCGGCAAGGCCTTTTCCAGCTCTTCGAGCGCCCAGATGTAGTTCACATATCCCGCGCTCGTCTTGCCGCGCTGATCGCGTGGATGGGTGGTCAGCGATGGAACATCCAGTTCTTGCGTGAAGCCGCTCGGCGGAATTTCAGCCGCATCCAGCCAATGGACGAAATTGTCTGCCGTCAGGCCTGAATCGGCCACCAAGGCCGCATCCGGATGAATGTTCTTGCCGATCGCGCGCGCATCCATGTCAATCTGGACGACGCGCTTACCCTTCAGGAGCTTGCCCCTGTCAGTGGTGAAATCATGCAATCCCGCTCCGAAGCAGATCAGGCAATCCGTCCTGGCGATCAGGTCATAGGCGGCAGGGGTGCTGAGCGTGCCGAAAATGTCCATATTATAGGGATGGCCACCGAAGAGCCCCTTTGCTTTCAAGGTCGTCGCAAGCGGAGCCTCCAGCCGGTCCGCCAGGCGGATAAGCTGATCGCGCGCAGCGCAAGCCCCGCCGCCCGCGAGGATGAGCGGACGCTTTGCAGAGGCAATTATGCCAATGGCCCTGTCCAACCCATCTCCTTCAGGCACATATCCGGGGGCATCGAAGACTTCGAACACGGCCCGCATGTGGGCCTGCTCGCACCACATGAAATCGGCCGGCATGTTCAAGACGATCGGGCGCCGCTCGACTCTCGCACGATAGAAAGCGCGGGCAACGTCCCACGTTGCCGTTTCTGGCGAGCGCATCTGCTCGAAGCCGGCGCCGGTGGCCTTGACCACCTCGCGCTGGTCGATGCTCTGCAGATGGTGCGGGTTGACGACCGGCGTGTCACCCGCCAGGAGCACCATGGGGATGGAACCGCGGGCACCTTCGGTGAGCGCGGTGACGCAGTTGGTCAATGCCGGACCGTGGGTCACGCTCGCCACACCGACCTTTCCGGAGACATGGGCATAGGCGAGCGCCATAAGGACCGAGCTTCCCTCATGGGCCGCCGGCACGAAGCGGCCGCCGCATCCGCGTACATAGTGGTCGATCATGAAGAGGTTGGCATCCCCCATGAGGCCGAACATCGTGCCGGCATCGTGATCGCAAACCGCACGTGCAATCGACTGGTACACATAGATCGCATTCTCGGCCATCTTGAGTATTTTCCCTCCCGCAGCGCCTCAAATCACTGATGCTCAGAATATCAGCAAGAGCGTGCAAAAGGCGCGCAAGTTCCAGATAGAAACCCTATCGCTGCGCAAGGTAGTTTCACAAATCGAAAAAGAATGCACGATACGTGCACGAACTCATCCAGGGTTCATCGTGCCATCAAAATCCGCCATCCCCCCGGAAGATGGAGGCGGTTCCAGGACGCGAGGTATTAAGGGGATCAAATGATTTTGTTCCAATTCTGCGGCCGCTGACGAGGCAGGCCAACTCTCCTATCGGGAAAGATGGAGGTTCTCGCCCGCAAGTTTCTGCTTGGTGTCATCAAGCTTATTATAACCTGCCTGTATGATATCGATATCGGCTGCATGACCGACGCCGGCCAATTTATAAAGCACATCGCCAACAGCTATATCCACGCGTGGCTTGTTCTGCGAATAGACTTTCTCGATAATCGGCTGGATTGCATCCAAGGCGCCGCCGGCAGCGAAATAGAGCTCCAGAGCTCGATATAAAAACGCATCCCGGCGATCGTTCAAATCCAGCAGCGACTCGTGGCCGACGCTCGAAGCCAACAACCTGACCGCCTTGTTTTGATACTCACTCATTATACCCCACCCAAATCTTCTGAATGATACTCGAGCCCGAAAATGGACTATATGTTTCTGCCCATGTATTCTTTCGCGAGACTGAACCGGCCTCAATGGCCGCATCGTCACTTGTGTCGACGCGAGGGGATATAAAGTCGCTGCTCCGTGTCGGCCGCATGGAGCGTTCCCCCTCCCAATTCCACCAGCGAAAGATCGCGGTCCGCCAACCAGACCAGCGCGGGCATGGCCTTCTGGTAAGGTGTTTCGCATTTTTCTATAAAGTCATCGGACGGCGCACACCGTAACGTGCAACGCTCGTTTGGAGGAAACGAGAAACGCAAAGGTATGGAGGAGATTACCTTGGCAATAGCAGCAGAGGAAAATACCGCACGCCCGGTCCCCGAAGATGAAAAGCTCAGCCTTGGTGCCAATCTGGCCTATGGCCTTCAACATGTCCTGACCATGTATGGTGGCATCGTTGCCGTTCCGTTGATCATCGGCCAGGCATCGGGCCTGACACCTCCCGACGTCGGCCTGCTCGTAACCGCATCGCTGTTTGCCGGCGGTCTCGCGACCATCCTGCAGACGATCGGAATACCGTTCTTCGGCAGCCGTCTCCCCCTGGTGCAGGGCGTATCCTTTTCCGGCGTCGCTACGATGATTGCCATTACCGGACATGGGGGCATCCAGGCCGTTCTCGGCGCAGTCATTGCGGCGTCCTTCATCGGGCTCCTCATCACGCCCGTCTTTTCACGCATCACCCGCTTCTTTCCGCCGATCGTCACCGGCATCGTCATCACCACTATCGGGTTGACGCTGATGCCGGTCGCGGCGGGCTGGGCGATGGGCGGCAACAGGAGCACGCCGGATTTCGGCAGCCAGGCCAATATCCTGCTTGCGGCGGTAACGCTCGTGATCGTGCTGCTGCTCAGCAAGTTGGGTAGTGCCGCCATATCAAGACTATCGATCCTGCTCGCCATCATGATCGGTACCGGGATCGCCTATGCGGCCGGCATAGCGGACTTCTCGCGGGTGACGAGCGGCCCCTTCGTAGCGCTGCCGCAGATCTTCCATTTCGGCTATCCCGTGTTCGATACCGCGGCGATCATCTCGATGTGCATCGTCATCATGGTGACGCTGGTCGAAACCTCGGCGGATATCCTCGCCGTCGGCGAGATCGTCGGCACCAAGGTCGATGCGCGCCGGCTCGGCAACGGCCTGCGTGCCGATATGCTTTCCAGCATCCTCGCGCCGGTCGTCGGCTCCTTCACCCAGAGCGCCTTTGCCCAGAATGTCGGCCTCGTGGCCGTGACCGGCATCAAGAGCCGATTTGTGGTGGCGACCGGCGGCCTCTTTCTCGTCGCTCTCGGCTTGCTGCCGATCGTCGGCCGCATCGTCGCCGCCGTTCCGAGTTCCGTCCTCGGAGGGGCAGGCCTCGTCCTGTTCGGGACGGTCGCGGCAAGCGGTATCCGCACGCTCGCCAAGGTCGACTATGAGAACAACATGAACCTCATCATCGTGGCGACCTCGATCGGCTTCGGCATGATCCCGATCGCCTCACCGGGCTTCTACGAACACTTTCCCGCATGGGTCATCACCATCTTCCACTCCGGGATCAGCTCGGCGGCATTGATGGCGATCGCGCTGAACCTCCTGTTCAATCACCTGACGACCGGAAACTCGGATCAGCAATCGGTCTTCGTCGCGGGAACGGAACGCCTGATCCGCTATCAGGACATTGCCGGCCTGCATGACGGCGATTATTTCCTGAACGGCAAGCTTTACGACGCCAATGGCGCGGAAGTTCCATTGGTCCCCGCGGAAGCCCATTAAAACACAGCGGGACCTGCTTCGGCGGCTGCGAATCATTCCGCACGGCTGAGTCCGCCTGCCAAACCCCGTGGACCCGCGGCCCCACAATTGCGCCGATCTCGTAATCCAGCCATTTGACCGGGGGACACCTGCTACTGAAGTATTGCCCGAGTCCGCGAGTGGCCTGCGCTAAGTTCGGCTCAAGGCGCGCTGCCGAGCAGCACTTCCCCTCTCCACCCGTAGATTGGCAGGTCGTAAACCACGACCTCCGATCCCTCCGCAATTCATCTAACTGACTTGAATAAGATTGAGTCAGGATTCGCGCTACATGCCCCCTCGGTGTTTTATTGTATAGTTTGTATTCTTTACTTATTATTTTTGCGATATTTTCGATTAATAACATACATTTGGTACGTTTACTACGTATAGATTTCTAATATACTTCATATACATACTAAGGTCGCGTGATTTTATGGTGTATTTTTGCATCTTTGACGAATTTATGACGATAATTACTTCACGGCTCCTAATTATTCTATTCCGATGCATCAAAAGCCCCGCTAGCGTGCCAGCACGAAAGTCTTTCGGGCTTTCGGTAAGAGGGAACACCGAATTGATGAACGTGGCGGAAGACGTCCGGCTGCGTTCCGATCCGGCAAATCGATTGGAGAAAAAATGAATATCAAGAGCCTTCTTCTCGGCTCCGCTGCTGCCCTGGCAGCAGTATCCGGTGCTCACGCGGCTGACGCGATCGTCGCAGCCGAGCCGGAGCCGCTGGAATACGTCCGCATTTGCGACGCATACGGCGCAGGTTACTTCTTCATCCCGGGCACCGAAACCTGCCTCAAGATCGGCGGTAAGGTTCGTACCGAAGGCAAGTGGTACGACGCCTACAACCCAGACACTCACTTTGGCACTCTCTGGCACACTCGTGCCGAGCTGCAACTGCAGACGGCAACCGACACCGAATACGGCCCGCTGAAAACCAACACCGAGCTGCGTTGGGACTGGAACGACGGCGGCGCTACGGCTACCAACCTGCTACACGCCAGCATCAGCCTCGGTGGCTTCACCGTTGGTAAGGAAGACTCGCAGTTCAACGTCTTCACCGGTTATGCCGGCGACGTCATCAACGACGACGTGATCGCCGACGGCCCGTACGAACTCAACCAGATCACCTACAACTACGACGCCGGCAACGGCTTCACGGCTGTGATCTCGCTCGAAGACAGCAACTCAGGCTCGGGTGCCACGGGTGCAAACGGCGAAGACAGCCACAACCACTACGCTCCTGACGTTGTCGCCGGTGCTGGCTACAAGGCCGGCGCATGGAGCTTCAAGCTCGTTGGTGGTTACGACTCGATCGTCGAAGAAGGCGCCATCAAGGCTCGCGTAGACGCTGACTTCGGCGTATTCTCGGCCTTCTTGATGGGCGCCTGGAACACCGATGGCGACAAGTTGAACAAGTATGCGCCTGGCGATTCGATCGGCCAGAGCTGGGGCGACTGGGCTGTTTGGGGTGGCGTTGGCGTACCGGTCAACGAGAAGCTGAAGTGGAACCTCCAGCTCGCCTACACCGACAACAAGACCTTCTCGGCAACGACGAACGTCAAGTGGAAGCCTGTCAAGAACCTGCTCATCGAGCCGGAAGTCACCTACACCAACTGGGACTCCATCAATCAGGACCAGTGGGCTGGCATTCTCCGCTTCGAGCGTACGTTCTAATCTGATCTGAACTAGACCTCCGATCAGAGACGGAAGAAGACCTGGTTTCCCTCCAGGTCTTCTTCTATTTTACTGCAGCTGTATTCGGGCGGTCATTCCAGGCCGCATGGCCGGCAAGGCCCAATCGCGCGATCGGATGGGGCGTCGATCATCAATGGGCTGATCCGACGATGATTCCGCCGGGCCTACGGCGGCGCCACCGAACGGCTCGCATGGCGCCTCTGACATTTGAAGGTTGATTTCGGTGCCCCTGGCTTCGTTTTTGTCGATCTGCCGACGACAGGCACACTCGCTTCACGCAAATGTTTCGAGAATCTTTCTCGAAGGAAAGCATCTGTCTGGTTGCCAAAAAACCATAATTGTTCCACCTAGATTATAGATTGAACATTTAACGATTGAGAATCGGGCCAAGACTTGATGCGTACGAAATATGGTTTCCTCTGCCTGTTCCTGGCATTTGCTTCATCGGCATATGCTCTGGAAGCCGGTTCACCGCCAGTTTTGACACCACTGCCGCAGCAGGCGCAGGCCGCGCATTTGACGGCGCAATTTCTGCAGCGCTTCCACTATAAGCCGGTCCCACTGGACGACGTCCTCTCCGCCAGGATCATGAATCGCTTCATCAAGTCCCTTGATCCGGACCGTGTCATCTTCCTGCAGAGCGATATCGACAAGTTCATGGCGGGCAGCACCAAGATCGATGACGCCATCAATCAGGAAGACTTGAATATCCCGTTTTCCATTTTCAATGTGTACGAGCAGCGCGTCGTCGACCGCATGACCTATGCGCGCAGCCTGCTCAACCAGAAGCTGGACTTTACCACCAAGGAAGACTACGCGCTCCTGCGCGACAAGGAGCCTTGGCCACAAACCGAGGCGGAAAGCAACGATCTCTGGCGCAAACGGGTCAAGAACGACTGGCTGCGCCTCAAGCTAGCCGGCAAGGATGATGCCGCCATTCGCGATACGCTCGACAAGCGCTACGAAAACTCCCTCGAGCGCGCCTATAAATACAAGAGCGACGATGTCTTTCAGACATTCATGGACGCCTATACGACGTCGGTCGACCCGCATACCGACTATTTCGGCGCGACCGCCTCGGCCGAATTCGATATTTCCATGAAGCTCTCTCTGGTCGGTATCGGCGCGGTGCTGCAGGAAAGGGATGATTACACCACGATCCGCGAACTGGTCGCAGGCGGCCCGGCGCAACTCTCCGGCAAGCTCGCGGTCGGCGATCGCATCATCGGCGTCGGTCAAGGCGAAAACGGTCCGATCAAGGAAGTCGTCGGCACGCGACTCGATGAAATCGTGCAGATGATACGCGGCGCCAAGGGGTCAGTCGTACGCCTTGATATTTTGCCCGCCGATGCCGGGCCGGATGGCAAGCATCACGTCATCAGTCTCGTCCGTGACAAGATCAGCCTCGACAAGCAGGCTGCCAAGCAGACGATCCTGTCGGTAAAGGATGGTAATACGACGCGCAGGATCGGCGTGATCACTCTGCCGGCTTTCTATGAGGATTTCGAAGCCCGGCGCAAGGGCGACAAGGACTACCGCAGCGCCAGCCGCGACGTCGCCAAGCTTCTCGGCGAGTTGAAGCAGGAAAAGGTCGACGGCGTCCTGATCGACCTGCGCAACAATGGCGGTGGCTCGCTGGCCGAAGCGATCGACCTGACAGGCCTGTTCGTCGGCAAGGGTCCGGTCGTCCAGCAGCGCGATGCAGGCGGCGAGGTGGAGGTCGAGAGCGATGACCTTGCCGCTCCGGCCTGGACCGGCCCGGTCGGCGTGCTGATCAATCGCGGCTCAGCATCGGCCTCCGAGATTTTCGCGGCGGCGATCCAGGATTACGGTCGCGGCGTGATCATCGGCGAACCGAGCTTCGGCAAGGGCACGGTGCAAACCGTGGTCAATCTCGATCAGGTGGCCCACAATCAGAAACCGAAATTCGGCGAGCTGAAACTGACGGTCGCTCAATTCTTCCGCGTCAACGGCGGTACGACGCAGTTGCGTGGCGTGACGCCGGATATCAGCCTGCCGGGACTTGCCGACCTCAAGACCTTCGGCGAATCCAGCTACGACAACGCGCTGCCTTGGACACAGGTAAAGCCGGCCAATTACAAGCCCTGGGGTGACATCCAGGCGCTGCTGCCGCAGCTGCAAGGTCGCCATGACGCGCGCGTGAAGGATGATCCAGAATACCAGCGCTTCGTGGAAGACGTCACCACGCTGAAGGAGCAGCGCGACAAGAAGGTCATCTCTCTCAACGAAGCCGAACGCCGCAACGAGTTGACCGCCCAGGCAAACCGCATCAAGGCGCGCGGACAGTCCAATGACGGCATCGATACCGGCGAGGATGATGGCCTGCAGGCCAACGAGCGCAGCCTGAGCGCCGATATCGCCATCGAAAAGGCCCGCAAGAACGCAAAGGATATACTGCAGAACGAGGCTGCCTCCATCGTTGCCGACGAGGCGGACCTGCAGGCCGGCACGTCGAGGGCCGCGGCAAAATAGTCGCGAAACTACATCGTGTTGCTCACGACCGAGGAATCGACGTCGCCGCCGTGACGTCGACCACCACCTCGCCGGCTGTGGGTGCATAAGACTCACAGCTAAAGCAAAATGCCAAAAAGTGTGGATGACTTTTGGGCACATCCGCTCTATCTATTTAATTTTAAAGTGAATTCTTATTTAGGGTTGGACAGGCCTGAATTCATCTGCCTCTGGGGCCTCAGCTACGTTTCAGCTACCCGTTGTAAGCTATGTGCGTGCGATACTTGCGCCCCCAACAAAGTTTCGCACGAGGCGCCGATAAGGCTCTCTGCTCTGCCTCGTGCCCATGAGGCAGAGCTTTCCCGCCTTGACCACGCTCAACGAGTTTCGGCTACGCCATTGAAGGCCTGGGAAACTCTCGCGGCGATCCTCATCCAATTCATTTTGTCCCACGTTACCTCATGTCTCTCGGAACAGCGGCAACTGCCTCTTCGCAGAGTGCACGAAATTGGCTAAGAGGCCGTATGTTTGAGCTTGTTTCGATCGCCACCGCCAATCAGGAAATCAAGCGAAGCCGGTTCGTTGCGACGGCCGGTCCGATTGCCGATAGCGAGGCAGCAAAGGCGTTTGTCGCACAGCACTCGGTCACGGATGCCAATCACAATTGCTGGGCCTGGCGTATCGGACAAACCTATCGCTTCAGCGATGATGGCGAACCGGGCGGAACCGCCGGCAAGCCGATCCTCCAGGCCATCGACGGCTTCGAATTGGATATGGTGGTCGTCGTCGTGACACGCTGGTTCGGCGGCACTCTTTTGGGTGCTGGCGGGCTGATCCGCGCTTATGGCGGCACCGCCGCGCTATGTCTGCAAGGCGCGGAGAAGAGAGAAATACTCCCAACCGTCGCGGCAACGATCGATGTGCAGTTTTCACATCTCGCTCTGGTGAAAGCGAAACTTTTGACAGAGGCAGGCGTGCGGCTTGCGGAGGAACGCTTCACCGAATCCGGAGCCGTGCTCGGCGTGACCATAGCCGCCTCGATGGTCGAACGGGTCGTTGACAACATTCAGGATCTGACAAGCGGTCGGGCAACCGTAAGGTTGGATTGATCGGGATATGCCGAAGGCTGACGCTCTCGACGCGTTGTGATGGAGCCGCGATAAGCAGCTCAATCGCCGGAGAAAACAACGCCCTGAGGCTGCCCCGGTACGGAAGCGGCTACGCGCAGCACGCCATGAAACCCGACCCAAAGCGCAATCGACCCGAGTGCAAAACTGCCGAGGATCATGAACATCGTGCCATAGCCGATCTCCTGCGCCAGCCAGCCGCCGATTGCCGGGCTCAGGGATGCGCCGACCCCTTGCATCGTCATGACGACGCCCTGGCCGACATTGATGCGGCCGGTTCCGTTCAGGATGCGGGCGACGAGCGTCGGCACGGCAACGCTTTGCAGGCCGGCGCCGATGCCATCGAGAACCTGAACGGGATAGACACCCCAGGATGTAATCAGATGCGCCGCCACGAAGCCGCGGATCGGCAAGGAGACAAACGAAATCAGCAGCACGAGCCATTGCCCTCTCCTTTCCGCCATATGCATCGCGATCAAGGACGTGATGATCATCGTGCCCTGCGCCACCACCACGGTCAGGGCAACAAAGCCAGCGGGATCGGCGTGACCGGCAGAGACGACAGCCAGCCCGAACAACGGCAACATCGCGCCGTTGCCGAGATGGAACAGCGCAAGCGCACCCGCCAGGATCAGCAGCGGCTTCGACTCGGCGAGTACTTTAAAACCGCTCGGTTTTCGGTGTCTGGAAGGCTCCATCTCCCCCACCGGACCAAGGGCGGCAAGGGTCGCACCCCGCGCTTCGTCATCGTCGATCGCATCGGCCGGGATCATCAGCACGGAAATGATGGTCAGCACGCCGAAGATGGCCGACAACCAGAACACGGCAGTCAGCCCGAACATCCAGCCGAGCCATCCCGACAGCCCGGCGCCGACGAGGTTGCCGGCATGATTGAATGCCTGATTGTAACCATTCTGCCGATTGAAGCCGGCCTGCCGGACAATGCCGAGCGTGATGCCATTGAGGGCAGGCCCGATCGCGGCACCGGCAACAGCGGTCGCAACCTGCGACAGGGCCACGACCCAGAAGAGCTGCGAGACCAATATGATCATGGAGGCGAGGACCGTGCAGATGCCGAGCACGATCACGCATGTGCGCTTATGCGTCGTCTCATCGATGAAGGCTCCGGCAGGCGCCATCATCACCATCCCCGCAACCCCGCCGATCGTCATGACGGAGCCGATCGACCCACTTTGCCAGCCATGGGCGACGAGGAAAACCCCAAGGAAGGGTCCGATGCCCGCCTGAACATCGGCCATGAAGAAATTCAGAAATCCAAGTGGGACGAGAGCTCGGGCTTGCTGCTGGTCGTTGGGGGATGAACGCGACAAATGACAACCACATGGCTTCTAAAATCGTCAAATGAAAAGCGTTTGATGGCAAAAGGTTCCCTTTTAGATGAATAAGGCCCCAGGGCTCCCTGTCTAGCTGCTCCGGCGAAATCGATCCTGCGGTGTTTATCCAACGTTGAAGCAGCCGAGCCGTCGCGATTTCGATAGCACGTTGCTGTTCGAAGAGAGTCTCGCCGGTCTCGTCGGCAAAAAAGAGAAGGATTCGGAGGGAAAGCCGAATCCTTCTCGTCTTGATCGGAGGTCAACCGATCGGGGTGGGCAGCCGCATCGGATTGGAACGATAGGCTGCTGCTACCGACACAGTGTGTCGGATTGTGGCGGACTCAGAGTTTGAAAACGCCCCCCTCGCCAAGCTTGGCTCCTATATACATACATTCGGTATGTTTGACAACAAGTTCGATGCGAATTAAGGCAGAAACTGGAAAAAATTCTTGTTCGCACGTGCCGCGGCATTCATATTCCCGCAGCCACAGGCGGTTATCTGACCAGGCGGATTCGCCCAGCGTCATACGGGAGCGCTGAACGCGAACAACGACGAGGATACTTTGACGACCTGGCTACCGAAGGAACAATATCTGCCAAATCAGATCTGCCCTCGAGATGCCGCCCCCTGAAATCTTACTGAAAACGATTGTGTCGCCGCGACATCTATGACATGGCGCCTGCGACGATAGTGGCAATCGCTGGGAGAACCGGATGAACTTTCTGGGAAAAGACAGGTTTGCGGGTGCGCATCAGCAGGCTGCGTCCATCGACAGCAGCTCACCCTCCGAATATTGGTGGGTACCGGGATGCCTGGCCATATATTTTATCGTCCAGGCAGCCATCCGCATCGCCATCTCCAGCTCGCTGCGGATCGACGAAGCACAGCAGTTTCTCGTCGGCCAATGGCTCGCCTGGGGTTATGACGCCCAGCCACCGCTCTACAACTGGATTCAGTACGGCATCTTCGAAATCTTCGGCACGAGCGTCGCATCGCTCGTCATCGTGAAGAATCTCCTGCTTTTCCTCGTCTATCTCGCCTATTACAAGCTTTTGCGATTACTTGTGACCGACAAAAGCCTGGCGGCGGTCGGGACGCTATCGCTCCTGACGATGCCGCAGATGTTCTGGCAGGCGCAGAGAGACCTGACGCATACCGTCGGCACCCTGCTTGCGGTGCTCATGATCATCTACTTCGTCGTTGCGACCATTCGTCGCCCGACGCTCATCTCCTATGCGCTGATCGGCCTTTGGGCCGGACTTGGCATGCTGACGAAATACAATTTCGCTCTGGTGATCGTCAGCGTCCTCGTCGCGACCTTCTTTCATCCGGTCGGGCGAAAAAGGCTCATCGACTGGCGCCTTCTGCTAACGCTGGCGATCGCCGTTCTCGTGTTCCTGCCGCACGCCATATGGATGGTCTCCAACATGGACCGGGTCCTGGCAACGACGGTCCACACCATGTCGGAGCAAGGCGCCGGCGGAAAGCTTTCCGACATCGGTTTCGGACTTCTCGAACTGGTCAAGACGAGCATCGCGATCGTCGCTCCCACCAGCGTGATCTTTCTGCTGTTCTTCCGTCAATCATTCCTGCGTTCGCTGCGTGCCAGAAGCGAATGGAGCGATTTCGTCGGAAGGATACTTTCAAGCACCGTCGCGATCCTGCTGATCTTGATACTGGTGATCACGCTTACGGAGTTTCGTGACCGCTGGCTGCTCCCCTTCCTGTTTCTGCTACCGGCCTATTTCTGTCTGAAGCTCGATGCAGCGGGACTGCAAAGCCAGGCCGATATAAAGAAATTCCTTTACCTGCCCATCGTCATGATGATTGCGCTGCCCCTGATCATAGCCGGAGGTGTCCTTTTTGCGCGGTTTTTCCATTCTTATGAGCATTTGAACGCGCCCTACGCCACCTTCGTGGACAAAGTCGTTACCGTAGAAGGAAAACAACCCTCGGCGGTCGTGACGACGACGTGGCTCAAGGCCGGCAATCTGCGTGTGAACATGCCGCGCACATCGATCATATCGACGGAATATCCTGCGTCGGATTTAAGCCCGCAGGCCATAGGAAATGGACCGGTCCTGCTGGTTTGGAACGAGCGGGACGGACATCAATCAACCATGCCGAATGCACTGCAACAATGGCTCACATCGAAATTCGGAGCGGCGACACAGTTGCCACCGCAGCAGGACATTGCCCTTCCGTATTACTACGGAAAGGAGCCGGATCGTTATCACTTTGGTTATGCGTGGTATTATCCCAGGCCCAACTGACTTGAGATTTTCAAGCGGTTCGAGCTCATCGAGCGAGAGGCGGTCAATAGGAAGACGCCAATTGCTGGCTACCGCTCCAGCGCGCCCTTTCCGGCGAGAATATGATTGCGAAACTTCGCAATTCGCGCCGCCCGGGTTTCGGACTTCTTCACGGAGCCGAGGTTGATCACATAGCTTTTCTTTCGCCCCGGCGTCAGATCATGGAAAGCCTCCGCCAATTCGGGATCGGAATCCAGCGCCTCGATCAGCTCGTCAGGCAATTCGATATCGCTTTGTTCTTTCGGCGGCTTGATGCCGGCCTCGGCATAACCCATTGCCTCCTTCAGATAAGATCGGATGACGGGCTCCATTTTCGCCACGGCGTCATTGCTCACAAAGCGGATCATATCGGGATGCCGGGTATTCTGACCCTGCTTTTCGAGCACGCCCTCAGGGTCCTTCATCAGTGCCGCGTTGAAGAAAGTGAGGCGAAAATCGCCACGAAAGGCACCGATGATCACGATGTTGCGTCCCTCATGCATGTAGCACGGATGAGCCCACTTCACCGTCTCGACGAGCCCCGCCTCCAGGCAGATTCGACGCAGTTCGTTCAGACCGTCAATCCACAGCCTCGTCGAGCAGTCCGGCGTCGCAAAGCGTTTGCAGCGCCCACATCCCTTGGTAAAGAAGTCCTCGATATCGGTAATCATGTCCTCATCCACTTCATATTCCGGCCTTCTGAATCATCGACATCGTCAGCTCGAGCACGGCGTGGTGAAAGCAAGCGGCCGGACCATGCTCGCATGATTGTATTCCGGGCTTGCCAGCAATGGGTCTCACTTCACTTCTGCCAGCACCTGTTCAAGTCTTTCGAGGAACTGCCGCCATCCCGCCTTGGCACCGCCATAGGCCTGCTTCTGGTCCGGTCGGAAGCCGACCTGCTCCATGCGCAGATGGGTTCCCTTGTCCGTCTGCGTGAGCGTGAAGGTCACAACGCTCTTCAGATCGAAAGCCGGGTCATCATGTGCGAAATTCCATCGATAGGACAGCCTGGCGTTCGGCTCGACGACGAGCACTTCGCAATCCAGGACGCCACCCCAATCGCCACGAAAGCTAAACCGATGTCCCAGGATGGGAACGAAGTCGTTCTTCATCAACCACTCCGCGATCAGATGCGGCTGTGTGAGTGCACGCCAGACCTTTGCCGGCGGATGCGCAATTTCGCGCTCAACCACGACAGCGCGTACCTCGCCCGATACCGCTTTCATTGATCCATCCGATCGAGCAAATCTTCGAGATCACCGAACTTGTCTTCCCAGAAACCGGCCATTTCGCTCGTCCAGTCACGCAACGGCGCAAGAGCGTTTCGTTGCGCGCTATAATGCGTCTGGCGACCTTCGTGCCGGTCGCATACCAGCCCCGCCTGTTTCAGAACGGCGAGATGCTTTGAAACGCCCGGCTGGGAGACACCGGCATAAGCCGTAAGCGCGACGACGGTCTGATCGCCGTCACGGCACAATCGCTCGAATATCGCCCGCCGCGTCGGATCGGCGAGCGCTCGGAAAATGGGATCATGGGCGTTTGCCATACCGATTCATAACTCTTTGGCTATTGATTAGATCAATAGCTGACAGGCTATGAATAAGTCAAGCGCCGATCGGCGGCGCTATTCTCAGGCGCTCATGCTCAGCATGCGGAGGAAATCCACATCGTCGCCGATAAGGGCATCGACCAGCCGGTCCCTGACGCAGCCGCGGATCATGGGAAGCAGGTCGCGGCCACCCTGCCAGAACATGGCAAGCTTTTCCGGCAGCGGCAGGCTCAGACGCACTGCAATGCCGGCCTGCTGCAGCGCCTCTGCGTCAGTGCGGTGAAAGCGGTTCAATTCCAGCGAGACGCCATCAATGCCGCCGGCGCGCATCGAGGCGACGATGTCTACCGGACGATGGTGGAGGATCGCTTCCGTCTGAAGGCGCGGTTCGAGCTCTTTCACCCGCCGCAGATCGATATGATCAAAGGAGGATATGGCGACATGGTCAAACGCGTCGAGCTCTCGCAGTGTCGCGATCATGATATCGATGAGACGATCGGCACGCTCCGGCTCCTTCATTTCGATCGCCAGGCGGGTATCCGTTTGCTTTGCCCACAGCAGCGTATCGGCAAGCGTCGGCACGCGGGTTCCGGCGAAGCGCGCGTCGAATTTCGCGCCGGCATCAAGCGAAAGAATGTGCTGGAGATCGTGATCGGCAACGAAGCCGGAGCCATTGGTCGTGCGATCAAGCGTTCTGTCGTGAATCACGACGATCTGGTCGTCGCGCGTCAGCATAAGGTCGATTTCGCACTCGTTGGCGCCTGCGTTCACACCCGCCTGGAAGGCGAGAATAGTGTTTTCCGGGAAGCGCCGGCTGAAGCCGCGATGAGCGGCGATGCGGAGCGAACCATGACGAGCGGCGTGAAGGGGCAAAGGCAATGCAAGTCTCCTTGGAGGCGGTTCTTTAGGGGGCAAGCTAGTGAAGTGTCGGATCGAGAACATCGCGCAGATAGTCGCCAATCAGGCTGATCGACAGCGACAGGATGAAGATCACGATGCCCGGCAGGATGGCGATCCACCACTCGGTCATCACATAGTCGCGGCCAGCGCCGACCATGCTGCCGAGGCTGACAAGCGGCGGCTGGATGCCGAGGCCGAGAAAGCTCAACGCCGATTCCTGCAACAGGATTTCAGGCAGGACGATCGTGAGGTTGACGAGGACGACAGAGAGCGTGTTGGGCAAAACATGCAGGAAGGCGATGCGCCCCGTTCCCGCACCATTTCGTCTCAGCGCCGCGACATAGCCTCGCTCCAGCTCCAGCCCTGCCATGGTGCGCACCAACCGCGCGTAACGCTCCCAGCCGTAGAGGCCGAGCAACGCCATGAAAAGCCAGAGATTGTCGCCGAAGAAGGCGAGAACGGCGAGGGCAATGATGAGGAACGGCATCGAGGCCTGAAAATCGACCGCGACGCGGATCAGCATATCGGCAAATCCGCGACCGAAAGCGGCAAGCAGCCCAAGCACCGTGCCCAGCGCCAGGCTGATCGCCGACGCGCCGAGCGCGATCAGCAGGCTGGTGCGCAATCCATAGAAAATGCGGCTTAGAATATCGCGGCCAAGCTCGTCCGTGCCGAGAATATGCTTGAATGAGCCGCCGAACAGGATCGGCGGCGCCTTGCGGGCATGAAGATCGATCTGTGCAAAACCATGGGGCGCAAGGACATTGGCGAAGATCGCAACCGTGATGAAGGTTACGAGAACAATGGCGCAAATGGCCGTCATCAAATCGAACCGAAGCCTGGGTTGAAAAGATCGCTCCGATCTGGTTTTGCGAGGAACGTCGGCGCCGGTCGCTGCATTCGCCATGGTTTTACCTTTCGAGGCGGCCGATCAGGCCGATGCGCGATGCCGCAGACGCGGATCAGCGAGAATGTAGAGACAATCGATCATGAGATTGGCCGTCACCATCGTCGCCGTGATGAGCAGCACGATGGTCTGCACGATGTTCAGATCGCGCTGCGCGACGGAGGAGACGAGAAAGCGGCCGACACCCGGCCAGGCGTAAACACTCTCGACCACGGCCGCCCCGCCGATCATGCCACCAACAAGGAAGCCGAGCATGGTCAGAAGCGGCAAGGCCGCATTCGGCATGATATGCCGCCACAGAAGGGCGCTTTCGCCGATGCGTTTGGCGCGCGCCGCCAATATGAACCGCTGGCCCAGCACCTCCAGCACGCTCGAGCGGACGAAGCGGGCGATGATGCCGGCATTGTAAAGGCCAATGACCAGAACGGGCATGACGAGATGCGCCATCGTCGATCCCCCGCCGCTCGGCAAGATCCGCAGGGAGACGGCGAAAAGCTGGATGAGCAGGATGGCGATCAGGAAATTCGGAAGCGAATGCATCAGCACCGCAAGCGCCATGACAAAGCGGTCGATCAGTCCGCCGCGGTTGCGCGCGGCCAGAATGCCGAAGGGTACGCCGGCGCCGAACGCCAATATCAGGGCAGCGCCCATCAATTCCAGCGTCGCCGGGACTTTCGATAGAACCAGCGTCAGGGCATCCTGCCCGTTCAATAGCGACGTGCCGAAATCGCCGCGCAGGAGATGGCCGAGATAGGCGAAGTATTGAATGTAGAGCGGCTGATCAAGACCCCATTGCTGCCGCATCAGCGCCACGACTTCCGGCGGTGTCTCGATCGGCAAAAGGGAATGCAAGGGGTCACCGCTGACGCGCAGGATGACGAAGGTGAAGGTCATCGCCAGGAACAGGGTCACGAATGCTCGCAGAAACGCCCGCAGGATGGATTGAAGCATTGCCTATTCCTTCAGAGCGTTTCAAGCATGGCCGCTGCCTGCCGTACCCCACCGCGCCGCCCGCGAGGAACAGCGGACAGGAGCTTGGCGGTATAGGGGTGGACCGGGTTTGCGAAGACTTCCTCGGTCGGGCCGGTTTCCACGATCTGTCCCGCCTCCATGATCGCGACGCGATGCGAGACATGACGAACCACGCGCACGTCGTGGCTGATGAAAAGTAGCGACAGGCCGCGTGCCCGCTGCAGTTCGAGCAGGAGGTTGAGCACCTGGGCCTGCACGGAAACGTCGAGCGCCGAAACCGGCTCGTCGCAGAGCAGAATTTGCGGTTCGACCATGAGAGCACGGGCGATGGCGACGCGCTGACGCTGGCCGCCGGAGAGCTGATGCGGAAATTTCTGCAAGGCGGAGACCGGCAGGCTGACAGCTTTAAACGCCTCCGCCGCGCGATCGAGCCGGCTTGCCGGATAGCCTATGCCGTGGATGGTGAGCGTCTCCACCATCTGATGGCCGACGCTCCGGCGCGGATCGAGCGCACCCATCGTATCCTGCGAAATAACTTGCAGATGTTTTGCCAGACCGCGCCGGTTCGGCTTCATCAGGCTTTTGAAGGACTGACCGAATAGCGTGATTTCGCCTGATGTCGGCTCGCGGTCGCCGCAGAGCAAGGAGGCAAGCGTGGACTTGCCGCAACCGGACTCGCCGACAAGACCCAATGTTTCGCCGGGTCTCAATTCCAGGCTCACATCCTTGATCGCGTGAAATCCCTTGGCGCGCCCCGGCCAAAGGGAAAAACCCGGAGCATAGGAAAATTGCAGATCGCGGGCGGCAAGTGCAATTCTCGTCTCTGAATTGGCGGCGACTTGCTTCTCAGGCATTATGGGCACTCCATGGATTGAAGCAGGCAAGCGCCGCCGCACCGGCAATCAACGGCGGAACCATCGTCGCGCAATTCGGCTCCGCGCGTGGACAACGGGGCGCAAAGGCGCAGGCCTGCGGCAGGTCGTCATGCAGCTTCAGCTCGCCGGGGATATCCGCGAGCTTCTCAAGCGGCCTGCCCCGTCCGGGCATGGCCTCCAGCAACAGGCGCGTATAGGGATGGCGCGGATTGTCGTAGAGATCGTCCGTGCGATTGATCTCGACCAGGGAGCCCGCATACATGACCGCGATACGGTCGCAGACCTCCGAGACGAGATCGAGATCGTGGCTGATGAAGATCATGGGGATGCCGCGCTCGCGCACCGCCTTGACGAGGAGAGCGACGACCTGCGCCTGCACCGTCACATCAAGCGCCGTCGTGGGTTCGTCGGCGATAATCAATCGCGGCTGCATGGCGAGCGCCGTGGCGATCATCACGCGCTGGCACATGCCGCCGGAAAATTGCGCCGGATAGGCGTTGTAACGCGTCTCTGGCTGTGGAATGGCGACTTCCGCCAGAAGCCGGAGCGCCTCGTCCCTGGCTTCCCTTGTCGACATCCCGGCGCTGACGGCCGCCTCGGCGATCTGGGAGCCGATCGTGCGCACCGGATCGAGGCAGGAAACGGGCTCCTGAAAGATCAGCCCGATCGGGGGCAGCTTTACCCGTGACCGCGGACCGAACTCGGCCGCGTCGTACATGGCATCCTGGAAGGAAATATAGCCCGTGGCACTGGCGCTCGGCCCAAGAAGACCAGCAAGCGCGAGGCAGGTGAGACTCTTTCCCGATCCGCTCTCTCCGACAATGCCGAGGATCTCACCCTCGGCAAGATCGAAAGACACGTTGTTGACCGGATGAAACCGCCCCGCGCCCGTTCCGAACGAGATGCTCAGATTGTCGACCGAAAGAACTGGAACGCCCATCGCGAGGAAGCTCAGCTCTTCTGCTCTTCGAAGGAAAGGCTGCCCGCGCCAAGATCCATCTGGAAGGCCGGCAGAGGCTGCCACTTGATGCCCTTGCGGATGCCGAAGAAGACGGCATTCTGATGCAGGACGGTCTCGCCCGGATCCTCCCATTCGATCAGATGCAGCATGTCGCGGAAGATCTTGGCGCGGTCGGCCGGATCGACGGCCTGCTCCATCTTGGCGCCGAGCGCATCGAAATCGGGATTCTGCCAGATCTTGAACGAGCTCAGATTGCCGGCCGAGCTGAACTGCGTGAAGAAGGAGATATAGGGGTCGGGGACCTGGCCTGTGCTCGACCAGTTGCCGGTCGCGCGGGTTGGCGAGTTCTCAAACAGCTTGCCCGACTCCACGAACTTCATCTTGGCATTGACGCCGACAGCCTGCCACATGGCGACAACGGCCTGCGTCACCGGGTTTTCCGCCGTGTAGTAATTGTTCTGCGAGCGGATCTCGATCTCCTCGCCATTATAGCCGGCATCCTTCAGGAGCTGCATCGCGCGATCGGGATCGTACTGATAGGCCGGATAATCCTTGAGATAGACGGGGCCATAGAGCTCGAACTGCAGCCCGTTCGGTACTTTCGTGCGGCCGTTCCAGATCGTGTCGACGATCGCCTGGCGATCGATGGCGAGGATGAGTGCCTGGCGAACGCGCGGGTCCTTCAGCGCGGGATTGTTCTTGTCGAAGAACAGAATGCGATTGTTCGGAACCGGACCGCCGACGATCTCGTGATCGGTACTCGCGGTAACAACCGAGAGCTGGTCCGGCGGCAAGTCCGTCGCAATGTCGTAGTCGCCGGCCAGCAGGCCGGCAATGCGCGAGGAAACCTCCGGCACGATGCGCAAGGTCACGCGGTTGGCGGCCGGTTTGCCGCGATAGGCCTGATCGTGAGCGGCGAGAACGACGCTCTCATTGGCCGTATAGCTTTCGACCTTATAGGGGCCGGCGCCGACCGGCTTCTGCCGCCAGGTCGTCCAGTTGCCGCCGTTTTTCTGCCAGGCATCCTTGCTGATGACAACGGCCGCATAGGATGCAAGGCGCTGCAGGAAGATCGGGTCCTGGAACTTGGTGACGAAGCGGACCGTCAGCGGATCGACCACCTCGACATGGTCGAGGCTGGTGAAATTAGTGCGATAGGTCGGATAGCCCGGCGCGTCCTTGTTCAGGAGCCGCTCAGGGCCGAAGGAGAAGGCAACGTCTTCGGCGGTCATCTCCCGGCCATCATGGAAGATCACACCAGGGCGCAGCTTCATTTCGAGCACGGTCGAGGAGATCCAGGTCCAGGACGTCGCGAGATTGGGCTTGACCGAAAAATCGCCGCGCATGTCGAGCGCGAGCACAGTCTCGTGGATGGAATAGTTGTTGCGGAAGGCGACGTTGCTGGCGGCGTCGACGGGCTCCTGCGAGACCGGATTCATCTGAACGGCGATACGAAGTTCCGGCCTTTTATCGGCGTTTTCATCAGCGGAAGCGGACAGCGCCGGGATGAAGGCGGAGAGGCCGGCGCCGGCTCCCATAAGAAGGGTCGTACGACGGGTGACCGGGCTGTTGAGGCCGGTGAGCAGAAATTCGGACATCGGCACACTCTCCTATCAAATCTTTGCACAAACGTTTGCGCAAATAAAATACGGCCACTTGCGTTCAGAACCATCGTTTCTTCTACGCAAGGGAGAATGGCCGCAAGCTAGGCGAGCTCGATGACGCACGTATGACAAGTTCGGGAGTAACGAACCGGATCGGACGCTTTTCAACGCGCAGATCCGACGGAAGATTTGAAAGCTCAATCAGAAGATCAAGCGATGCTTCGCACAGTGCATCCGTCGGCTGTGCGACCGTCGTCAGAGGCGGGGCCCAATAGGCGGTATCGGGCACGTTGTCATAGCCGACCACGGAAATATCGGTGGGGATCCGAAGGCCGAGATCGCGCAGGAAAGCGACGACTTCGATCGCAAGCCCGTCGCTACCACAGATCAGCGCCGTCGGGCATTGCGGCGATGCCAAGATATCCGCAAGGAGCTTGCGGTCGCGCTCGCCCTTCTCAAAGGAAATGACGTCGCCGACAACCAAGCCCGCGCTGCTGGCAACCGCGTCCTGAAAAATCGACATCCGATCGCGAAGCGCGCTGCGACTGACGCGGTAGACGAAGGAGATGCGGCGGTGTCCGAGCTCCACCAGGTGATCGAACAGCAATCTTATGCCCTCCCGGTCGTCGGTGAGAACCGCGGGAAGCGGCCCCGTCAGTCCCGCGCCAAGCGTCACATGTGCCTTGCCCATGAGATCAAGGTGATCGCAGAGCGCTTGTTGGCCCGGAAGATCGCTGACCATGATGACACCATCGAAGAAATCCTGCTGAAACAGGCGCAGCTGGCCGGCGATCTCGCCGGCGTCCGCCTTAGCCTGCGCGACCAGCAGTTCCACGCCACGGCGCTGCGCCACGATTTGGAGGCGACTTGTCAGATGCGGCTGATAATGGCCGGAGAGGCTATTGACGATCGCCCCGAAGACACCGGTCCTGTGCGTCCGAAGCGATGTTGCCAGACGGTTGACGACATAGCCGACGCTGCTTGCCGTTGCCTTGACCCGCTCCTGCGTCTCCAGGCTGATGCGGCTGTCAGCCTGGCCGTTCAGGACGCGGGATACGGTCGTCGCGGACACGCCAGCCAGCCGGGCGACGTCCAGAATGCCGATTCTTTTGGGTGCTTTCATACAGTCTGCCGAAATTTTTCGCGCCGTGCCGCACCGGCGCCAGGGGGTTCGGGAACTCTTGCCCCACTTGCCTCGAGACGCAAGATCACATTTCGACTTGGAGGGAAATTTTCATAGGCGACCATGGATCACGAATTCCGCAACTGCTCTAAAGACTGCTAAATCAAAATGGCATTGCGCCCATCTTTAGGGCCCACAGAGCAATTCATGAGATCGTCACGACCGTGACGCAAAGTGGGATAAAGCCACCTAACTGGCCCAGCAGTCGGTTAGACACGGTTTTCAGTTTCAGCGCAAATTCCTGCCTGGAGTCTAATCCCAAATGCCGCAAAAGCTGTTGGCAGGCGATCAGCAAGCATTTTCCAGCCCGTAATGAAGGTCCTTTCTCATGACACGTCAACGTCGAAAACCCAGGAATGCCCAGCGCACCTACGGGGTGCTGGTCGGCAAGGTCGCCGATGGCACGATGAAGCCGTCAGGCTCCTCGCCGCATTACGAGATCTGGGTCAAAGCGAATGACGAGGATTTCCGCATTGCCGTCAATGTCCAGTCCGTTGATGGCAGCGAAGTGTTGGTTCACTACGACCCGGACTTCAAGGGCAATAGCGGCCACGACATTGCCGGCATCGCCGAAGGGCCTGCGGGTTTCAAGCCCTTGCAGAGCGGACCCGATGGAGAAGGTCTCGACTATATCCGAGATACGCTCTTCCCGATCGACGACATGACAGCCATTCCGGCCGATGGCGCGCAGCTGTCGCTCTCCAACATGCTCGACGCACAGATCGAACGCGCCAAGGCCGACACGGGCGCCGTCATCGTTGCCTTCGGTGAGTATTTTCAGGACCAGGGGAGCGACGAAACCTTTCATTTCAGCCCGGAACGCGGCGTCCACGATATCCACTTCATGCAAGGCAACTCCGGCAGTTTCGCCGATGACAATCGTGTCCACGGCGATGGCGGGCTATTCATACGTTTTACGGGCGGCGAGACCATCGCCCTGTTCGTGCGCTTTAGCGTGCAGGCGCTCAAGACGGACGAACAGACGGGGGCGCCGCTTAGCTGACGCACCTTGCTATCCAAGGTCTCGCGGCCAGGAGCGTCAGCACTGATTTCATGCCTGGCAGCAATCGTAGCAACTGGAGCAATCATCGAGGGAGAGGTCCAATGAACATCAGTCTGATCGTGCATCCCGGTGTGGATAGCGCTCTTATTGCCTGGCGCAGCGACTTCATCGACCAGTGCCGTGGCTTTGCCCTGCGACGAAAGATCAAGCGGGCAGCGGGAAGCCCGCAAAGCCCGAATACGATCTCGGATGTCGACCCCGACGGCTTTCACGAGGAGATCGTCGCGAGCTGGGTCGGCTTCGCCGACGGACCGGCGGTCGAGGAAGGCACGCGCAAGCCGACCACGGAGTGGCCGATCCAGAAATATCTCTGGTCCGATTTCGCCGTCAATCCCGGCGATGTCGTCGCCTATAAGGTCTCCGCCATGATCGGCCCCGAGACGGCATTGCGGGAATCGCCCGACCATGTATCGGACTGGAGCGATGCCGTGCAGATCGGAGCGGAAACCAGCGGCCATGTCAGCTGCTATTTCAACCGGGGCATCGTCGCCAGCCAATGGCTTGCCCGCCTATTGCCGGAAGAGGCTCCCACCACCAAGCTCAAGAAGGCGATCGCCAACCCGGAGGACCCAATCCGCCAGTTCCTCGCAGGGCCGATCCGCCACAAGCTGGTATCGCTCCTCAATGATGTCAGGTCGAATGGCGGCCATATCTATGCCGCCCTGTTCGAGCTGGATGATCCTGAGCTCATTCCGCTGCTGCAGGGCTTCAAGAAACGCGCCCATATCGTGCTGGGCAATGGCAGCGTCAAGAAAAAGGGAGAGGACGAAAATGAGGATGCCCGATCCGAACTGTCTTCCTGTGATGTCAGGGATCGCATGAGCGCGCCGCGGGCGTTGGCGCACAACAAATTCCTGGTCATCTGCAACGCCGACAAATCGCCCCAGGCCGTATGGACCGGCAGCACGAACTGGACAATGACCGGCCTTTGCACCCAGGCCAATAATGCGCTCCTGATCGACAACCCGGCCGTGGCGCAATTCTATCTCGATCAGTGGAAGACGCTGGCCGCCGACGGCAACGATTCCCCGCCCGCCCTCTATCAAGGCAATGCCGAGCCCCGAACAACACCGAAAGCCAAGAATACGACGGTCTGGTTCACGCCCATGCGCGAAGGGCTAGATCTAGAACAGGCAGGCGAGCTGATCCGTGGCGCCCAGCAGGGCATCCTGTTCGCCATGTTCAATCCCGGACCTCGCGGTACGCTTCTCAACGACATCATCGAGCTTGCCTCTCCCTCGAGCCCTTCGTTCAAACCCGATCTCTACATCCAGGGCGTGGTCAACCAGAATCCGGGTACGGCAAAGAACCCTGTCGTGCTGTTCAACAGAGGCGAGAGGATCGACGCCAATGCCGACGTCGTCCTGCCCGCCGCGATCCCCGGCCGTTTCGCCTATTGGCAGAAGGAAGTTCTGAAGCTGCCGACGGCTCACGCCATGGTCCATAGCAAGGTCGTCATCGTCGATCCATATAGCCCCAATCCCGTCGTCATGACCGGCTCCCACAATATGGGCCCGAAGGCGAGTGGCGTGAACGACGAGAACCTGGTAATCATCACTGGCAACGGCGATCTTGCCAGCCAATATGCCGGCAAGATCATGGAGATCTATGCCCAGTATCGCTGGCGGCAATCCGTGCAGAAGCAGGGCGGCACGCCGAAGTGGACCGGCCTGGCTGATGATGACAGCTGGCAGATCAAATCGCCGGATCAACCCTATGACAAGCGTCGCATACGCGAGCTCGACTTCTGGTTCGGCAACAATGACAACAACTGAGATCTGACGCGCGTCAGCCCTGGATCGCAGCAAACCTGCCGCGATCCTGGCTCGACTTTTTCGTGCATGTGTAATGCCGACGCAATCTTCGGCTTCTAGTGGCTTGGCAACAATCTGGATTTCCGAATGTTGCTTCGCTGCTCTCCTCCCATGCTTCTCCTTATCGGCGCTTTGGCGCTTACGGCGTGGCCTTTCATCGTCGTCAAAACCCATAGGGACGGATCGAGCGAGATGGTTGGTCAATATCACCGGCCACTCGCTGGCGTTCTTCGTCCCATACCCGAACGACAGTTCATTGCAGGATATGAGATTGCCGGCAACGCCGTGCCGCTCCACTTCGGTCGCAAGTTCCGCCAGGCTTCCGCGCTACATGGCGATGGCAGTTCGCCCGCAACGCGTGGCTATTTCGAAAGAGCGAGGATCCTTCTGTACATTCTGCGTTCGCGCCATTGGCGAAAAGCCTAACGAACCTTCGCAAGCCGACCGGCGAACATGAATGATCCCCCGTTTGCCCTCCTAAGTCGCCCGGGCTCTCAGCCGTCCATTCGGGTAGGTTAAATAAACCTCTGGTAGATGCTATAACTTACTCTACCGGCTTGGACGCCACCCCCGAGCCGGGCATTGCAGCGTCCGACGAGACTGCATGCCCTCGCAGTGTCGTCGGACACCCTCCCGTGAAGGAGCGGTTAATTCGACCGGCTCACGCTGCCCGCCCCGCCTTGCGGCCAGAGAAAATGCATCCTCCCAGGAAAGTGCCTTCCAGCGCATTGTAGCCGTGATATCCACCGCCGCCAAAGCCCGCCGCTTCACCGCAAGCATACAATCCCGGTATGGGCGCGCCGCTCTGTCCGAGCGCCTGGCTATTCAGATCGGTCTCCAGTCCGCCCAGGGATTTTCGCGTGAGAATGTTAAGGCGCACTGCAATCAGTGGGCCGGCCTTCGCATCCAATATGCGATGAGGTGGGGCCGTGCGCATGAATCGATCGCCGAGATAGCCGCGTGCCTGTCTCAAAGCGACGATCTGGGCATCCTTGGCAAAAGGATTGTCCAACTCGCGATCACGGGCTTCTATCTGGGAACGCAGATGCGCAAGGTCGAGCGGGTGGTCGCCGATACGGTTCATGCCGGCGACCAGTTCTTCCAGCGTTTCAGCAACGATGAAATCCCGACCCTTCGCCTTGAAGGCTTCCACCGGCGGCGGAGCCGACCGCCCCAAGCGGCTGCGCAGAAGGAGCCCGATGTCGCGTCCCGTAAGATCCGGATTCTGTTCGGAGCCCGAAAGGGCAAACTCCTTCTTGACGATCTTCTGCGTGGTGACGAACCAGCTGTAACCGTGACCGAGCTTGCAGATGTGCCGCAGCGTCGCAAGACTGTCGAAGCCCGGCAGGCAAGGCGCCGGCATGCGATTGCCATTGGCGTCGAACCAGAGGGAGGACGGGCCTGGCAGGATGCGGATACCGTGGTTCGGCCAAATCGGGTCCCAATTGGCAATGCCTTCGGTATAGTGCCACATCCGGTCGCCCTTGATCGACCGCGCGCCGGCCGCCTCGGCATGACCGATCATCAAGCCATCCACGTGATGAGGCACGCCGCTCAGCATCCGCTCCGGGGGTGCGCCAAGACGTTCGACAGGCCAGGCACGGCGAACCAGTTCCGGATTGCCGCCGATGCCGCCGCTTGCCACGATCACGGCACCCTCGATGCGGAAATCCCCCACGACATCACGGTTCGATTGCCAACCACGGGGGGTACCATCCTCCGCCAGAAGCTCGCCTTCCACGCCGGTTATACCATCGCGATCGCCGATCAGCCGCGTCACTCGCCGGCGGAACAACAGCTCGATTTTGCCTTCCCTCTCCGCCGCCAAAACCCGCTTTAGGAATGGATCGAGAACGCCGGGACCCGTGCCCCAGGTGAGATGGAAGCGCGGCACGGAATTGCCATGTCCGTCGGCAAGGCCTCCGCCACGTTCCGCCCAGCCGACGACGGGAAACCAGCGCATGCCGAGCCCATGCAGCCAGCTGCGCATTTCGCCGGCGGCAAAATTGAGATAAGCATCCGCCCAGGCACGCGGCCAGAAATCCTCGGCCCGGTCGAAACCCGCCGCCCCCAGCCAATCCTGACGGGCGAGATCGAGACTGTCGCGAATACGCAATCGCCTCTGTTCCGGCGTATCGATCATGAACAGCCCGCCGAGCGACCAGAAGGCTTGCCCTCCGAGGCTTGCACGCGGCTCCTGATCGACAAGGATCACCCGCTTTCGGCGCTCCATCAGCTCGCAAGCGGCAACAAGGCCCGAGAGGCCGGCTCCGACGATCACCACATCTGCACGACTGCTCATTCGTTCCCCCTCCGCGAATTGCATGTTAATGGGAGAGCTTAGTGGACCTTACGTAAAAGTAAAACGGATACCGGAGTTGAAGGGCATTGGGAATCGATCCACCAAGCCTGCATGTTGTCTCCATGAAACCTGCACGATGTTCATGTTGTCTTCCGACGCTGGCGGCGACCAATCGCCATTTTGTTGATGCGGCAGCCGCTGTTGACACGAAGGACCCTCGATAGGAATGCGGCCTTCCGTGGGACAGTGATGTGATGAACGATATCGGCAACCCCTCAAGGGAAACATCATGTACAAACAGAAGACGCCCACGCTTATCGATTGGCTTTCGATGTTGGTACGTCTGACGCCGATCATCATGGTTTACTTGTGGCCGACATTTCTTCGGTTCATTCTAGGCACTGTTCTTTGTGTCGCCCTCGCCGCGCTCATGTATCATTTGCTTGATGTGGAACTGTATTTTTCGGTGCAGGGCCCTTCTCCACAAGTGCCTCCGCTTCCTGGCGAGCGCTAATCCTTATCTTCGGAACGGAGAACTTTCCTCATTGCCGAGCCAGGATGGCGCCGCTTCCACAACGAAGCCTCGTCCCGCAATTGACTGCCGGAGGGAAATCACGACAGAGTAGGTGCTACACGGCCTTCTCCATCGCATCGGCTTGCCTGACATCGGAAAAGGCGCCATCCGATTGCTTAATCAAGAGAGGAGCAGCAGCCATGGGCAAGCTTCCCGATATGACGAAACACCGCGGCTTTCCTTCCGGCATGCCGGGTACGGGGGTGCAATTCACCATTCGCCGCGCAAATCCCAAGGGCGTGACGCCGATCAAGAAACTGCCGCGGCGTGCGCGGCCGGGATCACAGGAACATCTGATCGACGCCGCATTCCTGCACGCGCTCTGGCATCATTTCGGTGCCGAGCCCTTCGAGCGCGGCAATCTCGATGCCGCTCGGCTGAACCTCCTGTTCGGTCGCGAGGTGCTGCCCGCCGACAAGGATTTCGATCCGCTCTCCTATGAGGCCATGCTCGTTATCAACGAGAAAGTGGCGCGGGAAAGCTTCCCTGAAGCATTTGAAGATGTGATGGAAATCTGATGACACGCTGAAGTGCGCAGCCGTTCTGAGTAAGTCGTCAACACAGGCGCTGCGCGGCCGAATCGATATCAATAAGAATAGCTGCGGCCTTATGCACGGTTGCCTCCGGGCTGGAGTGCGCTAGCTTCCGGTGGTCGACACTCTCCATTCGAGGCTGACATGAGCGACGATGTCCTGCTGACGTTCAATGCCGGCTCCTCGACCTTGAAAATCGGGGTCTTCGAGCTGGCGACTGAAGGGGCAAGGAATGTCGGCCGCGGTAAGATCGATTTCGATCAGAGCCCGCTGATGCTCCGCTATTCCATCGGCACGGATAGATACGAGAAGACAATCAGGGGTGATAACGGCCCGCAGTTCGTCTCAGTGATCTCCGACACGCTGGATCATATGCTTGCTCATCTTCCCGGCAGGCTCCGGGCGGTCGCACATCGCGTCGTTCACGGCGGCATGGCGTTTCAGGAGGCTACCCTCTTGGATGAGGCTGCAATCGAGCGGATCGAGAAGCTTATTCCTCTTGCGCCTCTGCACCAGCCGCAGGCTCTGCGTGCCATTCGGTCGATGCAAACGCTGCGGCCGGACGTCCAGCAGACCGCCTCCTTCGACACGGCCTTCCATTCGTCGCAAGCCGACCTCGTGCGACGGCTGGCGATACCGCGCGCCATGCATGATGACGGCGTGCGCCGCTACGGCTTTCACGGGCTCTCCTATAAATACATCGCCGCGAAGCTTCGCGAGATCGATCCGGAGGCAGCGAAGGGCAAGGTTATCACCTGTCATCTCGGCAGCGGCGCCAGCTTGTGCGCGATGGAAAACGGCATTAGCCGCGACACGAGCATGGGTTTCTCGGCGCTTGACGGCATCCCCATGGCAACTCGCCCCGGCTGGCTGGATCCAGGCGCCCTGCTCTACCTCATGAGGACGGGAATGCCGCAGCCCGAACGGATCGAGGATTTCCTCTATCATCAATGCGGCTTGCTCGGCGTCTCCGGCATCAGCGGCGACACACGGGTTCTGCTCGATGACAAGAGCCCGAAAGCGGCCGAGGCCATAGATTTGTTCTGCCTGCGCATTTCAGGCGAAATCGGGCGGCTATGCGCAACGACCGGCGGTCTCGACGCCATCGTCTTCACCGCCGGCATCGGTGAAAACCAGCCGCAGATCAGGACGCGTGTCGCACGAAGGTTGCAGTGGCTGGGTATTGAGATCGATGAAGATGCAAACGACAGCAATTTGACCTCGATCAACGCGGCATCCAGCCGCGTGAAGCTATTCGTGATCCCGACCGACGAGGAACGTGTGATCGCCGAGGAGGCGCATGCCCTCATCGCCTGACAAAAACGAGGAGACGCAGATGAATGCCGTGACCACACCGCTTTCGCCCGAGGAACTCTCCCTGATCGACCGTTACTGGAAAGCGGCAAACTATCTGTCGGTCGGCCAGATCTATCTGATGGACAATCCGCTGCTGCGCGAACCGCTGAGACCGGAGCATATCAAGCCGAGACTGCTTGGCCACTGGGGCACGACGCCCGGCTTGAATTTCATCTACGTGCACCTCAACCGCATCATCAAGGCACGCGATCTCGACGTCATCTATATATGCGGCCCCGGCCATGGCGGCCCCGGCATGGTCGCCAACACCTATCTCGAGGGTACCTATAGCGAGATCTATCCGGATATCTCTGAGACGACGGAAGGCATGCAAAGGCTGTTCAAGCAGTTTTCCTTCCCAGGCGGCATTCCGAGCCACGCCGCACCGGAAACGCCCGGCTCCATCCACGAGGGCGGCGAACTGGGCTATGCACTGGTGCATGCCTACGGCGCCGCCTTCGACAATCCCGATCTGATTATTGCCTGCGTCGTCGGCGACGGCGAGGCCGAAACCGGACCTCTGGCTGCGAGCTGGCATTCCAACAAGTTCCTCAATCCGGCGCGCGATGGCGCGGTACTGCCCATCCTCCACCTCAACGGCTACAAGATCGCCAACCCAACGATCCTCGGCCGCGCAGATGACGACGATCTGCGCAAGCTACTCTCAGGCTATGGCTACGAACCCTTCTTCGTCGAGGGACATGAACCACCCGCCATGCATCAGGCGATGGCCGGCACGTTTGACCAGGTGTTCGACCGCATCCGCGACATACAAAGAAACGCACGCGAACAAACGTCGTCGGAAAGCATGCCGCGCTGGCCCATGATCGTGCTGCGAAGCCCGAAAGGCTGGACCGGCCCCAAGCAGGTCGATGGCAAGAAGGTCGAAGGATTCTGGCGCGCGCATCAGGTGCCGGTCGCCAATTGCCGCGGCGACGAGGCGCATCGCAAGATCCTGGAAGACTGGATGCGAAGCTACGATCCCGATGATCTTTTCGATCACAGCGGGCGGCTGAAGGAGGAGCTGCAAGCGCTGGCGCCGCGCGGCGAAAGGCGCATGGGCGCCAATCCCCACGCCAATGGCGGCCTGCTGCGCCAGGAGCTTCTGGTTCCGTCCATCGAAGATTACGCCGTGGAGATCGGCGAGCGCGGCAGCAAGCAGGTACAATCCACCGAAATCCTGGCGCACTACTTGCGCGACACGCTGAAGCTCAATGATGCCAAGCAGAATTTTCGCATCTTCGGCCCCGACGAGACGGAATCGAACCGGCTCGGCAGCGTCTTCGAAGCCACGAATCGGGTCTGGATGGAGGCGATCGAGGATTATGACGTCCATCTGTCCCGCGACGGGCGGGTGATGGAGGTGCTCAGCGAACATCTATGTCAGGGCTGGTTGGAGGGCTACCTGCTCACGGGTCGGCATGGGCTCTTTTCGTGCTATGAAGCCTTCATCCATATCGTCGATTCCATGTTCAACCAGCATGCCAAATGGCTGAAGGTTTCGCGCGAATTGCCCTGGCGCAAGCCGATCTCGTCGTTGAACTATCTATTGACGTCGCATGTCTGGCGACAGGATCACAATGGCTTTTCCCACCAGGATCCGGGCTTCGTCGATCTCGTCGCCAACAAGAAGGCCGACATCGTGCGCATCTATCTGCCGCCGGACGCCAATACGCTGCTGTGGGTCGGTGATCATTGCCTCAGGACCTATGACCGGATCAACGTCATCGTCGCCGGCAAGCAGCCGGAATCGCAATGGCTCGGCATCGACGAAGCGGCCGCCCATTGTAAGGCCGGCCTCGGCATCTGGGATTGGGCGAGCTACGAAGACAACACCATCGCCCCTGACGTCGTGATGGCCTGCGCAGGCGATGTCCCGACCATGGAGACGCTTGCTGCCGTCATGCTGCTGCACGAGGCGATCCCCGATCTCAAGATCCGCACGGTCAACGTGATCGATCTCCTGGCTCTGCAGGACCCACAACAGCATCCGCATGGTCTCGATCATGAGGCATTCGATCAGATCTTTACCACGGACAAGCCAGTGATCTTCGCCTATCACGGCTATCCCTACCTGATCCACCGCCTGACCTATCGGCGGACCAACCATGACAACATCCATGTTCGCGGCTTCATCGAAGAGGGTACAACGACCACGCCATTCGACATGACCGTGTTGAATGAACTCGATCGCTACCATCTCGCCTTGGAGGCGATCAATCGTATTCCCGGCCTATCGGAGAAGGTGCCGGAGGTCGTGGATGGCCTGAAGGCAAAACTCACCAAGCATCACGATTACGTCCGCCGGCACGGCGAGGATATGCCGGAAGTCTCAAATTGGCGGTGGAGGCGATAGAGCAGCCGGAAATACCGCGGTGCAGCGTTCCTGGATCTCAGGACTTGGATGCGTGCTGCGGCTTTCCCTTTTGCTTGGTCGAGGCCATGTCGTGAAGCTCCTTCTCGCTCATGGAGTCGACCATGCTTTTCGACGCACCCTTCAGTTCGCTCTTCTTTCGTTCGCCACGTTTGGCGGCAAGCGCCGCACCGGCGGCCATTTGCTGTGATTTCGACTTTGCTGGCATGATGACATCTCCTTTGGATGAGGTTGAAATTTTGCCGGCCTATCCGGCAAAGCGGACCAGCAGGATAACGAGGACTACGGCGGCAAGTCCGCCGATGAACACCAGACGCTGCCACCGTCGCTTCAGGATGATCTCGCCTTGGCGTGCATCTTCCGCGGAAAACGTGCGCGGTTCCTGTTTGTGCGCACCGTCTGGGTCTCTTCTGCTCATTGCAACCATCCCTCGGCGGCAGGAACCGCCGATCATGTCTGCCTGCAAAGCGTGGCTTACGACTGGTAGCTGCCAGTAAGGCTTGCCTCTGCAAGCATGTGTTTCTTCACTTTCTGCCACATGGCTTCCGCGCCAGCGGCTTCGGGAAGCGTCATCCGCGCTACATCGAGCGCGGCAAGCCGGAAAACGTACCGATGGGGCGGATCGCCTGCCGGAGGACGCGGACCGTCGTAACGGGCATTGCCGAAATCATTCTTATAGAAACGCAGCGCCTGCTCCTGCATCGCATCCACGTTTTCAACCAAGCCGCTCCACTCCGCCGGAATGTTGGCGATGCCGCAATGGCGGAATGTTCCCGCCGGCGCATCCGGGTCCTCGATGATCAAGGCGAAGCTCTGGGTCCCTTTGGGAGCGCCGCCCCAGGCAAGCGGCGGGAATATATTTTCTCCATCCAGAGCGTATTTGCTCGGTATCGGCGCATTCTCAGCAAAGACCTTGCTGATCAACGTCAAAGCCATTCGATCCTCCTCTTGCTGTCATGGATTCATGAGCCTGTGAACTTCTGAACCTAAAGTGGAACACATCAGAATCATTATTGTTCCCCATAGGGAACATTCGCACTCACCCGCAGTTGTGGGAGCGTCCATGAAGGAGGAAAAAATGACGGACGAACGGTTCGAGTGGATCAGCAAGAGGGCCTACGCCATTTGGGAAGCAGCCGGCCGTCCCTGGGGCTGCAGCCAGCATCACTGGGAGCAGGCGGCCAAGGAACGCGAGATCATGGAGAGAACGCGAGCCTCCGTGGACGGAGAAGAAGTGCTCGCAAGGTTTCGGCGAAGGGCTGCAACAAACCCACCCAAGAATGACGCTCGGGAATCCGAGGAAGACACCCCCTCCGAGGATCGCCGCGTCGGATAATTTTTCGGCAGTTCCGCTGGCAAGCCGTTCCCATGTCCGATCCCTCAAAGAGGAACGTATATCCGCGATACACATTGATCCCTATGAATTTCCAGAGCCCGCCCGCTAATTCTGCGTTCCGTCGCGGTTTGGTTGGGCTGGCGTGCTCTTTGTGCCTTGCTGGTTGTTCTCAGTGCGATCGGTTGGAGCGGGTGGTATGGATTGCCCTGCTGGCGGCGTATTGTCTATCGTGCCGGTCTGCGGCTGACCGCTTGAGGAACTTATTGTAGGCGCCGGGTTCTGCGGTTTGTTTGGTTCGATATAACGACCCCAAACTTCAACGCCCGCCCATACGATTGCCGCCAGAACCAATGCCGTGATCAAGATGGTAGACAGATGCGTGCCACGCACCCCCTGGCGGGCCTCGGTCGCGGACAATGGTTTCTTCTGATCCTGGGGCTTCTTCGGTTCCTCGAATGCCATGGCAGGCCTCCATCTCTACAAATTCCATATGGACCTAACAGAGACGCCGAAAGATGGTTCCATCAAAGGAGCACCTGCATCCGATCGGCATTAAACCGGAACAATGCGCGAAGCCCGGCGTTAGCCCAATGAGGTCGTAGATCGTGCCAAGCGGACGCGATGGTGCTGAAGAATATGGAGATTTTTCCGCTTTCTCTCCATAGCCAACGAAACGGCAGTCGAGCTTCCTACCCATCCGATCTGCGACCTTTCCAACATTCGAGGAGACGGAAAGGGAAGGGCCTTTGATGCTCTACCGTGTGGTCCCGGTCGTGTCCGACGACAATCCATACCGTCATCGAGGTGAACAATGACAAGGATTATCATCAGCGCGGTGTCGCCGAAGGAATCGTCGGCGTCAACACCATTATCTCCGCCCCGGTTTGATCGATTGCGCCTTTCGAACACCCGGATTGCGGTGGCCAAATACGCAGGCTTCCTGCTGATAACGGCGGTCGCGGCCGTCATGTCATCGAATTTCGTGTTCGCACAGCAATCGAACGACGATCGATGCAAGGCAGAGGATACCAACCGGCAGACTGACAACAGGCATGCGGAAAGCGGGCAGACGTCCACGCCGGACGGCAATCCCAGCCAGAAGCTGTCCGACTGCGGCGGCGTGCTGAAGCCACCGCCAGTTGGTGACAGCAAAATGGAAAAGCCCGCCCCGCAGGTCGGCAACATGCCTGTCATCAAGCCTGGCGACCAACCGAAAGAACAGCAAAACGGCCAACAGCCAGACAAATAGAGCCGATCTTTCCTACGGCTTTGGCTCCGGCTGCTCTATGGGACCGTGCGTAACGGCGCCAGAATCTCGATGATCGCTCGACGTAAACGGCTTAATGACGAGAATCCCCAGAATGGACGCGATCATCAAGCCGAAAATGAGGAGCAGCAGCATTCGCATGTCGAAGTCCTGATCCTACGAGGATTTGCGCACGGTAAGATTGCTGTCATGCCCAATTATGCCGCTGGCTTGCCGGGAGATCGCCTCGGCGCGCTGCTTGGCTTCGTGATTTTCAACAGACCCTTCGACAATGACTCGCCCGCGACTGACAGTGACGAAGATGCTCGCCTCGTTTAGCAATCGGTCGCCCTTCAGCCTGCCTTCGATCTCGGTACGAATTTCCTCATCGGTCCTTTCCGTGGTCGGCGTGGAGGTTCTGGCTGACGGGTCTTCGGAGATTCTGTCGCCCCCGGCCTCCCCTGATCCGGAGGTCGTCCTGACATGGGAAATCCTGACGGAAATTTCATCAGCCGTTTGCTCGCGCTGCCGATCGGATTCGGCTGAATCCTCGCAGCGTGCGTCATCCGTACCATATTCAGGCCGAATTTCCTTTGACGGATGTCGCCTCGTCTCCTCGGCTGCGACATCCCCCGAGCCACCGGCGGCCTGATCAAGCGCCTGAAGGGTGCGTATATCGCCGCGATCCGGAGAATTCTTTGCCCTTGTCTGTTGCTTGGCTTCGGTCATGGTTTTCTCCCTCCGTAATTAGGGACAAACTTTCACCGCTCCGGAATGTTCCGATGTGGGGGTCGTATCAAGTTCCACTCGTCAGCATTTCCAAAGACACGACCTTATAACGCTCTTGAAGGGATGCCAGCAGCCGCGCACCGCCGCCATCCAGTCCTGCCTGCCGCCACCGCACCTCGTAGGAAATATGCGCAGTGGCCTCGGTCGAGCCCGCCGCCTTGCCGACAAAAAAGAAGACATATCCGAGCGGTTCAAGCGCTGCCTGCATATCGGAGATCCCAACGCCGGCATCGCAAGGCAGCTCTATCACGATACGCGCCTTCTGCCTGCGAGGGATCAACCTATCGAACTGTTTAAACGGCGAGAGCACCACGAAGGCGATGAGGGCGCCGGCCGAACCGACAACGAGTTGACCGCCGCCGATGCATAGGCCAACGGCCGTCATGATCCACAGGGTCGCAGCTGTCGTTACGCCCGTGACGAGATCTCCGCGCTTAAGGATGGCGCCGCCGCCGATGAAGCCGACGCCGGTCAGGACGCCGAGTGGAAAGCGCAGCACATCCATCGAGGCAAACGATTGTGACGTCTTGCCCAATGTGGACAGTAGGAGGTTAGCCTGGATCATCGACAGGCACGCGGCAAGCCCGACAAGGATCGTCGTGCGAAACCCCGCCGCATGCCCGCCCATCTCTCGATTGATGCCGATCAACCCTCCGGCAATGACAACCAGCACCAGACGGACAACAGTATCCAGCCAGTCCATCTCCACCCGCATGATATCGCTAAAGTCAGGCACGATGTCCTCCCAGAATGGGTCACCACCGGGATTTTTCAGTTGGGGAACATCGCAGACGGCGTTTCGTTCCATCGCCGACGGAAGCGCTCACGAAAAGCGCAATAAAGGCAGCATGATGATTTCGAGCTCTCTTGTCAGTTCGAGGGAAAGCGCTTAGCCAGAGGATCGCTCGCGCCACCATACCGCGAACCGCTTCCTGCAATGGCAAGCGACCGTATCGATTCGACATACCCTGCGAGGCCATATGATTTCCGGAAACCGTGAGAAGGGACCCATTGCAGGGATCGCACTCGCCTGCGCGGGATATGCCTGCTTTTCCCTTCAGGACGCGATAGTGAAGTGGCTGGTCGCCAGTTACGAAGTACCGGAGATCCTCTTCATGCGCAGTCTGGTCATCGTGCTGGTCGCAGGCGTGCTCGTCCGTTATCGGCGCCATCCCTCAATTTTCAAAAGCCCCTATCGCGGCACGGTCGTCCTGCGCGCCGGGCTGATGCTGCTTGCCTGGCTGCTCTTCTACAATGCGGCCCGCTATCTGGGTCTGGCAGAACTGACGACACTATACTTTTCGGCGCCGATGATCGTCGTGATTCTATCGATCTTCGTTCTCAAGGAGAAGGTCCATGCGGGCCGCTGGATCGCCTGCATAGGAGGCTTCATCGGGGTGGCGATCGCGGCAAATCCAAGCCATTCGCCCAACCTCCTGCCCGCCGCCATGTGCATCGTCGCGGGTTTTTGCTGGGCTTGGAGCACGATCCTGATCCGACTCGTCAGCCGAAGCGAGACCACGCTTACCCAGATGTATGCCACGAGCCTGATATTCGGCATTGCCTGCGCCCTGTCCTTTCCATGGACATGGAAGACCCCTGACGCGAGCGGCTGGGCACTGATGCTGACCCTCGGCATTATCTCGACGATTGGGCAGTTTCTGCTCTATGAAGGCTTTCGATACGCACCCGCTTCGACGCTGGCGCCCATCGAATATAGCGGCCTCGTTTGGGCTTTCGTGTACGGCTATGTGATCTGGGCCGAGGTTCCGGCGACGAACGTCTTTGCCGGCGCCCTCCTCATCATCGCCTCAAGCTTCCTGCTTATCCTGTGGGAGCGCCGCATGGCACGCCCACCGGAAGAACGTGAAATACTGAGACGCCACCGATAGATGGTCCGCCTGCACTCGAAACCACGAGCCAGATGCGCGAAAGCGGATGGCGGCTTTACGACGAGGATACCGAAGATCAGGACGTTAAGTGGCTGAAGCCGCTCCGCCGGATCGCGCCACAGTCCGGGTCTTTGAGCTGGGACATACCGTTGTCCCGAAAAGCCATCAGATTGCTTTGCCGCCAGTCAGCCGGGCTGCGCGCTGCATGCGGTTCACCTCCAAAGCTCGCTGAAAATCCAGATCGGTTTGCGCGTGATGACGGAGATCATCAAGAAACTGAGAGACGCCATCAAGCGTATCGACGACGACATATCGCAAACCGCCACCAGCATCGATCAGGTCATGGCTGACGCTCACGCCGAAACCACCGGTGACCTTGCGAAACCACGCTGAGCGCCAGCGCTTGAAACCGTCGGGATCCGACTGAAACTCCGCAAGCAGGATCTTTTGCTGGTCAAGCCGCGCGAGGAACGCCTCAACCACGCCCTGCGTGCCGGCCTTCGGCTTCTCAGCCTTCCTTGCAATCCATTTTTCAAGAAACTGAAACGCCGGCCGCGGAGCCGTCGCTTCATCATGATCGATAACCGTCTCGGAATCCGATGTCGGAAGCGCCGCGCGATCCGCGAGCTGAGACGCGCTTGGCTGCGTTTCCTGCTCCATTGCCAGGGTCTGCTTGAGATCGGCTGCAAGCTCTCCCCAGATCGATCTTGCCGATTCGACTGGCTTTGCTTTTGTTCGACGGGAGGATTTGATTTCGATAACGAAGGGCTTTGTCTGTTTAACCATGATATTTCAGTGTGTGCTCGACGACGGAGCGCAGTTGATGGACAATCAGCATTGATGAGAGGCTTGCATTCTCTGAGAGCAACGACCGTCGCGCGGCGATCGCTTGCGATCATTATGGGCTAGGGCCGTACACCAAACCGATCGATGAAGCAATCTCGTCGCTCCGTCAAAAATAAACTTCAGCGCCTCGGGACCTGATCTACAACAAAAGCAAGACAGGCATGTAGCAAAGGTGAAGAAGATCCACCACCTGAAGCAGCATGCACTTTCCGCCTGCAAGCTGAAACTCGCGTCTGCGCATTGCAGATCCCACATCGTGTCGCTATGTTCTAAGAAGGCACACGAACAGCAAAGGAGGTTGCCTATGTCATCGCGGGACGCCTGATCCAGCAATACCAAGACTTCTGCCTTTCCAAAGGCATCAAATTCACACGCATAGATTCCGTACGGCCGCACGATAATACCACGCTCTTCTGCAGCGCTGGGATGCAGCAGTACAAACCACTCTTCTCCGATCCATCCTACATTGGAACCGTTGCGAACTCTCAGGCCTGCCTGAGAATGGGCGATCTCGACGAAATCGGGGACGGCACCCATTTCCTCCACTTCACGATGCTAGGGCTTTTCTCGTTTCGAGAACTGACCGTCGGCGACGCCATCGACTTCTGGATCGAGTTTCTCGGGACGCTCGGCCTGGTCCCGGACCATGTCACGATCCATCCAGACCGACTGGAGGATTGGACGCCGCTTTATCGGGATCGCATTCCTATCGTTCCGGATGAAGAATGCACCTGGAGCGACGGCAACGTCAGCGGCTACTGCACCGAGTTCTACAAGGATGGCATCGAGATCGGGAATATCGTCAATCCGCTCGGAACCTGTATCGACGTGAACTGCACCCCGTTCTGACCGGACAGTCGGCATAAGCAGAAAGGCTCAAGCACAGGCTTGAGGACATGCTTATGTCTAACGAGTATCGACACGTTGAACTGCTGACGGGTGATGTCCGGCGCAG
>NZ_JAEPVT010000020.1:0-58686 GCF_027109195.1 Rhizobium sp. AG207R
CTGCGCCGGACATCACCCGTCAGCAGTTCAACGTGTCGATACTCGTTAGACATAAGCATGTCCTCAAGCCTGTGCTTGAGCCTTTCTGCTTATGCCGACTGTCCGGTCAGAACGGGGTGCAGTTCACTGGATCCACGAGAGCGGCGAAGATACTCGATGCACCAATCGAGGAGATCTCCTGTCTCACGGTCGGCTCCTGCGGAATATCCTGCATTCTATCCTGCCAGGATGTTGTCACATTACCAGCGCTAGGTTCTCCATTGGTCTCGAGTACACGATCGGCACCAGAGGTCTTCGACGAACAAGCCGCTGATCTAGTAGTTCATCTGGGCCGTTTCCTATCCCGATCCAGCCTAACCGTTGGCAAAGCCACTTTATTGCTCCCGCTTAGCGAGGATGCCGTCAGCGGGACGGGCGCAATCGAAACCTTTATTGCGCCAGGCTCCGGCTGGTCGCTCCCGTTGAGTGTCATAGCGCGAGAAGTCGCACGTCATACGATGGCGGCTTAGCGCAAAGCCGAGAGTCAAAACTCGGATACTCCGCTGTGGAGCAGTTCCGCCACAGCCGTGAATTTCCGTCTGCGAAGCCACTCTTCAGCGGATCGCTGCGCCGCACGGTTTCCGGCGAAAATGGGAACCGAAAACACGCTATCACAGCATAAAAGAGGAATAAGAAATGACCCTGAAAGATATACTGCCGAGCAAACTAGGTTTTGGTGCGGCTCCTCTCGGAAATATGTTCCGCGACATTCCCGAGGCCGAGGCGTTAGCGACCGTCGAGGCCGCTTGGGACAACGGTATTCGCTACTACGATAATGCTCCATTTTACGGAGCGGGGCTCGCCGAGATCAGGCTTGGGGATGCCCTTCACGCTAAGCCGCGAGACCAGTACGTTATCAGCACCAAGGTCGGCCGACTGATCTTGGACGAAATCGAAGACGTCGGTGCACGGGATCTCGGCGAGAAGGGCGACGTCTTCAAATATGGCCGACCAAACAAGATCGTAAACGACTATTCGGCAGATGCCACGTTTCGTTCGATCGATGACAGCCTGAAACGCATGAAGACTGATCGTATCGAAATTGCCTGGGTTCACGATGTTGCCCAGGACTTCTACGGTGACGAATGGCTCAACATTTTCGAAACGGCAAGAAAAGGGGCTTTCAAGGCTCTCGACCGGCTTCGTGACGAAGGCGTCATCAAGGCATGGGGATTGGGTGTAAACCGCGTTCAACCAATTGAACTCATCATGGAGCTGGAAGAGCCGTGCCCCGATGGGTTCCTTCTCGCAGGCCGATATTCATTGTTGGATCACGATCTAGCCCTTCAACGCCTCATGCAGATGGTGACTGAAAAGGGCCTCGGTATTGTGGCTGGCGGCCCTTACAGTTCGGGCGCGCTCGTTGGCGGCCCCAATTTCGAATATGCGCCCGCTACGCCGCAGATCCTTGAAAAAGTGAAGCGGATCAAATCGATCGCAGACCGCTATAAGATCAGCATGAAGGCGGCTGGCCTGCAGTTTGTGCTTGCAAATCCTGCTGTCGCCGCGGTCATCCCGGGCGCGAGTAAACCTAGCCGCATCGCCGAAGATAGCGCCGCACTCGCCGAGGTCGTCCCCTCGGATTTCTGGCAAGAACTGCGAAAGGAGCATCTAGTCAACGCATCAGCTCCGCTTCCTGCCTAAGCACCCGCGAGCTCCGCTTGTCAGTCGGAGCGCCACAGGAGCAGAGCTACACGCTCGCTAACCGGCGTTCCGGCGGCAGGTCGGCTACTGCGACCAAGCAGACGGCGAGCACGCGACGAAGCACTTTCTGGAGACCTCTCATCCCATCATGGAAGGCTATGATCCGCCGGAAGGTTGGGGGGTCGCTATGCTCATGTGCATGTGGTCGACCTGCCCGATCAGACTAACCAAACGGGCTTATTTCCCGCTACTATTGAAATACCGGTTCAAAATTTGGCGTGATCGATGCTTGACCTTCCGGGTTCAAACGCTCTTGGAGGAAATCCATGAACCGAGATTCATATGCAGCTTACCAACTTGCTACCGACTTGGTACCGTAGCAACCTCCTCGGCGGGCATCCGGACTGTTTGCATCAAGAGACCCGCCGCTAAGAATGAGGCCGCGAGCACTGAAGCAGCAACGACGTACCGGCCGCCGCTCATGTCAAGCAAAGCTCCTCCCAGGCGCGGCCCGAGGAAGCCACCGAGATTGCCCACCGCATTGATTAAGCCACCCGCACCGCCCGCTACCAACAGCGTCACCGACCGAGACACCGTCGCCCAAAATGGCCCCTCGTACGATAGTGCGCCAGCGATTGCTAGGCAGATGAAGAATATCGACAATATCACCGAAGAACCGTCGATCAGGACCGATGCAATCAAGCTGACGGCAGCAATGACGAGGGAAAGCAGTACATGATGCTGGTAACGCCTATTACGATCGGCCAGAAAGCCGTTTACCCACATAAACGGGATTGCCGCGCAATACGGCAAAGCTGCAATCAATCCAACCGCGCCAAAGCCTTTCTCCGTTAACGCTTTTAGCAAAGATGGAAGCCACATGCTTAAGCCGTAGAAACCGATCTGAATGAAAAAGGAAGCCGCGACGAGCTGCCAAACTGCGAGCTCGGTGAAAATGCCTCGCAATGATGAGCCAATTGGCTTGTTGGCATCGTTTTCCGCTAGCGACGTTTCAATGAAATCACGTTCAGCTATCGAACACCATGGTGCGCTGCGCGGGGTGTCGGCTATCAAAAGCCACCAAATCGGCGCGGCGACGAAGAAAGGCAACGCTCCCTCCACCAAGAGCATCACGCGCCAGTTAGTCAGCTCGACGATTAGGCCAGAAAGCGGCTGTGTGATGATCGAAGCGATCGCCAGGTTCATCATCCAAAAACCGTAAGCACGCGCCCGCTCTGAGGCAGGAAACCAATTGTTGATCAGTACGAGGATAGCCGGCCATATCCCCCCTTCCGCGAGGCCCAGAGCGAACCGAGCGATTATCAGTTCATCGAAGCTACGGGAAAGACCGCACCAGATCGCCGCGCCGCCCCATAGCAAAATCATGACGCCAACGGTTTTCTTGACGCTCCAATGGGTGGCAAGCAAACCGCCGGGAATCTGAAACAGTGTGTAACCGATGAAGAAGATGCCACCTGCGAAGCCTTGATCCGCCTTACTGACGTGAAACTCGTTACCGATACCGGCGAAGGCGTAGCTGATATTGGTGCGGTCCATGAACGAGATAATGTAAACCACCATCGCCACCGGGATGACACGCTTCCATCGCATCGCGCCCATTGTTGTCGCCATTTTTGCGTCATGCTCTTCCATTGTGCTTCCCCTATCCTTCCTTAAGCCATGACGAACATATTAAGAGGGCACCCATATGTTTGGCGCACGCACTAAATGTGCGCGGTTTTGGATGCGAACAGTTCACCACGCGGGCACATTAGCCTTCATTTTTCTTTGACCCCCGATTGAGCAAAGGATCGAATGCGCTCGAACTAGCGTTGAAGTGGTGCGGCCCTCCGTGAAGCGACGATAGATCGGATCAAGCAACGCGCGTGCCTCTCTGTGTCGATCTTGCTTTTGCCAAAGTTCCGCCAGGCCAACCGCCGCGCGTAACTCCCAATACAGCGCCAGCTCCTGACGCGAGAGATCGATTGCGCGAAGGAAAAACTCCTCCGCAAATGGATCGTTGGGACGGTGAAGCGCGATTAGTCCGCCAAGTATGCACTGCAACTCCGGCACGTATTCCATGTAGCCCGTTTGCTCTGCCGTCTGCAGCGCCGCCTCTGCTTCAATGATGCCTGCCTCAACGTCACCTGTCGCAGCGAGCGCCTCCGCGAAATAGCCACGAAACGGCGGTATAAATGACTGGTATCCGGTTTCCTGGAATTGCTCTAAGCCGGACTTAAGCTCAATGACGCCCACAGTGGGTTTGCCGCGCATGGCAAGGACTCGTCCTCGTGCGCAATGCGCCACCGCACGGAAGGTCGGAAGTGCGTGGCGGTCGACCTGTTCCTGCATGAGAGCGATATAGCGCTCGGCCTGGTCAAGAGCACCGATCTCAGGCAACAGCAGGCCGGCGGGTCGCGCCAACGCTAAACAGAGAGCCACCGGCTGCCGATGCTCAGACGTCTCCTCAATTGATCGTTCAGCGACCCTTATGGATGCATCAATTTGTCCGCGTGCAAACAGACAGGGCGATAAATGTCCCAAGGCGGCGGCCCGAGCGTTGATCCCGAACGATTCTGATGCTTGGCGATAGCCAACCTCTAAGTACTCCTCGGCGGCCCGCTCCAACAAATGGGACGCGTTAAGGTACTCTGCCTGATAGACCAACGATATACCCGCCATCAGGTTCGCCATCCGAACAGGCGCTCCATTGATGTCGCTCCGCGCCAACTCGGTGTATCGTCGGCTAAGCTGCAATGCTCGCTGCAGGTCCAATGAGCGTAGACTAATCTGCCAAAGGCTGTGCAGCGCACGCCTTTGATGCTCGATATTGCCGAGAGCTTCGGCGAGTGACAGCGCTCGCGTCAAATTCATGTATGTCGCTGGCGTCATGCCCTCAGTGAACATTAACGATTGCCCCAGGCCACTGCGCAAGATCATCTCCTGCTCGGGACTACCCGAAAGCTCCAGATCAGCCAGCGCTTGGCAACTCCATTTTTTACATTCCTCGAGCAGTGACTCCGCCAACCAGAAGGTTACGGCGGCGGCAACCAGGGAAACCCCGATAGTTGCGTCACCGCCTGGCGAGAATGCCCAAGTAAGAGCCGCACGAAGATTGTCGATCTCACGGGCATAATTTAGCGAAAGATCTTCGCCGATCTTCTCATCGCTCTTTGAGCCACTTTTGTAGGCTGCAAAGAACTCCTTGAAATATTGAGCATGCCCGCGCGCCACCGTTGGAAGCTCGCCGCCAATAGCAAGCTTGTCCATCGCGTAGGCACGAACGGTTTCAAGCAAGCGCCAGCGCTCTGCGGACGTTGTACGATCCAGTGTTATGATCGATTTCTCAACAAGACTCGTGATGCTGTCGGCAATCTGGGACGACGAATAATCCGGCATCACGGCGCAAATCGCTTCGAAAGTGAACCCTCCCGAAAACACAGCGAGGCGATGGAGCAATAGCCGATCCACGTCCGGTAGAAGGGCATAACTCCAATCGAAGACAGCGCGAAGCGTCCTATGGCGCGGCAGCGCCGTGCGACGTCCCGTTGTCAAAAGTGCGAAACGGTCCTCTAGACCATCTGCAACTCGTACAAGCCCCAATGAGGCGGAGCGGGCGGCTGCGAACTCGATCGCTAAAGGTAATCCATCAAGCTGGCGGCAGATATTGGCGATTGAGTGCAGATTCCTGCCTTCGCGCCAGTCTGCGACCTGCAACGCCTCAGCCAAGCCCAAAAACATTTGGACGGCACTATTGCTAAGAATCTCGCCTGGCGAATCTGCTTCGTGACGCGGAACGTCAAGGGGCTGAACACGATAGACGTACTCACCGCTAATCTTCAAAGTCTCGCGGCTAGTGGCGAGAATGACCACATTCGGTGCCAAATTGACAAGAGTTTCTGCAAATTTAGCCGCTGAGCCGATGAGATGTTCACAATTGTCGAGGATCAAGAGCAGACTGTCGTCGCCAATCAGTCGGGCCAGGCCCTCGGCCGACGTCGGACGCCTCTCAGCCTGCAGGCCGATTGCATCTCCCGCGACTATCGGCATCAGGCTTGGATCCACAAGCGCGGCCAACTCCACAAGCCAAACGCCAGCATCAAATCGCGACAGGAGGCCGCGCGCCAATTCGATCGCGAGCGTCGTTTTGCCGATGCCACCCGAGCCCGTCAAGGTGACAATACGATAGGCAGAGCATGCTTCCCGGAGGAATTCGAAAGAGCCGGCACGGCCGACAATATCGTTTTTGGGCGCGGGCAAGTTTGTTAAGTTATTGCCGCGAGATAATGAAGAGCTGAGAGGCGCCGGATTAGTTGTCTGTTTGGACCACGCGCCCGCCAGCCGGAAGCCGCGCCCCGAAACTGTTTGCAGCATAGCGCGATGCGAACCGAGTGCCTTTCGGATTGCGGAAATATGCACATCTATAGCCGTTTCTCCGACAACGACACCCGGCCAGACGAGATCCAAGAGATTGCCTCTCGTCACAATTTGGTTTGCCTGTTGGACCATTACTGCCAAGATGTCGAAGGCGCGTCCGCTTATCGGTACGGCATTGGCGTGAATGCGTACCTGCCGCAGTGACAAATCGATTTCACACTCTTCTGATCGGTAGATTGATTGGCGTTGCCCTGAATTGGAACTCGGCGTTGGTAAGGGCTTCGGCGCAGCTGCTGTCGTAGACTTCCAGACGGCCCATTCACCAAGAAGACGATAGCCTCTGCCAGACACAGTTCTCAACAACGTTCGATTGAAGTTTAGCGCAGCGCGTATCGCGGAGATTTGCACCTGGAGAGCTGTGTCGCCGACCGGAGCATTAGGCCACGCTCGTGAAATTAGATCTGACTTCGATACGATCGCTCCGGACGCCTCGATCAGCATTTCCAAAACGGCTAACGCCCGACGCCCCATCGGGACAGTCGACCCATCCACGTATAGCTCACCACGTTGGATGTCTATTCCCCGCCGACCTTGCTGTCTCCCGGATATATCATCATGCATGACGTTCACAGCGAGGAACCCTGAGATGCTGAGTTTGGTAAACGTTATGAAGAACCGAGCATCGGTAGCGCAATCTTGTTATCCGGCGCTGACTCGTCGTCGACTACAAATTTCATTCCACCCGCTCTAATATCCGCCCCATCTAATGCTTGCGCGCCCGAGAGACTTTAAGGACTTTTAAGGACAATTGGAAGACTGCCGGCCTTTGTCAGTGGAAAGAACGTATGCGGAACGCGACGACTACACTGTAAATGCCTTCGTATAGTGACGCGCCATGTAGCGCCAACATCGCGCACAGGTTGTACATCTTGGTTGCCAGCCCCCTCTCTAAAACAAAAGAAATCTTAAAGATTCTTATGGACGGCCGTAAGGACAATACTTAGCGGCAGATTTAGGCTGTGTGAGTTGGAATTCGATTAAAAACTATCGGTAGCCTGCACTAAAACCATCATCCGCTTTCTAGCAGAAATAGGGACGCCTTATGGAGAAAACCGCATTCTCTCGAAGCTCCCTGAAGTCCAGTTGCCGATCAGGGCCTCTATCAGCCGGCATTGCATCTCGAGATTCAACCTCGCTCGATTCTGATCGAGCCAACGGTCGCTCTGGAAACTGTGGGCGAGGTATGGAAAGGCCTTTTGTGTGTTCGCGATCGGACCGCCCCTCAACACACTGCGAATTCGGCAAGGGGCGTCCCAATTGCGCGACGCTCGCGAAAATCTGCCCTTCTCCGAACGACAGCAAATGAAGTTGTCGGAATATCCGAAATTGCAGGGCGATGCGAACGTGACGAGCTACTCGTTTGGGCCTTTCACGCTCGTACCGCGCCGACGACTGCTTCTGCGGGACGGCTTGCCGATAAAGATAGGCACGCGTGCGTTCGACATTCTGACTCTACTCGTCGAGCGGGCTGGTTATGTCGTAAGCAAGAACGAATTGATGACTTTTTGCTGGCCAAGCACCTACGTGGGAGAGAGCAATCTCAAGGTTAACATTGCGGCACTGCGCCGGGTACTGCTTGCCAGTGCACCAGGGAACTACGTCGCGACCGTTTCGGGCCGCGGATATTCGTTCATCGCAGAGGTCCATCAACTCGAGGCACAATCGTTAATTCCAACCAATGGAATTGGCATACCGGCAAAACCGATAAGCCGACCATCCTTGCTTGTAGGCCGAACGAATGAAATCAGTGACTTAATTGCCATTTTGGTGAAGGCGAGGTGCTTGTCCGTCGTAGGTTCTGGGGGTATTGGGAAGACGACTCTCGCGCTTGAGGTAGTGCACAAGACGATGTCCCTCTTTCCGAATAGCGTCTTTTTTATCGATCTCTCTAAGTTGGAAGAGCCGCAATTCGTTCTCGCAGCAATTGCAGCAGCTCTGGGTGTGCAACAAAGTGCGGGAGATGTACTATCAGACATAATTGAACTGTTATATCGTCGAAAGTCTCTGTTGATTTTCGATAATTGCGAGCATGTCTCGACGACCGTCCAACCAATTATTGAGTGCTTGCTCAGAGCTTTGCCGAAGCTAACGATATTGGTAACCAGTCGGGAGCCACTGCGGCTCAGTTGCGAAAGAGTGTACCGGTTGCGAAGCCTTTCGTGCCCCAGCCCGCACCAGAAAATCACAGCATCGATGGCATTGCAATTTACGTCCGTAGAGTTGTTCGTTGCGTGTGCGAATAGCTATTCGAGTTTCACTTTTAGCGATGCGGATGTGCTTTTAGTCTCGACCATATGTCGCCGTCTTGATGGCATTCCGCTCGCAATCAAAGCAGTGGCTAGCAAGATTTTCGCTTATGGCTTGGAGTCTTTATACGCCATGAGCGAGCAGGAGCTCCTGCAAATAAGTAACAGTGAGAGGACCGCGCCGCTACGCCAGCAAAGCATGCTCGCAAATCTGGGCTGGAGCTATAGGTTGTTATCCGACGATGAGGCAGTCATGCTGATTCGTCTGTCAACTCTTGTTGGGCGTTTCCAATTGCGGGATGCTGCGCACGCGTGCGAAGTCATTGGATTCAGTATGACGCGGACAGTCGATAATCTCGGAAGGCTAACTGATAAGTCTCTAATCTGCGTCGACACGGCGCACGGGAAGTCAAGCTATCGGATGCCGGAAACGACACGCGCCTTCGCTAGTGTTCGTGGGCGAGATTCATGGGAGGAGGATCGCCGGTTGGTCAAGCATGCTGCTTTGCACAAACGGGCGTTGATCGACCCGGCGGCAAAGGCGTTTAATCATTGTGACGGGCTTTAGGAACAGACGGAACCGCGCGCGATGCTCAATTCCCGCGACGCCACTCGGATGGATTCCCAACACTTCCTGTAGCGCCAATAGCCTCGACCATCGTATTAGTACCCCAATGGAAATTGCGGCTTCGCCGGCGGATGCCTTCTTGCAATCCAGGCAGGCACATACCGCCAAAAATGATGGGTTGATATCGAGTTCAAATTTGACCACGCGGCAAGCGCATTGCCCGGAATGCATTTTCCGCCATTTTCAAACTCCATTGGCCCGATTTTCGCACCCCCAGACGCCAACACAATGTCCGCCTGTATGATGTTGAACGCGGCAAAGTGCGGTGAAATGGCTATTGTGTTGAGCCGACGGTCAAGCCAGCGGCCGACATCAATAGGCGAATTAATGTGGCGATCACCCCTAGAGCGAGTACCGACATCGTCCAAATGACTATCAGCCAACCAACTCGTTGCAGCACCACGAGGCTCTTCTCCCAGAGCATCATTCATATCCCCCGCCAACCTCAATCTTGCCCCTAAAGACATGATAAGACCAGGACGTGTAGACCATGATGATTGGAATGATGAAAAGCGTGCCGACTAGCGCGAACGCCATGCTTTGCGTTGGGGCTGCCGCGTCCCAGATAGAGATCGATGGCGGAATCACATTTGGCCACAGACTGATACCCAGCCCGGTATACCCTAAGAAAGTCAGTATGAGTGATAGACAGAAGGGCGATGCGTTCCCGATGGATCGTTTGAGAAGATATAACTGCAGCGCGGTGGAAAGGAGGACCAAAATAGGAACAGGGCAAAAGAAGATTATATTCGGCAACGAGAACCACCGCGTCGCTATCTCTGGATGCGCGAGCGGTGTCCAGATGCTCACGATGATTATCGCTAGGAGGAGCGCGATCGATACTCGTTGGGCAAGCTTTCGCATCCGTACCTGAAGGTCTCCTGCTGTCTTCATGACAAGCCAGGTCGCGCCCAGAAGGGTGTATGTAAACATTAGCGCAATGCCGGTGAAAATCGAGAATGGCGTGAAGCAGTCCAACGCGCCACCGACAAAGGTTGAGCCGTCGAGTTGAAAGCCGTTAATAAAAGCGCCTAGTGCCACTCCCTGTGCGAATGTGGCGACGTACGATCCGCTGGCAAACGCGAAATCCCAGAACGCCTTTCTATTCTCGCCCGCCTTGAACCGAAATTCAAAGGACACACCTCGCCAGATCAGACCCGCCAACATCAACATGAGCGGCAAATAAAGCGCACTCAGTATCAAACCGTATGCCAGTGGAAAGGCCGCGAACAATGCCGCTCCACCGAGAACCAACCAGGTCTCGTTGCCATCCCAGACCGGCGCAATCGTGTACACCATCGCATCTCGCTCTGAGCGATCGGGTATGAACGGGAACAGCATCCCGATCCCAAGATCAAACCCGTCCATGAAGACGTACATCATGACGCCGAAGACGATTATAGTGGCCCAGATAAGGGGAAGATCGATACCCATATTACACCTCTTCCGTTTCGCGTTCGGGCGCAGGATCGATATTATCGGGTGTGGCAGAGAGCGGTCGCGCGGGTCTTCGGATCTGATTGGCGTCTTGCGGCGACTTCTCTGTGCCGTATTCATCCGGTCCGCTACCGACCATCTTCAGCATAAAGATGATGCCCGTACCGAAGACAAAGAAGTAGATCACAACGAAGACCACGAGGGTGACGCTAAGCGATAACACCGAGTGATCGGAAACTGCATCCTTTGTTCGCAAAAGGCCGTAAACAACCCAAGGCTGGCGGCCAATTTCGGTTGTCAGCCAACCTGCAAGGAGTGCGATCAGCCCTGACGGCCCCATACAAAGTGCAAAAACCAACAGCGGCTTGGAATCATAAAGACGACCCTTCCAACGAAAGAATGCTCCCGCAACTCCGAGCAACGCCATCGCAAGCCCCAGACCCACCATAAGCCTGAATGTAAAGAAGATTATCGTGGAGTCCGGCCTGTCCTCCTGGGCAAACTCCTTCAGCCCCGGGATCTTGCCGTGTAGCGTGTGGGTGAGAATGAGGCTGCCGAGATACGGAATCTCGATCGCGTACTTTGTTTGCTCCGCCTTCATGTCCGGTATCCCGAACGCGATGAGTGGTAAGCTCGTCTGCGACGGATCGTTCTCCCAATGTCCTTCAATCGCCGCGATCTTCGCAGGCTGGTGCTCCAATGTATTAAGACCATGCGCGTCACCGGCGACGATCTGGATCGGAGCCACGAAGAGCAACAGCCATAGTGCCATGGAGAACATTTTTCTAACGGCAGGCGTGGATTTCCCGCGCAGCAGATGCCAAGCGGCAGCCGAGGCAACAAACAGTGCGGTCGATAAATACGCCGCGAGCGTCATGTGAACTAGACGAAAGGGGAAGGAAGGGTTGAAAATGACCGCTAACCAATCGGTCGGGACAATGCGACCGTTCTCGATCAGATATCCTTGTGGTGTCTGCATCCACGAGTTCGACGACAAAATCCAAGTCGTCGATATCAACGTACCTAAAGCTACCATTGCAGTAGCAAACATGTGAAGGCCTGGTCCGACCTTGTTCCAGCCAAAAAGCATAACCCCAAGGAACCCTGCCTCGAGGAAGAAAGCAGTCAAAACCTCATACGTTAGCAGCGGCCCGGTCACACCGCCGGCGAAGCGCGAGAAGCCGCTCCAGTTCGTCCCAAACTCATAAGCCATCACCAGCCCGGAGACGACACCCATACCGAAATTGACGGCAAATATCTTTGACCAGAAGTGATAGAGTTGCAGATACGCTTGTTCTCTTCGAGCGATCCAGAGCGCTTCTAGAACGGCTAGATAGCTGGCCAGCCCGATTGTTATCGTCGGGAAGAGAATGTGAAAAGAAACAGTAAATGCAAATTGCAGTCGTGCTAGATCGAAGGCGCTAATTGCAGACATCGACATGGTCCTTCTTCGATATTTGGACGCATTCCTCCGCTGAGAGAAACCGGGTAGAAAATCTATTGTTGGAGGACATGTGCCCTCCGCTGGCCTCGTTTAGCTATCTGGCGTTGGCCACGTCGTTCGGTGTCACTCTTCCTTGGCGACCCCCGAAATGTTCGATGACGTAGTTCGACAATGCCGCCAATTCAGTATCGGAATAAGCGTCGGCAAAAGCAGGCATTGCGGTCGTCGCCGATCCATCCGGATCCGAGCTCCCTTGCAGAATTATGCGGAGAAGGTTCGACGAAGTGGGGTCACTAATTGAATGGGATCCTATCAGAGCGGCACGCGAGGAATTTTGCCCACGACCGTCAAAACCGTGACAGCTCGCGCAGGCGCCTTCAAATATCCGCTCACCCAATTTCCCGCTGGTTTGCTGAGGCGACCAAGCCTGTGAGGCTTGCGCCGCCGGCACGACAGATATGATCGGCTCATTTTGGTAGCTGGCGGTATGTGGCGGAATATCTCGAAGATAGGTGACGATGGCATCGACGTCGGACTGAGGAAGTTTACTTAGGCTTAGATTGATAGCTTGGCGCATTGCACCTGCGGCGGGTCCGTGCCCCTGCGCGTGGCCCTTGGAAATGTAGGAGGCTATATCTGCATCAGACCATTTGCCGATGCCCGTTTCCTTGTCCTGTGTGATGTTCCAAGCAATCCACCCATCGACTGCTCCGCCCGACAGCGCCTTCCATTGTTCGCGTTGGAACATCAAGCCACGAGGGGTGTGACATTCGCCGCAGTGCGCGAGGGCTTCGACAAGATACGCCCCTTGATTCCAAGCCGCGCTTTTCGTCGGGTCGTTTTCGAACTGGTGCCACGGAACGAACAGGAGCTTCCAGCTGCGCATTACGTAGCGCTGATTGAACGGGAAGAGCAAATCGTTCACGGGCGGCGTGTATTCGATGGGCTTTAGTGTTTTCAGATATGCTCTGATCGCCAGTATGTCGTCTGTGGAAAGCAGTGCGTACGACGTATAGGGAAACGCGGGATAAAGGTCTTCACCGTGCTTGCCCACGCCCGATCGAACCGCTCTCACGAATTCCGCGTCTGTCCAGTCACCGATACCGGTCTTCTGGTCGGGGGTGATATTCGGCGAATAAATTGTGCCGAAAGGCAGCTTGAATGCCAATCCGCCGACAAACGGCTTGCCGCCCGGCGTTGTGTGGCAGGCCTCGCAGTCTGCGGCAATCGTCAGGTGTTTACCTCTTGCGACTAGATCCGCACCCTGAGGCTGACTGGGGCTGGCGGCGACCTCGGGTAGGCTGTGCGGCCAAAAGAAGAATACAGCCGCGCCCGCTAAAACCACGACCGCGAGCGAAATCGCGATAGTGACCAAGCATCTCCAATTGCTCACGAGGAACTTAGCAACAGAGCGAAGTCGATCAATCATGGAACTATACCCCCCTCGCTAACTTTCGACGGCAGTCCCCAGGCAAGCGTCTCAGGGACGCGGTTTCTATTGCCTTTGATTGCAAGGAGCGATCTGTTGACCGGTGTAGACCGAAGGCGCACGCCCGTCGCCGCAAATATGGCGTTGGTTAGCGCCGGCGTAGACGACGCCGTACCGACCTCACCCATCCCGCCGGGGCTCTCGGAACTTGGCATTACGAAGACCTCGAAAGGAGGCACTTCGTTCATACGGATTTGCCGATAATCGTGGAAATTGCTTTGTTGGGCACGACCGTCCTTGAACGTCATGCCGTTGTAAAGCGCTGCGGACAGGCCGAATAGCACGCCGCCTTGCATCTGCGCGATGATGCTGTCCGGATTAACAGGAACACCGCAATCAACCGCCGCGGTCAACCGCCGCAAGGCTACTTCGCCAAATTCGTCCACTTCGACCTCGACTACGAGTGCCGCGAACGAGCCGAAACATTGATGCAAAGAGACGCCACGTCCGTACCGAACCTTCAACGGCGATCTCCAATCGGAAGCCTCAGCGACTTTATCCAGGACGGCTTTAGCTCGCGGATTGGTTTCCACAAGCGCCCGTCGGTAGGCTATCGGATCCGAACCTCCGGCAAGTGCGAGCTCGTCGATGAAGCTCTCGACAACGAACACGTTGTGTCCTTCGCCGACACCGCGCCACCAATTCAATGCTATCGGACTGTCTTTCCGCAACCACTCCCATTTGCCTGCCGGGATGGCATAAGGATGGTTTATGCTGCCGGAAACGGCATCGGAGTCGACTTTGTCTTCTGGCCACGGCGCTCTCAAGAAGTACGGCAACACGCTGGAGCAAGTCGTATGGTGATAAAAAACCGATGGCAGTCCAGTTTTGGGATCAAGCGTCGCAGCCACTTTGTCGTAGTAAGCTGGCCGAAAGCGGTCATGCATGATGTCTTGCTCACGCGTCCAGATGATCTTCAAAGGATAATTCGCAATTTTCCCGAAGCGGGCTGCTTGTTGGATCGTATCGACCGCAAGCCTGCGCCCAAAACCGCCTCCGATCAGATGCGTATGGATATTTATCTTCTCTGGCGGCAGTCCGACTATTTCTGATGTCACGATCCGCGCGTCTTTTGGAACTTGTGTACTCACCCAAACGTCGCAGCCGTCCGGCCGGACGTGTATGGTTGTGTTGATCGGCTCGAGTGCCGCGTGTGCGAGATACGGCAACTCATATGTTGCTTCGATGCGGACACCGCTGGCTAAGGCCGTGTCCGGATCGCCGGTGACCTTGGCGACGAGCGGTTTTCCGGTTGCCGTTTTCAAGCCATTCCACAGCTCTTCGGACGAAAGATTTTCGTGAGGGCCGTAGTCCCAATCGATAGTAAGTTGCTGCAGGCCTTTTCTGGCCGCCCAGTAGTTTACACCCACAACGGCCACGGCGTCTTCGATCTGCAGTATATCGACGACGCCAGTACAAGCCCTCGCGGCCTTGTCATCAATCGCACGCACTCGCCCGCCCACCGTCGGACAGATGGCGATGGCGGCATATCGCATGCCGGGGACTATCGCATCGATTCCGAATTTCGCGGCCCCCGTTACCTTTTCGGGGGTGTCAATCCGCTTCAACGGCTTGCCAATAAGCTTGAAATCGGCAAGGGGTTTCAGGGGAACCTCAGGCGGGAGCTTCTGATCGCGCGCGGCAATAGCCAGATCCGCGTATTTCAGAGTGCGGCCGCTGGCCGGATGTGACACTACCGCCAGCGAGGCTTGACACTCCGCCGGCTTAACGCCCCACCGCTCCGCTGCAGCGCTGACCAGCATCAGGCGTGCCGCCGCGCCGGCTTGCCGCAGTGGTGTGAAGAACGCACGGACGGAAGTGGAGCCGCCGGTTATCTGGTTGTGCAAGATCGATTGATCATAAGCCTTTGCGTCGGCGGGAGCGAGCGCCACTTCCACCTGCTCCAGCGCGACCTCAAGCTCTTCGGCGAGCAGCATGGCCTCAGTGGTCGCGATCCCCTGCCCCATCTCGGAACCGGGAACCACCAACACAATCCGCCCGTCTGTCGAAATTCTTATGAAGCCGTCGGGAACGAAGCCCTCGAACCCAGAACCTATGGCATCAGCCGCACCAGCGCCTACCGCCGCGTCGGCAGGCACCATTGCCCGCGCCGGCCGATCAAACGCAAAGCCCATCACTAATGCGCTGGCACCCGCGATGAATTTTCTTCTACTCATGCGCGGTAGCGCCGCATCACCCACCAGACCAAAGGATCGCATCTAAGCCTCCTTGATAGCTTCGCGAATGCGAACGTAGGTGCAGCACCTGCAGATGTTCCCGGACATGGCGATGTCGATTGCTCTATCGTCCGGGTTGGGGTTTCTCGCCAACAACGCGCTCGCAGCCATGATCTGCCCACACTGACAGTATCCGCACTGGACGACTTCAAGCGAAAGCCAAGCCTTTTGTATTCGGCGCCCCTCTTCCGTTGCCGATATGCCTTCGATAGTTGTTACCGCGCCGTCAATTTCGCCGATCGGCACCATGCACGAACGAACCGGTCTCCCATCGATTAGGACAGTGCACGCTCCGCATTGCCCGATGCCGCAACCGAATTTCGTCCCTGTCATGCCGAGAAGATCGCGAAGTGCCCATAGCAGAGGCATGTCCGCCGAACCGTCGAATTCTACATCTCTGCCATTTACCACGGCTGGAATCCCCATCGTGTGATCCTCTCGCTTCATCGAGTACTAATTCCGCAACCAAAGCGAACTGCGAAGTAATGACGTTAGGGGAAGCCTACGCTCGAAATGTAGCTATACGATCGTATAGTCAGCCGGAGTTCGGCGGAGGTCCACCTACATTGCAAGATCGAATACGATCCGCCTTAGCTCACTAAAGCTTGCGGCACCCCTCGCTAAAGATGTTCGCTGGTGCGAAGTGGCTTTGGCAATGTGAGTATCGATAAAGGAATGCAGTGAAGCATGCTTCACCAACTCCGCCGCCGTCCGAACCTTCATCTTTCTCATGACATGGCCCCGGTGAACTTTGACGGTAATTTCAGAAATACCCAGTTCCGCAGCAATTTGTTTGTTCAGCAGTCCCTTGCAGATACCGTCCAAGACTTCTCGCTCACGGGTTGTCAACGACGACATCTTGTTCCGTATGCCTTCGGAGACCTGAGCGATTTCCCTTCGATGACGACTCTCGCCTTCCGCTCGCACTACGGCATCGAGAAGATCCTGCTCTCGAAACGGCTTTTGAAGAAAGTCGATCGCACCGCCCCTCATCGCGCGTACGCAGATATTGACGTCTGCATAGCCCGTTATGAAGACAATCGCAGTGGTAGAACCGAGTACGTTAAGACGATCTTGCAGTTCCAGTCCACTCATGCCTTGGAGCCGTACGTCCAGCAAAATGCAGACGAAATCTTCACCGACTCCCGCATCGAGGAACTCGGACGCGCTGGCGAACGTTGTCACGTCAAACCCCATGCTTTCGAGTAAGTCAGCAAGTGAGTTACGGATCGAAGAGGCGTCATCAATCACTGCGATGGCGCTCACCGCCTCGACAGGAACTGCTGGGGCCCCGCCTTTCGGAAAAGAAATCGTCATCGGGCTCTCCTTACGCTTTGTCGATAAGAAATCCGTGAGAATGACCTTACATTTCTCGGGCCGTCCTAGATCGTGAATTGTTGTCAAACGATGGGAAACCGTTGAGCAGCAACTTCGCGCCGAACGAAGAGACGCCGTCCCTGTGACGGCGATAGAAAAGATGAGCTAGCTGAACGCCCGTGATTGAAGGGAATTTTCGTTGGTTCTTCGCCGAACACTTCCGTCTCCGCAAGTGCAAACTCTGGTAACTCAGCGCCGGCCACCTGAATTCCTCGATATGCCTGGTGAACATTGACCGGATTTCACCACAATTAATTTCGCATCGAGAATGCGATGGGCTCTACTGCTCACGAACAAATGGTTGGCCAAAGTTAGGTTTCCCTGAGCGTTCGATGAGCCAATGGCGGTCGATCCAGCATTGGGAACTAATTGCTGATCGGAACGGAAGGCGCGGCAGACAAGAGGCCAGCTGCTTCAGACCGAATTAGCTTTTGGCTCTGTTACCTGCCTGAACCTGGCTCGCCGAACAAAGGCAAGCGCAGCTCGCGGCAGATGAACGGATCTTGGAAGCCGTTTGTTCAAACGCGACGCGACTACACAGGAAACCGTTAAGGAGCATGGTGATGAGAATGTTTGAAGCTGCTTTGCAGGTTGGAATCATGTTGTCTACTGTTACGGCGATGTCTGCGCCTGGCTATGGGGCAGAACTCAAGGCGAAGACCGCCGTTCTGGTTCACGGCGCATTCGCCGACGGAACATCGTGGTCGAAGGTGATCCCGATCCTGGAGAAAGCCGGACTTAAGGTTGTTGCCGTTCAAAACCCGCTTGATTCTCTCGAGAACGACGTCGCAGCGACGAAACGCGCGATCAAAAATGCCGAAGGTCCCGTCGTGCTTGTCGGTCACTCATGGGCAGGCACGGTGATTACCCAGGCCGGTGATAACGACAAGGTGAAGTCTCTGGTCTATGTCGCGGCATATGCTCCCGATAAAGGCGAGTCCGTCGAGGATATCTCCGCAAAGTATCCTGCCCCCGAGAGCCTGAAGTACTTCCAGAAGGACTCGGACGGTTATCTGACCATCAGCGATGAGGGAATTGAGAAATGTTTCGCGGCGGATCTGACGCCTACTGAACGGAAGGTCGTTGCAGCAGTGCAGGGTCCCTTCCATTCCCGCACTCTCACAGCGAAGGTTACCGAAGCGGCTTGGCGTGACAAACCGACCTTTATGGTCGTTGCCACCCACGACGCGATCATTCCGCCTCAAATGGAAAAGGATCAAGTCAAGGCGGCTAAAGCGATTTCCATCGAACTGCCGTCCAGTCACGTTGCGATGCTATCGCATCCCAAGGAAGTTGCCGAGCTGATCATCAAAGCTGCGGAATAGTTGGCTCGCCCATGCTGCGTCGGCAGCATGGGCAATTTGCAGACAACGATGTCATTGGCTGGCGCGATACTCCGAAAACTCTCAGATTTGGCCGATGGCCATCGATCGTCTCGGCGATTGGGGAGCCGTATCATATCGAAGAGTTCGCGCAGTCTTCCGACGAACGCAAGACATCGCAATCGCCACGCCGTTCAAGAGCCGGTTGACCGAGCTATGTGCACGTTCCCTAGCGCACCATCTTGCCGAGCGAAAGAATATTATGACCGCCATTGTCGACGGCTGCGACATTGCAGGCAATGCCGATACTGCATGCCATCCTCCAGCAGCTTAGCCGACTTCCTATGCCTCAGCGAGCGTTAAGGTCATGTGGGCTCTGCGCATGATCGTCCTCGACACGGCCAGGCGGCAAACCTTGTTGAGGCGTGCCGCGCCGCGCCAGCCCCTCGCAGTTCGCGACAGGTATCGCTGTCCGTTCTTCGATTACCATGAAAATGCAAGGCGCAGGCGTGAAAGATCGTTAATTGGAGGGAATTGAAACCCTTAGATTTCACCGCCCTTCACCATTTTTCTCGCATCGATTTTGCTGAATCCCGTAAATTCCTCAGTTACGGATCGAATGGTTGCCCAGTAGGGTCAAATGCCTCCAGGAGCACTGACGGAGATGTCACAGGTTTTGAACGACCCTTTGGCGCAGTTCTTCGCTCTCCTTGTCCTCCGCTCTCTAGCAAAGTTTACATTACCGGGAAGCACTCTAACGCGGTTCAGCTTGAACCTCGTTTTATTCGCCATCTTGACCGGCCTTCTCATTTACAACGGAATGCCGCCCTATATGCCGCTCGCGGCTGGGACCTCCGTTGTCGATCAGTTCAGCGATGGGATGCTGAAGACAATATGGTGGATCGGCGGCGCTGCTGTATTAGTAAGCGCTGTCCGGATGTTTCTTATCCTTGAAGAGAAACCCAACGAAGGACGCCTGCTACAGGATATCGTCATCGCGGTGATCTACACGGGAGCCGCGTTTTGCGTATTCGCATATGTCTTCAGACTTCCCGTTGGCACGGTTGTCGCAACATCCGGGGTATTCGCCATCGCTCTCGGTCTTGCGCTTCAAAGCACCTTAAATGACGTGTTTTCCGGAATAGCACTAAATCTCAACCGGCCACTCTCTGTTGGCGACTGGGTGGTGTTGGACGAAAATGTCCAGGGCAAAGTGCTGGAGACCAACTGGCGCTCAACGCAGTTCATTAATGGCACAGGGGACCTTGTCGTCGTGCCGAACAGCATTCTGGCTAAAAGCAGGATTACGAACCTGAGCGTGCCGAATGCCTCTCACGGAGCTTCGTTTAGAATTAAGCTCTCGCCAACGATATTGCCGTCTAAAATCATAGAGATTTTTGACAAGGTTCTTCTGAGCAGCAATGAAATACTACGAGCTCCCGCCCCTTCGGCCGCAATTGTTAGTTTGAACAGGGATGCCATCGAAGTTGAGGTGTCCTATCGCGTGCCAGATATATATTCTGTCGCTCGAGCTCGAACTGAATTGTTTGACCTCGTCTACAGACATACGACAGCCGTAGGTTTGGAATTGGCGACGGCGCCTCCCCGGGATGAAGCCGCACGCCAGGCCGATTTAACACTGCCTGCGCCAACTGCTCATCTCGCGAAATTCATGGGATTGTTCCCATTATTCGATGTACTGACGGCGAAAGAGAAGGTCGACCTGACGACAGATATGGCACATCACGTTTTCAAGAAAGATGAGGTGATTGCACACAAAGGTGCGGCATCGACATCACTTATGCTCTTGAAGAGTGGGGTGGCCGCCCTTGTCGATACCGACGGCAAGAAGCATGTCGAATACCGCAGGCTCGCTCCGGGGGATCTGTTTGGAGAACGAGGCGTTCTACTTGGCGCGCTTGAAAGCTGTGAGGTACGCGCTGTGTCTTCTGTGATCGTATGCGAAATAACAAAGAACCGCCTTGCAGCAGTGTTGCAGGAAAGACCAGCGATTGCTGAACAGCTGGCACTAATCCTTTCGGCCCGCACAAGGGCCGAAGAAGCCATACACGCGGCGGGGATCCATCAGACGCCGCACAGCATCGATACTTTAAGAACGAGAATACGGCATTTATTTTATCTCAAATGAATGTGGTCAATGTTACTGCCAGGGAGGCTCTGGCCGTCTGACTGGCCGGCGCTACGCGTGTACCGCCAACCTTGGTGAGGCGGTTGATTCCGATGAGGCAGTTCCGACGTAGTCAGCGAGGGCCCTTATCAATCCTTCCAGGGATCTTTCGAGATCGTCTTGCTCGGCTATTGCAATATTCGGTGGATCTATCGCCTTCGGGGAAGCAAGCCATTGCTGCACGTCGGTGGATATCTGCTCGTACATTGCTGCCCGAGCGTCGTCCGGCTCCTGCAAACCGGTTATCTCCAAAACTGCAGCTGCCCCGCATACCGCACGTAACGCGGCTGTTACCGACCCCAGCTGTTGAAGGCGTTGCGATCTCTTGCGGCCTTCCAGCCACAGCCGCTCTCTAGCGGTCTCGAGGCGAGCACTTGCAACACCAGCGCCTTGCTGCAGCTGATCAAGGTCGGCAGTTTCGTCGCCCTTTGATCTCAGTACTGCGGTTGCGAAAGCTAGATTGGCCTGGATTGCGCTGGCAATGAGACCAGAAAGACTTCGAATCTCGCGATCGGGCCATAGAGCGATACTGGCGACGAGGCCAAGACACGCCCCGAGCGATTCATTGATCACCCGGGCCAATATCAATCCGTCGGACGGCCGAAGATAATCCGACAGCAGCATGAACATGGGCGTCAGACAGATAACGAAGAGTCCATAGTTGACCAACCTCAACGCAATCACGACCGCCGAAAGGAGCACTATAACTATTGCCATCTCCACAACCCCGGAAAGCTGCCAGATAAGGAAGGCGGCGATCGATCCGCCAATGAAACTTCCCACTGCCCGCTCTAAAACACGGAGCCAGGTATTTCCAACAATAGGCTGCATCACGACGAGCGTGGTAATAGCGCCCCAATATGAAAAGCTCACATCGAAGCTTACACCGATCAAGTAACAACAAAGAACCGCCAGTGCTACGCGGAGCGAATGTCGCCAGACGATGGAGCTGATTTTATTTGGCGGTTGGTTTGCTGCGACGAGCGGCGGAATTTGGTTGGGCTCTGGATCTTCCCAGCTGCGTAGAAAATTCTCAAGCGCTTGCGCTGCAAAGCGGACAGATCGGCCGACAAGTCCGATCTCTTTTCCGGCGCGTGCCACCAATTCGAGCAGATCCTGTGGAGCGACAGGGGGAGACAAGTGCTTTCCATCAATCTGTTCGATGACAAGCCGGAGACTATCCCTAAGATCCAGGATCAAGCTTCTCTCGGTTGCATTGAACGGCCGCCCCTCCTGATTTCTATAGTGACCTAGAGCGATCAGCGCCGCAAAAGCTCGTCCAGCGGCGTCGATCGCTCTGCTATAACGAGATTGCTTGACTACCATCCTCGCAACGATGGCTCGACCGCGTTCGATTGATATCCGTGTGGCTCGTCGATAGACGATATTGAACTGATTCCATCGCTCGGGATTTGCATTTGTCGCGGTATCGAGATCGAGAAGTGACGAGAGCATCTGTTCCAACCGAGAAAAGATGGCAATCAACATCTGCCGACCCGGTGACGGCGATCGTCTCGGCCAAACGGGCAACGCAAGAGCAATAGCTCCCAGGCACCCAGCAGCAAAATAAACGCCGAGATAGACTGTACCGGTCAAATCTCGTGGCGAGGAGATGCCGATGACCACGGCCACTGCCGCGATCAATCCGCCTTGGGCGGGAGTGGGACCAAAGGCAACGTTGTATGACCGCGTCATGCCACAGGCGAAGACCAAGGCAAAGAGCGTCAGTCCGGCTGTCAAGGTCCCCATGTGCGCACCAAATACGCCTAACGTGATCGCCGCTGTGCCCAGCAGCGTGAACTGCAAGAGGGTTTTCAAGCGTTGCTTCGTCTCCCCTAAAGGATCAACCAAGAAGGTCCAAAACACCGCAACAGCCGCGAACGCGAGGTCGTGAATGTTGAAATATATCGCCGCACCAATCGCCAATGCCATACCCGCGGCTGTCCGGAGGCCGTCGGCCACATTCATCTGTTCCGGCGCGATCGTGAACACGTGCCCTTCCGACCACGCGGTCCGTCGGCTCACAAAGGAAACTAATCTCGATGTGATTCGCATTTTGATAGAGCTTTCTAAAGTGATGGTGCGATCAGGCACTCGGTCTCGACCTACGATCGAGCGTCAGATACGAAACACGACCATCTTCTCTGCCGTCATCTCATGCATTGTATAGGGGATACCGCCGGTGCCATGCCCGGAGATATGGCGACCTGCAAACGGCATCCAGTCCGTCCGGAAGGCGGTATGATCGTTCACCATCACCGTAGATGCGTCGAATTCCTCGGCCGCCCGAAGTGCTGCTGAGAGATCCTGTGTGAACACTGCCGATTGGAACGCCACCGGCAGCGAATTCGCTTCTTTGATGCCTTCGTCCAAGGAACCGATGGGATATACGCAGGTCAGCGGACCGAAAACCTCGAATGTCGATACCTTGGCATCTTTGGGCGGGTTGATGAGGATGGTGGGCTTAAGCGTGGTTGAAGATAAACGACCGCCTCCCCGCTGCTCACTCCCGGCGGCCACCGCCTCCTCGATCCATGCTGCGACTCTGTTAGCTTCCCCGGGATTGATTAGGGGGCCGACTTCCGTTTCTGACAACAACGGGTCGCCGACGTTGAGTTTGTTGACCCGTTCCGCGAACAACTCAACGAACTCGGTCATGACTTCACGATGGACATAGATGCGCTGGACGGACACGCAGACTTGCCCCGCGTGATAATATCCTCCCTTTGCGATGGGCTCGATAACCTTGTCGATGTCAGCCGATTTGTCGACGATTACCGGGGCTACACCACCGTGTTCCAGAGCGCAGCGAGCGCCTGAAGCCAGTTTCGACCGTAACGACCAGCCGACCTTTGCGGAACCGATGAAGCTGAGAAACGCCACGCGGGGGTCAGTTGCAAAAGCTTCAGAAAGAGCCCGATTTTCTGGCAGAAACGTCTGCACCCATCCTTCGGGCATCCCAGCCTCATGGACCAATTTGACGAGTTCTATACAATTCAATGGTGTTGCCATCGCCGGCTTGACGATAACGGGGCAACCTGTAGCGATAGCCGGAGCAACTTGGTGAACAATCAGATTCAGCGGATGGTTGAAGGCGGAAATAGCCGCGACAACACCAATCGGCTCTTTTAAAGTCCACGCGCGACGATCCACGCTCGCTTCGGTCAAGCCCATGGGGATTTCCCTACCTCCCCAGGTTCGAAGTTCGTCCGCGGCGATCCGCACGCCATCAATAGCCCTGTCTGTCTCAATCAGGGCATCGGTAAGCGGTTTTCCGCCTTCAGAAGCGATCAGTCGGCCGAACACCTCTCGCTTTGCTTCCATCAGCGCCGCGAGCTTATGAAGGATAGAAATGCGCCGGTAGACTTTCAACCATGAACCGCGGTCCTTGAACAGCTTTTGAGCAGTGGCTAATTTGCGTTCCAATGCCGCAGCGTCGTCAGCTTCAAGTTCTGCGAGCGGGCTCCGGTCAAAGGCTTTGACGACAGATATCATTGGACTCTCCAATACGATTTGAATGACATAGCGTCCTGTCACCGACAATCGGGCGACGGCTGATGGCGTTGAATTGCCCAGCCTGCCGGGAAGAGGGCAATCGCTAGTCAAGCGATATGAGACGCTATGGGAGCAAGAGACGAGAGACGAGTTAAGTGTCGTTATTTCGCGTGAATTGCGCTGAAGGGGTCCGCGAGACAGAAGTCGTACAGCGGCTGTTCTATCATATTTGCCATCTCGAAATCCTGGACGTCATGCCCTGATCCAAATCGGTTCAAGTAAGCGCGCAGATGTCCTACAGCCTGTTCTTCCGCTTGATGACCTGCAAGAAGTCGCATCCGGGTAATGCTGAGCACTATTCGCGATTCCCAGGCGATAGCTCCTTGATCCCGGGCAGCCTGCAGGGCGTTCCCGAGCACTACGTCCGCCAGGTTCAGGCGAGGCCGCGGAAAACTCATCAAGACTTCTGCTTTAAGTCTCATCAACTCTGGCGTTCTAAAAGTCCCCCCACACCACTCGTCAAGCCCGAGCGCGGAATCAAGCACCGTTAGGGCCTCCTCCCGCCTACCAAGCTTCGCCAGCCCCTGGGCCAGGGACGCGAGAGCTCCCAACGTCACGCAGGCAAACCTGATACTTCTCACTGTTTCCAAATATGGACGAAGCCCTTCGACGCCTCTGCCGATATCGTCTCTGACCAGCGAAACTTGCTCCCGCATCATCAAGCCCGCGTCTTGGAGTCCTTGGAGAGAATGCTTCGCGGTGAGGTAATTGAGTTCGTGTACCAATGTGTGGGCGCGTTCGTACCTTCCACATAGCGAGAATATCTCAGTCGCAACCAACAGAGTTATGCAGAGGGGTCCGACGCTAGTCCTGGCGTCACCGATCGCTTCCTCCGCAGCTTGCACCGAGGCTTCGGGCAAGCCTTGCAGCCATAGCAGCCTGGCAGCCAAAACCTTTGCAAGTGAACGATGAGCATATTCGAAGTAGCTCGTTGGCTTGTATCCGGTTCTCGCGACTATCTCAGCTGCTGTCACATATGCCCTAGAAGCCGCGCTTTGATCGCCCAGCATGTGATAACTTGTACCGAGCGACCATTCGGTTGCTGCCTGCTCCTCCTGTGACGATCGGGCGACTAAGATCGAAGCTCGCCGTTTGGCAACATCGGAGGCGTGTCGAAAGTCGCCCGACTTGATAAGCGAAAGGTTGAGACCAAGCAAGAACCGGGACTCGGTGCTGATGTCCTGCAGCTCCTTGCTTATCTCGATGCCGCGCCAAAGAGCGCTTTCCAGCTCTGACACGTTGTTACTTGCGTAAAAGGATGAGACCGAAAATGCCTCGACTAAGTGCAACTCCGTCCGACTGCCTCTGATGGTATCCGGCAAAGCTGAAAGAGCCCGTTTGCTCCAGCGAGCGCAGTCCTCGTACTTCGATAGCTGCATTAATACGGGCATGGCAAGATCTGCAAGTTCCACTCCAGTTGCAGGGTCGCCATCGTCGGAGAAGGCCCATTCGAGGCCTGCGTGAATGTTTGCAAGATAAAGTTCTGCCTCGACTTGCCTGGTAACGTCGTTACCGGCGGCAATGTTGTCGAAATTCCTGAGCTGATCCATGCAGTAGCGCGCGTGCCGGAGATGTATCGCTCGGCATTCTGGACGATCCGCCAGTTTCATGCGCGCGTACGCGTGGGTCATATCAAGCAACTTAAAGCGAGATCCACCGCTTCCCGCATCGAATAGGAGTAACGACTTGTCAACGAGGGAGCTTATGCCGGCGGCGATATAGCTGGACTCTATGTCACTATCGCATGCCACACTGGCCGCCGCATCCAAAGCGAAGTCGCTAACAAAAACCGAGAGCCTTTCAAAGATCCGTTTTTCGACTTCAGGCAACAGATCAAAACTCCAGTCAAGCATCGACTCGACTGTCTGATGCCTGATCGGGCCATGGCGATTGCCTCTCCAATGCAGCGCAAGACGGCTATCCAACAGATCAGCGAGCTGACTCAGACCGTATGCGCCAGCACGGCTAGCCACGAGACCGATCGCAAGCGGGTTCCCGTCTAGTCGCCTGCATATCGCTGCTACCAACGCCGCGTGATCGTCTTCCAGCGCCTGCTGGTAGCCACCCCCCGCGGCTCGTTCCATAAAGAGCTCTATCGCGGGCCAGGACAGCACCTTCTCGGCGGTCAGCCGGCCAGTGTTGGGTGGGAACGCCAAAGCTCGAAGGAGATATACGGTCTCGCCACTTGCTCGGAGCGCCTCCCGGCTAGTTATAAGCAAGCTCGTGGTCTCAGACGCCTCCGAAAACACATTAACCACGTCCGCCACTGCATCGAGCAGATGCTCGCTGTTGTCAAGAATGATCAAGTTTCGCTTCGAGGACAAAAACAAGGAGAGTTCGTCTTTTGATAGCCTGTCTGCCTTCAACGGGAGGCCGAGGGTCCCGGCGACTGCGCCCCAAATCGATCCGGGATTTTGAACGACGGTCAGGTCGACAAAATAAACGGCATCAAAGCAATCGGGTTCCTTAGCAACCATCAACGCGAGCGTCGTTTTCCCCACACCACCAGGACCGACAACACTCACAAAGCGACGTGTCTTTATCAGGCTAAGGAGATCTTGGAGATTTTCATCCCGCCCGAAAATGCGCTCGCTGCGTGATGGCAAAAACATCTGCATGTTTCTATTCATCCCCTCGGCGGGGGCCATTTTGTTGTCAGCGGAAAGCATCGTTTCGTCGGTGCCATGCTCGGCTTTCGTAGCCGCTAGTTCGGACCATTCGACAGGCGCGACAAAGCAATAGCCTCTACCGGCGACGCTCAGAACGTATCTGGCACCATCGACGCCGCATCCAATCTCCCGCCGAAGGTGTGCCATCTGCACCCTGACGTTCGAGTCTTCAACGCTAAGCTTGTTCCAGGCGAACGCCATCAGCTCCCTGTGAGATAGTACCTCGCCGGGCCGCTGTATGAGCGCGACCAAGAGGTCGAAGGCACGACTTCCAATCGGAATTCTGACGTCATCCTTCTCGAGCGTACGAGCGACCACATTGAGCCGGAAGGGGCCAAACAGAAAGACGCCTGTTGCATGGAACTCCGCCATAGGTAACCTCGACAACTGTCTTTGGATGCGATCGGCGGGAGTTTACAGCGAGTCTGAAGCGGGAGCGGTTAAATGAAGTTAATATCCCCCCGGCACACTTTTAAAGCGTGTCGTTTGCGCGCTACGGTGCGATCCTCCCATTAAGAGGTGGTCGCCCAAACCATCTCTTAACGGAAACTTGCGGATTTTAACGAGCACCGAAGCTACGATCGGGTTATTGGTTGGTCTCCACTGGCTCGGGCAAACAAACGGCCGGCACTTGATCGAGACAATACCGGAGCACCGACAACCGTCTAAGCTCGCCAGGAGGACCATGGCACAGCAGATCAAAGTTTACGCTGTCTTAACCGCCAAGCTTGGATGCCACGAAAGGCTGCTGGTGTTGTTGAAAGGTATGGTCGCACCCTCTCGGGCTGAAGCCGGAAACCTTCAATACGACCTGTGGCAAGAAGATGAAAATCCCGGACGCTTTGTTCTCGAGGAATGCTATCGGGACGAACTGTCGGCTGCAGCCCACAAAAGCAGCCCGCATTTTCAGAATTATCTCTCGATCATCAATGATCTGGCAGAGCGTCTGGTGGTTGCGGTTTCGCCAGTGGATGCCTTGGAAGGGGCATTCCCCTGGTCGACCGACAGTCCAGAGAGACTCAGCTGAGCGCGTTTATGTGATCGGCTGACATTTTGCGGCAGATCAAAAAGGATTCGTCTTATGATCGGTGGACGCCTCAAGTTAGGGCAGCTCGGAAGAATATGGTGTCTCGAAAAGTTGCGCCGTCGGCACCGGATGCACCTGTCGTTTTCCGCATTGACCGTGATTGCAGCTACCGCGACTGCTTTAGCTGGTATGGTCAACGCTGAAGAGCGTCACTCTCCAGCGTTCGCCTCGCGACGGGAGAGACATTGATGGCGAAGCCGGCATTATTCGCGTCAATCGACATTCGGGGTCTTCGCCTGGAAAACCGGATCGTTATCGCTCCCATGTGCCAATACTCCGCCGAGGAAGGCTGTATGAACGAGTGGCATCTCATTCATCTGGGCAAACTGGCGCTCTCTGGAGCTGCGCTACTCACCATCGAAGCGACTGCTGTCACGCCCGAGGGCCGTATCACCTACGCCGATCTCGGGCTGTGGAACGATCAAACCTACGCTGCGATGTGCCTGACTGTGGAAAGTATCCGTCGGTGGTCGGACATGCCCATAGGGATACAGCTAAGCCATGCGGGCCGAAAAGCGTCAACAGATGTTCCGTGGAACGGTGGAAAACAATTTCCGCCTACGGACGCTCTTGGGTGGCAGACGTTTGCGCCGTCGTCGATTCCTTATAGCGACAGTTGTGTCGCTCCGACCGAGCTCGATAGAGAGGCCCTAAAGCGGGTGAGGGATGCATTCGCAGCTGCCGCAAGGCGAGCAGACAAGGTTGGCCTGGACATGGTGCAGCTTCACGTCGCGCACGGTTACCTTTTACATCAATTTCTGTCGCCGCTGACAAACCACCGATCGGACGGCTATGGAGGATCTCTGGAAAACAGGATGAGATATCCCCTCGAAGTTTTCGATGCCGTGAGAGATGCCTTTTCCTCCGAGAAGCCGGTTTCCGCGCGACTATCAGCCACGGATTGGGTCAAAGGTGGCCTGGAGATCGGGCAAACCGTCGTATTTGCCCAGGAGCTTGAAAGGCGAGGATGTGACGTTATTCATGCTTCAAGTGGCGGACTTCATCCGTCACAGCGAATCGCGGTCGGACCGAGCTACCAAGTGCCGTTCGCGCGAACCCTAAAGCAAAACTTGCATGTCCCTGTCGTGGCCGCCGGCCTGATTAGCGCCTACGAGCAGGCGGAAGCCATCGTCGGCACGAACGATGCAGATATGGTAGCCGTTGCAAGAACGGCTCTATTTGATCCCAACTGGCCTTGGCATGCTGCCGCTCATCTCGGAGGAAAGGTCCGAGCGCCGAAACAATATTTGCGTTCGCAGCCGAGCCGCTATCGCGACCTCTTTGATACTGAATAGTAATAGGGTCACCATCGCGGCCTTTCATTCCGATAGCTTGTTGTATACCTTGGATGACGGCTTTTGTTTTCGCGCCTGCTCCAGCTGATTTGTCAAACCGACCGCCCTACAGGCGAGTGACGAATTCTCACCGACCCAACGCTATTGCGAGCGATTTCGTGTACGAGGCAAGTTCTCCCGGAATCGTGCGTCGTTGAAGGCTGGTTCTGCTTCGGAATGCGTCCGACCCTAAACGACGCTGTTCGGCGAAAAGCAGAAATGAAGTACGCCCGACCCGATACATAAGCGGCGCTGTAATTTATGAAAATCATCGCCTTATAGCCCCAGAATGCTTACGCCTCTTTTATTTATATTTTGGCGCACGCTGAAAATTTATTCTGCGGATTATACGAGTGTATAGGTGCGCTTATACCCTAATTTCCTCGCCTGCCGCGAATTGCTCTCGTACGTTTGCCCTGTGCATAAGTACACTGGACCTCAATTGGAGACAGCCATGATAAGTGCCGTCAAAAGCCGGGAGGCTTCCCTTGCAACGCCGTCGGACCTCAGCGAGCTAGCGACCAAGGAGATTTCCGCGTCGCTAACGGGTCTTCTTGCCGATGTTTTCACGCTCTATATAAAGACGAAGAATTTTCATTGGCACATGTCCGGCCCCAATTTCAGAGACTATCATCTGATGTTGGACGACCACGGCGATCAGCTTTTTGCTATGACGGACATCCTTGCCGAACGCGCTCGGAAGATCGGTGGCACCACGTTGCGTTCAATCGGGCATATCGCACGGCTTAAGCGACTTGACGATAACGATGCGGACTATGTCACACCTGAAGATATGCTAGCGGAGTTGCGGGAGGACAATAAGCGACTTGTCGTCGAAATGCGTCAACTGCACGCGACAACAAGCGAACACGATGACTTTGCCACGACCAGCATCCTGGAAAACTGGATCGACGAGACCGAAAGGCGCGTGTGGTTTCTATTTGAATCGTCTCGTCGGGGCTGACACGTTCTCTGACAGCACAGGAGGCGCGATGTGGGCCATCCTGCCACACAAGGCATCGGCAGCGAATATAGAAGCCCGCAACGAGCAGATGCGAGATGCACGGGCGGACGGTGGTGCACCGTACAACGTTCGCGCCACGCTAGACTTAAAAGTGCACTCCAGCTAATCGCCAGACCTTCTTGCGTTGGCGTTCTGCGAACGGATGTCGGGATTTCGGAGGATACCCGAGCCATCCATTAATGGGCGACACGATCCCGCGAGCGAAACCGATGAAAGGAGCCGTTCGAGTAGAACAACATCCTCGAGTCTGAGCTGCCAAGTATATGTTGGCAAAGCAATTTCGGGCAAATCGAAGGAAGCGCCGATACGAAGCATCATCGGAAGCGTTCCAACAAAATTTGCTTCCCGACCGAAGAGGATTCACCCGCATTCAGTGTCGCCCCTTGATGTGTGCCGGTGGAACTCGTCTGCGGCACGTACACCCAGCACTAGGCCGCGAAACCGATGTTTGTTTCGGTCGCTCGTAAGGCCGCGGGGCTGGCGCTGCCCCTACTCATCGCCCCGCTGCCCCTCGTTTCTGCCCCTCATGCTCGCACAAGTTCCCCGAGCGCTGGATAGTCGGTGTAGCCTTCCGCTCCGCCCCCGTAGTACGTTGCCTTGTCAGGAGCGGCCAAGGGAGCGTTATCTCGCAAGCGCTGCACTAGATCTGGATTGCTGATATATGGTTGTCCAAAGGATACCATGTCCGCGTTGCCGGATTGAACTGCATCAAGCGCCATCTGACGGGTATAGCCATTATTTGCAATGTACTTCCCCCCGAAAGCAGCGTGCAAAGCTTTGAAGTCAAATAATCCCGCCCCGTTCGGCCCCCTCGTCTGTCCTTCCACACAATGCAGATAACCGAGACGCAGAGCTCCTAGCTGTTCCACAAGCGAACCATAAGTCGCCTGTGGGTCGCTATCGAGTGGCGTGTCACCCGCAGAACGTGTTAAAGGCGACAGCCTCACTCCAACCCTATCAGGGTCCCAGATTTCCGAAATGGCGGTAATGACCTCGACGGGAAACCGTGTTCTGTTTTCGATAGACCCACCGTACTCGTCATTGCGTTTATTGGTGCTATCCCGAAGAAACTGATCCAGAAGATAGCAGTTAGCGGCATGGACTTCGACTCCATCGAAGCCCGCCTCCTTCGCTTTACGCGCGGCGTTGCGGTAGTCATCGATGATTCCCGGGATTTCTCCTGTCTCCAAAGCTCTCGGTATTGATGGACGCGCCTGGGTGCGGCTTTCGAGGAAGATAAGTTCGCCGGCTTGAATGGCAGATGGAGCCACCGGCGCAACTCCGTTCTCTTGAAGATCAGAGTGAGACATTCGGCCCACGTGCCATAACTGGCAAACTATTTTACCGCCCGCTTCGTGCACCGCATCGGTGACCGGCCGCCAGGCGGCTACGTGCTGATCATTATAAATGCCAGGCGTAAAAGCGTAACCTCTGCCCTGTCGAGAGATATTCGTGGCCTCGGTGATTATAAGTCCCGCGCTGGCGCGCTGCTTGTAATACTCGATCGCCAATGGACTCTGGACCCCATCCATGTCCGCACGGGAACGCGTTAGAGGGGCCATTGCGACGTGGTTGGCGAGTTCGATAGCTCCGAGTTTGAACGGTTTGAAAAGCTTAGGCCCATCGGTGTTTGGCATGGATTTGATCCTGCTTCGTGCGATTGCAATTCACTTGTGTACGTCTCGCGAAATTTAGTCCGCTTCCCTCGAAAATAGGGCCGTCGCTGGCAATTCAGGACGGCCCTAAATGCGGGCGCGCAGCCCGCGGGGCCTGACAAAGGGGGAAGCCGGGACCTACTGCCATCACAGCTTGGGAGGAGGAATGCGATGACCGGTATAAGCTACCATCAATGACGCACGGTAAAAGTTGTACATAGGTATATTGGTGCCATAGCCACGGCGCGCTGCAACTAAGATACGCGCTCCGCAAAGCGGGTAAAAATCTTGGTGGCCGGGGTCCGTCTGACAATCGCTGCAACATCGAGCGACACAGGATTTTCTAGGGGCTGATCTATGGCAAAGGAACCTGCAAAAGTCCCGGAGCGCTACGCCCGAGACACCGAGACAACTTTGCGTGTTTACGGGATTTCACAGCTTTTAACTCCTCGATGACAGGCCATTCGGCTAAGCTGGCCTGAGATTTTGGCGGCACCGAAATATAGACAATTTGGCACTACAGACCGGCAGCGACACGGCCAAAAGTCGCCGGCAACGCCCTGAGGGTGCACAAAGTAGACTTCGAATTTCCAACAGGATCGACCGATGCCAAAGATGTTTGTGCATTCCTCAAAAGGTACCTTTTCACCCGAAGCACGCTCGAAGGTTGCCAACTCGCTAACCAATTTAGGAATTGAGTGCGAGAGGCTGCTAGATTCTGAAAAAATAAAAAGGGGCGTCTGGGTTTTCTTCAGCGAACACGACTCCGACAGTATCTTCAGCGGCGGTGAAGCGGTTTCAACACCGCAGATTGCGCTGGTGACATATGCTATTCGCGGAGGCTTGGACGAGGAAACCCGGAAGGTTTTCATAACGGAAGCAACCGCCATTCTGAGTCAGCATGCGGACCCAGCCCAAACGTCAACACCGACCTATGTTGTCATCCAAGAAACGCCCGAAGTTGATTGGGGCATGTATGGCAAACAAGTGGATCTCGCGACCATGCAAAAGTCGGCGTGAGCGTTAACCGTGGATGTTTCCGGTCGAAGTTGATCTTTGTCCGGTATTGACGTCTGTTCGCAATGGTCGGCATCCAGGGCAACAAGATAAGCGTGGTAATCGCGTGGAGCCGACCGCGGCTGTGTCCTCCCCTACGTTCGCTCGATGTTATGTGGCTTGAGAATTTAGATCCGCTTTTCGCAGAGGAATCCGATTTGAACAAACCCAACGAGCAAAACCTGAAGCCGGAAGAAACAATAGAAGCAATGGCGTGGGCTGACCTCTACGCTGCTGCCCCCGCTGACTTTGTCGACAAAAGTGGACTCAGCGCGTTTCGGATAGGCCAAGGATGCGCCATTGCGCTTCCCTCGTTGCCTGAAGCCGTCTTCAATCGGACAATAGGCGTGCGCGAAATACAGTCACTGCGGAAAGCATATGTCGGGACACAACCCGCCGGCAGCGCTGCGATGTTCGCCTCCGATCACTCTGCCTGGCTCGGTATTGACTCGGCTGTTCCGGAACACAGGAAGAACGGCGTACAAACCGCCCTGATCAGAGCACGGATCGAAAAAGGTCGCGAGAGAGGAGTGTCACTGTTTACGGTGGAGACGGGACAGCCGGAGGCCGGGAGGGAACGGGATTGTCCGTCATTCTCCAATATGCTGAGAGCCGGCTTCGTACAGACCGAGACGAGGCTCAACTTCGGTCCTGCTTGAAGAAAGCGTTGAAAGACTGCGTCCGGATATGCAGTTTTTCCCATACGTGCCATTGGCTCGCTCGACCTCCCGTCGGGGAGCCGCTTTTCTCGCCCCCAAAGCAGGTAGGCTGCTATGATGAGTATTCATGAGAAAAGCGTTCGAACCAGTTGGGACTATCATTTGTAGTTGCCTCAGCTGACACCCCAATAAAGGTCCTGACTAGCTGATCGAGGTTTTGTAAAAACCGGCATCAGATAACGAGCCCACCTCGCCAAAGTAAATCAATTCGACAACATCTCTTCTCGATCAAGCAAGGCCTTCGCAGCGACCAGATCAGGAAGCTCAAGGGCTGGGTTGAACCACTCATATATGGGGCCAAGCACCGAATAGGCCTGTGCAAACGAGCCGAGCTCAAGGTATAGTTCGGCGAGGTTTGTTGCAGCACGAAGCTCGAAACCGCGACCCTTTTGAGCTCGTGCGATCCGGAGGGCATTTTCGAAATGGCCTATGGCGGCGCTCGCATTCGCTTTTGAAGACATCCACTCTATTTCACCCATAATGCGGTGCATGTCCGCCTCCCACCAGCGCTCGCCCGTGGCATTTATCAGAGCGGCCGCCTCTTTAAGACACTCTCGTGCGATCTCGAATTCTCCGATGTGGCCATGGGATCTCGCTTTCATGATAAGGAGGGTTGAAACTTCTACCGTCGAAGCTAATGCCTTGTCCGCTGCAATTGCCCTGTCAAACAGGATGATGGCTGCCTCGGCCATTCCGCGGCAGGCAAGCTCGCAAGCCTGATCAGCCAATCCGTGTGCCGCAAATGCTGCAGCGCCTGTTTCTTCGGCTAATGACACCAGTTCCTCGGCTTGCGCTTTCGCGGTGAGGTAATTTCCAAGTCGAAGCTGAATAGAACTGGTGCGATGGAGCACGGCCATCAAGGTAGGTATGTGCCCGATCCTCCGTGCATTTGCCAAGGATCTTTCGACATCAAGACGGGCCGCATCAGGGCGGCCGAGTATCCAGTGCGCGTTTGCCCTGAAGGCGAGAAAGCCGGTTCCGAAATCCATCCCGAAATGATCGATCAAGAATTCGCTGTGCTTTTCGGCATCATAGATTTCGGCGGCATTGTTGAGTTGCGTGAGCCCGTTCGAAAAGTCTCCTGACACCACCAAGGCGGCTCCAAGAAGAGAATGACTAAGAACGCGAGGCACCTCATCCGCCTGCTTTTCGGCGAGCGCCAGCGATTGGCCGGCCAATTCCCTTACCGCTTGACCATCGAAAGCGACATAGTTCGCCATCCAGAAGCCAAATAGAACCGAGAATGTTACGAATGGATCCTCAAGCCTTTCACCGGCGGCCTCTATCTCCTCGACAAAGATACGCGCTTGGTCGAAAGCCGACCTTGTAGCTTCCGAGGTGTAACTCTTGGTGTACATGAAGGCATTGGCCAGGCCGAGCTGTGCTTTGAGCCTTTCCCTGCGTTTCAACGCACTGTCAGGTAGTCCGGAGACAACCGACAACGCTCGATGGAAGTGCGCTTCGGCTTCGACGTACGCCGATTTCGCGATCGCGCGTTCGCCTGCTTTCAGCCAGAGACCTGCGGCTTTCTGTTGCTTCCCGGCTTCGGCGAAATGGCGCGCCAGCAGCTCGGGTTGGTTTTTCGCGACATCGGGGAGTTCGGATTCAATAACTTCGGCAATGCGAGCATGCAAAGCGTGACGAGGGTCGCGCAAAAGCGTGCCGTACGCGGCATCCTGAAGAAGTGCGTGCGTAAAAGTGTAGACTGTATCCGGTGGAGCCCCTTGTACATTCATCAGTCCGGCTTGAACAAGGCGATCAAGCGCTACCTGCAATTCGGCCTTCGACAGGTGCGCTACCAAGGAGAGGATAGTCATCGGGACTTCGCGCCCTATCGCGGCGCCGATCTGCGCAATGGCTTTGGCGTTTCCCAGCCTATCGAGCCTTGACATCAAAGACGCATGGAGGCTGGCTGGGACTGCAAGACGAGGCGGCGGTAACGAAGCGATAGCACGGGCCACAGAACTGTCATCACCGGCTTCCAGCACCGCTTTCGTCATCTCCTCGATAAACAAGGGAATGCCGTCTGCACGCTCGATTATATCCTGGCGGACATGCGCGGCCAAAAGGCTGCCCTGTGCAACATGATCGACCAGCCTCCCGACTTCGGCATCTCCAAGTCGATGGAGCATGATTGATTTGACATTCGAACTTTCGCGCCAGAGCGATTTGAATTCCGAGCGGAATGTCAGAAGCAGCAATGTCCGAAGCGGCGAAATTCTGCGAATCAGTTGACCGATTAACTCCAAGCTTGATGCGTCGGCCCAGTGGATATCTTCGAAGACCATCAGAACGGGAGCGTGTCTGGACGCGGCTTCCACCTGCCAAATCAATGCATCCATGGTCTTCTGCCGCTGCAAAGCAGGCGGCATATTAATCTCCGGATAACGGCCGTCGCTCGCCAGGGACAAAAATGCTGCAATGAGTGCCGCATGCTCGGGCGTAGTACCTGTCATGGCTAGCTTGGCGTCAAGTTTCTCGAGCTTGGTCGGCAGGTCGTCTTCGCGTCTGAAGCCAGCCGCCCGTTCCATGTGGCCGCTGAAGGGCGAAAGCACGCTATCTGCCCGTTGAGGTGAGCAGAAGAAGCGCTTCAGAACGAGTTTTTCTTTTGCGAGGCGTTCGACGAACGTTGCGGTCATTCGCGATTTCCCGATACCCGCTTCGCCCATGAGCAGAACCACCTGACCATCGCCAGCGCTCGCTTTGGTCCAGCTCTCAAACATCGCGTCCAATTCGGATCGTCGACCTACCAGCTCTGTGAGCTTGCCTTGGTGGAGTGCTTCGAAACGGTTCTCGCGAATTCCCCGGGGCAGGACCTCCCAGGCGGGAATTAAACCAGTAATACCTTTCAGATTCTGAGGGCCGAGATCGGACACTTCGAACAGGTCGCCCAGGAGTTTGCGAGTTCCTTCAGCAATAACCACCGTATCGGATGAGGCGATGCTTTGCAGACGTGCTGCCAGATTTGGCGTGTCTCCGACAACGCTCCTTTCCTGCGATTCGCCCGAACCAACGAGATCGCCGACAACCACAATACCGGTCGCGATGCCGATGCGAACGTGAAGAACCGATCCGGCGGTCTCCAACTTCGGCACCGCATCGGCGATCGCCAGCCCCGCCCGGACGGAAAGCTCGGCATCGTGCTCATGGGCAACGGGGTAGCCGAAGTACGCCAAAATGCCGTCACCCATGTACTTGGCGACAAATCCCCCGTTCGCCTCGATCAGACTCGTGCAGCACCTATGATAGGCGCTAATAATGGTGCGCATATCCTCTGGGTCGAGTTGCGTCGACATCGCCGTCGAACCCACGATATCGCAGAACATTACTGTCAATTGACGGCGTTCAGCAGCGTCTACTGCATGAGTGGATATCTTGCCCGCTTCCGTCACGGACTTGGAAACGAGGGCGGCGATCGCTTTGATCAGCCGTTTTCGATGCCCGAAGGGAATTCCAAACTTTTCCAGGTCGAGTTCCGTTACCTCAAGCAGAACATCGCCGTCTATCTCGTTTTCACGAAAAAGGCGCTCGTATTGACCTAGTCCGATAGCCCGCAGCCAGTCACCGATCTCGTCTACAGTCAAAGCTGGCGGCACCATCAGCTTAACGCCTCTATAAGGTTGATGTGATGCGATGAAGACAATTCGGAGGGGAAACGATCCTTCTCCGGAACAATATCGCGACCCCTAGTAGTCATCCCCGAGCCACGGTAGCTCGCCCATACCGACGCTTACAACAGTCCACTTCGGTCTACATCTGGGCACGCAAAAGGTATGCCTAGACTTTGGTATATTTCTCAAGAGCGCACCGCGAGGGAGGGAATGCAACGCTAGACAGCACCGAACTTCGGCTCCATCGCCGGATCGTTTCTTAGGAGATGGCATGGAAGAGGCCGCGCCTACTGACAGAACGGATGACTGCCTCTTATGATGCGGCGTGATCTTGCCCCAAGGGCTTTGTCCACTGTTGAGTTCGATCCAGCGGTCTGACCGACGAAAGCCCGGCGGTATATGCGTTCGAGGCTTTGTCTGAAGGGCCGATTGCCCTTTGAGCGTCTGCTACACTTGCACGATCAGGCTTTTATGCTGGAACTGGTTGCGGGGGCAGGATTTGAACCTGCGGCCGCAACGAAAACTGTTGAGCTAAAAAGGGCAGCGAAAGAAATAGTCAAAAGTGGAACCGTGGGCGCAAAATCGATCAGATCGGAGAAGGCGCAGGAGGCGTGAGTAGTCCCCGATTTCCATCTCCCAGTCCCCTGCCCCGAACTCTTCGATCTGGAACCTCCGCGTAATGCCTCTTTGAAACTCAAAGCCCAGAGATGCTCCACCGTGCACCACGATGATCCATCGTGACCGAGAGTGACTGAACGTAATGCATAATCTTCCATCCGGCCAGCTTTGCTGAGACGGATGAGACAACTCCGCAGCGAGCATCTTCTGCATAGGTATTGCGAGAAAACTCAATGATGAGCAGCGACGGCACGCCTGAGGCGGTCGCGGATGTCACCACCATCGGCATTCTTCATCCGTGCACATTGAAAAATCGGTCGACGGCTGTGCAGATCTCGGTGCCTTTTGTGAAAGATCCAAAGGCCGACAAGGCGTCAGGCCTCGTCGGAAGCCTGGACGCGGGCATTCGGCCATGAAAATTGAGTCGTCACGTCGCGGAGGAAACCCCGGAGAGATGCAACACGCGACGAGTTGGCGGATTTTGCATATTCGAGGGAGAACCGACTGGTGGAAGAGGGCCTAAAGTCTTCGATGGGCTCAAGGCTAATCGCGGCGCACGCGGGCGCCGACGTTTGACCACGACAGTCGGGTTACATTTTGACATTATTTCATCCTCTGATTGTCGTTAGAAATCAAAAGCCATTGCCCTTTGTCGGGGGAATATAGGGATCCGGGTAACCGAGCTTAGGTTTGTCGGTTGTGCTACCCGTATTCGTCGACGACTGTTGCTTTGGTTCTTTTGATTTGTCGGAGCCACTGGATTGGTAGGCATAGGCACCGAAGATAAGGCCGACTATCGCGGCGACCAGCAAAGCTGCACGCATGTTCTTCTCCTTCTCACGGATCTGCCGACCCGAAGTCAAAGCGAACAACGAAAATGTCCACTTTGCATTCGTGATCAATTGGTAGCTTCTCTGGCGATATTGGACCTTGATCTGCATCAATAGGCTGAGGTGGTTGCGCAAAGGGAGCGCACGCCCTGTGCGAACCCAACGTCATCCGATGACCGAAATATAGAGGATACGCTCTTCAGCAGCGGCACGGATAAGAGCCTCTCTGGCCGCTTCCGGAGGGATGACGTCGTTCAGAGCATCAAGGCATGCCCTGATCGCCATGACATATTCCTCGCCATCGTCGCTCGGCCAATCCGAGATCAATGTTACTGCCGCATCCCGGACGGTCTTGATGACCCTGTACTTCTCGCCGGAGCGCACGACGAGCCTCACCGCGGGAAACTGATGCGATGTATGCCATTTCATAGAGCGTGATCCCCCGGGCGCAAGAATATCAGCAACCCGCACAGGCAAACTTCGCTGAAAAGGTTGCGAATACTACGTTTATCAAGGCACTTGGATGGCAACTTTGACATGCCTCAATTGAGGTTACAGACCAGCGGCGGCATCACAGACGGGTCGACACGCCTTCGTTACCAGGAAAATAGCTTCGGCAATTCATGCGTGAGGGTATCCGGGCCTCGGATTTGGACCTTCACTGTGCGGTACGGTCCTGATTTCGATGTTCTTACAAGATCCTAGTCGAACCGCGTGGTTCATTCGTCTAGAGTGGGCTCTGGCACGGCGGGAAGCGTTACCAGCAAATTGTCGTCGTGGTCCGCAACCACCGTGACCACAAATCGGGGTCTGTATGCGTTTGTTACTGGTCGAAGATAGTGCCCGCCTGCGCGATTTGCTGACCGAAAGTGTCCATCAGGCGGGGTGGCGCCTTGATAGTGCGGCAACGGTAGGCGCCGCGCTGCTGGCAACACAAACTGTCAGCTACGACTTGGCCTTGGTGGACTTAGGCTTACCGGACGGCGACGGCTTGAATCTCATCGGGGAACTGCGTCGTGAAGGTTTTGCCGCACCGATCCTCGTGATCACGGCGCGCGGTTCGATTGAAGATCGCGTAGCGGCCCTCGACGGCGGTGCCGATGACTATCTCGTCAAACCGTTCAATCACATCGAATTGCTCGCGCGCTGTCGCGCCCTTCTGCGCCGCAGAGCGCCGCATTACATCGAATCCATCATCGTTGGGGGCCTGTCCTTCGATCCCGCAAACGGTGTCGTGACAGTCGGCGGTGAATCGCTCGCAGTCGCACCACGCGAGCGGTCCGTCCTGGAACTGCTTATTCGCAACGCGGGCCGGGTCACTCCCAAGCAACTGATCGAAAGCAAACTCTCCGAATTTGGCGACGATATCTCGACCAACGCGGTGGAATTGGCGATCTCACGCCTGCGCCGCCGCCTCGCCCCGTTCGATTTGCCCATCAGCATCGAAACAATACGCGGTATCGGCTATTTGCTGCGGGAAAAGCGCCAAAATGGTTGATCGATCTGCTCGGCCGCCAACGCTGATCCGCATCATCACGCTGCGCATCGCGCTCTTTGCAGCGCTGGCCATGGCGGTGCAGGCCGCACTCGTCTTTGCCGATTATTATTTCGACAACGAGCAGTTGGCGGCGTTGATGATCGAACGTGAAACCGGAAAGCTGTCGAAGGGTTTCGAACGCCGTCATGACGAAGCGCCCTACAAGTTGCCGCACGACCTCGACCGTTACGGCGTCCAGGGTGGCTTCTACATCACCCGCATCCGCACACCGACCGGTCAGATTCTCTATACGAACTGCGACGCGCGCTGCGACAATCACCTTCTGCCGCACGAGGTCAATCCGCCGGACCTCTGGTCTCGCATGCTGAGCGACGGTAAACCGCTCGCCGTCGCCGGCGGCAAGACCTATGAAATCCATGGGGACAAGATTTTTATCGAGATCGCGATCCTGCACGACAGCGACGGCATCATGTGGGCGGTGATCGGGCGTGAGTTTGCGGATCATCTCGCCACCCCGATGGCCATCATGCTGCTCTTCGTCCTCGGTGGCACGTTATTGTCAATCCGCCAGGCCCTGCGCCCGGTTGCAAAAGCAGCGCGAGAGGCCGGCCATCTCGATCCGCTGGACCCCAGCCATCTGATCAACCAGACCGGCATGCCGCGGGAAATCGCCGATCTTGCCGCTGCCGTCAATAGGAGCCTTGCGCGCATCGGCACGCTCATGAAATCGCAGCGTCTGTTCACCACCGCTGTTGCGCATGAGATCCGCACGCCGCTGGCTATGATGAAGCTGGAACTTGGCAATATCGAGCATCCCCGTGCGCGCAAGATCGAGACAGATCTCGACGCGCTGGCGGGTTTTGTCGGCCAGATCACGGCGCTGGGGCGGCTCGAAAGTGCTGACCGTGCCGTGTTCCGGCCGGTCGATCTGGCAAAGCTGGCTGATTGGGTGGTCACCGATATCGCACCCCTGGTCTATGACCTCAATCACACCATTGCCTACAGCAATCTTGGCGCTGGCTCTGTTGAAGGTCATGCGCCACTGCTTGAGGACGCATTGCGAAACCTCATCGAAAACGCCGTAAAACATACCCCGGAAGGTGCGGCCATCGACGTTGTTGCAGGCCCTGGTCTGCGCTTGACAGTCAACGATGACGCAGGTGTTTTTGACGCTCCGGCGAAGATCCCCTTTGGCGATCTCAAAGCCGATCACATGGGTATCGGCCTTGAGATCGTGCGCCGGATCATGGCCCTGCATAGGGGGCGGCTGGAGATCGAAGTGGAGCCCGGCCATCTGACAGCCGTGACGCTCCTGTTTGATTAGGCCAAGCCCTAGATTGAAGCGAAGAAGCTGCCGCCAAACAGCGTGACGGTACCATAAACCAGACCAAAGGCGACCAGAAGACAGAGGGCTGCAACAGGCAGCGTGCCACCGGTCGCCTCTTTATGGTCGACATAGGCTTCGCGCCGTTTGCGGCCGGTGATCATGGCGCCGATGAGATTTTCACGCTTGATGAACTGATAATAGAAGTTCGCAACGACGTGCAACGCGACCAAGGCAAGGATGGCGAAATAGAACCAAGCAGAATGGATAGAAGCGGCCCAACTCGAAACGCTGTCACCCACCAGCCCAGCAAAAGGCCCTGAGGCGGTCACTCCGTCGCTGGAGAACATACCAAGCAGGACTTGAACGCCACAAGCGACGATGAGACCGATGACCATCAGACCGCCAGCGGGGTTGTGGCCAAGATAGCGCTCTGCTCTGTTGCGCCGTAACGCCTTGAGATAGGTCCACACGGCGGCGGGAGAGCGTACGAAACCAGAAAAGCGAGCCGTTGAACTCCCGAACACACCCCAAAGAACGCGATAAACCACCAGTACGAGAACGCCGTAGCCTGCCGCTTTGTGAACCGTCATGTCCGGATCGTTGAAACCGCTCGAGACCCAGGCCGTGATGATCAAGGCGACGAGCGACCATTTGAACAGACGCGTGGGAAGGTCCCAGGCACGAACGACATCGCTCTTGGTAGATGAAATCTTGCCGCCATTTTCGGCGGGTGGTTCGCAATAGGGTTCGTAGGCGGATCTTTGTTCGCTCATGGGGAGTTTCCTATTCTGGAAGATTTGCAGCAGCTATTTGTAAGCCGTGTGGCAGGACTTGCATTCGGCTGCCACAGCCACGAATGCCTTGCGAAACGAGGCTTTGTCTTGCGCCTGCTGGCTCGCGGTATTGGCAATCATCGCCATCCTGCTGAAGCGGGCATGGAGATCCTTCTCCTTGGTGCTGCTCTGGTTGGCAAACATGGCGTCAGCAGCTGCGGCATCCGCCGCGTAGCGCTGCAGGACCTGCTCGGCGGCCTTGCTGTCGAAGTTGGCAAGCACGGCCTTGGCTGAAGTGGTGTTATCGCCCATGCTGCCCATGATACTTTTGAGCGAGGCAGCAACGGCCGGCCCCGCCAGCACGGCAAGGACAAGGCCGGCTCCGATAGAGCGATTAAGCTTGGAGGATGATTTTCGCGGATCTGTCATGGCGCTCAATTTTCGTTGATTTCCAAAAAGGGGTTACTTTTGGCTGCAACCACATAATTGACGGCGACGACCAAACAGCAGCTCCTGAGAGCCCTGACATCTAGGGGAGCAATTGCGGCGAAATGCACGGCCACATCTTCTCGGGAGACTGCTTTCGTCTTCCCATGACAGGCTTTTGACAGGTTCGTCGATCGCGATCCTGTTGATTGGAAGGTCTGAGGTCAAACCATATGTCTTGAGATCGATGGCCGTGAACGGCCGCAACATACGCCCTCTAGCCTACGCTTGTACGATCGGGCCTCCAATGCGAGGACGCAATCCAGCCTTTTAATAAGTTGGATATCTATTGTTTCGGCGGCGAGGGAATCCGATCGATGTGAACGGAGCATTTCGCATGGTGGACAATGTGGTCGACGGTGGATCCAAATACCCGATCGAAAACATCGATGGTATGAGCCGCCACCACGATCAGATCGGCCTTTGTTTCGATCGCAATGGCGAGCACCGTGTCGGCGGCGCGACCGGTGCGAACATGGACAAGCGCTGGCACTGAAAGCTCCCTGCAAAGCAGCGACAGCTTTTCTTCCGCCTCGCCGATGACGGAGACCGCCCATTCATCCGGCCCCTGCCGGACAAGGGAGGGAAAGCGCTCGACAGTATGAGCGACATGTAGGGTTCCATCGGCATCGAGAAGCGCGCAAGCCGTATGCATCAGATGCTCGGCTTTCTCCTTCGATCCGAGGCCAACTGCACAGACAATCGACTTATACATAGCTCCACCTCAGAACAGATCTTTGCCGCCGGTGCCGACAAATTCGGTTCGAAACCCCAAGGCATGTACCTGCTTCAGAAAGCGATCCGCACCCAATATATCTACCTTGAGGCTATCGCTCAGACACTGGCAGAGGGGATTGCACAATTCATCATGAACCCACGCCTGAGCGCGGGACGACACAATTGTAATTTCCCATTTGTCCCTGTCTGCTCTGTCGAGGCGAAAGTCACAGTCCTGGTGGTGCGGGAGGGGATATCCGGCACCGGCAAGCAGAGCTTCTTCCGTTCGTGTGAAATCCGTGCTCATGATTTTACATCCTCTCTTATGTCATTGCGCACAGATCAGGCTACGGTCAGCTGATCGTCGAGCGCGTAGACGCCCGGTGCCGACCACGCGGCACGTTCCGCTGCGCGCCGCTCGGACCATGTTCTGACCTTGCCCTTCAAGGTGACCTTGCCGCCGGAGACATCGACCTGAATCGCCTGCGCCTCCAATTCCGCATCCCGTTCCAGTGCATTTTCGATGCGCTTCTTGACGTCATCGGCGCTGATGCCGGGAACGACTTCTATAAGATTGGAGACGCCAACGACACCGGCGAGATCCCTGACAGCGGCAGCGGCAGCATTCTTTTGGTACTGCCATTCCACGTTACCGGTAAGCGTAACGACGCCCTTGCATACACGGATCTGCACCATTTGCTTTGGAATGGAGATATTCCAGTCCAATATTTTGACTGCCCGTCGGGCGATGTCGTCGTCGTCTGTCCGCCGCGGGCCAAGGATTCGAACGTCTATTTCCTGGGCTATTGCGCGGACGCCTTTGACGCGTCTCGCGGCTTTCTCGGCAGCGTCCTTCTCCGCATATGTGCCAACATGTCCGGTGAGAGTGATGACGCCGTCGCGCGCGGTCACACCAATTTCGGCTGCATCCACTTTCGGCTCAAATTCCAGTTCATCCAGAATATTCTGTCTGAGAGTAATGTCGTCCATGACCGTCTCCTTGAGATTCCGTTAGCGGGAAAAGGATAGGACCAGCCAAAGGTCGCAACATTGATCGAGGTCAAGGAACTGGTGGCCATTCTAAAGAAGGGCAGAGCTCGATAAGCCCGGGCAAAGGAGCTGCATCAGCAGGTCCGACAACTGCCAAGCCTCAGCTTTCTGCCAAGATAATCTTTGCAGAACATGAAGGCTCCATTCTCAGATCGCTTTCCGATGGATTGGAAATTCCATTGTCGCGGATGCTCCGCCCTCCGGCAAATTGGTGAGTTTGAGATCGCCTCCGTGAGCAATCATCGTCTCCTTCACGATCGACAGGCCAAGGCCGAGACCGCTCGCTCCGCTGTCGGGTTTGCCGACAACCGCAATCGGCTCGAGCCATCGAGCGGGATATCCTGGGCCGGAATCAGAGACCGTGATGCCACATCGAAAGATCGTCACCGTAATCGTCGTGCCCGGAGGCGTGTGGTTCAGTGCATTCTCAATAAGATTGCGCAGGGCTCGAAAGATAAAATCGAACGCGCCGCTAATCACGACGGGCTCCAAGGGTGACTGCAATTCGATGTCGCGGCCCTTGGAAAGAATGACCGGCGCAAGGAATGCCGCTGCCCGCTGTCCGATATCACCAAGATCCACCCGGTCGCTTGCCTCAAAATGCAGGCCACCGATCCTGACGCGATCGACCAATTGACTGACCAGCCGCTCTACACCCTCGAAATCCTCCTCGACTTTCCGTGCGATTGCATCTTGCGAGAGCGCAAGACGAGCCTTGATAATCGCGAGCGGCGTCCGAAGCTCATGGGCAAGATGGCTCGAAAACTGCTCAAGTGACAGAAAGCCCGCCTGCAAGCGATCAAGCGCCTCGTTGACCGCGCTCACCAATGCCAGCACATCCTCCGGCATCTTGGTTTCCGTCAGTCGCGTAGCTATGCTGGAGGGCCCGATTTGCCGTGCCTCTTCCGCCGCCTGGCTCAATGGCTTCAGCGCGAATTTCAGCACGAGGATGTTGACCAGCAGAAGAAGACAGACGAATGGAATCCATATCCACGCGATGTCAGTGACGAACTCCTCCAATACGGTATCGAAAATGACGTGCTCCCGCGGGAAGGCGATTTGCACGAAACGCGCGGGATCAGTGGCATCAAGCTGCATTGAGATGCCAAAAAGGGCTCTGACTTTGTCGTGACTCGGGAGCAAAAAGTACCGAACCTTCTGGTTTGAGACAGGAACCAGCGGCTGATCCGACGTCTCCGAACTGGCAAGAACTTTCCCTGTATCGGTCACTATGGCGAATTGTCCGCGCAGTTCCTCGATTCGCGTTTTCAAGGCAGCTGCCGGCCCACCGATGAGTTGCGGATCCGAGGCGAACTGGCGCTGCATGTCTTGCGCGAAAGTCGAGAGCGTCTCTTCACGAAAAGCATCGTTGGCCGCTTGAAAACGGACGTACAAGAAAAGAACGCTCGCACAGACTGCAACCAGTGCGACGATAGACATAGCAACGACGAGGCGCCTGAATAGCGTCAGTCGGCGAAATGTCATGAACGTCCCTCCGTCAGCATATAGCCGACACCTCGCATGTTATGGATATCGATCGCAGCACCCGCGGCCTGGAGCTTTTTACGCAATCGGTGGATGAGAACCTCGACGGCGTTGGAGCTCAGTTCCTCGCCGAAGCCATAGATCGACTCCTCGACCTCACCCTTGGAGAGGACCCTGTTGAATCTCCGAAGAAACAACTCCAGCGCGGCGAACTCGCGGCGACTGAGCTGCAGTTCAACCTCTCCGACTTTGGCAATATGCTGTGAAAGATCAAGATGGACGTTGCGCTCCCTGAGGATCGTATCGTGGCGCAGGGCTGGGCGACGCATCAAGGCACGAACGCGCGAGATCAGCACGCCCATAACGAAGGGCTTGACGAGATAGTCATCGGCACCGCTGTCGAGCGCATCGATAATCGAACTTGCGGCATCGCGTGCCGTCAGGATGAGAATAGGCGTTGAGGGCGCCCGGCGACGCACAGGTTCGAGCAAAGACAGGCCGTCGCGATCTGGCAAGCCGAGATCGAGAATGACCGCCTCATAGCTGATCGTGGAGATAGCCTCCTCGGCATCGCTGGCTGAACCGACCCAATCGACAGCAAAGCCATGCGAACGCATTGCCTCGCTTGTCAGCGATGCGAGCTTGGCATTGTCTTCAACGAGCAGCACGCGCATGAGCCAGTCCAAAACTTTGGCGTTGATCCGTAGGGTGACTTAAGCGCAAAAGCCTCTTTGTTCTTGGCGAATTCGAGGCACGCCTCTTGGCATCCGTTTTGCGGCACCCGCCTCGATCCCGCGGCATCGCGGGTCGCGATGTCCAATTCGATATCCCGGCGGCAGGCGAACGAGAAAAGCCTCCGCATTACTCCCGCCTGGGCGATGGGCTGGGCGCTCCAGCTAAACTTGCGCCGGAAATCCAACCTGAGGGCTATTTTCACTTTTTTGACAAGTTTCTGTAAGCCGCCCGTAAGCCAGGCCAAACAATGTCCGCTCCGACAAACACAATCGCCACCATTCCTGTCGGAACGAGCGCCCAGCATGAATGACAAAGATCTTAGCGATCTTCCCATGAAGACTTACCTCATCAATCTCGACCGTGCTGCTGATCGGCTGTCCGCCATGCGGGATAAGCTCGATAGTATACAACTGCCGTTCGAACGAGTTGCCGCCGTCGACGGACAAGCGCTTGAATTGCCCATCAAGGACTTCCGCGAGGGAGCCTACAGGCTTCTGCATGGAAGAATGGGCAATCTCGCGGAGGTCGGCTGCTACCTCAGCCATATTGAATGCGCAAAGCGCCTGCTTGCCTCGGAGTCAGAATTCGCCCTGATACTGGAGGATGATCTCGAATTTCCCGCCGACTTGAAACAACTCTTGAGGGCCGCAATCGAGGCGAACGCCGATTGGGACATCCTGCGGCTTTCGACGGTCAATCGCGGTCGCAAATACCCGTTTGCCGACTTGACGTCCCAACGCTCCCTTGCCGTGGCGCTTACTCGCGAGAAAGGATCGGGCGCCTATCTGCTCAACCGGCGAGCCGCCACGTGGTTTGTCGAAAAGCTCGTTCCGATGCGTTTGCCGTTCGATCTTGCCTTCGACCTTGAATATCTGGCGGGCCTGAAGGCCGCTTTTGTCTTTCCCGTGCCGATCAACCAGGATACCGGATTGCCGTCCCAGATCCAGGCCAAACGCCGAACCTATCATTTGCGGCGATGGCGCCACGTGACTGTTCAGCCCTATCGCGCATGGCTGGAAGCGTCGCGCTTTATATGTCGTCTTCGGCAATTGACGTGGCTTTTGCTGAAGCATGCCTTCTTACGAAGAATGGACAGCCTTTCCTCAGGAACCCGCACAAAACCCTTGTCATTGACGGATGGGAGCAGGGGTGACTGATCAATGGTTGTTTTACCCGAGAGCCTCGGTGTCTATGTCATTAACCTGGCCAGATGTGTTGACAGGTGGAAAGCTATCCGCTCGCAGGCACTCGCCCATGGTATTCATATCATACGGGTTCCCGCCATTGACGGGCATAGTGTCGCTCCCACGGGCTATGTCGACGTCGATCACGCCAGTTTTTTCAGACATGGCGGTAGACAATTACTGCCGGGCGAGTACGGCTGCTACCGAAGCCACCTGCGCGCCGTGGACATGTTCCTATCCAGCACATTCGAGGCATCCATCGTTATCGAGGACGACGTGGAAATCGTCGGCGATTTGCTGGAGCGGACCTCGCAGATACTTGCCGCGGCGCCGACCGCTGACATCGTCAAGCTGTTCAACCACAGGATCCGCGGGTTCCGGCTGCTCACCACGACGATTTCTGGAGATGAGATCGGCCGTTGTTTGCACGGTCCCCAGGGATCCGCCGCATGCTACATCGTCACCCGCAACGGTGCGCGGGCGATTGCCTCAGCAATGCGGACCATGATCCTCCCCTTTGATGTCGCCTTGGAACGTGGGTGGGACCACGGCGCCAATATTCTTACGGTGAGAGAAAACATCGTCGAACTCGGCAATCATAGCCAAAACACGCAGATCGGAACCAGAGCCGACTACAGGGCGATAAAATTCTCGGAAGCACGACGATTACCGACGCATGTTCTACGTGCGCTGGACTATTCACGACGGATTAAATATGCGCTCGAGATTTGACCAACACACCATGAATCGCACTGCGGAGCGGAAGAAGCGATCTATTCGCGGCTTTTCATAAAATTCGCATCTCTCGGACGGGTCGCATTGAGGCGGATCAATGTCTGATCGAAGGAAACGGTTCTAATCGGCCGATCGAGTGCAACGTCATATCGGATACAAACTCAGCCACCGGAGCCAAGGATGACATTCTCCAGCGTGACTAGCACGGTAGTTTTCCTGCTAAAAACCAGTGGGTCATCTTTGGTGCTGATTGCGGCATTCGGGCTTTTGGCAGGCTTTACCCTCATATTGATCGACAACGTCGCGCTTGCCTCTCTTGTCTGGGCACTCGCCACCTTGCCGATCCTGGGCGCGTTGTTGCTGCAGACCTTCCGTTCCTTGCATCACGGCGATTTCGGGTTGGATATCGTCGCCGCCCTGTCGATGGCGTTCGCCCTCTACTTTGGCGAAAGCCTTGCAGCCAACGTCGTCGCGCTGATGTATGCAGGTGGACAGATGCTGGAGGGATATGCGTCCGGCCGCGCAGCCCGTGAGATGACGTTACTGATGGGACGAGTGGCACGAACTGCATTTCGCTATGTTGGCGATCGGTTGGAACCAACTCCTATCGAGAAGATTGTTGCCGGCGACCACATCATGATCCGTCAAGGCGAAGTGCTGCCCGTCGATGGTATTCTTCTGTCTCCCCGCGCCATTCTTGACGAGTCTGCGTTAACGGGAGAGCCACTCCCTGTGGATCATCGAGCTGGTGAAGAGGTTCTCAGCGGCAGCGCATCGGTAGGTCCTGTCTTTACCCTCAAGGCACTCCGCCCCGCCTCTGAAAGCACATATGCTGCGGTTGTGCGCCTCGTCGAGACGGCCCAGAAAAGCAAGGCGCCGATGGCGCGCCTTGCGGATCGCTATGGCCTGGCATTTTTGCTTATGACGGTAGCGATAGCGTTGACGGCCTGGCCGCTGTCCGACGATCCGCGACGTGCTCTTGCCGTTCTCGTCATCGCCACGCCCTGCCCGCTTATCCTGGCCGTACCGGTCGCGCTCATGTCGGGCATCTCGCGCTGTGCCACGATAGGCTGCCTAGTCAAAGACGGTGGCGCCCTTGAAGCCTTAAGCCGCGTACGGGTTGCTGTCCTGGACAAGACCGGCACACTCACGCACGGCAAGGCGCAAATCGTGGCGGTCGGCTGCAACGCTTGGATCGATAAGGACGAGTTGTTGCGTCTTGCCGCCTCCTTGGATCAAGCATCGAGCCACGTCATGGCTGCCGCTTTGATCACGGGAGCGCAGGAGCGCAATCTGCGGCTCTCGCCGCCGACCAATGTCGAGGAAGTCGGCGGACTGGGGCTTGAAGGAATGGTCGACGGACGCCGCGTCGTGATCGGTGGTAGCCGCTTTGTGAAAAGCCGAAGTGTTCGGGGCACTTCCCAAGACCTTGAAGATCATCATCGATCCGGTGAAGCGACGGTGACAGTCGCAATCGACGGCGTTGTCGCGGGAAATATCATCATGGCCGATCCGGTGCGCGCGGAGGCTATCAGCGTTCTGCAGCGATTGCGCAGCGCCGGAATCGCGAAAATCGTTCTTGCCTCCGGCGATCGCCTGGATGTTGCCTCGCATGTCGGCAACATCCTCGGCATCGAACAGGTGCTCGGCGAGCAGACACCGGCTTCAAAAGTGGAGGCCGTTATTGCGGCTAAAAGCTTCGGTCCGGTGATGATGGTGGGTGACGGCGTCAACGATGCGCCGGCACTTGCGGCGGCCGACGTAGGTGTTGCATTAGGCGGGCGCGGGGCGGCGGCCTCTTCGGAGGCGGCAAGCATCGTACTGCTCGTGGACCGGCTTGATCCCTTGGCAGCCGCCCTTGTTGTCGCCCGCCGGACTGTTGCGATCGCCCGCCAGAGCGTGGTTGTGGGACTTGGCCTTTCGGTTGCCGGCATGATCGCCGCGGCATTCGGCTATTTACCGCCGCTGCACGGCGCTTTGCTTCAGGAAGTCATCGATGTCGCCGTTATCCTGAATGCATTGCGTGCGCTTGGCCCTTCCAAATCGGAGGATGGTCCATACAGCCAGTTCGCGAATATACCGACCAGCCCTGCCTCCAAGACGCAATTATCCTGAAGCACAGATCGCCGGATCACATCACCACGCCGCTCCGCGTCTCGTCGGGAAGATCCTTCCCCTCATTGATTCTGATCAATGCCGCAGCGGCGAATATCCGCAGACTGCTTTCTGCAACCAAACCCATGAAGGAACAAACCAATGCTGAGAGCCAAACGCGACAGCCTGGGCGGTGCAGCCTCTAAAGCCATTCCCTCCCTCGGCGAGGTGGAGGGCCGCATGATGGTTCTTGAACTCATCGCGCAGACGGCGCTCACCCGTCTGATACGTCTTCACGATATCGAAGAGAGAGCAGATCTCATCAAAGCAATGCGGCACGCCATCGATCGCAAATGCCATGACGCCAGACTGTGCGGAACCGACACGAAATCCGCTGAGGAATATGCGGAAGAATTGCTGGCCTCGGCCCAAGAGCAGGCGATCGTTCTGGAATCAATCCGAAACGATGCCTGAGGATGGCATCGAGCGGCTTCTGGCGTGCCTGCGATTCCGTGGGCGTCACTATAGCGGGAATCCCTAACGTAAGTGAAGATGGAGAGTCGTCGTGCAAGCCAAGGACATCATGACACGGAATGTCATCACAGCCACTCCAACGATGAGCGTCCGAAACGCGGCGCTGCTCTTGCGCGCCAATGATATCAGCGGTCTTCCCGTGATTGACGACAATGGCGAGGTCTGCGGCATCCTGACCGAAGGGGATCTCATGCGACGCGTCGGCGACAATTGGGCGTCGTCGGCCAAAGACGGACCAGAGCAATACGATCGGCATGGTTTGAACAGTTATATTCAAATTTACGGCTGGTCGGTTGGCGAGGCGATGAACCGTGAGGTTATCAGCGTTACCCCCGAGACGGATGTCGGGCGGATCGGCAACCTGATGCTGTCTCACAAAATCAAGCGAGTTCCTGTTATCAGCAACCATCGTCTTGTCGGTATCGTCAGTCGATGCGATTTGATCAATCTAGTCATCGACGCGCCTGGTCGACACATCGCTAAGGGCGATGACGCCATAAAGCTCGCCATCAAGACCAGGCTGGCCGCGGATCTTGGGATTGATAGCAACAAGATCGACGTCGCCGTCAAAGACGGCCAGGTACAAGTCCAGGGAATCGTCGAGTCCAATATCCAACAAAAGGCGATCCGAACGCTTATCGAGGGAATTCGAGGAATCAATGGATATGTCGATCGCACGACGCTCCTGCCTTCGGACGCCGTCAGCGTTTCAACGACGCGAGATAGCGGCCAATGAGTCAGGAACTCGTCACCGTTGGACGATCCTCGTGGCGATCGCGATTGTCGGGTCGTCTTGCTCGCCTACGAGAGCACCCACTCGCGAGTTTGGGTCCAGGCCTGATCACCGGTGTCGCCGACGATGATCCGAGCGGCATCGCCACGTACTCCCAGGCCGGAGCGCAATTCGGTCTGAACATGCTATGGACCATGCCGGTGTCATTTCCGATGATGGCGGTCGTCCAGGCGACGTGCGCAAGGATCGGTCGTGTGACCGGGCAGGGCCTGGCGGCGAACATAAAGACCGCATTTCCACCGATGGTCCTCTATGCCGTCGTTTTCTCGCTCCTGATCGCCAATATTCTGAATATCGCCGCCGATGTTGCCGCCATGGGCGAGGTCGCGGAGCTGGTGACAGGCTTCAACCGGCACCTGATGACAATGTTCTTCGTTTTCGGAACGCTCGCGCTTCAGGTCTTCATCCCATATCACCGCTATGTCGCGTTCTTGAAGTGGCTGACAATTTCGCTCCTGGCCTATGCGGCGGTCCTTTTCACCGTCCACATCGACTGGCAGCAAGTCGCCTTGAGGACGATTTGGCCAAGGATCACTCCGACGTCGACCTATGCCGCGGTCGTCGTCGGCGTCTTCGGTACGACGATCAGTCCTTACCTCTTTTTCTGGCAGGCATCGGAAGAGGTGGAGGAGATGAATGCCGCTCCCGGTTCAGTGCCTTTGTCCAGAGACAGTGCGACAGCTCCCAAGGAACTTCGTCGTATTGGCTGGGATACATGGAGTGGCATGCTCTACTCCAATCTCACGGCTTTCTTCATCATATTGGCGACCGCCGTGACGCTCAATGTCGCCGGCATCACGCAGATCGACACCGCCGCGCAAGCAGCAAGCGCGCTGCGGCCGCTAGCCGGACCCTTTGCCGCACTTATCTTCGCGCTCGGAATACTGGGCGTCGGTCTCATCGGCGTGCCCGTTCTCGCGGGCTCGGCCGGCTATGCACTTGCCGAGGCCATGGGATGGAAATTCGGCCTGGAACGCAGTCCAAATGACGCTCGGGGCTTTTACGGCGTGATCGCCATAAGTGTGCTGCTGGCGCTGATCATTCAGTATTCGCCGATCACTCCGATGAACGCATTGTTCTGGAGCGCTGTGATCAATGGTCTGCTCGCCGTCCCGCTCATTGCCGTCATTCTGCTGCTGGCGGCAAACCGCAAGATCATGGGTCCATACACAATCGGGAAAGGGGCCGTATGCATCGGCTGGGGCACGGTCGCCTTGATGGCGGTCGCAGCCGGGATGATGCTCGTTCCACAATAGGCTTCTAGTGGAGCTCTCCAGCCTTGGTCAATCGAAGTTACCGGGTATCTCTCAAACAGGCGCTTCAATGTCGCACAAAACGGCTTGCCGATGATCGCTACTAGCGTCGCTCGTTTGATGTCGATCAAAGCGTGGCAATCGTGCGCTGTGTAACCTTGTCGGCATGGAACAACCCAACCCCTATCGGCACCGCAAACCAAATCCATCGCCGGAGAAGACCATGCTCATTCAAGAAATCATGAACGCACCAGCTATCACCGTAAGCCCCAAAACATCCGTTGTGGATGCGGCGACGATCATGCTCGACCGTCACATCAGCGGTCTTCCAGTCGTTGATGCCGGCGGAAATATTGTCGGCATTGTCAGCGAGGGCGATTTCCTTCGCCGCTCGGAATTGCAGACGGAGCGCAAGCGACCCTGGCTGCTCGAGTTTCTAACCAGCCCCGGCAAGCTCGCTGACGAATATGTTCTTTCGCATGGCCGCAGCATTGAGGAAGTGATGACGTCGGAAGTTGTCACTATTGCTCCCAATGCCTCGCTCTCGGTTGCCGTCGACCTGATGGAAAAGCATGGGGTCAAGCGCTTGCCCGTCGTCGTACAAGGCAAAGTAATCGGAATGGCCTGCCGATCAGACCTCTTGCGCGCGCTGGCCAACATGCTGCCAAAGGAGAAGGGACAAGCCAGCGACGATCAGATCGCCGAGGCCGTCATTGCCGAGCTGTCCCATCAGGACTGGAGCCAGAATGGCTTCATAAAAGTCAGTGTTCACAACGGCGTCGTCGAATTGTCGGGTACAATCTTCGACGAAAGAGAGCGACTGGCCGCCAAGGTGGCGGCGGAGAACGTGCCAGGCGTCAAGTCCGTTACCGACCAGATCACATGGATCGATCCCTATCTCGGCGTTGCCATGCCGGCGGTCTGAACAACGCAATCTCTATAGGCGCAAGAAAGACGACATGGAGGGGCGGCGAACGAATAGCTCGACGCCCTACCTTGGCCGCCGTCTGGATTCCTCGGTCACCCAAAATCGGCTGCTGATGACGACCAAACGTTTCCCGCACCGACGGAGACCGTGCCTAGCAAGACCCGTCTGTCATAGTTTCTCGAAGTTGACCTAGGTCAAAGCTGAAGCGTCACGGGCAGGTTACTAAACGTCAAGTTCACCGTGCAGACGGTCAGACAACCCAAAAATCTCGCACCGGATGAAGTGCGTTTTAGAATCGTCTAAAGGCACTAAAGCGACGGAAATCACCATGAGCCCTGCGCCTCTCGTCCAATCCTTTCCCAGTCATCTCGGGCTTGTCGAGGCAGCTAAGACGCCCGCCGTTTACTCGAGGGCACGCGCATGAGCGCCAACCCCATCGACAAGAGGCAGGCACGATGACCACCGCATTCTTCAATACGGGATCGCAAGTCAGACGAGAGGCGGAGACCGACCGCACCTACAGCTCAATCCCACCGTCTTCCACAAAAGACCGGTCGCCAAGGACAATGCGTGCCAAATTGTCACGGGCCGCTCTCGTGCAAACGCTGGCGTCACTCCTCTGGATTCCTCAAGCAGCCTTGCTTGCCAGTGGAATAGGCGTGATCGCTGACAGGCATAGCATGATGGCAACGGCGGTAAGTGTGCTGCTCGTCTTTCTTCTTGGCACCTTGCGTGCCGGACTCGATGCCTTGGGCGGACGTTTGGCTTTTCGAGCCGCGCGCGCAGAACTGAGCCGGCGGCGCGATATTGCAGTTGCGGCACTCGCCGCCCGATCGCCACTGGACAGCGATCGTCCAGCGTCCGGTCTCGCAGCCAGCCTGATCGCCGAGCAGGCTGAAGCCATCGTGCCCTATCTTGCTCGCTTCCGGCCGGCGCGACTGAAAGCAAGTGCCGTCCCACCGGCCATCCTCATCTGTGTTGCGTTGGTCTCCTGGATAGCGGCCCTCGCTCTGCTCCTTACGGCACCACTGATCCCCGTGTTCATGGCCCTGATCGGCTGGCGAGCCAAGGCGTCAAGCGAACAGCAACTGGCCGAGACCGGCGGACTCAATGCTTTTCTCCTCGACCGGCTGCGCGGCCTTGCCACTATTCGCGCGCTCGGCGCCGTCGATCTCACCGCCTTGCGATTGCGGACCGATGCAGAACAGCTCAAGATGCGCACCATGGCGGTGCTGAGGATCGCCTTCCTATCTTCCGCGGTGCTTGAGCTGTTCGCCGCGCTGGGCGTTGCCGCAATGGCCGTCTATGTCGGCTTCAATATGCTCGGCGCGCTCGATGTCGGCACCTGGTTCGGCAGATTGAGCCTGACCCAAGGTCTGTTCATTCTCCTGCTGGCTCCGAGCTTCTTCGAACCTCTGCGAGAGCTGTCGGCGGTCTGGCACGACCGGGCGGCCGGAGAGGCAGCCCTGGAAGCTCTAGACGCCCTATCCGGCGCTGGCACGAGGTTGCCGGGCCGGCGCGATGAAAAGGTGGAGGAAACCAGCCGCGAGCATACATTGCCTTCAATCAATATCAGTCGGCTCTGTTTCCGGCACCGGCCCGAACAAACGCCTGTTTTCCATGATTTCGGCCTAACGATCGCAGCCGGTGAGCATGTGGCTCTCCTGGGAGAAAGCGGTGCTGGCAAGACGACCATGCTGTCGATGATTGCCGGTCTCGTTCCTTCGCAGAGTGGAATGATCCACGTCGGCGGGCGGCGGCTTGATGATATTTCCGCGTCCGCGGTCCGACGGCGCATGGCCTGGATCGGGCAGCGGCCGCATATTTTTGCCGGCACGATGACCGGCAACATCACGCTCGGCCGCCCCGAAGTCAGCCCGCGCGCGGTACAACAAGCGATTGACCTTGCCCATCTACGGCGAATTGTGACCCAGCGCGGCGCCACGTCCATCGGCGAAGGTGGGGCGGGTCTGTCCGGCGGCGAGGCCCTCCGGCTAGCGATTGCCCGTGCCGCCGCGGCCCCGCATGTTGACATCATTCTCGCGGACGAGCCGACCGCACATCTCGATACCGAAACCGCACGTGAAGTCACCGATGCGTTATTGGCAATTGCTCGCGGGCGGACACTCGTTGTCGCCACACATGACCCCGTTCTGGCCGCAAGAATGGGTCGGGTAATCCATATCGACGCATCGGTCCGGGAGGAAGCCGCATGACGTCGACATTCTCCACTCTTTATCCCATCTGTCGGCTTTTCCTGGCAGCGCGGGGACGCGTATTGTTGCTCGGCGCGCTGCTGTCGGCCCTCACCGTGCTCGCTGGCATCGCCCTGCTCGGGCTCTCGGGTTGGTTCATCACGGCGACGTCGCTTGCCGGCCTGACGGCGACGGCCATTACCTTTGATGTCTTTGCCCCGTCCGCCGGCATCAGGCTGTTGGCGATCCTTCGCACTGGCGCGCGCTACGGCGAGCGGCTGACGACCCATGACGCGACGCTCGGCGTTCTTGCCGCTCTTCGCGAAAATCTGTTTCGCGGTTGGGCAGCACCTGGGGCGGCAACGATTTTGATGCAGAGGCCTGCCAAGCTGCTTTTCCGGCTGACGGCGGACATCGATGCGCTCGACTCCCTCTATTTGCGCGTTCTGGTGCCGGCTACCGTCGCCATCGTCTCCGCCCTGGCGGTCAGCATCGCGTTGATGCTGCTCTCGGTCCCGTTCGGGCTGCTCGTTGGCCTATGGCTTGTCGCTGCCGGTCTTGGCATTCCGGCCCTTGCGGGACGCCTGGCGCTGAAACCGGCGCGACAGCGGGCGCGCGCCATAGAAGCACTGCGCTCGCGTGCCATCGATCTCGTCGCCGGACAGACCGAACTCCTCATGGCCGGGAGATTGGAGACACAATGCGCGGCGCTCGCTGTCGCCGATTATCGTTTACGAAAGGCAGATGATACGCTGAACCGGATCGAAAGCGGTGTTGTCGCCGGCTTCGGCTTCGCCTCGGCCGCGTTGCTGTCCGGCACTTTGCTGGCGCTCACCGCCCTGGCAGAACGCGGCCTTATCGGTGCGCCGATTGCCGCTCTCGGCCTGCTGGTGGCCCTTGCAGCGCTCGAACCCTTTGCAGCGCTGCGCCGTGGGGCGCTGGAACTCGGCCGCACCATGCTTGCTGCCCGTCGCATTTCACCGCGTCTGGAACAGGTTGCCCGGGCCACCGCGCATCAGATGCCGCCCGCGGGCTTGGCCGTTCGGCTCTCCGGCATATCCGCACGGTATGACGCAGCGGCGGTGGCTTCGCTTGAAGATCTCGCGCTTTCCCTGACACTGGGCGAGCATCTCGCGGTGATAGGCCCGAGCGGAGCCGGAAAGTCGACGCTGCTTGCCATCCTAGCCGGCGAACTCGCCATCGAACGCGGCGTGGTCGAAACCGTTCCGGCGACAATGCTCCCCCAACGCACGGAGCTGTTCCAAGACAGTCTGCGAGATAATTTGCGCCTTGCTGCCCCGGACGCAGACGATGAGATGCTCTACGCGGCGCTTGCGGATGCCGGCCTCCTGCCAGACGTGCAGGCCCTGCCCAAAGGCCTTTCCACGCGCCTCGGCGAAAGCGGGCTTGGCTTATCCGGCGGGCAATCCCGTCGCCTGGCACTCGCAAGGCTCCTGTTGCGCGATACGCCGCTCTGGCTTCTCGATGAGCCGACGGAAGGCCTCGACCGCGAAACCGGACGTGATGTCATGCACCGCATCGCCGACCGCAGCCGCGGGCGTTCACTGATGATCGCCACGCATATTCGCCGTGAAGCCGAGATCGCCGACCGGATCATTGTTCTTGAGAAGGGCCGCATCGTCGCGACCGCGCGGCGGGGAGAAACCGAATTTGATGCAGTGCTCGCCCGACTGAGGCAGGACTGAGACATCTGACCGATCAATCATAGCCAAGGCCGTTCAAGGCCGCGGTGCATCAACCACCTTTTGGAGCGTGGGAGAAAGACTATGGAACTCGATATCGTGGCGCTGTCGCGCCTGCAGTTCGCCATGACGGCGCTGTATCACTTTCTGTTCGTGCCATTGACGCTCGGCCTTTCCGTGCTGCTTGCCATCATGGAGACGACCTATGTCATGACCGGCCGCCAGATCTGGCGGCAAATGACGAAGTTCTGGGGGACGCTCTTCGGCATCAACTTCGTGCTCGGCGTTGCAACCGGCATCGTGATGGAATTCCAGTTCGGCATGAACTGGAGCTACTACAGCTATTATGTCGGCGACATCTTCGGCGCGCCGCTGGCGATCGAAGGATTGATGGCCTTCTTCCTGGAGGCGACTTTCGTCGGTCTGTTCTTTTTCGGCTGGGACAAGCTGTCGAAGGTTGGCCACCTGGTCGCGACCTGGGCGGTGGCGCTGGGATCGAACTTCTCGGCGCTGTGGATCCTGATTGCCAATGGCTGGATGCAGAACCCGG